>NZ_JBFAJT010000005.1:0-379449 GCF_040655335.1 Streptomyces sp. NPDC050439
GCTTCTCCCGGCGCGGCCGCGGCGGGGGGGGGCGTCCTCCCCCGCGCGCCGCCCCGACCCCGTCGGGCCGCCCCGGTTGCTGGGGTTCGGCCGACGGCGTTCGGGCGTTCGCTCAGCGCGGTGGCAGGGCGGCGAAGACCTTGGCGACGTACGCGTGGAACTCCGGTGTGTCGAGGATGAAGTGGGCGCCGGGCAGCCACTCTGTGCGCACTTCGCCGGCGCCGTGGTTCTCCCAGTCGTGCAGCCCCGCGTCGTCGACCATCGGGTCGTCGCGGCCCGCGCACACCCACAGGGGGCAGTCGAGCGGGGCGCCGGGCAGTGCCTCGTACGTCTCCGACATGGTGAAGTCGGCCCGGAGCATGGGGATGAACAGCTTCACCAGCTCGGGGTTGGCGAACACCTGCGGCGGGGTCCCGCCGAGCTTGCGGACGGCGTCCAGGAACTCCTGCGCCCCCAGCGGGTGGATGTCGGGCAGGATGCGCCGGGCGGTGGGGCCGTTGCGTCCCGCCAGGACGACGGCCACGGGCGGCCTGCCCAACGCGGCCCAGTAGCGGGCCAGTTCGTAGGCGAAGGCCGCGCCCATGCTGTGTCCGAGCAGGACGTAGCGGCCGCCGGTGTGCGAGGCGGAGGTGCGGACCAGGTCGTCGAGTACGGCACCGAAGTCGTCCCGCGGCGCCTCGCGCATCCGGGTGCCGTGGCCGGGGAGCTCGAGCAGGGTGGAGTCGACGTGCGGAAGGGCCGCCCGCAGGCTCGCGAAGACGCGGGCGGCGCCTCCCGCGTGGGGCAGGCAGATCAGGGCCGGCGGTGCGGTCGAGGGCGCCGGTGACCGGGGTTCGGGCGATCGGGGGCTGCTCAGCTGCATGACGGACCTCCACGGTCGGGAACGGTCTGGCGGCCGGGGACCTCGGGGGCCCCGGCGACTTCGGGGAGCAGCGGCGGGAGGGGTGCGGGCAGGGCCGGCGGGACGCTGGGGGCGCTGCCGGGCGACATGTGGAAGGCGCGCACGAGGCTGCCGCCGTCCGCCACGGCCACGGCGGCCCTGAACTCGGGGCCCAGGTCTATAAGTTGCAGGGCCCAGGTGCGGGTCGCGGCCTGGGCGGGCAGCGCGTGGACGGGGACGGGCCCGGAGCGCCGCGCCCCGGGGGCCACCTGGATGGACGTCAGGTCGCCCGCGAGGCCGCTGCCGATCGCCTTGAGGACGGCTTCCTTGCAGGTCCAGTGGGTGAACAGGCCGCTCTGCGCGGCGTCTTCGGCGCTCTGGGGCCAGCGCGCCGCCTCCCAGGGCGAGAGCACCTGGCCTCGCATGCCGGCCGGGTCGTGCAGGGCGGTGATGCGCTCGACGTCGACGCCCACGGGGCCGTCGCGGGTCACCGCGACGAGGGCCATGCCGTTCGTGTGCGCGAGGCTGACCCGCAGGCCTGGGTCCGATGCCACGTAGGGCTTTCCGAACTCTCCTGTGGTGAAGGCGACTTGGGGTGCGCGCAGCCCGGTGTAGGCGGCGGTGACGGTGCGCAGTGCGGCGTGGGCGCAGGCGTGCAGGGCCTGCTGGGGCGGCACGACGCGTTCGTAGCGGCTGAGCTCCGCGGGGGTGAGCAGCGCGAGGCAGCGTTCGACCACCGCCTTGCGCCCCGGGCCCGGTGGCGGCTCGCGCACCGCCCAGACGTGCGCTTCTCCGGTGGGTGGACCGTGCTGTTCCCCGCTCATGGCGCCTCCAACTACGCGACCACTGCTTTGTGTTGGGCCCTTGACGATGAGCTCAACACTAGTAGAGTTCATCAGGAAATGAAATCACCGGGCGTTGAACTCCCCGAGTGTTGAACTCTCTCCTCAGGGTTTCCCCCGGCGGCTCCAAGTGCCTCCCCGGCAGCGGAGCGTCCCGCCCGTCATCAGCATCTTCAGGAGGTACGGCGTGGCCAGTGACCGTGACGAACTGATCGGCCGGCTCACCGAGTTCATCCAGGAACGGCTTCTGTCCGAGCCGGACCCCAAGGGCATAGCTCCGGACACCCCGCTGCTCGAGTGGGGGATTCTCACCTCGATCAACACCGCCCAGCTGCTCACCTTCATCCGGGACGAGCTGGGCACGAACATCCCGCCGACCGAGCTGACCGGGACCAACTTCCAGAACCTCGACAGCATCACCGACCTGCTGCTGTCCCTTCGCTCTCCCGTGCACTGACCGCGACCACGGCGCAGCACACCGACCGAACCCCTGAAGAGGAGCTCAAGTTGTCCGCAAACTACGACTACGACATCGGCATCATCGGCGGCGGTCCGGCCGGCGCGACCGCCGCCTCCTACCTCGCCAAGGCGGGCCTCTCCGTCGTGGTCTTCGAGTCCGAGACCTTCCCGCGCGAGCACGTCGGTGAGTCGCTGGTGCCGGCCACCACGCCGGTCCTCATCGAGACCGGCGCGATAGACGCGGTCGAGGCGGCGGGCTTCCCCAAGAAGTACGGCGCCGCCTGGACCTCGGCCGAGGACCGCGACATCGACCACATGGGCTTCCAGGGCCTCGACCACGACTTCCGCGCCGCCGAGGTGCTCTTCAGCGAGCGCGACCAGGCGGGCGTCGACCGCGACTACACCTTCCACGTCGACCGCGGGAAGTTCGACCAGATCCTCCTGCAGCACGCGGAGAGCCTGGGCGCGAAGGTCTACCACGGGGTGCGCGTCAACCGCGTCGACTTCTCCGAGCAGGACCGCCCCATCATCCAGGCGAAGGTCGGCAACCAGCCGATCGGCGTGCCCGTCCGCATGGTCGTCGACGCGAGCGGCCGGCGCACCATGATGGGCAGCCAGCTCAAGGTCAAGGTGCCCGACCCGGTATTCAACCAGTACGCGGTGCACACCTGGTTCGACAACTTCGACCGCAAGGCGCTCGCGGTCAACAAGGAGCAGTCGGACTACATCTTCATCCACTTCCTGCCGCTGACCGACACCTGGGTCTGGCAGATCCCGATCACCGACACCATCACCTCGGTCGGCGTCGTCACCCAGAAGTCCCGCTTCAAGGAGGCCAAGGACGACCTGGAGACCTTCTTCTGGGACACCGTCGGTTCGCGTCCCGCGCTGTGCGACGCGCTCAAGAACGCCCAGCGCGTCAAGGAGTTCAAGTCCGAGGGCGACTACAGCTACGCGCTGACGCAGATCGCCGACGACTCGCTCATCATGATCGGTGACGCGGCCCGCTTCGTCGACCCGATCTTCTCCAGCGGTGTCAGCGTGGCCCTCAACAGCGCGCGCCTGGCGGCCAACGACATCATCGCGGCGCACGAGGCGGGCGACTTCCGCAGGAAGCGCTTCGACACGTACGTCGACACCCTGCGCAGCGCCGTGCACAACTGGTACGAGTTCATCTCCATCTACTACCGCCTGAACATCCTGTTCACGGCGTTCGTCCAGGACCCCCGCTACCGCCTGGACGTGCTGAAGATGCTCCAGGGCGATGTGTACGACGGGGAGCCCAAGGCGCTCGCCGCCATGCGGGAGATCGTCACGGCGGTGGAGAACGATCCCAACCACCTCTGGCACAAGTATCTCGGGGAGCTCAAGGCACCCACGGCGGCCGCGAAGTTCTAGACCGCACTTCCGCCGCACACCGGGTGGCGCGGACACCACTCGCGCCACCCGGACCTCGTTCCTCACCCACTCGTCGCACTCCCGACGCACTCCCGTCGCACTCTTTTGAGGGGGACCCATGCCCGTCCGCAGCGGACCAGTCACCGATCCGGCCATAGCCCTTGTCGGCATCGGGTGCCGTTACCCGGGCGGAGTGGTCGACCTCGCATCCTTCTGGCACGTCCTGCGGGACGGCGTCGACGTGATCGGCGAGATCCCCGCGGAGCGCTGGGGCCCCGAGTTCATCAGCGAGGACGGGGCGGAGCCCGGCACCGGCTACTGCCGCTACGCGGGCGTCCTGCCGGGCCTCGACCAGTTCGACGCGGACTTCTTCGGCATCTCCTTCCGCGAGGCCCGCGAGATGGACCCGCAGCAGCGGCTCCTGCTCGAAGTGTCCTGGGAGGCCCTGGAGCACGCGGGCCTGACCAAGCCACAGCTCGCCGGGTCCCGCACCGGTGTCTTCTTCGGCATGCTCGGCATGGACTACACGCTCCTGCACTCCAAGACGCGGGGCGTGCGGGGCATCGACCCCTACTACGCGAGCGGCAAGGAGTTCAGCTTCGCGCCGGGACGGGTCGCCTACACCCTGGGACTGCACGGGCCCGCGCTCGCCGTGAACACCGCCTGTTCGTCGTCCCTGGTCGCGGTGCACCTGGCGTGCCGCAGCCTGGCCAGCGGCGAGGCCGACACCGCGCTCGCGGGCGGCGTCAACGTCCTCGCCGCACCCGAGCTCTCCATCTTCATGAGCAAGGTGCAGGCCCTGTCCCCCACCGGCCGCTGCAAGCCCTTCGCGGCCGACGCCGACGGAATCGTCCGGGGCGAGGGCTGCGGAGTCGTCGTCCTGAAGCGGCTCGACGACGCGCTCGCCGACGGTGACCGGGTACTCGGCGTCATCCGGGGCAGCGCCTTCAACCACGACGGCCGCAGCGCCGGCCTGACCGTGCCCAACGCCTCCGCCCAGGCGGCCCTGCTGCGGGACGCCCTGAGCCGCGCCGACGCCGCGCCGGACGACGTCACGTACGTGGAGACGCACGGCACCGGCACACCGCTCGGCGACCCGATCGAGGCGTACGCCCTGTCGGAGGTGTTCGGACCCGGCCGTGATCCCGCCCGCAAGCTGCACATCGGCTCGCACAAGGCCAACTTCGGGCACACGGACGCGGCCGCCGGGGTGGCCGCGCTCATCAAGACCGTCCTGACCGCACGGCACAGGCTCGTGCCGCCGCAGCTGCACTTCGGCACGCCGAACCCGGCGATCCCCTGGGCGGACGGCCCGTTGCAGATATCCGCCGAAGCACGTCAACTCGACGGTCCGGGCGACCAGTTGCTCGGCGTGAGCGCGTTCGGCCTGAGCGGCACCAACGCCCACATCCTGCTGTCCGCCGCACCCGAGCCGGCCCCCGCCGAGCCCCGCGAGGAGAGCGCAGGCCCCTCGCCGAAGGTGCTCCTCCTGTCCGGCTCCACCGACGACGCCCTGCACGAGCGCGCCAGGGACCTGCTGACCACCCTCGACGGTGAACAGCCCCTGGCGGACGTCCTGCACACGGCGGCCGTCCGGCGCACGCACCACGAGACCCGCGCCACGGTGATCGGCGCCGGCCTGGACGAACTGCGGGCCTCGCTGGCGGACCTGGCCCAGGGCACGCCCGACGAGCGCACCCTGACCGGTGTCGCCGAGCCCCGCCGACGCCACCGCACCGTCTTCGTCTTCTCCGGGCAGGGCTCGCAGTGGCGGGGCATGGGCCTCGACCTCTGGGAGCGGGAGCCCGCCGCGGCCCGCTGCCTGGAGCGCTGCGACGAGGTGATCCGCGCCGCGAGCCTCCCCGGACTGCGGGAACTGTTCGGCGAGGCCGACCTCACGGCCACCGAGCTCGCCCAGCCCGCCGTGGTCGCCCTGCAACTGGCGGTCGCCGAGGTCTGGCGCGAGCGGGGCGTGCGCCCCGACAAGGTCATCGGCCACAGCCTCGGTGAGATCTCGGCGGCCTGCTGGTCCGGCGCCATCGACCTGCCCACCGCCCTCGACCTCGCGATCCGGCGCGGGCGCATCATGGCCGGCGCCGCGGGCACGGGTCGCATGCTCGCGGTGGGTCTGCCCGAGGTCCAGGCCGTCGACACGGTCGCGGGCACCGGGCGCCCGGTCACCGTCGCGACGGTCAACGGACCGAACGCGACCGTGCTCGCCGGGTCCGAGGAGGACCTGACGGCGCTCTCGGAACTCCTGCGCGAACGGTCGGTCACCGCGCGCTTCGTCCCCGGTGACTACGCCTTCCACAGCCCGGCGATGAAGCTGTACGCCGACGAACTGGCCGTGGAGTTGGCCGAGTTCACCGCCGTTCCGACACCCGAATCGTTCGTCTCGACCGTCACGCCCGACGAGCGCCCCGCCGCACTCGACGCCGCGTACTGGGCGGCGAACGTCCTGAACCCCGTACGGTTCTGGCCCGCCGTGCGCCACCTCCTGAACGACCGGGGCGCCGACTTCATCGAGATCGGCCCCCACCCGACGCTGGTACGCCCGCTGACCGAGGCGCTCACCACCACGCGCCGGCACGGCGTCGCCGTGGCCTCGCTGCGCAGGGACGCCGACGGGCCCGCGACGCTGCTCGGCGCCCTCGCCCACCTGCACTGCGCGGGCGCCGACATCGACTGGGAGGGCCTGCTGCCCGGCCGCCCGGCCGAGCTTCCCCGCCACCCGTGGCAGCACGAGTCCTTCTGGCTGCCCGAGGTCACGCGTGGCGCGCAGTCCGGAGCGGTAACCCCCGGCGCCGCTCAGGCGTCGTCCGCCAGGCTCGCCGTCCAGCTGATCGACCCCGAAGGGCGTCCGCTGGGCCCGGCGCAGGAGCTCCGGATCGGCGCCGGTGCCACCACCGGCGCCCCCTTGATGCCGGCGGGGATCCCCCTCCCCGCCGGTGACTCCCCGGTCACGGTCCCGACCCCCGACGGGCCGGTCCGGGAGGCCGTGCCGTCCGCCGTCACCCCGCGTGGGCCAGCGGAGGCGACGGCGGCCGGCACGGAGTCGGCACACGGCGCGCCGGGGACGGCACGCGACCGGCGCGAGCTGATGCGCCAGACGTCGGCCGTCCTGGCGGAGATCCTCGGCCAGGACCCGACCCGCCGCATCTCGCCCCGCCGCGGCTTCGCCGACCTCGGCCTCGACTCGCTCTCCATCGTCGAGTTCGTCGACCGGCTCGGCATCACGCTCGGCCTGGAGATCGCCCTGTCCACGCCGTTCGAGCGTCCGTGCCTGGACGAGCTGGTGGACTTCCTGCTCCCGGAGGTCCTCGCTAAGGCGCAGGCCCCGGACAAGGAGCAGCTCCCGGCGCCGACGGCCGCACCCGCCGGACCGCAACCCGCGGCTACCACCGCCGCGCCCGCCGACGACCCCATAGCCGTCGTCGGCATGAGCTGCCGCTTCCCCGGCAGCCCCACCGTGCGCGACTACTGGCAGCTGCTCGTCGACGGGCGCGAGGTCATCCGTGACGTGCCCTCGGACCGCTGGGACGGCAAGGCCTTCCTCTCCGACGGGGCGTGGACGCCCGGCACGATGACCTCCCTGCGGGGCGGTTATCTCGACGACGTACGCGGCTTCGACGCCGCCTTCTTCCGGGTCTCGCCCCGCGAGGCACGCAGCCTCGACCCCCAGCACCGGCTCTTCCTCGAAGTCGCCTACGAGGCCCTTGAGGACGCCGGAGCCACCAGGGACCGGCTGCGCGGCTCGGCGACCGGCGTGTTCGTCGGGATGAACAGCTCCGACCACGCCCAGCACGTCAGCAGCCACCTCCAGGACGTCGACCTCTACTACGGGACCGGCAACTCCTTCGCCGGGGCGTCCGGCAGGCTCTCGTACTTCCTCGGCCTGACCGGTCCGAGCCTCGCGGTGGACACCGCCTGCTCCTCGTCGCTGACCGCCGTGCACCTGGCCGCGCAGAGCCTGCGCCAGGGCGAGAGCGACCTCGCGGTGGCGGGCGGCGTGAACGTGATCCTCAGCCCGGTGATCCCCGTCTCCGTCTCGGCCGGCGGCGCCCTCTCGCCCACCGGCCACTGCCACACCTTCGACGAGGCCGCCGACGGTTATCTGCGCGGCGAGGGCTCCGGGGCGGTCGTGCTCAAGCGGCTCTCCAAGGCCGTCGCCGACGGCGACCGCGTCTACGCCGTGCTGCCGGGCAGCGCCGTCAACCAGGACGGCGCGAGCAGCGGTCTGACGGTGCCCAACGGCACGGCCCAGCAGGCGCTCATCCAACAGGCCCTGGACCAGGCCGGGTTGCCGGGCAGCGCGGTCGGCTACGCGGAGGCGCACGGCACCGGCACACCGCTCGGCGACCCGATCGAACTGCGGGCGCTCGCCCAGGCGCTGCGTCCGGGGCACTCCACGGCACAGGAGCCCGAGGCCGCGCCGCTCCTGGTCGGCTCGGCCAAGCCCAACATCGGCCATCTGGAGGCCGCCGCCGGAATGGCGGGGCTCATCAAGGCCGTGCTCTCCGTGCACCACGGCCGCATCGCCCCGCACATCGGCGTCACCACCCGGCCGACCACACAGGTCGCCTGGGAGAAGCTGGGCCTCGAAGTCGCGGGCGGCGCCGAGCAGTGGCCGTCGGCCCCCGGCCGGCCCCGCGTCGCGGGCGTCAGCTCCTTCGGCTTCACCGGCACCAATGCCCACATCCTGGTGGCGGAGCCGCCCGCGGCCGCCCCCGCTCCCCCGGCCCCCGCCCCGGCCCGCTTCGCCGTCCCGCTCTCCGCCGCGCAGCCCTCCGCGCTCGCCCCGGCCGCCGAGGCCTTCCTCGCCCGGACCGAGGGGACCGACGAGAGGGAGCTCGCGGACCTCGCGTACACCGCGTCCGTACGCCGCAGCCGCCTCGACCACCGCGCGGTGGCCGTCGGGCGGAGCCTCACCGACGTCCGCGCCGCGCTGGCCGCGCTCGCGGCGGGCGAGGAGGACCCGGGCCTGCTCACGGGCACGGCGGAGGCAGCACGCTCCTGCGTGTTCGTCTTCTCCGGCTTCGGCTCGCAGTGGGCCGGGATGGGGCGCCAACTCCTGGACAACGAACCGGTGTTCAGTGACGCGGTGCTCGCCGTGGAGGAGGAGATGCGCAAGTGGATCGCCTGGTCGCCGCTGGCCTCGCTGCGCGGTGAACCCGGCAGCAGGCCCTTCGACGAGGGCATCCCGCAGGAGCTGATCTTCGCCGTGCAGGTCGGCCTGGTCGAGCTGTGGCGCAGCTGGGGCGTGGTGCCCGAGGCGGTCGTCGGCCACAGCATGGGCGAGGTCGCCGCGGCCTGGGCCGCGGGCGCGCTGACGCTCGCCCAGGCCACGGAGATCCTCTGCCTGCGCTCGCGGCTGCTCGACACGGTCGTGGGGACGGGCGGCTCGATCGCGGTGGGTCTGCCGCGCCACGAGCTCGCGCCGTATCTGGCCCTGTACGAGGACCAGTTGAGCATCGCGACGATCAACGGTCCGCGGACCACGGTCGTCGCCGGTGACGACGGAGCCCTCGATGAGCTCGCCGCCGAGCTGAGCGACGCGAACATCTTCGTGCGCCGCATCAAGGTGCCGGTCGCCCCGCACTCCCCGCTCGTGGAGCCCTTGCGCGAGCGTCTGGTGACGGGCCTCGCCGCCCTCGTGCCCGCCGAAGCCCGTATCCCGATCTACTCCGCCGTGGCGGGCGGCGAGGTGGACGGCTCGTCGCTGACCGCCGAGTACTGGGGCCGCAACCTGCGTGACACCGTGCTCTTCCAGGACGCGGTGAGCGCCGTCGAGGACCCGGAGGACCGGGTGTTCGTCGAGATCTCGCCGCATCCGGTGCTCGTGTCGGGGGCCGAGGAGTCCCTGACCGCCGCCGGAGTCCAGGCTCCGGTCGTGCTGCCCTCGCTGGTGCGCGACGAGAACGAGGTGGGCGCCCTGCTCAAGAGCCTGGGCGCGCTGCACGCGCAGGGCGTCCCGGTCGACTGGGCGGCGTTCGCCGGACCCGGCCGGCGGATCGTGGAGCTGCCCGCCTATCCGTGGCAGCGCAAGGAACACTGGCTGCCCCAGCAGCCCAAGGAACGTGCCGGAGGTACGGGGGCCCTGGTCGGCACCCCGGTCCGTCCGGCGAACGCCTCCTGGACCGCGCTCCTGCCGGTGTCGGTCGACGGGGTGCGCGCGCCCTGGCAGATCACCGCTTCCGGCACGGTGGCCGCGCCCGCGCTCCTGGAGGCCGCGCTGGACTGCGCCGCCTCGACGGGCGCTCCGATACCGGCACTCGCCGGCGTACGGTTCGGCCCGGCCCCCCGCACCGACGCCGAGAGCCGGGCGGAGCTGCAGGCCGTGGTCGACACCCGGCAGGCCTCGGTGGCGCTGCGCTCCCTGGTCGACGACGCGCCCTCCGACGCCGCCCTGACGGCGTCGACGGACACCGGGGGCGTGAGCGCCACGCAGATGGCCGCGCCGTGCGGGCTCGCGGTGGACGAACCCCTGCGGGCGAGCCTCGCCGAGGCGTTCCCGGGGCTGCGGATCCTGTCGGCGGACTCCGCCGCGGGCGCCGCCGAGATCTCCGTGGAGCTGCCCGACGGGGCGTCCCGGCGGAGGCTGCCGGCCGACCTGCTGCGCCTCGCCCTGCGGCTGGTCGCCGAAGGCGCCGGAGCCGGAGCCGGAAC
The DNA here is from genome assembly GCF_040655335.1 of Streptomyces sp. NPDC050439. Taxonomy (NCBI): domain Bacteria; kingdom Bacillati; phylum Actinomycetota; class Actinomycetes; order Kitasatosporales; family Streptomycetaceae; genus Streptomyces; species Streptomyces sp. NPDC050439. The sequence goes on from NZ_JBFAJT010000005.1 coordinate 10,246, forward strand.
CGAAGCTGCCGAGGCCGACCCGCTGCCCGCTGCGATCGGCCTGGTCCGCGTCAAGGCCGCCGCCGACGGCACGGTACGGGTCTGCCGCGGCCCGGTGCGGCTCTGCGCCGACGGGCTGCGCGAGGCGGACGTGACGGTGCTCGACCCCGCGGGCCGCGCCGTGGTGGAGCTGGCGGGCCTGCGCCTGGCGGCGCCCCGCGATCTCGTCCCCGCGGACGCCGCCCGGGACCGCCTGGAGAGCCTCCTATACCGCATGGCCTGGCGCCCCGCCCCGCTGCGCCCCACCGACCACGACGCGCAGAGCCCCGCACCCGCCACCCGCTGGCTGGTCTGCGGCGACACCGAACACCTGGCGGGCGCGGTGGCAAAGGGGCTGCGGGACGCGGGAGCCGAGGTGGTCCGCGTACGGTCGTCGCAGCTCGCGCACGAAGGCCACGCGAGCCCCGCCGACGTATCCCTCGACCCGAACGACCGGGACGCGTGGCGACGGCTGTTCACCGGGACGGATGTCTGGGCGGAGGCCGACGCGGGCACCACCGCCGTCTGCGACCTCTGGCCCCTGGAGGACCTGGACGCCCGTCCGGACACCTGGCGTGCCACCACCGCGCTCGCCGCCACGCTGGCCGGCCTCGAAGGCACCGCGCCGAGGCTGTGGCTCGTCACCCGGCACGCGCTCGTCGCCGCGGGGCACACCGGGTTCCCCGTCGCCGCCCAGGGCGCGCACGCGGGACTCGGCCGGACCCTGGCGATGATGCGCCCCGACGCGTGGGGCGGGCACGTGGACCTCACGCACGGCAGCGCGGAGGAGCTGCGCACGCTGGTGGCCCGGCTGCTCTGCGCGCCGGGCGACGAACACCTTCGCGTCGAGCACTCCTCGCTCCAGGTGGGGGAGTTGACGCAGTGCAGGCCGCCCGAGACGTCCGGCCACGCGCCGCTCACCGCCGACCGCTGGCACCTGGTGACCGGGGCGCGCCGCGAGCTCGCGGCGCCCGTCGTGGACTGGCTGATCGGGGCGGGGGCCCGGCGCATCGCGCTCGCGGACACCGAACCGGAGTCGGCGGAGCCCCTGCCCTGGGACGAGATCCGCATCGAGGCCTGGCGCGCCCAGGGCGTGGAGATCCGCCGCACCCCCGGCACCACCCGCGGCGAACTCACGGCGCTGGTCGGCCAGTTGCGTGCCGACGCCGGTATCGCCGGAGTCGTCTGCGCGGACTCCCCCGGCATCGCGACGCTCCTGGACGAGACCACGGACGCCGCCGTCCTCGCGGAACTGCGGCGCTCCACCACCGCGGAGCTGCTGCACGAGCTGACGGCCAAGGATCCGCTCGGCCTCTTCGTCCTGCTCGGCTCGGTGCCCGGCACCTGGGGCGGCGCCGTCACCGGCGCGGCCGCGCCGGCCGACTGGGCCCTGCGGGCGCTCGCCGCCCGGCGCCGGGCGAGCGGCCTGCCCGTTTCCCATCTGGAGCTCATGCCCCTCGCGGGCAGCGAACTCCTCGACGAACGGACGATTTTACTGCTGAAGAGCAGTGGGATCGCGCCCCTCCAGGAAGAGGATCTGGTCGGCGCCCTCGGCCTGCTCGCCCGCGAGAGCGCCGTGCACGTGTCGGTGGCCGACGTCGACTGGGAACTCTTCAGGGCCGCGCTCGCGGACTCACCGCACCAGCGGCTCTTCGCCCCGGTGCTCGGGTCGGCAAAGCGGGACGGCGGCACGGAGTTCGTGGCCGGGCTCGGTGAGCTCGACCCGGCGCTGCGCCGCGACCGGATGCTCGACTGGGTCTGCACCCAGGTCGCCGCGGTCCTCGGGCTCCCGGAGGACGACCTCCAGGCCGAGCAGGGCTTCTTCGATCTCGGCCTGGACTCGGTCATGTCCCTCACACTGCGGCTGCGGCTCTCACGGGGGCTGAAGACCGACCTGTCGTCGACGGTCGCCTTCGAGCACCCCACCGCGCTCGCGCTCACCGCCCATCTGCTCGACCGCCTCGGCTACCCCGCCGACGCCCCGGACGCGGCCACGCAGGCCGCCGACGCGGACGGCGCCGGGCCCGGCGAAGCCGGTGACCCGGACGGCATGGACGAACTCGACGACGACGAACTGCTTCGCCAGCTGGAGGCCGAGATCTCCGGCACAGCCCTTGGGTTCGAGGAGAACTGATGACGAACACCCCCGCAGAGAAGCCGAACCGCTCCGCACAGGAGCCGAACCGGCCCGCGGACAAGCCGGCCCAGCCGAGCCAGGACGTCCTGCGCGGACGCCTGAAGGAGTCGCTCGGCACGATCCGCAGCCTCCGCGCCCGGGTCCAGGAGCTCCAGCAGCCCCAGCCCCTCGCGGTGATCGGTCTCTCCTGCAGGCTGCCGGGCGGCGACACGCCCGAGGAGTTCTGGGAGTCCCTCGCCGAGGGCCGTGACGCGACGTCCGAGTTCCCCGAGGAGCGGCATCCGGTCGCCGGTTTCTACCACCCCGACCCGGACCACCCGGGCACCGCCTACACCCTGGCGGGCAACTTCCTCGACGGTCCCGTGGACACCTTCGACCCGACCGTCTTCGGCATCTCGCCCCGCGAGGCCGCGGGCATGGACCCCCAGCAGCGCCTGGTCCTCGAACTGGCCTGGGAGGCCATGGAGGACGCCTGCCTGCCGCCGACCGAGCTGGAGGGCCAGCAGGTCGGCGTCTTCCTCGGCGCGAGCACCAGCGACTACGTGCGCATGCGCCAGCAGGAGGGCGCCATCGCGGACGTCGACGCCTACCAGCTGATCGGCGAACCCAGCTTCCTCGCCGGCCGCATCTCCTACACCTTCGGGCTGCAGGGCCCCAGCATGGTCATCGACACGGCCTGCTCCTCCTCCCTGGTCGCCCTGGAGCAGGCGTGCCTCTCGCTGCGGTCCGGCGCCTGCGACATGGCGCTGGTCGGCGGGGTGAACCTGATGCTGTCGCCGTACGGCTTCGTGCTGGTCAGCAAGTTGCGCGCGCTGTCTCCCGACGGGCGCTGCAAGACCTTCGACGCGTCGGCCAACGGCTATGCGCGCGGTGAGGGCGGCGCCCTGTTCGTGCTGAAGCGGCTGAGCGAGGCGGAGGCCGCGGGCGACCGCATCCTGGCCGTCGTCCGCGGTGTCGCCACCGAACACGACGGGCGCAGCAGCGGCCTGACCGTGCCCAATCCGTCGGCGCAGCAGAGCGTCATCAGCTCCGCCCTGAAGGACGCGGGGGCCGCCCCCGCCGAGCTCGGTTATGTCGAGGCGCACGGCACCGGGACCCCGCTGGGCGACCCGATCGAGCTGAAGGCCCTCGACGCCATCACGCGTACGGACCGCCCGGCCGACCGGCCGTTGCTCGTCGGCTCGGTGAAGACCAACATCGGCCACCTGGAGCCCGCCGCCGGCGCCGCCGGGATCCTCAAGGTCGTCCTTGCCCTGAAGCACGACACGCTGCCCCGCCACCTGCACCTCAACAACCCCAACCCGCAGGTCCCCTGGTCCGACCTGCACCTGAAGGTCACCACCGAGGAGACCCGCTGGCCGCAGGGACCGCGCCTGGCCGGAGTGAGCAGCTTCGGCGCGAGCGGCACCAACGCGCACACCGTGATCGGCGAGGCGCCCAAGCCCGCGCCGCGCGGCGGCACCACCCGCGACACCGGTCTGCTGACGCTGAGCGCCAACAGCCTCCCGGCACTGCGGGCGATGGCGACGTCGTACGAGGCCAGGGTGCGGGACGCCGATCCGCGCGCTTTGGCGGACATCTGCTACACCACGCACATCGGCCGGGCCCGCATGAAGCACGGGCTCAGCGTCTCCGGCACCCGTGAGCAACTGGCGGCCGGTCTTGCCGCGTTCGCCGCGGGCGAGCGGTCCGAGCAGGTCACGGTGCACGCGCCGACCGGTGCGAAGGCGCGCCGCCTGGGCTGGCTGTTCACCGGGCAGGGTTCGCAGTACGCCGGGATGGCGTCCGAACTGGCGGCGGGCGAGCCGGTGTTCGCCGAGGCCCTCGCCGAGTGCGTGGCCGCGCTCGACCCGCATCTGGCGGAGCCGCTCGGCTCGGTCCTCGAGGGAAGCGGCGGGGACGCCGAGCGGATCAACCGGACGGGTTTCACGCAGCCCGCCCTGTTCGCCGTCGAGTACGCCCTGGCCCGGATGTGGGAGTCGTGGGGTGTGCGGCCGAGCGCGCTCATCGGGCACAGCCTGGGCGAGATCACCGCGGCCTGCGTCGCGGGCGTCCACTCCCTGGAGGACGCGGCCCGGCTCATCACGGCCCGCGCCCGCCTGATGGAGGCGCTGCCCGCGGGCGGGGTGATGGAGACGCTGGTCTGCGACGAGGAGACGGTGCGTGCCGCGATCGCCGAGGCGGGGCGGGCCGGCGATGTCTCCGTGGCGGCGGTCAACGGCCCCACCGATGTGGTGCTTTCGGGCCCGGTGGCGGAGGTCGGCGAGGTCGTCGCGCTGCTCGCCGCGCAGGGCGTCAAGCACCGCCCGCTCGCGGTCTCGCACGCCTTCCACTCGCCGTTGATGGCGCCCATGCTGGAGGAGTTCCGCGCCGTCACCGAGACCCTGACGTTCCATCAGCCCAAGTACCCGATCATCTCGAACGTCACAGGCAAGGAGTGGGGCCCCGAGCAACTGCGCCCCGAGTACTGGTCCGAGCACGTCATGGCGCCGGTCCGGTTCGCCGAGGGCATCACGGCGCTCCACGAGACGGGCTGCCGTACGTTCCTCGAACTCGGTCCGGCGCCCGTCCTGTTGGGGCTCGGAGCCCGCAGCCTGCCGGAGGACGGCGTCTGCTGGATCCCGTCCCTGCGCCGGGACCGGGAGGACGGCCACATCGTCGCCCAGGCCCTGGGCGCCCTGCACCACCGGGGAGTGCCGGTCGACTGGGCCGCCGTGCACCGCGCCGAGGAGCCGCGCCGCTCCGCCCTGCCCAGCTATCCCTGGCAGCGGGAGCGGTACTGGTTCAAGGAGGAGGGCACGGGCGGCGGGTCGCCCGCCGCCGCACCGGACGACTCCCCAGGCGCCTTCTTCGACGGGCACCTGCTCTCGGGACAGCCCACCTTCTCCCCCGAACTCGACGCACTGCCCTCCGTGTTCATCCACACGGGGCAGGACGGCCGCCGCTCGGTCTCGGCGGGCGGTTTCTGCAACTGGGCGCTGGCCGGCGCCGCGAAGCTGCCCGGCGCGCAGCCCCGTGTCGTGGAACGCTTCGTGGTGGGCGAGCCGCTGCTGCTCGACGCCGAGCACCGGCCCGGCCAGGTGCGCGTCTACGTCCTGCCGCAGGACGACGAGGGGCGCTCGCTCTTCCTCTGCTTCTCGCTGCAGGGCGGCGACTCCGTCGAGTCCGGCAGCTGGCGGCTGCACGCCCGTGGCGTCCTGGCCCGCCGTACGCCGGACGCCCGTCCCGGCGGCGGTGACCTGGCCGCGGTGCGGGCGCGGTGCCTGCCGGTCGCCCCGGCCGACGTCACCGTCCCCGTCTGGGCGGAACCGGTCCTGAACGAGGTGTATCAGGGCCCCGGCGAGGTGCTCGCCGAGGTCAACTCGGCCGCGGAGGAGCTGCCGAGGGGTGCGCTCCTGGACCTGACGATCGGGCTGCTCCGGCAGTCCGCGCGCGTCGGGGAGGCCGCCGACGCCAAGGCGCCCAAGGCACAGCCCGTCGGCGTACGCCGCTACATCCACGGCTGGCTCGACCCCGCGGACCCCGAGGCGCAGGACGGCGAGCTCCGCGGCGGCCTGGAGATCCTGGGCGCCGACGGCAGTCCGCTGATCATGATGCGGCACGTCCATCTGCGCTCGTCCTCGGCGGACCTGGACGACCTGCCGCGCAGCCCGCGCGAGGACACCGTCTGGGAGCAGACCTGGCAGCCCGAGGACCCGGCGACGGTGACCGGCGAGCGGGAGCTGCGCGGACAGCGCGTGCTTCTGGTGGGCGGCGGCGCGGACAGCGTGCGCAGCGGCATCGTCGAGGCCACCACCACCCAACTCGCCCTGCGCGGCGCCCTGGTGACGCATGCGGAGGCGTCCGTGGACGCGGTCCGTGCCGCGCTCCCGTCGCAGGGGACGTACGACCATCTCGTCCTCCTCAGCGGTCTCGACCTGCCGGTGACCGGATACGACTCCTCCGCGATCCGGCAGGCCCGCGAGCAGGCCGAGCACGTGTTCCTCGCCGCCGTGAAGCAGCTGGCGACGGAGGAGTCCGCCACGCGGGTGTGGGTGGTGACCCGGGGCGCCCAGTTCACGGGTTCCGGCCAGTCCGAGATCTGCCTGCCCGCGGGCCCGTTGTGGGGCCTCGGCAAGGTGGCGGCCCTGGAGCACCCCGAGCTCTGGGGCGGCCTCCTGGACCTGGACCCGGCGGGCTCACCGGACGAGGCCGGGCAGATCGCGGCCCTGCTCGCGACGGAGACCGCGGAGGATCTGACGGCACGCCGGGCGGGGGCGCTGCTCGTGCCCCGCCTGGTCCCGGCGCCCGTCGCGGAGTCCGCCGCCGAGCGGCCCGTCCCGCAGCTGAGCGACCTCGGCAGCTATCTCGTCACCGGCGGCCTCGGCAGCCTCGGCCTGCTGGTCGGCGAATGGCTCGCGAGCCTCGGCGCGGGCACCGTCGTCCTCGTCGGGCGCGGCGGGCTGCCGGACCGCTCGGCCTGGGACGCCCCGGAGCTCGACGACGCGACGGCGGCCAAGATCGGCGGGGTCCGCCGCATCGAGGCCCTGGGCGCCGACGTACGCGTGGTGGCCCTGGACGTCGCCGACGAGACGGCGCTGCGCTCACTGACGGATCAACTGGGGCTCGCTGGACGCCCGTTGCGGGGCGTGGTGCACGCGGCCGGGCTCTCCGAGCCGCAATTCCTGCGGGAGAGCGACCCCGAGACGTACGACCGGGTCATGCACGCGAAGGCGGCGGGCACCTGGGCGCTGCACGACGCCACCATCGACCAGAACCTGGATCTGTTCGTCTCCTTCTCCTCCATCGCGTCGGTGTGGGGCTCGCAGCACCTGGCCGGGTACTCGGCGGCCAACGCCTTCCTCGACTCCTTCGCGTACTACCGGAAACTGCGGGGCCAGAACGCGACAACCGTCAGCTGGGGCCCCTGGGGCGCCCAGTCCGGGCTCGCCGACGACTCCGTGATGGCCTTCCTGCGCTCCATCGGCCTGCACCAGCTCAACCCCGCCCACGCCCTTGAGCTGCTGGGCGAGGCGATGGCCGACGGGGTCGCCAACCGCACGGTGTGCTCGGCGGACTGGGCGCTGTTCCGCGACCTGATGGAGGCGCGGCGCGAGCGGCCGATCCTGAGCGGCATCCGTTCCGCGCCCGCCGCCGGCGCCTCCGCCGGGGCCGAGCCGGGATCGCTGACGGCACGGCTGCTCGGCCTGCCCCGCGACGAGCGGCTCGCGGAGATCAACGAGTACGTACGCGTGCAGCTCTCCGGGATCTTGCGGATGGAGCTCGACACGCTGACCGCGGACACCCGCCTCGCCGACATGGGCCTGGACAGCCTGATGGTGATGGAGCTGATCAGCCGCTGCAGGGACGACCTCGGCCTGGAGATCAACAGCCGCGACTTCTTCGCCTGCCCCGGCATCGACTGGGGTTCCTTCCTGCACGAGCTGATCGAGGAGAAGTACCCCGCCGCCGGCTTGCCGGCCGCGCCGCGTCAGGCGGCCACCGCATGACCGACGCGCACCCCGAACCCCCGCCGTCCGAAGCCCGCACAGCCCGTGAAGCCCGCACAGCCCCTGAAGGGACGAGCATCATGCAACCGCTGCCCGTGTCCGACTCGCCCGGCAAGGCCGACCACGACGTCGCCATCCTGGGCGCCGGTATCGCCGGGTCGATCCTGGCCGCCATCCTCGCCCGCAACGGGGTCAAGACCGTCCTGGTGGACGCCGGGGCCCACCCGCGCTTCGCCGTCGGCGAGTCGACCATCCCGTACACCTCGGTGATGCTGCGCATCCTGGCCGCGCGCTATCAGGTGCCGGAGATCGCGCACCTGAGCCACTTCTCCACGATGCGCTCGAAGGTCTCCTCGAACTCCGGCCAGAAGAAGAACTTCGGCTTCGTCTACCACCGCGAGGGCGAGCCCCAGGACCCGCGGGAGATCAACCAGTTCGTGATCCCGGTGGCGCTCTCCACCGAGTCGCACATGTTCCGCCAGGACGTCGACGCCTACATGTTCAACGTGGCGGTGCGTTATGGCGCGGTGCCGCGGCTGAACACGCGGGTCACGGACGTCGACATCGACGGCTCCGGCGCCACCCTCGCCGTCTCCGACGGGCCCGACATCCGGGCCAGGTACGTGGTGGACGCGGGCGGTCACAACTCGCCGCTCGCGAAGAAGTTCGGGCTGCGGGACGAGGTGCCCCAGCAGCGCACGCACTCCCGGACGCTCTTCACGCACATGGTGGGCGTGACCCCCTTCGACACCAGCCCCGCGGGCCGCAAGCACGACAACCCGAGCCCCTGGCACCAAGGCACCCTGCATCACGTCTTCGACGGCGGCTGGGTCTGGGTCATCCCCTTCGACAACCACCGCGGCGCCACGAACCGCCTCTGCAGCGTCGGCCTGACCCTGGACCCGCGCCGCCACCCCAAGACCGACCTGGCGCCCGACGTGGAGTTCGCGCAGTTCCTCGACCGCTTCCCCGACATCGCCCCGCAGTTCAGGAACGCCAGGGCGGCCCGCCCCTGGGTGTCCACCGGCCGGCTCCAGTACTCCTCGCACCAGGTCGTCGGCGACCGCTTCTGCCTGACCTCGCACGCGGCGGGCTTCGTGGACGCCCTGTACTCGCGCGGCCTGACCAACACGACGGACATCGTGAACTCCCTCGCCTGGCGGCTCATCGAGGCCGCGAAGGACGACGACTTCTCCGCCGAGCGGTTCAGCCACATCGAGACGCTGCAGCAGGGCCTGGTCCGCGCCCATGACGACGTGGTGGCGTCCTCCTTCACGTCCTTCCGGGACTACGGCATGTGGAACGCCACGTTTCGCATGTGGGCCCTGGGCACGGTGCTCGGCACCCTCAACGCCCAGGACGCGCTCGTACGCTTCCAGCGCGGCCGGGACCCGATGGTCTGGCGCGAGCTGGAGGCGCAGCCGCACCCCGGGGCGCTGTTCCCTGCGAGCGTCGGCTTCAACAAGATCACCGACGCCGCCTGGTCGGCCTGCCGGGACGTCGAGGCGGGCCTGATGACCCCCGACCACGCCACCGGTGAACTCTTCGACCTGCTCCAGGACGACAGTTATGCCCCGCCCCCCTTCGGCCTGCACGACCCCGCGAACCGCTTCTACAACCCCAACCCGGCGCGCATGATCCGCACCATGCTCTGGGCCAAACGCGGCCCGGCCGCAGCCGACACCGGCCCCATTCTGGCCAGTGCCCTCGGCGGATTCCTGCGCTCCCGGTTCCACAAGAGCTGACGACGGCCGACCCAGGAGGACGGGAACATGTCTGACCGACACGAGGAAACGCGCGCCGGGGCACAGCTCCCGGCGGACGGGGGGCTGCCCTCGGACCCGGCGTGGTGCGAGGGCGCCGACGCGGTGGGGCCGTCGGAGTCGGCGCTCCCCGACGAGCCGTTCGACGATTCCGCGCCCGAACCGGGCCCGGTGCACACGGTCGCCGTGCTCGGCGCGCACCTGGGCGGCGGCATGCTGGCCGCCGTCCTGGCCCGCGCCGGCGTGGACGTCGTCCTGGTGGACGCGCCGCACGACGCGACCGCTCCCGCCGGCGAGAGCACGGTCCCGTACACGGCGGAGGTCTTCGAGCTGCTCGCACGCCGCTTCGACGTCCCCGAGCTCTCCGCGCTCGGCCACTTCGGGGAGCTGCCGCCGGAGATCCGCCGGACGTCCGGGGTCAAGAAGAGCATCGGCTTCGTCTACGCGCGCCCCGGCCAGCCGGTGCGCCCGCGCCAGAAGCTCCAGTTCAACGTGCCGAGCGAGCACGGCGAATCCCATCTGTACCGGCCCGACGTCGACGCCTGGGTGCACCAGCTCGCCGTGTCGTACGGCAGCAAGGTCCCGCCGAGCCGGGCGCCGCTGGCCGATGTGCGCGGCGGCCCCGGCGACTTCACCGTCGAGCTCGCCGACGGGCGCTCCGTACGGGCCGCCTTCGTCGTCGACATGTCGGGTCCCGACGCCCCGATGCTGCGCCGTCTGGGCACCGCCCTGCGTCCGCTGCGCCACTCCTCGCGCGTCCTGACGGCCCAGCTGCGCGGCGTACGGCCCCTTGAGCGGCGGGTGGACCCCGGCGACGGCGGCACGCCCTGGACCGGGGGCACCACGCAGGTGATCTTCCCCGGCGGCTGGCTGCAGCTGATCCCCTTCGGCGAGGAGCGCGGCGGCGAGCAGGCCCTGACCAGTGTGTCGGTGAGCCTGGACGCCAAGCGGTGGCCGCAGCGGTCGGCGTCGCCGGAGGCGGACTTCAAGGACCTGATACGGCAGTTCCCGGACCTGGAATGGCAGTTCGCGCAGGCCACGACCGTGCGCCCGTGGTCCGGCGGCGAGCAGTGGCAGTACGGCGCCTCGGCCACCGCGGGCGACGGATTCGTCGTCCTCGACCGCTCGGCGGTCCGCTGCGACTTCACGCTGTCCCGCGACGTCACGCTCACCGCCGAGCTGGTCCACGAGGCGGCGGTGCACATCCTCGCCGCCCAAGAGGCCGGGGACTGGTCCGTCGAGCGCTTCCGGGGCCTCGAGGCCTTCCAGGCCTCACTGACCGAGCACAGCGACCGCCTGCTGCAGACGGCGCTCACCGCCACCACGGACTTCCGGCTGTGGAACGCCTTCTGCCGCGTCTGGCTGCTGCACTCCATGTTCGCCGCGCTCTCCCTGAAGCGGGCCCGCAACGACGCGCTCGCCAGGCCCGGCGCCGCCGACCAGTGGGCGGAGCTCGAGGGCTACCGGGGCAACGGCATGTGGTTCCCCGCCTATCCGGGCTTCGGGGTCCTCTTCGACGACACGTACCGGCTGCTGCGCCAGGTCGCCGACGAGCGCGTCAGCGCGGGCGCCGCGGCCGAGCAGATTTTCGGCCAGATGCGGAGTGCGTCATTCATCCCGCCGCTGTTCGGTTTCGGGGACCCCTCCGACCGCTACTACAACTTCACTCCGCTCAAGCGGGTCAAGGTTCTCCTGTGGGCCAAGCGCAAGGCCCCGCACCTGGTACGCAGGGTGCTCACCAAGGGGGCGACGATCCAGCCCAGCGTCACCGAATAGCAGTCGGCGGGCCGTCCCTTCGCGGGGCGGCCCGTTGGTGCGTTCTGGCCAACGACTCCGCCCGAAAGTGGACGCGTTCTGGACACTCCGGCGGGGTGCCGGGATGCTTTCAACGACAAGAAGGCCGTGCGTGAAGGGGTGGGAACTTGATCGCCGCGAGCCGTGGACGCATGACGGAGGGCCCCCTATGAACGCCGGAAACGGGATCCCTTACGCGCAGGGGGCCGCCTCGCGCCGCCGGAGCGCCACGCGCGGAGGGCGCCCTCTGTCGGCCCGCAGCGGCCGGCGCCCCGGGGAGAACAGCACCAAGGAGCAGATCCTCACCGCCGCCCTCGACCTCTTCGCGGCCAAGGGCTACTCGGGCACCACGATCCGTGCGATCGCGGGCGAGGCCGGCGTCGATCCGGCCCTGGTCCACCACTTCTTCAGCACGAAGGAGGGCGTCTTCCACGCCGCGGTCAACTCCCGCCTGAGCGTGTCCTCGCTCTTCGACGCCCTGACGGACGACGGCGCGCAGCCCGCTCCCGAGGACCGTGCCGAGTGGGTCGCCCGTACGTTCCTGTCGTTCTGGGAGGACGAGTCGACGCGGCCCGCGATGGTCGCCATCTACCGGACGGGCCTGGCGGACGAGTCGACGTCGAGGACGTTCAGGGAGCGCATCGAGTCCAGCATGGGGAACTTCGTGCTGCGGATGGTGCCCGAAGTGACCGAGCGCACCGAGGTGTTCACCTCACTGGTGTCCGCGCAGCTCGCGGGTCTCGCGATGCTGCGCTACATCCTCAAGGTGGAGCCGCTGGCCTCGGTCGACTTCGAGGATCTGCTCACGTGGTTCGTGCCCGCGCTCGACGTGCACTTCGACAAGCTGGCGCAGGGCTAGATCCGTCGGTGTCATCGCGGCCTCCGCCGTGCGGGCGGCCGCCTCCCGCGTCTGCACGGCCGCCTCGGACCGTGCCAGGACGAGCACGCCCCGGCCCGCCACGAGCGCGGCGGCGAGCACGGCCAGCAGCCCGGCGGGACCTGACACCCCGCGCTCCCCCAGGACGACGGTCCCGATGAGGGAGGCGAAGACCGGGTTGACCAGCGTGACGGTGGCCAGCGGTGCGTCAAGGGCGTCCCTGAACGCCAGTTGACTGAGCATCAGGCCGGCCGCCCCCAGGCCGGCGGTGACCGCCACGACGACCACGGTCGCCCAGAGCGGCAGCCCGGCGGTGTCGTCGCCGGAGAGTTTCAGGACGGCGGTCTGCGCCAGGGCCGAAGCGGTCGCGAAGGCGATCCCGGCGGCAGCCGCGTACCAGAGCCCCCTGCCGACCGGACCGCGGACCACGGCCGCGGCCGCTGTCGCGAGGCCGAGGGCCACGGCGGTGGCGGCGATGACGCCGAGCACTTCCGGCGTACGCAGGGTCCGGCTCGCGGCGGACGATCCGGTGAGGGCGAGCAGCCCGGCGACCCCCGTCACCGTCAGCGCCGTTCCGGCCCACTGGGCCGGGGTCATCCTCGTGCGCGCGACGGCGGCGGACAGGAGCGGCGCCGCGACGAGCGTGAGGACGCCGAGGGTCTGGACGGTGATGAGCGGTCCGTGGCGCAGCGCCCCCACGTGGAGCGCCGCGCCGGACAGGTTGAACAGGACGGAGGCCCACCAGGCCCCCGTACGGAAGAGCCGACCGGGGCCCCGCGCCGCCACCCGCCGCTGCACGACGGCAGCGGCGGCGTAGGCGAGGGCCGAGACGACGCCGAGTGCAAGAACCGGCACGACGGTGTCCACCGCGGCTTCCTTTCGCAGACGGGGACTCGGCAATCCGGGGGCGCGGGGTTCTGGCCCCGCGCCCCCGGACCCGGATCCGGTTCCTCAGGGCGGTGTCACGCGCCTCCCGGCACGTCCGTGACGTCCTCCGGGCGGATCCTCGGCAGGGCGAGGACGAGCAGGCAGGAGAGGCCGAAGCAGCCGATCTGCCAGTAGACGACCTGCTCGAAGCTCTCGCTGAAGTTGGTCTTGCGAGCCTCGGGCACCGCCTTCTCCAGGACCGCGGCCCGCACCTTGTCCTTGACCTCCTGCGGGGCCGGGTTGTTCGCCATCTCCTTCTCGATGGCCGCGCAGCTCTCGGGCGTCTCGGTCAGGTCCTTCTGGTTCATGCGGTCGTGGAAGCAGGTCTGGAACCCCGCGACCGCCTTGTCCTGCTGCTCGTCCACGACGCCCGCGGACGTGAGGTCCCCCCGCAACTCAGACACCGCGGAGCGGCTGGAGTCATCGGCGTTGTTGCCCAGGAATCCGTAGAAGAGGATGCCCGCGACGGCGATGCCGATCGCGATGCCGACCTGCTGCACGGTGGCGAGCATGCCGGACGCCGAGCCCGCCTCGCGGGAGCGGATGCCGGCCAGGATGATGCCGGTGCACGGGGCGAGGAAGAAGCCGCCGCCCATGCCGGCCACCATCAGCGAGGGGATCAGCTGGTAGCCGTGCAGGTCCGATCCGGCCCAGTGGACGGTCGCGATCACCCCGGTCATGCCGACGAGCAGGAGACCGGTGCCGAGGGCGAGCGTCTTGGTGCCGAGCTTCTTGACCACGGCCGTGGAGCGCGCCGACCCGGCCGCGATGAGGACGGCGAAGCCGAGGCTCACCAGACCCGCCGAGATCGGCGTGTAGTCGAACCCGACCTGCAGGCTCATGAAGAACGTCATGAAGAAGGACGGGATGCCGGCGAAGAACACGATGCTGATCAGCAGCCCGACGGAGAACGACCGCTCCTTGAAGAGCCGCATCGGAATGAGCGGCGACTTGTCGGGCCGGTTCGACAACTTGGCCTCGTAGAGCGCGAATCCGATCAGGATCAGCGGGCTGAGACCGAGCAGTGCCAGGCTCCAGGTCGGCCAGTCGTGCTCGCGGCCGATCACCAGCGGCAGGATCAGGCTGAAGAGTCCGGCGGAGAGGATCGTCGCGCCCACCACGTCGAGACGCTGGGCGCCCTCCGCCTTGGACTCGGGGATCTTGGCCATGCCGAGCGCGAGCGCCACCAGGCCGACGGGCAGGTTGACGTAGAAGATCGCGCGCCAGTCGCTGCCGAGGATGTCCATGTCGATCAGCCAGCCGCCGAGCACGGGCCCGAGAACGGTGCCGAGACCGATCGAAGCGCCGTACATGGCCAGGGCCTTGGGCCGCTCACGCGTCGAGAAGGTGACCTGGATGATCGAGAGGACCTGGGGGAACATCAGGCCCGAGAACAGGCCCTGCAGCACCCGGGACCCGATCAGGAACGTCGACGTGGGGGCGGCGCCGCACAGCACGGAGGCGGCGGTGAAGCCCAGCATGCCGATGAGGAAGATCTTCCGTCGGCCGTAGATGTCGCCGAGCCTGCCACCGGTCACCAACGCACAGGCGAAGGCCAACGAATAGACGGCGACGACCAGTTGGATCTCGGCGAAGGTGGCGCCCAGGTCACTCTGCAGCGACGGCAGGGCGACCATCGTGATCGTGGTGTCCAGCATCTGCATGAAGATCGCGGAGAGCGTGACCGCGAGGACCACCCAGCGTGCGGAGTGTCCGGCGGGCCCTGATCCGGACGAAGTACCCGGCGGTTTCCCCGCCTTCACATCGGTACTCATTGCTTCCATGTTCCCTCCTCGGGCCCACTGACTGCGGCCTGCTGGATTATTCACTGTCCAATGAAGTCTACGAGCATTGAATTTCCTCACGCAACCCTGATGGCTCGCTTCCGGACATCCGGACTCCGCTCCACTGCCGTACAGGCGGACAGGTTTGAGGGGTAGTCACGCTGTTGCGGCAGGGAGTTGCACTGTGTCCACGAGGAGCGGACCACCCGGTCCAGGGCATGCAGAAGCGAGCCTTTGCGTTTATGAATGCAAAGGCTTAAGAGTCGGGCCGCCTACGGTTGCCGCGGACCCTTGCGACGGCCGGGCCGGCTCAGCGTCCGGCCGAGAGATAGCTGGCGACGACCGGCATGAGCGTGCGCACGAGTTCGTCGGAGCCGCCGTCCTTGGCCAACTCGGCCGGAAGCAGCTCCAGATGACGTGCCA
Source organism: Streptomyces sp. NPDC050439 (assembly GCF_040655335.1). NCBI lineage: Bacteria > Bacillati > Actinomycetota > Actinomycetes > Kitasatosporales > Streptomycetaceae > Streptomyces > Streptomyces sp. NPDC050439. Next base: position 25,458 of record NZ_JBFAJT010000005.1, read on the forward strand.
TCACGACACCCACGAACAGGCTGCTGATCAGAGCCAGCCTCATCTCGCCGTCCTCGTCCTCGGCGACACCCTCGGGCACGAGCGACTGCCGCAGCCGCGACTCGGCGGCGGACAGGTCGAGCGCGGACCGCAGGACGCCGAGAATGCGCGTGCGCTGGACCTGGTCGTCCCAGTCGGCCACGGCATTGCGGAGCAGCCACTCCGCGGCGTCCGGATCACGCCGCCCGACGGCTTCGCGGAGCACCTCGGCCGGCCGGACCGTCTCCGCGACCACGGCGGTGAACAGATCCTCCTTGGAGGGGAAGTAGTGCCCGATCAGGGCGGGATCGCAGCCCGCGTTCGCGGCTATGGAGCGCAACGAGGCCCTGCGAAAACCTTGTTCGGCGAAGAGGTCCGCGGCGGACCGCATGATGGCCTCGCGCGTGCTCGGCACACCCTTGTCGTCCCCCACGGCGGCAGCCCCTCTCGCTCACGAGCCCGCACGGAATCAATTCAACTGCCGATGAAGTCTACATATAGTGAGTTCAGCGGTCCAGCCGTCCGGCACCGGCACCCCGGATGAATTCAACGCCTATTGAAATATTCTGACGCCGCTTCTAGGCTCGGCCCGGGCGGCGGTCGGACAGCCGCTCGACCGCCCAACCGCCCCCAGCAAGAGAGGACTTGTGCCGGTGACGAAGCAGACAGAGCGGCTCGATCGAGTCATCATCCGTTTCTCGGGTGACTCCGGCGACGGCATGCAGCTCACCGGGGATCTGTTCACCTCGGAGACGGCATCCTTCGGCAACGACCTGTCCACGCTGCCGAACTTTCCCGCCGAGATCCGCGCGCCCGCGGGCACGCTGCTCGGAGTGTCCAGCTTCCAGCTCCACTTCGCCGACCACGACATCCTCACGCCGGGTGACGCGCCGAACGTCCTGGTCGCGATGAACCCGGCCGCTCTGAAGGCGAACCTTGCGGATGTTCCCCGCGGGGCCGAGATCATCGTCAACACCGACGAGTTCACGCCGCGCGCGCTCCAGAAGGTCGGCTTCGCCTCAAACCCCCTCGACGGGAACGAGCTCGACGCGTACCGGGTGCACCCGGTCCCGCTGACGACGCTGACGGTCGAGGCGCTGAAGTCGCACGATCTGTCCCGCAAGGACGCGGACCGGTGCAAGAACATGTTCGCGCTGGGTCTGCTGTCGTGGATGTACCACCGGCCGACCGAGGGCACGGAGAAGTTTCTGCGCGCCAAGTTCGCCAAGAAGCCCGCCATCGCCGAGGCCAACATCGCCGCATTCAGAGCGGGTTGGAACTTCGGCGAGACGACCGAGGACTTCGCGGTCTCCTACGAGGTCGCCCCGGCGGCCGAAGCCTTCCCGGCCGGCACCTACCGCAACATCTCCGGCAACCTCGCCCTCTCGTACGGGCTGATCGCGGCGGGACGCCAGACGGGGCTGCCCCTGTTCCTGGGCTCGTATCCGATCACTCCGGCCTCGGACATCCTGCACGAGCTGAGCAGGCACAAGAACTTCGGTGTGCGGACCTTCCAGGCCGAGGACGAGATCGCCGCGATCGGCGCCGCATTGGGCGCCGCGTTCGGCGGGTCGCTGGCTGTCACCTCCAACTCCGGCCCCGGTGTGGCGCTGAAGTCGGAGACGATCGGCCTGGCGGTGTCGCTGGAACTGCCGCTGCTGATCGTGGACATCCAGCGCGGCGGCCCCTCGACCGGACTGCCGACCAAGACCGAGCAGGCCGACCTGCTGCAGGCCATGTACGGGCGCAACGGCGAGGCGCCGGTGCCGATCGTGGCACCGAAGACGCCGGCGGACTGCTTCGACGCGGCACTTGAAGCGGCCCGCATCGCGGTCACCTACCGCACCCCCGTGTTCTTGCTGAGCGACGGCTACCTGGCCAACGGGTCGGAACCCTGGCGGGTGCCACAGGTCGACGAACTGCCCGAGATGCTGGTGCAGTTCCCACAAGGCCCCAATCACGTCCTGGAGGACGGCACCGAGGTCTTCTGGCCCTACAAGCGCGACCCGGAGACTCTTGCGCGCCCTTGGGCGATCCCCGGCACGCCCGGTCTGGAGCACCGCATCGGCGGCATCGAGAAGCAGGACGGCACCGGCAACATCTCCTACGACCCGGCCAACCACGACTTCATGGTCCGCACCCGCCAGGCCAAGATCGACGGCATCCAGGTGCCCGACCTCGAAGTCGACGACCCCGGCGGCGATGCGCGCCTGCTGGTCCTTGGCTGGGGCTCGACCTATGGGCCCATCACCGCCGCCGTCCGGCGTCTGCGCCGCGCGGGAACACCCGTCGCCCAGGCCCACCTGCGCCACCTCAACCCCTTCCCGCACAACCTGGGCGAGGTCCTCAAGCGTTACGACAAGGTCGTCGTCCCGGAGATGAACCTGGGCCAGCTCGCCCTGCTGATCCGCGGGACCCATCTGGTCGACGTCGTCTCCCACACGCAGGTCAACGGGATGCCGTTCAAGGCCGAGCAGCTCGCCACCGCCCTCAAGGAGGCCGCCCGCCATGCCCACTGAGGCCCTCACCCTCATCCCCAAGACCGACCAGCCCCAGACCGCCAAGGACTTCAAGTCCGATCAGGAGGTGCGCTGGTGCCCCGGCTGCGGTGACTACGCCGTCCTGGCCGCCGTGCAGGGCTTCATGCCCGAGCTCGGCCTGGCCAAGGAGAACATCGTCTTCGTCTCCGGCATCGGCTGCAGCTCACGCTTCCCGTACTACATGAACACCTACGGCATGCACTCCATCCACGGCCGCGCCCCCGCCATCGCCACCGGACTCGCCACCTCGCGGCGGGACCTGAGCGTCTGGGTGGTCACCGGGGACGGCGACGCCCTGTCCATCGGCGGCAACCACCTCATCCACGCCCTGCGCCGCAACGTCAACCTGAAGATCCTGCTGTTCAACAACCGGATCTACGGCCTCACCAAAGGCCAGTACTCCCCGACCTCCGAAGTCGGCAAGATCACCAAGTCGACGCCGATGGGCTCCCTGGACGCGCCCTTCAACCCCGTCTCCCTCGCCATCGGCGCGGAGGCCAGCTTCGTGGCACGGACCGTGGACTCCGACCGCAAACACCTCACCTCCGTACTGCGCGAGGCCGCCGAACACCCCGGCACCGCACTGGTGGAGATCTACCAGAACTGCAACATCTTCAACGACGGCGCCTTCGAGATCCTCAAGGACAAGCAACAGGCCCAGGAAGCCGTCATCCGCCTGGAACACGGGCAGCCCATCCGCTTCGGCGCCGACCGCGCCAAAGGCGTCATACGCGACCCCGCGACCGGCGACCTCAAAGTAGTCCCGGTCACACCTGAGACCGAGTCACACATCCTCATCCACGACGCACACACCACCTCCCCCACCCAAGCCTTCGCGCTCTCCCGCCTCGCCGACCCCGACACCCTCCACCACACCCCCATCGGCGTCTTCCGCAACACCCAACGCCCCGTCTACGACACCCTCATGGCCGACCAGCTCGACACCGCCATCGAACACAACGGCAAAGGCGACCTCACCACCCTCCTCACCGGCAACGACACCTGGACCGTGGAGCGATCCTCATGACGTACGTCATCGCCCAGCCCTGCGTCGACCTCAAGGACAAGGCCTGCGTCGACGAATGTCCCGTCGACTGCATCTATGAGGGCGCGCGGAAGATGTACATCCAGCCCGACGAATGCGTCGACTGCGGTGCCTGCGAACCCGTCTGCCCGGTCGAGGCCATCTTCTTCGAGGACGACACTCCCGACGAGTGGCAGGACTACCGGAAGACGGACCTGGAGTTCTTCGCCGAGCTCGGCTCCCCGGGCGGTGCGTCCCAGCTCGGGCCTCTCGACCGCGATCACCCGGTGGTCGCCGCGCTGCCCGTCCCGCCCCTCTGACACTCCCCGCCCCGCTTACAGGTTCACCCCGCCCGCCCCACCACCAACCACCGCGACGGCAGCTCGATCCGCGTCCCGTCCGGGATGAACTCGGTGGTGGTCAGCGGGAGTTCACCCTTCGCGAGCACCGTAAGGCCCGCCGCGGTGACGTACTCCGGCACCGCGGCGTCCGCGACCTCGCCCGGCGCGATCCCGTGCGCGAAGACCGGCGCCAGCTTCGGCGGCGGGCCCTCGGGGCTCTGGGCGAGGCCTCGCAGGATCGGGCCCGCGGCTTCGGCGAGTTCCACCACGAACGCTCTGCCGCGCTCGCCGAGCAGCGTCGCGATGCCGTCGACGAGGGGCTGGCGGTCGTCAGGGTCGCACTGGTGGAGCACGCCGCGCATGTAGATGTTCGCGTCGCCGATCTCCGCGTGCAGTTGTTCCGCCTCCGCCTTCTCCGCGGCGTCGACCTGCCGGAACTCCACCTGTCCCGCCGGGTCGGCGGCCCGTGCGTGACGCAGCGCGGCGGCGGACAGGTCGGCGCCCAGAACGCGCGTGTAGCGGTCGGCGAGGAAACGCGTCTGGGTGCCGTTGCCGCAGCCGAGGTCCAGTAGGGGCAGTCCCGCGGCCACCAGGTGCGGTTCGAAGAGGGCGAGGTGGATGCCGACGGTGAGCACGGGTTCGGCGTCCCAGAAGACGGCCCCCTCCTCGACGGGGGCGTCTCTCCAGAACCCCTCCCACGCCTCCCTGTACCGACTCGTGACGCTCATGCCCAGCTCCCCAGGATTGCGACGACGACCGCCGAAGCCGACGGCAAGATCGGTCTATCGCGCCCGGGGTGTACGGACAAGTCACCGGCGCCATCAATTGCGCGGCGGCCCCAGCTCGAACCACACGGTCTTGCCGGATGCCGTACGGCTGGTCCCCCACTCCTTGGCGAGCACGCTGACGATCCGCAGTCCGCGCCCGAACTCGTCGCCGGGGCCCGCGTTCAGCAACGTGGGCAGGGTGTGGTCGTCGTCCTCGACCTCGCAGATCAGCGTGGCCCCGGAGCGGACCAAGCGGAGCTCGACACGGCCGCCCCGCGAGTGCCGTACGGCGTTGGTGACGAGCTCGCTGACCAGGAGCTCGGCGGTCTCGGCGAGGGCGTCGCGGGACCAGCCGCGCAGCTGTTCGCGGACCAGGTCGCGGGCCCTGCTCACCTCGCTCGGGTCGAGTGCGAGCCCCCAGGTCGCGACGTCCTCGTCCGCGACGCCGTTCAGGCGTGCCATCAGGAGGGCCACGTCGTCCTTGCGTCCGCCGCGGGTGTTGAGCGCGCGGATGATGGTGTCGCAGGCGGCGTCCATGGAGGCGGCCGGGTGGGCCGCGGACTCGGTGAGCGTGGCGAGGCCGACGCCGATGTCCTCGCCGCGGACCTCGACGAGGCCGTCGGTGCACATCAGGAGCCGGTCGCCGGGCGCCACACGTACGGTGACCGCCTCGAAGGGCACGCCGCCCACGCCGATGGGCGCTCCCGTCGGCAGCTCGAGGAGTTCGCTGCGGCCGTCCTCGGCGCGCACGAGCACGGGCGGGATGTGGCCCGCGTTGGCGAGGTGCAGCGCGCTGCCGATGGGGTCGTAGACCGCGTACAGGCAGGTCGCGAGGTAGTGCTCGCCGAGCCGCTGGGCCAGGTCGTCGAGGTTGCGCAGGAGCTGGGCGGGCGGCAGGTCCAGGGCGGCCATGGTCTGGACGGCCGTACGCAACTGGCCCATCATCGCGGCCGAGTTGAGGCCGTGGCCCATCACGTCGCCGACGACGAGCGCGGTGCGCGAGCCGGGCAGCTTCACGGAGTCGAACCAGTCGCCGCCGACCCGGCCGAGGAGCGTGCCCGGCAGGTAGCGCGTGGCGATGTCGCAGCCGGTCATGCGCGGCTCGATGTGCGGCAGCATGCTGTCCTGGAGGGTGTCGGCGACGCTCTCCTGGTAGGTGTACATGCGGGCGTTGTCGAGCACGAGGCCTGCGCGGGCGGCGAGTTCGGCGCCGGTGACGCGGTCCATGTCGTTGAAGACGGGCCGCTCCTGGTGGCGCAGCAGGATCATGAACCCGAGCACCACGTTGCGGGCCTTCAGCGGTACGACGAGCATCGAGCGGTGGTTGATCAGCGGGCGGATGTCGCGCTTCTCGAACTGCGAGGCGATGGCGTTGCCCATCTCCTCGGTGATGCGCGGCACGAGGACCGGATCGCCGGAGGTCATGCACTGGAAGAACGGGGTGTGCGACGGGAAGGGCATGGATTCGCCGACGGGCACGACGTCGTCCCAGCGGCCCGGCTCGTCCGTGTGCTCCACGGCGACCCGGTGCCACATCGTTGTCTCGTCGGGCGGCCCCTCGGGGAAGCCTTCGCCCGCGACGACCTGTTCGCGCAGATAGGTGCCCGCGACGTCGGTGAACCGGGGCACGACGGCGCGGCTGACCTCGATGATGGTGCGCGAGAGGTCGAGCGAGGAGCCGATGCGGCCGCTGACCTCGTTCAGGAACTCCAGGTGTTCGCGCACCGCCGCGTACTCGAGGTCCTCGCCCTCGTCGCGGGTGCCGGGCTCGGGCGTGCTGCCGTCGGCGGCGGCCTGCTGGGCGCGCAGCCTGCGCGCCTTGCGTTCGGCACGCCGCGGCACGCCCCAGTCGGGCGTGACGGGCACGCGGTCGTGCTTGCTGAACTCCAGGACGGGATAGCCCAGTTCGAGGATCTGCGCCACGATGCGGGAGCTCTCGCCCACGCTCATGCTGGGCAGGATCTCGGGCAGCCGGTCGGCCAGCTCGTCCGCTCCGGGGAAGTCCGTGTGCAGGGCGAAGCCGGGCGCGATCCGCTCGACCTGCCCCGGCTCGGGGTCGTCCTCGTCGGCCAGCCGGTCGGCGTCCGCCGCGAGGACGAGCAGCCGCTCCGGCCCGGGGCCGATGAGGGGGTACGCCCACCACAGGACGTCCACCCGGTTCCGTTCGCCGCCGGGCACGGAGAGGCGCGCGCGTCCGGCGGCCGGGTACGAGATGCGTCCGTCGAGGGAGGTCTCCAGGTCGGGGCCCAGGCCGTCGTACTCGCCGTAGTTCGCGTGGCCTTCGGGGATCGCGCCCGCCACCGGGAGCAGGTCGCCCGCCGGGCTGCCGACCGCCACCTCTTTCGTGTACCCGAACAGCTTGCGCGCGCCGGTGCTCCAGTGCGACACGAGGCCCGCGCCGTCGATGACGACCACGGCGAGTGGGATCCGGCCGGCCACGGCATGCTGCGCCACCGGCCCGTCCGGGGTGCCGTATTCCATGGCCAACGCTCCTTCCGGCGGCACCGCGAAGGCCTGCGCCGCCCCAACCACCGTACGACCGGCACAGGTTGCCATGCGGTGCAATAAGGGAATTGGGCCCCACGGGGGCGCCTCCGGCGGGTATTTTCCCTTCCTCCCGCCGCGACGCCCCGGAGATCCGGCCGAACCGCCCTAATCCTCGTGGCCCAGCTGGAGGTCTCGTTCCGTACGTCCGCCGCCCGCGACCTGGAGCACGGTCGCCACCGGCGGGTAGCCCGCGGCGATGACCGTGTACTCGCCGGACGACAGGTCGATGAACCGGAAGGTGCCGTCCTGACCGGTCGTGAGGGTGTCCACGACGTTGCCCGCCGCGTCGAGCAGCGTCACGCGGGCGTCCTCCACGGGCCGGCCGCCGGTGGCCCGCACGGTGCCGCGCAGGACGGCGCCGCCGGCCAGCTCGACGTCCTGCCGCGTCTCGCGGGACGCCTGCACGCTGACGGGCAGGGCCGCCGGGCGGAAAGCGGGTGCGCTGGCGGCCAGGGTGTACTCGCCGGCCACCAGCTCCGTGATCACATAGCCGCCTTCGCGCCCGCTGCGGGTGGTCGCCACGACCTCGCCGCGGACGTCGGTGAGGGTCACCGCGGCGTCCCTGACCGGGGTCCCGTCGGCGGTGACCACGCTGCCGGCCAGACGACCCGCGCCGCCTAGCACCACATCCAGCTCCACTGGGCGCTCGCCGACGGTGACGGTGACCGCCTGCGGCTGATGGCCGCCCGCGGCCGCGATCAGGACGAACGATCCCGAGCCCGGCGTGGAGAGGGCGTACCGCCCGTCGTCACCGCTCGCGCCGCGGCCGATCTGCCGGCCCCCGACGTCGATGAGGGTCAGGGCGGCGCGGGGCACGACGGTGCCGTCCGGGTGCTGCACGGTGCCGCAGACGGGCACACCGGCGGCGTAGGAGGTACGGGCCTGCGGGACGGGTGTGGCTTCGGCGGTGGGGGCGTCCTGGGACGCTGCGCTGGACAACAGGGGGGTCTCCTTGAGGAAGAAGGTGATCAGCATGCCGAGGACGAGGACCGGGACCAGGTAGAGGAAGATCCGGGGCATCGCGTCGGCGTACGCCTGGATGTAGCCCTCGCGCAGCGGGGCCGGCATCGCGTGGACGAGCTGCGGGGTGATGGCCTCGGGGTCCGGAAGGCCGGCCCCGGCCGGGATGCGGTCGGCGAGGGAGTCCGCGAGGCGGTCGGCGAAGAGCGTGCCGAAGATGGCGGCGCCGACACTGCCGCCGATCTGCCGGAAGTAGTTGTTGGCGCTGGTGGCGGTGCCCAGGTCGGAGGGGCGTACGGCGTTCTGCACCGCGAGGATGAGCACCGGCATGACGAGGCCGACGCCCGCGCCGAGCACGGCCATCCAGATGCTGTAGTGCAGCCGGGGTGTGTCGGCCTCCAGTCGGGAGAGCAGCCACATGCCGATGACGGACAGGATGCCGCCGATGACCGGGTAGATCTTGTAGCGCCCGGTGTGGCTGATGAGCTGGCCGGAGAGGATCGAGGCGCCGACCACGCCGCCCATCATCGGCAGCATGAGCAGTCCGGACTCGGTGGCGCTCGCGCCGTCGACCATCTGCAGGAACGTCGGCAGATAGCTGGCCGCGCCGAAGAGGGCGACGCCGACGACCATGCCCACCAGAGCGGTGATGTTGAAGACCGAGTCGCGGAACAGGCGCAGCGGGATGATCGGTTCTGCGGCGAAGCGTTCGGCGACCACGAAGAGCACGACCGAGGCGACGGCTCCGGCCGCGAGGCCCAGGATGACGCGTGAGCCCCACGCGTACTCGGTGCCGCCCCAACTGGTCAGGAGCACCAGGCAGGTGGAGGCGGAGGCGAGCAACAGGGCGCCCAGCACGTCGAGTCGGGCCTTGACCACGCGCTTGGGGAGCTTGAGCCCGAAGCTGACGACGAGCAGGGTGACGAGCCCGAAGGGGACGTTGAAGTAGAAGCACCAGCGCCAGGTGACGTGGTCGGTGAAGAACCCGCCGAGCAGGGGTCCGGCGACCGACGCGAGGCCGAAGGCGGCGCCGATCAGGCCCATGTAGCGGCCGCGTTCCCGGGGCGGGACGATGTCCGCGATGATCGCCTGTACGCCGATCATGAGGCCGCCCGCGCCGACGCCCTGGAGGGCGCGGAAGGCGATGAGCTGGTCCATCGTGCGCGACCAACCGGCAAGCGCGGAGCCGATGATGAAAATGACGATCGCGAACTGGAAGACGCCCTTGCGTCCGAAGAGATCGCCGAGCTTGCCGTAGATGGGCAGGCCGATCGTGGACGTCAGCAGGTAGGCCGTGATCGCCCAGGACATCTTGTCCAGGCCGTGCAGCTCACCGACGATCTTCGGGAGCGCGGTGGCGACGATCATCTGCTCGAGCGCGGCGAGCAGCAGCGCGAGCATGAGTCCGACGAAGACCATCCGGACACGCCCGGGGCTGAGTCCCGCCGTCGCCGACACATGCCCTTGGGGTGGTGGCGGCTCCTCGATGCCCGCAGGCACCGCCACCACCGTCAAGTCCCCCTGCTCGGCGCCCTTCACCAGCGTCGTGCCGCCCACGTCCTGCTCCCCTCGTCTGCGCCTGCGCCGCATTTCTCGCATTACGCGACAACTGCGAGCAAGCGCGACGAGTCGCCCCTGTCGGGGGTCCGGCACACGTATGTGCCGGTGGGAGCCCTACGCCGTACAATTGACCCGAGCAGAAAACCACTCGAAACGGTGAGCGTGACAACAACCCTGTTGGGCTACCGGAGTTGAGGTCCGGTCAGGAAGCGTTCCGCTTCTCGGCCTACTTCTCGGACTACTTCTCGATCTCGGCGGCGAGCTTGCCGAGCACCTCGTCGTAGATCCGCCCGAGCCCCTTGGGGGCGAAGGTCTTCTCGAAGAAGCCGCCGATGCCGCCCGCGCCGTTCCACACGGTGGAGACGACCACGCGCGCCTTGCCCTCCCCCGCCGGGGTCACCCGCCAGGTGGTGACCATGGAGGAGTTGCGGTCCTTCTCGACGAGCTCCCCGTCGGTCGGCTCGCTGACCTCCAGGAGGCAGTCCCGGATGCGCTTGCTGGTGGCCTGCAGCTTCCAGTGGACGAGCGTCCCCTCTCCGTCGCCGCCCTCGCGCACCTCGAACTCGCTGAAGTGCTCCGACAGGATCTTCGGACGCGTGCCCTCGTAGTCGGCGAGCGCGTCGAAGACGTCCTCCGGCTGCGCCGCGATGATCCGCTCCGTGGTCGCCTCGACCTGCGCCATGGCACTTCCTCCAGCACTCGGTTGTTCAGGGGTGATCCCCGGAAGCCAACCACCCTGCGTACCGGGCCCCCAAATCGGGGTCGCCGAGGTATCCCCTCACACGATCAAGGGAACATGTGTTCTATTCTGTGGTCAGTGCTACCGAGGAGGCGTCATGCGCTGGGAGAACCTCGCCGACGGGCCGTCACGGGGTGTCGCGGATGCCGCGCTGTTCGGCGCGGACGCGGTCACCACGAGGACCTTCGACACCCCTGAGTTCCGTGGGATCACCTTCCACGAGATCCGGGCCAGAACGATCGTGAACCGGGTGCCCGGGGCGTCCCGCATGCCGTTCGAGTGGACGGTCAATCCGTACCGGGGCTGCACGCACGCGTGCGTCTACTGTTTCGCGCGCAAGACGCACAGCTATCTGGACCTGGACACGGGGCTCGGCTTCGACAGCCAGATCGTGGTCAAGGTCAATGCCCCCGACCTGCTCCGCCGCCGGCTCGCCTCGCCCCGCTGGCACGGCGAGCACATCGCGATGGGCACGAACGTCGACTGCTATCAGCGGGCGGAGGGGCGTTACGGGCTCATGCCCGGGATCATCGCCGCCCTGCGCGATCACGCGAACCCCTTCTCCATCCTCACGAAGGGCACGCTGATCCTGCGGGACCTCGACCTGCTGCGGCAGGCCGCCGACGTCACGGACGTCGGCGTCTCGGTCTCGGTGGGCTTCATCGACCAGGAACTGTGGCGCACAGTGGAGCCGGGCACGCCCGCCCCGGAGAGGCGCCTCGACGTCGTGCGGACGCTGACCGATCACGGCATCGGGTGCGGGGTGCTCATGGCGCCGGTGATCCCCTTCCTCGGGGACCGCTCCGAGCAACTGCGGGCGACCGTGCGGGCCATCGCCGCCTCGGGGGCGACGTCCGTGACGCCGCTCGTGCTGCATCTGCGGCCCGGGGCGCGCGAGTGGTTCATGGCCTGGCTGCAGCAGCACCACCCGTATCTCGTGCGGCGCTACGAACGGCTGTACGCGGAGGGCGCCTACGCACCCAAGTGGTACCAGCGCCGCATCACCCGCCAAGTACACGAACTGGCCGAGGAGTTCGGCATAGGCCCCACCCGCGCGGACACACCCCGCCGCTTCCGCGCGCCCCGCACCCCGGACACCGAGCCCGGTCCCGCGCCCGTCCCGCCCGGCGGCACGCAGCTCACGCTGCTCTGAACCCATGGTCCACGATGGGCACATGAGCCGACTGACCCACATCAACGCCCCCGACGGCGTCTTCCCCGCCGCCCAGTACACCCACGTGGTCATGGGGACCGGACGCTTCGTGGCGATAGCCGGTCAACTGCCCCTGGACAAGAACGGGCAGCTGGTCGGCGAGGACGACCCGGCGGCGCAGGCACGGCAGGTGTTCGACAACCTGTGGCACTGCCTCGTGGCCGCGGGCGGCAGCTTCCGGGACGTCGTGAAGCTGACGTACTACGTCACGGACATGGCGTACATGCCCGCGATCCGGGCCGCGCGGGACGCCCACATGGATCCGGCGCGCCTTCCGGCGTCCTCCGCGGTGCAGGTCGCCGGACTGGTCTCGCCGCAGTTCCTGATGGAGATCGAGGCGTACGCCGTCCTCTAGGAGCCAGGCCTAGTCCGGCAGTCGGGCCAGGGCCGCGGACGCTGCCGCGGCGAGGCGGGGGAAGCCGCAGGCCTGGGTCAGGACCGGGCGTGCCCGGGGGTCTCCCAGTGCGCCGAGGCCCTCCACGCAGGCCAGTGCGATCTTCCCGTAGGGGTCGTGCGGGGCGAGCCTGCGCTTCAGCGTGGTGATGAGGGCGGGCGCGGATTCGGGCGCGCGCAGCTCGGTGAGCAGACGCACGGGGTACAGGGCGTAGGCGACACGCAGCTCATTGGTGGCCAGGGCGGCTGCCGCGCGTGCCGTACGCGGATCGCCCAGCCTGGCCAGGGCGTACGCGGCGGCGGCGCAGCGTGAGGGGTCCCGGTGGTTGAGGAGCAGCACGAGGGACTCGAAGGCCCGGTTGTCCCCCGCGGTGCCGAGCCGCACCGCCGCGAGCTCCCGTGCCCACAGTGGCTGACCCGCCGCGGCGAGCACCTCCGCCAGTTCCTCCACATCGCCGGTCGCGACCAGCCTCTCGTAACTCTCCGAGACTCCTGCCTCGCGGCGTAAGCGTTCCGTCACCGTGCGCAACTCCACGTCCATGACGGGGAGCCTATCCGCGATGTAGATCACAAACCCTGGGGACTGGCGCGCTCGTTACTCGCCGGTTAATCTCATGTGAGCGGGGCACACTCCCCGTCAGCAGTAACTGAACCTCGCAGCGGCCTGGTGACGCAGCCGGTGCGAGCGAGTGTTTGTCGGTTCGGTGCTTCGAGCACCTCAGCTCCACCCAGTACGGCATGGCTCCGGGACAGAGCCGGTCGACTCCTCACGGGCGTGTGCGTTATGCCGCCCGGTCACGACACAGCAGCTCACCCTCCGTACGCCGCGCCGCCGTTGCCGCGCACCGTGCGCCCCTCAGTCGTCACTCACTTCCTGGAGTCCACGCATGGACACTCCCCTGAACACCGTCGCCGTGATCGGTCTCGGCACCATGGGCACCGGTATCGCCGAAGTCCTGGCCCGCGCGGGACGCGAGGTCATCGGCATCGACATCAGCGAGGCCGCGGGCGCCCAGGCCGTCGCCGCCATCGAGTCGTCCACCGCGCGGGCCGTGCGCCGTGAGCACCTCACCGAGGACGAGCGGCGTGACGCGCTCGCCCGCGTCCGCACCTTCACCGACCTGCAGGCCGCGGCCGACGCCGACCTGGTCATCGAGGTCGCCCCGGAGTCGTACGAGATCAAGCAGCAGATCATCCGTGAGCTTGACGGCGTGGTGCGCCCCGGGACGATCATCGCGACCGGCACGAACGCGCTGTCCGTGACCCGTCTCGCCGCCGAGTCGCAGCGCCCCGAGCGCGTGCTCGGCCTGCACTTCTTCAACCCGGCGCCGGCGATGAAGCTGGTCGAGGTCGTGTCTTCCGTGCTGACCGCGCCCGCGGCCGTCGCCTCCGTCACCGACCTGGCGTACGCACTCGGCAAGGAGCCCGTCGCGGTCGGCGACCGGCCGGGATTCGTCGCCGACGGCCTGCTGTTCGGCTACCTCAACCAGGCCGCGGCGATGTACGAGGCGAAGTACGCGTCCCGCGAGGACATCGACGCCGCGATGCGTCTTGGCTGCGGGCTGCCCATGGGCCCCCTCGCGCTGCTCGACCTGATCGGCGTCGACACCGCCCGCACGGTCCTGGACGCGATGTACTCGGAGTCCCAGGACCGTCTGCACGCGCCCGCCCCGATCCTCAAGCAGCTCAGCGAGGCGGGCCTGACCGGACGCAAGACGGGGCGCGGCTTCTACTCGTATGAGGAGCCCGGCAGTTCGGTCGTCGTGCAGGACGCGCTGACCCCGCCGGAGGACGGACGCCACGGCGGCGGGCGCACCATCCGCTCGGTCGGTGTCGCGGGCTCCGGCACCATGGCCTCCGGGATCGCCGAGGTCTTCGCCAAGGCCGGTTACGACGTGGTGCTCGCCGCGCGCAGCGAGGAGAAGGCGGAGAAGGCCAAATCCCGTATCGCCAAGTCCCTTTCGCGCTCCGTCGACAAGGGGCGGATGACGGCGGAGACCGCCGCCAAGACCCTGGACCGCATCACGCCTGCCGGTACGTACGACGCGTTCGCCGACGTCGATCTGGCCCTGGAGGCGGTCGCCGAGGACCTGGAGATCAAGCAGCAGCTGTTCGCGGCGTTCGACAAGGTCTGCAAGCCGGGCGCGATCCTGGCGACCACGACCTCGTCCCTGCCGGTCGTCGCCTGCGCCCGCGCCACCTCGCGCCCCGGTGACGTGATCGGCATGCACTTCTTCAACCCGGCCCCGGCGATGAAGCTGGTCGAGGTGGTCCGCACGGTCCTGACGGACGACGACGTGCACGCGACGGTCCGCCAGGTCTGCGCGACGATCAAGAAGCACCCGGTGGACTGCGGCGACCGCGCCGGCTTCATCGTGAACGCGCTCCTGTTCCCGTACCTCAACAACGCGGTCAAGATGGTCCAGGAGCACTACGCGACGCTCGACGACATCGACGCCGCGATGAAGCTCGGCGGCGGCTACCCCATGGGCCCCTTCGAGCTCCTGGACGTCGTCGGCCTGGATGTCTCGCTCGCCATCGAGAAGGTCCTGCACCGCGAGTTCCGCGACCCGGGCCTGGCCCCCGCTCCCCTGCTCGAACACCTGGTGGCCGCGGGCTGCCTCGGCCGCAAGACCGGCCGCGGCTTCCGCGAATATGCCCGACGGTAGGCCGGAAGCGGACGGGAGCACGCCTGACGGAAGACCGCGCACGGACTGGGGCGGGCTGCTCGAACCGTCGGGCGGCCCCGTCCCGCCGCCGCTCAGCCCCGTCCCTCGGGAGCACTCGGCTGCGCGTATGCAGTACGTTCGGGGCATGCCCAAGGCCGCCAAGTCCTCACGTACGCCCGCTACGCCCGACGCTCCGGAGAGCGCGGCGGGCAGCCGCGCCGCCGCCCAACGGCTCAAGATGCGCCGGGAGCTGGCGGCCGCCGCGATGGAGCTCTTCGCGTCCAAGGGGTACGAGGCGACGACGGTCGACGAGATCGCCGCGCAGGCCGGTGTCGCACGCCGCACCTTCTTCCGGCACTTCCGCTCCAAGGAAGAGGCGATCTTCCCGGACCACGACGACACGTTGATCCGGGCGGAGGCGGTCCTGAACGCGGCGCCGCCGCACGAGCACCCGCTGGACACGGTGTGCCGGGGCATCAAGGAAGTCATGAAGATGTACGCGGCGTCGCCCGCCGTGTCGGTCGAGCGCTACCGCCTGACGCGCGAGGTGCCCACGCTGCGCGAGCGGGAGATCGCCTCGGTGGCCCGCTATGAGCGGCTCTTCACGCGCTATCTCCTGGGCCACTTCGACGAGCAGGCCCACCACGACGGGAACGACGACCCGCTCCTGGCGGAGGTGGCCGCGTCGGCGGTGGTGACGGCGCACAACCACGTCCTGCGCCGCTGGCTGCGTGCGGGCGGCCAGGGCGACGTCGAGACCCAGCTGGACCACGCCTTCGCCATCGTCCGCAGGACCTTCGGTTCAGGCATCGGGGCGGGGCGTGACAGCACCACCGCTCCGGCGGCCTCGGTGAGCACCGGGGGCGATGTGCTGGTCACCGTGGCCCGGACGGACGCACCGCTGGACGAGATCATGCGGACGATCGAGAAGGCTCTGCGGGAGTCTTAGATCCCCGTTTCCACCCTTTTGCCCTCGCCTTTTGAAGGGGCGCTACCCACCGGTAGCGCCCCTTCTGTCATGCCGTCACACCCTCTGACCTGCACTGATCGATCATCTATCAAAAATTGATGGCACTCAGTGTCTTGCCGACTGGCACGCGGTGTCATACGTTGATGTTGTCCGGGCGGCCGGCGTGCAGAGAACCTTCGTACGCCGGCTGTCCCCACAAGCCACGGCTCGTGCGCCCGGACGCCTGCGTCACAGGCAACCTCCCGCGCCACACCAAGCGCTGCCGAGCATCACCTTCGCCGAACCGACGGCACACCCCCACCTGCACCAGCAGCACCCGACGTAACCCTCAAGAGCGTGCTCCCCTCAAAGGGGGCCCGCACTTCGCCGGAGGCATCACCGTGAAGGAAATCCTGGACGCGATCCAGTCGCCGGACTCCACTCCCGCCGACTTCGCCGCTCTTCCGCTCCCCGACTCGTACCGCGCGATCACCGTGCACAAGGACGAGGCGGAGATGTTCGCGGGCCTTGAGTCCCGCGACAAGGACCCCCGCAAGTCGATCCACCTGGACGACGTGCCGGTCCCCGAACTCGGCCCCGGCGAGGCCCTGGTGGCCGTCATGGCCTCCTCGGTCAACTACAACTCCGTGTGGACCTCGATCTTCGAGCCGGTCTCCACCTTCAGCTTCCTGGAGCGCTACGGCCGGCTGAGCGAGCTCACCAAGCGCCACGACCTGCCGTACCACATCATCGGCTCCGACCTGGCGGGCGTCGTGCTGCGCACCGGACCCGGCGTGAACGCCTGGAACCCGGGCGACGAGGTCGTCGCGCACTGCCTGAGCGTCGAGCTGGAGTCCTCGGACGGCCACAACGACACGATGCTCGACCCCGAGCAGCGCATCTGGGGCTTCGAGACCAACTTCGGCGGGCTCGCCGAGATCGCCCTGGTCAAGTCCAACCAGCTCATGCCCAAGCCGGACCACCTGAGCTGGGAGGAGGCCGCTTCCCCCGGCCTGGTGAACTCCACCGCCTACCGCCAGCTGGTCTCGCGCAACGGCGCCGGCATGAAGCAGGGCGACAACGTGCTGATCTGGGGCGCGAGCGGCGGGCTCGGCTCGTACGCCACCCAGTTCGCCCTGGCCGGCGGCGCCAACCCGATCTGTGTCGTCTCCAGCCCGGAGAAGGCCGCCATCTGCGAGGCCATGGGCGCCGAAGCGGTCATCGACCGCAACGCCGAGGGCTACAAGTTCTGGAAGGACGAGCGCACCCAGGACCCGAAGGAGTGGAAGCGCTTCGGCAAGCGCATCCGCGAGTTCACCGGCGGCGAGGACATCGACATCGTCTTCGAGCACCCCGGCCGCGAGACCTTCGGCGCCTCGGTCTACGTCACGCGCAAGGGCGGCACGATCACCACCTGCGCCTCGACCTCGGGCTACATGCACGAGTACGACAACCGCTACCTGTGGATGTCCCTGAAGCGGATCATCGGCTCGCACTTCGCGAACTACCGCGAGGCCTGGGAGGCCAACCGCCTCATCGCCAAGGGCAAGATCCACCCCACCCTCTCCCGCGTCTACTCCCTCGAGGACACCGGACAGGCCGCCTACGACGTGCACCGCAACCTCCACCAGGGCAAGGTCGGCGTCCTCGCCCTCGCGCCCCAGGAGGGCCTCGGCGTGCGCGACCCGGAGATGCGGGCCAAGCACATCGACGCGATCAACCGCTTCCGGAACGTCTGAGGGCTGAGGGTTCGCACATGACAGAGCGTCAGAAGGACCGGCCGTGGCTCATGCGGACCTATGCCGGTCACTCCACGGCCGAGGCGTCCAACGAGCTGTACCGGCGCAACCTCGCCAAGGGCCAGACGGGCCTCTCGGTCGCGTTCGACCTGCCCACGCAGACGGGCTACGACCCGGACCACATCCTCGCCCGCGGTGAGGTCGGCCGGGTCGGCGTCCCCGTCTCGCACGTCGGCGACATGCGGCGGCTGTTCCAGGACATCCCCCTGGACCAGATGAACACCTCGATGACGATCAACGCCACGGCCATGTGGCTTCTGGCGCTCTATCAGGTGGTCGCGGAGGAGCAGGGCGTGGACATCACGCAGCTCCAGGGGACGACGCAGAACGACATCGTCAAGGAGTACCTCTCGCGCGGGACGCACGTCTTCCCGCCGGGGCCCTCCCTCCGCCTGACCACCGACATGATCACCTACACGGTGGCGCACATCCCCAAGTGGAACCCGATCAACATCTGCAGCTACCACCTGCAGGAGGCCGGGGCCACTCCGGTGCAGGAGATCGCGTACGCGATGTCCACCGCCGTCGCCGTGCTCGACGCCGTGCGCGACTCCGGCCAGGTGCCGGAGGAGAAGTTCGGTGACGTCGTCGCCCGTATCTCCTTCTTCGTGAACGCGGGCGTCCGTTTCGTCGAGGAGATGTGCAAGATGCGGGCGTTCGGCCGCATCTGGGACCGCATCACCCGCGAGCGGTACGGCATCACCAACCCCAAGCAGCGCCGGTTCCGCTACGGCGTGCAGGTCAACTCGCTCGGTCTGACCGAGGCGCAGCCCGAGAACAACGTCCAGCGCATCGTCCTGGAGATGCTGGCCGTCACGCTCTCCAAGGACGCACGCGCGCGTGCCGTGCAGCTGCCCGCCTGGAACGAGGCCCTCGGCCTGCCGCGGCCGTGGGACCAGCAGTGGTCGCTGCGCATCCAGCAGGTGCTCGCCCTGGAGAGCGACCTCCTGGAGTACGAGGACATCTTCGAGGGCAGCCACGTCATCGAGGCCAAGGTGGAGTCCCTCGTCGAGGAGTCGCTCGCCGAGATGGACCGCATCGAGCAGATGGGCGGCGCGATGGCCGCCGTCGAGTCCGGTTACCTGAAGTCGCAGCTGGTCTCCTCGCACGCCGAGCGCAGGGCACGCATCGAGTCGGGCGAGGAGAAGATCGTCGGCGTCAACGCCTACGAGTCGACCGAGCCCAACCCGCTCACCGCGGACCTGGACACCGCGATCATGACGGTGGACCCGGCGGTCGAGAACCGCGTCGTGAACGCCCTCAAGCACTGGCGCGACACCCGCTACCAGCCGCCGTTCAACCACCCGCGCCCCTGCAAGGCCCTGGAGAAGCTCAAGGAGGTCGCAGCGGGCACGGGCAACCTCATGGAGGCCACCCTGGAGTGCGCACGCGCCGGTGTGACGACCGGGGAGTGGTCCTTCGCCCTGCGGGAGGTCTTCGGGGAGTTCCGGGCGCCCACGGGCGTCTCCAGCGCTCCGGTGGCCGTCACCGCGGAGGCCGGCACGCCGCTGGCCCTCGTCCGCGACAAGGTCGCCAAGACCGCCGCCGACCTCGGCACCGGCAAGCTGCGCTTCCTGGTCGGCAAGCCGGGCCTTGACGGGCACTCCAACGGGGCCGAGCAGATCGCGGTGCGTGCGCGTGACGCCGGCTTCGAGGTCGTCTACCAGGGCATCAGGCTCACGCCCGAGCAGATCGTGGACGCCGCGCTCGCCGAGGACGTGCACGCCGTGGGCCTGTCCATCCTCTCCGGCTCGCACGCGCAGCTCGTGCCGGACGTCCTGGTGCGCCTGCGCGAGGCGGGCGCGCCCGACATCCCCGTCATCGCGGGCGGCATCATCCCCAACAGCGACGCCGAGGACCTGAAGGCGGCGGGTGTGGCCGCCGTGTTCACCCCCAAGGACTTCGGCATCACCGAGATCATCGGCCGTATCGTCGACGAGATCCGGAAAGCGAACAAGCTCGACCCTCTGGAGGTCCCCGCATGACCGCGCCCATCAACCGCCTTCGCCCCCGTCGCTCCTGTCTCGCGGTACCGGGTTCGAACCCGCGCTTCCTGGAGAAGGCCCAGGGCCTCCCCGCCGACCAGGTCTTCCTGGACCTTGAGGACGCCTGCGCGCCGCTGGCCAAGCCCGAGGCCCGGCACACCATCGTGAAGTTCCTGAACGAGGGCGACTGGACGGGCAAGACGCGCGTCGTGCGCGTCAACGACTGGACGACCGAGTGGACGTACCGCGACGTCGTCACCGTCGTCGAGGGCGCGGGCCAGAACCTCGACTGCATCATGCTGCCGAAGGTGCAGACGGCGGACCAGGTCGTGGCGCTGGACTTCCTGCTGACGCAGATCGAGAAGACGATGGGCTTCGAGGTCGGCAAGATCGGCATCGAGGCGCAGATCGAGAACGCCCAGGGCCTGAACAACGTCAACGCGATCGCGCAGGCGTCGCCGCGCGTCGAGACGATCATCTTCGGCCCGGCCGACTTCATGGCGTCGATCAACATGAAGTCCCTGGTCGTCGGCGAGCAGCCGCCCGGCTACCCGGCGGACGCCTACCACTTCATCCTGATGAAGATCCTGATGGCCGCCCGCGCCAACAACCTCCAGGCGATCGACGGACCCTACCTCCAGATCAAGAACGTGGACGGCTACCGCGAGGTCGCCAACCGCGCCGCCGCGCTCGGCTTCGACGGCAAGTGGGTCCTGCACCCCGGCCAGGTCGACGCCGCCAACGAGGTCTTCTCGCCCTCCCAGGAGGACTTCGACCACGCCGAGCTGATCCTGGACGCGTACGACTACTGCACCTCCGAGGCGGGCGGCAAGAAGGGCTCGGCGATGCTGGGCGACGAGATGATCGACGAGGCGAGCCGCAAGATGGCCCTCGTCATCTCCGGCAAGGGGCGCGCGGCCGGCATGACCCGTACCTCCAAGTTCGAGATCCCGGAGGCCTGAGATGCAGTTCGGCCGCACCTACGAAGAGTTCACCGTCGGGGACGTCTACAAGCACTGGCCCGGAAAGACGGTCACCGAGTACGACGACCACCTCTTCTGCCTCCTGACGATGAACCACCACCCCCTCCACATGGACTCGAACTATGCGGAGAAGACGACGGACTTCGGCAAGAACGTCGTCGTCGGGAACTACATCTACTCGCTGCTTCTGGGCATGTCCGTGCCGGACGTCTCGGGCAAGGCGATCGCCAACCTGGAGGTCGAGTCGCTCAAGCACGTGGCGCCGACCTTCCACGGCGACACGATCTACGGCGAGACCACGGTCCTGGACAAGACGCCGTCGAAGTCCAAGTCGGACCGCGGGATCGTCTACGTGGAGACCAAGGGCTACAAGCAGGACGGCACGCTGGTCTGCGTGTTCCGCCGCAAGGTGATGGTCCCCACCGAGACGTACATCAAGGAGCGCGGCGGCGAGCAGCCCGGCCGCCCGGAGCTGCGGGACATTCCCAAGAAGGGCCAGGAGAAGTAGCCATGAGCCGACTCGCGCAGACCGCAGGTCTCACCGACATCCAGCAGGAGATCCTGTCCACGGTCCGGGACTTCGTCGACAAGGAGATCATCCCGGTCGCCACGGAGCTCGAGCACCGTGACGAGTACCCGCAGCAGATCGTGGACGGCCTCAAGGAGTTGGGCCTCTTCGGGCTCATGATCCCCGAGGAGTACGGCGGTCTGGGCGAGTCGCTGCTCACGTACGCCCTGTGCGTCGAGGAGATAGCGCGTGGCTGGATGTCGGTCTCCGGCATCATCAACACCCACTTCATCGTCGCCTACATGCTCAAGCAGCACGGGACGCAGGAGCAGAAGGACACCTTCCTGCCGCGCATGGCGGCCGGCGAGGTGCGCGGCGCGTTCTCCATGTCGGAGCCCGCACTCGGCTCCGATGTGTCCGCGATCACGTCCAAGGGCGTCAAGGACGGCGACGAGTACGTCCTCAACGGTCAGAAGATGTGGCTCACGAACGGCGGCACGTCCACGCTGGTGGCCGTTCTGTGCCGGAGTGACGAAGGACACCCGGAGGGCACGGCCCCCCACAAGTCGATGACGACCTTCCTCGTCGAGAAGGAGCCCGGCTTCGGAGAGGTCCGCCCCGGCCTCACCATCCCGGGCAAGATCGACAAAATGGGTTACAAGGGGGTGGACACCACCGAACTCATCATGGATGGGCTGCGAATTCCAGCCAATCGTGTGCTCGGCGGGACCACCGGCCGAGGGTTTTACCAAATGATGGACGGCGTCGAAGTGGGCCGTGTGAATGTCGCGGCTCGTGGTTGCGGTGTCGCGCAGCGTGCATTTGAGCTCGGCGTCTCTTATGCCCAGCAACGTCACACTTTCGGCAAGGCGATCGCCCAGCATCAGGCGATCCAGTTCAAGCTGGCCGAGATGGCTACCAAGGTCGAGGCCGCCCATGCGATGATGGTGAACGCAGCACGCAAAAAGGACTCCGGGGAGCGAAACGACCTCGAAGCAGGGATGGCGAAGTACCTCGCGTCCGAATACTGCAAAGAAGTCGTAGAGGACGCGTTCCGGATTCATGGCGGTTACGGCTTCTCGAAGGAGTACGAGATCGAGCGTCTGTACCGTGAGGCACCCATGCTGCTGATCGGCGAAGGTACCGCCGAGATCCAGAAAATGATCATTGGACGCCGACTGCTCGAAGAGTATCGATTCCAGGGCTGAATGTCCGCTTTGGG
Organism: Streptomyces sp. NPDC050439; assembly: GCF_040655335.1. Taxonomy (NCBI): domain Bacteria; kingdom Bacillati; phylum Actinomycetota; class Actinomycetes; order Kitasatosporales; family Streptomycetaceae; genus Streptomyces; species Streptomyces sp. NPDC050439. Next base: position 47,675 of record NZ_JBFAJT010000005.1, read on the forward strand.
GCGGTTTCTTCGAGAAGAAGGTCACACCCTGTCAGCACTCTTCGGCCGTCGACTCCGCTTCCTGGCTTGCCCAGTTGTGGCTCGCAACCGATACCATCCGGAAAAAGCCGCCGTCCCCCGTTCACTGCGCGGCATCATCCGCTACGAAGGTCATCCATGCCCCACAGCCAAACCTCTGCACCACGCGACAGCCTCGCTGGCGTACGCCTTGCGCGCGGAGCATCGCCGTGGCTCCTGCCGACTGTCGCCACCGCGGCACTCAGCCTGGTGCGTGCGCGTCGCTCCAAGGGCGCCGCGGCCGTAGCCGTGCCCGCCACCGCCTTGGCGGCGGGCATGCTGTGGTTCTTCCGCGACCCCGAGCGCGACATCGCCCAGGGCCGGGTCATCTCGCCGGCCGACGGTGTGGTGCAGAGCATCATGCCGTGGAAGGACGGACGCACCCGTGTCGCGATCTTCATGAGCCCGCTGAACGTCCACGTCAACCGCGCGCCCCTCGCGGGCACGGTGACGTCCGTGGAGCACATCCCCGGCGGGTTCGTCCCGGCGTTCAACAAGGAGAGCGAGAACAACGAGCGCGTTGTCTGGCACTTCGACACCGAGCTCGGTGACATCGAGATGATCCAGATCGCGGGCGCGGTCGCGCGGCGCATCGTTCCTTACGTGCCCCAGGGCACGAAGGTGGAGCAGGGTGAACGGATCGGCCTGATCCGCTTCGGCTCCCGCGTCGACATCTACCTCCCCGAGGGTGTCGAGACGGACGTCGAGGTCGGTCAGAAGACCGTGGCTGGGGTGACTCGAATTGACCGTGGTTGATCCTGAGACACAAGCGGGCTGGGTGCCCGAGGCGGCCGAGGACGAGGCCGACGAGGAGATGCCTCTCTCACTCCGCCTCTCGATAGCGGACACCCTCACCCTCGGTAACGCCACGTGCGGGTTCATGGCGGTGTACTTCACCACCACCGGCATCCTCATCCCGCACCTGCAGGGCAGCAACGAAAGCGGCATGGCCCGGCACTCCGCCGCCACCGCCGTGATCCTGATGCTCTGCGCGGCCGTCTTCGACCTCTTCGACGGGCTCGTGGCGCGCAAGCTGCGGTCCTCGCCGATGGGCGCGGAGCTCGACAACCTCTCGGACCTGATCAGCTTCGGTCTGGCCCCCGCGTACTTCGTGCTCGTCTACGGCATGGTCGCCGACGACGCGCACCAGAGAGTGGCCGCGGTCGGAGCGATCGTCGTGCTGTTGGCGGTGGTGCTGCGGCTTGCGCGGTTCAGCTGCGTGACCGTGAAGGACGGCACCTTCCAGGGCATGCCCTCGCCCTTCGGCGCGCTCACGGTCGTCTCGATCGTGCTCCTGGAGCTGCCCTTCGTGGCGACGCTCCTGGCGATCATCGGTACGGCGTGGCTCATGGTCAGCCGGGTCGAGTACCCCAAGCCGCGGGGTCCCCTCGCGGTGGCGATGCTCGCGTGGATCGTCGCGGCCATGGGGCTGCTCGCGGCCTGGGCCTTCGAGGCACCGGGCGGGCAGCTGCTGCTGCAGACCGGCTGTGCGCTGCAGCTGGTGCTCGGCGCGGTCATCCCGCTGTTCGCCACGGCCCGCCGGGTGAACAACTTCCGGGACAACCGGCGCGAGGCGCGGGCGGCGCAGTTGCCGTAGCGGCGCTTGAACGGTGCGAAGGGGGCCCGAACCATTTGGTTCGGGCCCCCTTCGCGTGCCGTTCGTCGCCCTTCGGGCTCGTCCTCAATCGCCGGACAGGCTCAAATTTCAGCCTCCCGGCGTGTAGCTCTGTGCCGCCGTCGCCGCGCCCGGCTCCCTCGCCACCTTCATGCCGCCCGTCACGCCCTTGTCCGGGCGCAGGATCACGCTCTCCTTCGAGGAGGGCGCCTTGGGGTCGCTGAAGTTCTGGGTGACGCCGAAGCCGGTGTCGTAGGAGTCGATGGTCAGCAGAGCCTTGTCGACGCCCTCACGGGTGAGGTCCTTGCTCTCGCAGGCCTTCTTGAGGGCCTCTCCGAAGATGGACGCCGCGGTCCAGCCGGCCGTCACGCCGTTGTCCAGGGAGTCCTTGGGGTAGGCCGCCTTGTAGTCACTGACGAGCTTCTTCGCCGCGGGGGTGTCCGCGCCGATCGGGAGGGTCGGTGAGGCCACGTAGTAGTTCTTCGCCAGGGCCGGGCCCGCCTGGGTGCCCAGGAGCTGCGGTGCGAACGCCGAGTTGTTGCCGATGATCGGGACGTCGAACTTGCCCGCCGCCGCGACACCCACGAGCGAGGCCGCCTGCCGCGGACCCGCACTGATCACCACGGCCTTCACCCCGGCCTTCTTCAGGGCCGCGACCTGGGCCGTCATGTCGTTGTCGGTCGCCTTGATCTTCTGCTCCACGACGGTCAGGCCCGACTTCTTCGCCATGTACTGCGAGCCCGCCAGGGCATTCTCGCCGTAGTCGCCCTCGAAGTAGACGTGACCGAGCTTGTCGCCCTTCTTGAGGCCCTTCTCCTTCATCAGGAAGTCGATCGCGTTGATCGTCTCCAGGTCGTACGTCGAGCCCACGACCCGCACATACGGGTTGCCGAGGAGGTTCGCCGACCAGGCCTGCGGGAGCACGAGCGCCTTGTCCTTGTCGATCCGCTGCTTGACCGCGGCGACGAACGGGGAGCCGATGAACTGGGCGAAGCCGAGGACGTCCGGCTCCAGCTCGGTGTAAGCGGCGACCGCCTTCTGCGGGTCGTAGCCGTGGTCGCGGACGGTCAGCTTCAGCTTGCGGCCGCAGATGCCGCCGTCGGCGTTGGTCTGCTTGACGTAGAGCTGCTGGGCCTGGGTGACGCTCTTGCCGAGGGTCGCGTAGACGCCTGTCATGTCGGTGAGCACACCGAGTTCGATCGTCTTGGCGGAGACCCCGACACCGGACTTGACCCCGCCCGCACCCTCCTTGTCGCCTTCGTCGTCCCCCGCCTTGGAGCTGCAACCCGCCACCGCGAGCAGTGCGGCGACCGCCGTCGCCGTCGCGGTGGCCCTCTTGAACCTGCGTGAACTCATCGTTCCTCCCCTGGAGTGTGGCCTGACGTCGGCCTGGAGCGCCGGGCGGCAATGCTGGCCAGGCCGCCGGGCAGGAACAGCACCACCGCCACGACGGCGGCGCCGTACAGATACCGGGATGCCTCGCCCGGTGTGATCCCGCCACTGCCGGGGGCCGCGACCAGGGGCAGCGCGTCGCTGTACCGGGTCAGGAGCTGCGGCAGCAGGGACACCACGGCGGCACCGGCCACCGCGCCCGCGACCGAGCCGAGGCCGCCGATGACGATCATGGCGAGGTATTCGAGGGACAGCGTCATGCCGAAGTAGTCCGGCACGGTGCGCTGGAAGACCAGGGCGAGCAGGACGCCCGCCAGGCCCGCGTACATCGACGAGAGGACGAAGACGCCGGCGCGGTAGCGGGCGACCGGCACCCCGATCACGCCTGCGGCGATGCGGTGGTCGCGGATGGCGTTCATGGCCCGTCCGGGACGTCCGCGCAGCACACCGCGGGCGAAGAGCCCGCAGCCGACGAGGAGGACGAGGCCCGCGTACCAGAGCTTCTCCGAGGCCCCGAACGGCACGGCCGCCACGACGGTCTCGCTGTCGTCGAAGGTGATGCCGAAGACGCTCAGGGGCGGCACGTCGCGTCCGTTGGAGCCGCCCGTCAGGTCATGCGCGTTGAAGAGCACATGCTGTCCGATGAAGATCAGCGCGAGGGTCGCGATGCCGAGGTAGGCGCCGCGCAGACGTCCCGCGATGGGGCTGAAGAGCCCGCCCGCGACCCCTGCGACGACGACGGCCAGGGCGGCGGCGATCCAGGTGGGCAGGCCCAGCCCGGTCAGGCCGTCCTCCCCGTCCCCGGCGAAGACGCAGTAGCCGTACGCGCCGATCGCGAGGAAGAAGGCGTGCCCCATGGAGAGCTGGCCGGTCGCGCCGGTGAGGAGGTTCAGGCCGATCGCGCCGATCGCCGCGGCCATGGCGAAGAGACCGGCCTGCAGCCAGAAGCGGTCGAGGTAGAAGGGCAGTGCGAGCAGGATCACGGCGCCCGCGATCCACAGGTACATGCGGGGGCGGGTCAGCCTCGTACGGCCTCGGGAGCGCAGCTCCCGTCCACGGGCCAGGACTTCAGACACGGGCGAGCTCCTTCGTGCCGAAGAGTCCGGCGGGCCGGATGAGGAGGATGACGGTCATCACGAGATAGGGCGCGAGGTCGCCGAGACCCCGCCCCAGGAAGGTGAGTTCGCTCTGGTACCCGGTGGCGAGGGATTCGGTGACCCCGACGACCAGGCCGCCGACGAGCGCGCCGGTGGTCGAGTCGAGGCCGCCGAGGATCGCGGCGGGGAACGCCTTCAGCGCCGCGAGGGAGGTGGCCCGTTCGAGCCCCGGCGTCGGGAAGACGGTGAGGAAGAGCGCCGCCACGGCGGCGAGGCCGCCCGCCACCGCCCACGCGCCGAGCGAGACCCGCCCCAGGCGCACGCCCATCAGGGCGGCGGTCTCCGGGCTCTCGGCGGCGGCACGCATCGCCACACCCCAGGAGGTGTAGCGGAAGGCGAGCAGGAAGGTGGTGATGAGGAGCGCGGCGGCGACGAACGCGGCGATGCGCGTGTGGGCGATGGAGACCGAGCCGATGGTGAGCACCGAGTCGCCCCAGGGGTCGCCGAGGGCGAGCACGTCGGTGCCGAGGCGTCGGGTGAGTTCGGTGGTGAGCAGGATGTCGACGCCGATCGTGACGATGGCGAGGACGCTGTGATCCGACCCGCGGTAGCGCCGCATGACGAGGAACTCGATGGCGGCGCCGACGACGGCCGCCCCCGCGATGCCGACCAGCACCGCGGGCCAGAAGCCGATGTCGTCGTGGAGGGACGCGATGAAGTAGCCGCCGGCCAGGAGCAGCGAGGCGTGCGCGAAGTTCACGACCTCGGTGGCCCGGAAGATGACGACGAAGCCGAGTGCGATGAGGGCGTACACGGACCCCATCGAGAGCCCGTTGAGCAGAAGCTCGACGAAGGTGTTCACGAGGTTGCCCCCTCCCCCAGGTAGGCGCGCACGACCGCGGGGTCGTTCTGTACGGCCGCCGGGGCGCCGTCCGCAATGCGCCGGCCGAAGTCAAGTACGGTCACCGCGTCCGCGAGCCGCATCACCACCCCCATGTCGTGTTCCACCAGGACGATCGAGATTCCGAGGCTGTCGCGGACGCCCGCGATGACGGCGGCCGTGCGTTGCCGCTCGTCCGCGGTCATGCCCGCGACGGGCTCGTCGAGCAGGAGCAGTCGAGGCTCCATGCACAAGGCCCGTGCCAGTTCGGCGAGTTTCTGCTGCCCGTACGGCAAGGAGCCTGCCGGGGCGTGCAGTTGATGTTCAATGCCGACGAACGCAGCGATCTCCCGCACTCGTTCGCGGTGGCTTCGCTCCTCGCGTGCCGCCGACGGGAGGCGCAGGCCCGCGGCCAGGAACCCGGTGCGGGTCAGCCGGTGGCGGCCGAGCATCAGGCTGTCGGCGACGGTCGCGCGCGGCGGCAGGGCGAGGTTCTGGAAGATCCTCGCGACGCCGAGGTCGGCGATGCGGTGCGGAGGCATCGTCGTCAGGTCGTGCTCACCGAAGCGGACGCTGCCGCCGGTGGCGCGGTACACGCCGGACAGGACGTTGAAGCAGGTGGACTTCCCCGCGCCGTTGGGGCCGATGACGGCGTGCACCGTGCCTGGCCTGACGGTGAAACTCACGGCGTCGAGGGCGGTGAGTCCCGCGAAGCGGACGGTCAACTCCCGCACTTCCAGGGCGGGTACGTCGTCGTCCGGTGGTGTCGGGTCCGTTGCCGGGTGGTCCTCGGTCATCGTCGGCCCGCCCATCGGTTGAGGACCGGCAGCGCGCTGACACCGCGCGACGCGTCGGCCGCGGCGGTCTCGTCGACGACGCCGAGGTAGCGGCGGCGCACCTCGTCGGAGGCGGCAAGCTCGTCAGCCGCTCCCGCGAGCGCGACTTCGCCCACGTCCAGGACGTACGCGCTTGAGGCGAGGCGCAGGGCCAGCGCGGCGTTCTGCTCGACGAGGAGGACCGCGGTGCCCTGGCCGTTGATCTCCTGGATGGTGTCGGCGATGCGTGCCGCCATCAACGGGGCGAGCCCCAGGGAGGGTTCGTCCAGGAGCAGCAGCTTCGGCGAGGCCATCAGCGCCCTGCCCACCGCGAGCATCTGCTGCTCGCCGCCCGACAGGAGCCCGGCCCGCTGGCCCGCGCGCTCGGCGAGCACCGGGAAGAGTTCGTGGACGCGCTCCAGGGCCCTGGCCTTCGCGGCCCGGCTTCCGGTGGACCCGAGCGCGCCCGACCGGAGGTTGTCGGCGACGGTCATCCGGGCGAACACCCTTCTGCCTTCCGGCACTTGTGACACACCGGCGGCGACCACCCGGTCCGCGTGCAGATGGTCGATGCGCCGTCCGCCGAAGTGGATGGAGCCGGTGGTGAGTGCTCCCCGGTGAAAGGCGAGCGTGCGTGAAATGGCGCGCAGGAGCGTCGACTTGCCCGCGCCGTTGCCGCCGAGCACGGCGACCACGGCGCCGTCCGGCACTTCGAGCGACACCTGGCGCAGTGCGCGTACCGGTCCGTATCCGACCGACGCGTCCTCTACGACCAGTCCGGAACCACCCACCTGGGACCCCCTGTCCTCTGCCTGCCCTGTTCGTGTCGCTCGGCCGTCCGTGCCGCTCGGCCCTCCGCGTGGCGCTCAGCCCAGCACCGCCGCGCCCGCCCGTCCACGACCTGTGTCCGAATCGCTGCGGGTGACCAGCGGGACCGGCCGCCGGTTGTGCACGGGCACAACACCCCGTGTCAGGGGCCTGCCAGGGGTGGCCGGGCGGTGGCATCCTCCCCAGCACCAGGGCACGGCGGGCAGCGGTGACGGGGGTAGGAATCCATGAGCGGACGCAGGCCTCGGACGGGGCACGACTGGAAGGTGCTCGAGGAGGCGTGCGTGGCGCTCAAGCCCCGCATCCCCGATCTGGTGGACGAACATCTGCGGCAGCTCTTCGAGCACTCCCCGGTGTACGCGCGGGTGCTGCCGTACGACCAGCAGTGGCGGGAGGCGGAGGAAGCGGTGCGCATCGGCATCGAGACGATCACCGCGCCGCGCGCGTCGCCGCGCCGCGATCTGGAGTACGCGGAGGAGGCGGGCAGGCGGCGGGCCCAGCAGGGGCTGCCGCTGGACCTGGTGGTGCACTCGTACCGCAACGCGGGCTATCTGGTCTGGGACTCGCTGCTCGAAGGCTCCGTGGGGCAGGACCCGGAGAAGCTCGCCGTCCTGATGCGGTCGGCGACGATGGTGTGGGCGGCGGTCGACGCGCAGGCGGCGGCCGCGTCCGACGCCTACCGGGCCACGGAGATGGAGCTGCGGCGGCGCACCGACGAGCAGCTGCAGGCGCTGCTGGACGCCCTCCTGGAAGGGCAGTCAGCACCTGGCCTCGCCTCACAGGTGGCCGCGGGCCTCGATCTGCCGGAGCGCGGGCCGTACGCGGTGGTGGTGCTGCGCGCCGAGCGGCGGGACGGGCGGGCCGCGTTCCACCGGCAGATCCAGCGGGCCGGGTTCCGTTTCGTCTGGCGGATGCGGACGGACCGGGAGGTGGGGGTGGTGGCGCTCGGCGCGGAGGAGGGCCTGGACGAGCTGACCGCGGCGCTCGACGGGCGGTGCCCCGGGCCCGGCGGCATCAGCCCCGTGGTGGCGGGGCTCTCCGAACTCGGCCATGCGCGGCGGCTCGCCGAGCTGGCGCTGCGTACGTGTCCGCCGGACGCGACCGGGATCGTACGGCTCGACCAGCGGATGCCGACGGCGCTCGTGGTGAGTCAGCCGGAGCTGGCGGGGCGCCTTGTGTCGGACGTGTTCGGGGAGGTCCTGGCCCTGGAACCGGCGGACAGGGCGGTGCTGCTCGAGACGCTGGACGCGTGGCTGCTGTGCGAGGGGTCGGCGGGGCGGGCCGCGGGGCGGCTCTACTGCCACCGGAACACGGTCTTCAACCGCTTGCGGCGCCTGGAACAACTGACCTCGCGATCGCTCGCACGGCCACGGGACCTGATGGAGATGACGCTGGCCCTCGACGCGTATCGGCTGGCGCCTGGCTAGAGCGGTGTCCCTGCCCGGCCGGGGGCGCGCGCCAAAAATCACCGGCTCCGCCGAGCTCGTCCTCAAACGCCGGACGGGCTGAAACTCCCCGGCCCTCCTAAGGGGCGCGAGGAACTGCGCGGCCAACCCCCACCGACCCCGGGCGTGCCGAACCACCTCGGGCCCCGCAAGGGGCGCGAGGAACTGCGCGGCCAACCCCCACCGACCCCAGGTGTGCCGAACTACCTCGGGCCCCGTAAGGGGCGCGGGGAACTGCGCGACAAGCCCCCACCGACCCCAGGCGTACCCGACCACCGCACAGACCCCATCAGGGGCGCGGGGAACCGCGCGGCTAACCCCCACCGGCCTCAGGCGTACCCGACCACCGCACGGACCACCTCAGGGGCGCGGGGAACTGCGCGGCCACCCCCCACCGGCCTCAGCCGTACCCGACCACCGCACAGACCCCATCAGGGGCGCGGGGAACTGCGCGAGCACCCCCCACCGGCCCCAGCCGTACCCGACCACCGCACGGACCACCTCAGGGGCGCGGGGAACTGCGCAAAAGCCGCACCGCGCCCCAGCAAAACCCCCTAGCCCAGGAAATCGCGGGCGATCCCCTCCGCCACCGTCTCCAGAATGGGCCCCGCCTCGGCGATACAACGGGCGACGTCCGGCTCCACGTCAGTGAGGGCGTAGGCGCGCCGGATGCCCGCCTTGCCCAAGGCCTCGGCCGGAAGGGCCAGCCGGCCGCAGACCGCCACCACCTCGACACCCGCCGCGCGAGCCGCCGCCGCGACACCCGCGGGAGCCTTCCCGTGGAGGGTCTGCTCGTCCAGCGACCCCTCCCCCGTGATCACCAGCGAAGCCCTCGCAAGCGCCGGCGCGAAGCCGAGGACGTCCAGCATGACCTCGATCCCGGGGCGGAAGCTCGCGCCGAGCCCGACCAGGGCCCCGAAGCCGATGCCGCCCGCCGCCCCCGCCCCCGGGGACTCCGCGTGCTTCAGGGCGGCGGAACCCACCGATTCGGCCAGCACCTGCGCGAAGTGCGCGAGCGCCGCGTCCAGCTCGGCGACGTCCTCGGGGGACGCCCCCTTCTGCGGGCCGTACACCGCCGGAGCACCCTTCGGTCCCGTCAGCGGATTGTCCACGTCGCTGGCGAGGACCAGGTCGACCGAGGCGAAGCGCTCGTCGAGCCCGGAGAGATCCGCCGAGGCCAGCGTGGCGAGCGGGCCGCCCCCCGGCGCCACCGGCTCCCCTGCCGCGTCCAGGAAGACCGCGCCCAGCGCGGCCAGCATCCCGGCCCCGCCGTCCGTCGTCGCACTGCCCCCGACACCGAAGACGATGGTCCGCGCGCCCGCGTCCAGCGCGGCCCGCAGCAGTTCCCCGGAGCCGTACGTCGTGGACGTGAGCGGTGCGAAGACACCCTCGGGCAGCAGCTGGAGGCCGGACGCCTCCGCCATCTCCACCACCGCGGTACCGTCCCGCAGCGCGTACGCCGCGGTGACCTCGTCGCCGAGCGGCCCCGTCACCCGCACCTCACGGCGCTCGAAACCGGCCGCGACCGCCGCGGCCACCGTGCCGTCGCCGCCGTCGGCGACCGGCAGGGCCTCGACCTCCACCTGCGGGGCGACACGGCGAAGCCCGGCCGTCACCCGCTCCGCGACCTGCACGGCCGTGAGTGAGCCCTTGAACTTGTCCGCGGCGATGAGCACATGCCCCGCCGTCCCAGCAGCGTCCGCCACCTTGCATCCCCTTGCTTTCCGGGCCTTGCTCAAGTCAAGGCAGTCGCGCCGCTGCGACCATAACCGGAGGAGGGGCCGCCTGCCCATGGCCGTCCGCATATCGGAGCCCCGAACTCCTCCCTTAAATCGGCCTAAGGGGGGTGATAGCGGTCCATTGAGCTCGTCCAATGATCGATCAAGACGGCGCCGTCGACTTCGAGAACCAGACAAACCTGTCACGCTCCGCGCCGAACCCGTCACGTTGACCGCGCACAACCGCCCCGGATTCGGTAGACCGGACGCATGACCCCAGCACATACGGAACTCGCCGACCGTGTTCTCGGCGGCTGGATCGGGCGGATCGCGGGCAACATGCTCGGCAAACCCATCGAGCGGGGCGACTACTGGACGCGCGAGCGCATCGAGCGCTATCTGCGGCAGGCCGACGCACTGCCGCTCACCGACTACCTGCCCGAACCCCCTTCCTGGGTCGAGGAGTTCCAGCTGCGGCCCGAGTGGCAGCAGTGCGTACGCGGCAAGGTGCACGGCAGCTGCCGTGACGACGACATCGACTACGCGATCCTCGGACTGCACCTCCTGGAGACACACGGGTTCACGTTCAGCACCGAACAGGTCGGCGAACTGTGGCTGCTGCGCCTGCCCTATCTGCAGACGTTCACCGCGGAGCGCGCCGCGTACCGGAATCTGACCAACGGACTCAAGCCACCGCTCACCGCGACGTACGAGAACGCCTGCCAGGAGTGGATCGGCGCCCTCATCCGAGCCGACATCTTCGGCTGGACGAACCCCGGCGCACCGCGCCGCGCCGCCTCCCTCGCCCGCCGCGACGCGGTGCTCTCGCACACCGGCAACGGCGTCTACGGGGCGATGTGGGCGGCGGCGCTCGTCTCGGCGGCGTTCTCGGCCGCCACCGCGCGCGCCGCCCTGGACGCGGCCTTCGGCGTGATCCCCTCCAGCTGCCGGCTCGCCCGTACGGTGCGCCGGGTCGTCACGCTCCACGAGGCCGGGCTCAGCTGGGAGGACACCCTCGCCACCGCCGAGTCGGAGACCACCGGACTCGGCTGGATCCACGCCGTGCCCAACTCGGCCGTCCTGGCCGCCGGGCTCCTCTACGGCGACGGTGACTTCACCCGCACCATCGCCCTCACGGTGCGCGGCGGTCTCGACACCGACTCGAACGGCGCGACCGCCGGGTCCGTCGCGGGGGTGCTGTGCGGGGCCAAGGCCATCCCGGCACAGTGGCGGGACCCCCTGGAGGACAAGGTGCGCAGTGCGGTGTTCGGCTTCGACGGGGCGCGGATCAGTGAACTGGCCGCGCGAACCGTGGAGTTGGTGCAGGAGTAGGGCGGCAGCGGCCGGGGGCGCGCCCACTCGGGGCCGGACCTGCGCCGCGTCTACCCTTTTCACGTGACCATTCAGGATTACGCCACGTACATCGCGGGCCTGCCCCGCATCATCGCCGGGGCCGCCGCCCTCTTCCGGGACTCCGAGGGGCGCGTGCTGCTCGTCGAGCCCAACTACCGTGAGGGATGGGCCCTGCCCGGCGGCACCGTCGAGTCGGACGAGGGCGAGACACCGCGCCAGGGCGCGCGCCGCGAGACCGCGGAAGAGATCGGTTTGGACGTCGAGCTGGGCGCGCTGCTCGCGGTGGACTGGGTGCCGGGTGTCGCACGTCCCCCGCTGGTCGCCTATCTGTACGACGGCGGGGTGCTCGACGACGACCGGCTGAAGTCGATCAGACTTCAGGAGGACGAGCTGCTCTCCTGGCGCCTGGTGCCCCGCGAGGACCTGCCCCGGTTCCTGCCGGGCGAGTTGGGGCTGCGCGTGCGGGCCGCACTTGAGGCGCTCGACGCGGGGACGGGGACCGTGGAACTGGAGAACGGCGTGCGGGCCGTCTGAACCAGAGAGTCAGGGCCAGAGCCAGAGCCAGAGCCAGGGTCAGGGGCAGGGTCAGGGGCAGGGGCAGGGTCAGAAGAGGGCGTCCTCCTTGCGGGGTGTGGTGGCGCCCTCGAAGGCCAGCAGCCGCTGCTTGCGGTCGAGCCCGCCGCCGTAGCCGGTCAGGGAGCCGCCCGTGCCGATCACCCGGTGGCAGGGCACGATGACGCCGATGGGGTTCTTGCCGTTGGCCAGGCCGACGGCGCGTGAGGCGTTGGGCTTGCCCAGCAGGGCCGCGAGTTCTCCGTACGTACGGGTCTCGCCGTACGGGATCAGTTGGAGCTGCTGCCAGACAGTGCGCTGGAACGGCGTGCCGTCCAGGCGCATGGGCAGGTCGAACTCCTTCAACTCGCCCTCGAAGTAGGCCTCCAGCTGGCTGGTCGTCTCGCCGAACGGGCCCGCGTCGCGGTCTCCGAAGGTCTCCTCCGGCGGGCGGTGCCGCTGCTCTGTCATGTAGAGGCCGCTGAGGACCCCGTCGGTGGCCACCAGGGTCAGGGGGCCGTAGGGGCTGTCGATGAGTGTGTGCTGACGGTGCACGGGCGTGTCCTCTCGGGCCGGCTGTCAGGCCGGGATGTGGTTGATGGGGTGGGCGTCGGTCGCCCACAGGTACTGGACCGCGTACGCCCGCCAGGGGCGCCAGGCGGCGGCCCGCGCGGTCAGCGCGGCCGGGGTGTGCGGGAGGCCCAGCTCCTGTGCCGCGCGGCGGATGCCCAGGTCGGTGGGGAGGAACGCGTCGGGGTCGCCGAGTGCTCGCATGGCGATGACCTCGACGGTCCAGGGGCCGAAGCCGGGCAGTTCGGTGAGCCGGGCGCGGGCCTCCTCCCAGCCGCTCTCCACGCCGAGCCGCAGTGAACCGTCGGCGAGGTGGCGTACGAGCGTGGTCAGGGTGGTGCGGCGGCTGCGCGGCAGCGCGAGTGCCTCCGGGTCGAGCGCCGCCAGGGCCTCCGGCGCCGGGAAGAGGTGGGTGAGACCGCCCTCGGGGTCGTCGACCGGTTCGCCGTGCGCGGTGACCAGGCGGGCGGCGTGGGTGCGGGCGGCGGCGGTGGACACCTGCTGGCCGAGTACCGCGCGTACGGCGAACTCCGCTTCGTCGACCGTGCGCGGCACCCGGCGCCCCGGCGCCTTGGCCACCAGGGGTGCGAGCAGCGGGTCGGCGCTCAGCTGGGCGTCCACCGCGACCGGGTCCGCGTCCAGGTCGAGCATGCGGCGGCAGCGGCTGATGGCGATCGTGAGGTCGCGCATGTCGGTGAGGCTGAGGCGGCAGGCGATGTGGTCCGGGGCGGGGGTGAGGGCGACGACTCCGTGGCCGTACGGGAGACGGAGCGTGCGGCGGTACGCGCCGTCGCGCCACTCCTCGACGCCGGGTACGGCGGTGGCGATGAGGTGGCCGAAGAGGTTGTCGGGGTTGAGCGGGGCGCGGAAGGGGAGGCGGAGCGAGAGCGCGCCGGGGGCGGACGGCCTCATGGCGGCCTTGGGGGCGCGCTCCCGCAGCTCGCCGGGGGCCAGGGCGAAGACCTCGCGGACGGTGTCGTTGAAGGTGCGGATCGAGGCGAACCCGGCCGCGAAGGCGATCTCCGCCATCGGCATCGGGGTCGTCTCGATGAGCAGGCGTGCGGTCTGGGCGCGCTGGGCCCTGGCGAGGGCGAGGGGGCCCGCGCCGAGTTCCGCGAGGAGCTGGCGTTCCACCTGGCGGGTGCTGTAGCCGAGGCGTCCGGCGAGGCCGGGGACTCCCTCGCGGTCCACCACGCCGTCACCGATGAGCCGCATCGCGCGGGCCACGAGGTCGGCGCGCTGATTCCACTCGGGGGACCCCGGGCTGCTGTCCGGGCGGCACCGCTTGCAGGCCCGGAACCCCGCCTGCTGGCAGGCTGCCGCGCTCGGATAGAAGCTCATGTTCTCGGGCTTCGGGGGGACCACGGGGCAGCTGGGGCGGCAGTAGATGCGGGTGGTGGTCACGGCGGTGTAGAACCAGCCGTCGAACCGGGCGTCCTTCGACTGCACCGCACGTACGCAGCGCTCGGCGTCGGAATGCATCGAGGTGAGCGGCGGAGAACTCGTGGTCATGCCTCAAGGATCGGGCATGGGGGCGCGGGTGGCTGGCGAGAATCCGACATGGAGGTCGGGGGCGGTCGGGCGGTCGGGCGGTCGGGGCTCCAGGGGCTCACCCCTCGGGCGCGCGCGTCAGGACGTGCGCAGCTTGCGCCAGACCGCCTTCGCCGCGTTGTGCCCCGACATGCCGTGCACGCCGGGCCCGGGGGGCGTCGCGGACGAGCAGATGAAGACGGCCGGGTGCGCGGTGCCGTACGGGAAGAGGGAGAGCTTGGGGCGCAGCAGCAGTTGGAGGCCGCTGGCGGCGCCGCAGGCGATGTCACCGCCCACGTAGTTGGCGTTGCGGGCGGCGAGCGCGGGCGGGCCCGCGGTGGCGCGGGCCAGGACGCGGTCGCGGAACCCGGGGGCGAAACGCTCCAGTTGGCGCTCGATGGCGTCGGTGAGGTCGCCGTCCCAGCCGTTCGGCACGTGGCCGTACGCCCAGAAGACCTGCTTGCCCGCGGGCGCGCGGGACGGGTCGACGACGCTGGGCTGCACGGTGATCAGGAACGGCGGGTCGGGCGCGCGGTTCTCGCGCGAGGCGGCGTTCAGCGCGGCGCCGATCTCGGCGCTGCTGCCGCCGATCTGTACGGTGCCCGCGACTCGGGCCTCCTTCGCCGTCCACGGGACGGGGCCGTCGAGGGCGTAGTCGATCTTGAAGACGCCCGCGCCGTAGCGGTAGTTCTCGTAGCTGCGCCCCAGGCCCGCGATGCGGGCGAGCGCGGTGGGCGAGGTGTCGAAGACGTACGCGCGCGCCGGTGGCAGGTCGTCGAGCCGCTTGACCTCGTAGTCCGTGTGGACCGTGCCGCCGAGGTCCTTCAGATACGCGGCGAGCGCGTCCGCGATCGACTGCGAGCCGCCCCGGGCGACCGGCCAGCCGCGGGCGTGCGCCGCCAGCGCGAACACCATGCCGACGGCGCCGGTGGCGAGCCCGCCCAGCGGCGCGATGACATGGGCGACGAGCCCGGAGAACAGGGCGCGGGCCCGGTCGTCGCGGAAACGCCGCATCAGCCAGGTGGAGGGCGGCAGGCCCGTGAGGCCGAAGCGCGCGAGGGCCACCGGGTCGCGGGGCAGGGCCGTCGAGGGCAGCGCCATGAAGTCCCGCAGGATGTCGTCCCACTTGCCGACGAAGGGTTCGACGAGTCGTCTGTACGCACCCGCGTCGCGCGGCCCGAACGAGGCGGCGGTCTCGGCGACGGAGCGGGCGAGCACGGCCGCGCTGCCGTCCGTGAAGGGGTGCGCCATGGGCAGCTGCGGCTGGAGCCACTCCAGGCCGTACCGGTCGAGGGGCATGGTGCGGAACACCGGCGAGTTGATGCCCAGCGGGTGCGCGGCGGAACAGGGGTCGTGCCGGAATCCGGGAAGCGTCAGCTCCTCGGTGCGCGCACCGCCGCCGACGGTGTCCTTGGCCTCGAACACGGCCACCGAGAAGCCGCGGCGGGCCAGCTCGACGGCAGCGGTCAGACCGTTCGGTCCCGCCCCCACGATGACGGCATCAAGCATCGACGGCACCTTCGGACTCCTTTGTCTGCCGATGGCCTCTGCCGCCCAGGATAGGCCGGACCACCGACAGCAACGCGGGCGCGGGTAGCCTCTGACGGGTGACGTACTGGTTCCGCCGCGCTGACGCGAGCTCCGAGGACTGGTTCGAGACGGGGCAGGACGGAACCGTTGTACGTCAGGCGTCCTTTCCCGACCCGGAAGGACCGGCCTCCGTGGCGGCCTCGCGCGACGAACTGGCCTTGACCCGGGCCGAGTTCGAGACGCTGGGGGCACAGCTGTACGAGGTGAGATACGGCGTGCCGGCGAACGGCCCCGGCACCGCCGGAGAGCCGGTCTCCGAGGCGGAGTTCGAGACCGCGTGGCAGCGGGCCCGGCACAGCCGGAACACGACGGCGCAGGAAACGGCAGGCCCTCTTCCCCGGGGCGCCCGCCTGACCGGCACGGTCAGCGAACTGCCGTGGGGCCCGGGGCGGACCGGGCTCTTCGTCGACCTGGGGCTGCCGATCGCCGGCTTCGTGGACCTGGGGCATCTCCCCCTCGACCCCGAGGACTGGCCGCGCGTCGGGACCGTCACGGAGTTCGAGGTCACCACCGTGCGCTTCCACTTCGAGCCGCGCAACGCCCCGCAGATCAGGCTGCGGCCGACAGCAACTCCACCACCCGGTCAACCGTGGCGGCGTCCCGTCCTGCCGTGAACGGCAGCGTGTTGCCGCCCTCTATTCGGAAGGGCTCGCCCGACACGGTGCGATTGCTGCCGCCGGCCTCGGCCACGAGCAGCAGGCCCGCCGCGTGATCCCAGGCGAGCTCCCAGGAGAAGGCGACCGCGTCCAACTCACCCCTGGCGATGGCCAGATACTCGAGCCCGGCCGAACCGCAGGGCCGCGGTGCGACGCCCGCCACGCGCAGGCCGAGCAGCGCCTGCTTCTGCTCGGGCGTGGTGAAGTCCGGGTGCGAGGTCGCCACCTCGAGGACCTCTCCAGGAGATCCGGCCACGAGCCGCTCGCCGTCGAGCCAGGCGCCCTTGCCGCGCAGCGCGACCGCCATCTCGTCGAGCGCCGGGGCGTACGTCCAGGAGGCGATGACCTCGCCGCGCCACGCCAGCGCGATCAGCATGCAGAACCCGGGGTCGCCGTGCACGAACTGCCTCGTGCCGTCCACGGGGTCGACGATCCACACGGCCGCGTCGGTGCGTATCGCCTCGTACAGCGTGGGGTCCGCGTGCACCGCTTCTTCGCCCACGACCACGGAGCCGGGGAGCAGCGTGGTGAGTGCTTCCGTCAGCTGCTCCTCGGCGAGCCGGTCGGCCACCGTCACGAGGTCGTGCGGGCCGGTCTTCTGGACGACATCGCCCTCGGCGAGCTGCCGGAATCGCGGCATGACCTCGGCCGCCGCGGCCTTGCGGAGTGCTTCTTCGACATCGGGGACGCCACGTACAAGAAAGTCTTCGATCGCTTCGATCATGCATCCATGAGAGCACGCCGGACTGACAATCCGTACGGCTCAGGGAAAGGGGGCATGGATTCGAGATGAATCCCATGTGACCTGCCCTCCGGGCCCTCCCCCCACGTCAGTAGGGCACCTCACCTCAGTGGGGCGAGTCACGTCGACAAGGCACCTCACCTCAGTAGGGCGACTCCCGATCCTCGATGTGGCGGCGCAGGCGGGCCGTGTCCGCGTCCGTCCAGCCCTCCCGGGGGACGATCGCCGCCCACCCGTCCACCGGGCCCG
The DNA here is from genome assembly GCF_040655335.1 of Streptomyces sp. NPDC050439. NCBI lineage: Bacteria > Bacillati > Actinomycetota > Actinomycetes > Kitasatosporales > Streptomycetaceae > Streptomyces > Streptomyces sp. NPDC050439. Next base: position 64,764 of record NZ_JBFAJT010000005.1, read on the forward strand.
CCCCGTAGCGGTGGCCGTGGGGCGCCTCCACCCCGTAGGACACCGCCATGTCCACCGACGTCTGCCAGAAGGTGACCGCGGGGAACCAGCGGATCGCCGGGGTGATGTCCGGGCCCAGGGGGCTCTCGAGCCACTCGGGGCGGTGCAGGAAGAGGGCGGTCGACCACCAGACGACCGGGTCCGAGGCGTTCTGCAGGTAGACGGCCCGGGGGTGTTCCCAGACCGCGGGCGGACCCGGCCGCCTCAGGTCCCGCTCGGGGAACTGAGCGAACCGCACGTTCCTGCCGCCCCCGTACAGCGGCCGCCAGACCGGGCTCCCGGCCTCCCGGTGCTCGCGGATCTCCCGCGACATCGGGGCGAAGTTCGGCGTGCCGACGATCAGCGCCCCGTCCGTCCGCGCCAGCAGATCGTCCACGCCGTCGAACGACGACTCGATCGCGAACCCGCCCAGGCTCTCCCCGGTCACGACGAGCTCGGGCCGGTCGTCCTCGGGCAGCGCGGACCACTTCGCGAGGACCGCGTCCACGAGCTGCCGCGTGGCCTGCGCGGCACGCTCCTTGTCGACCAGGAAGGAGACCCAGCTGGGCAGGTAGGAGTACTGGACGGCGACGATGGCCGTGTCGCCGTCGTGCATGTACTCCAGGGGCTCGCTGATGTCGGCGTTGACCCAGCCGGTCCCCGTCGTCCCGGCGATCGCCAGCACGTCCCGCTCGAACGCGCCGGTCCGCTCCAGCTCCCGCACGGCGAGCCGGGCCTTCGCCGCGAACGGGTCCCGGTTGCTGAAGGCCTCCGGCGCCGACGCGCTGACGTAGACGCGGACGGGGTCCTTCGCGGGCCGGCCCGTGTACGCGCCGATCTGCTGCTTCGTCGGCGTGGACCCCGCGAAGTTACGGCCCTGGAATCCGAGGTCCCGCCACTGCAGGAGCGAGCCGGGCCCGCCCGAGACCAGTGGGGACTCCGGCCGCCGGATGCCTTCCTCGGTGCCGCCGTTCGTCTCGTACGCGATGCGGTCCGCGAGGTCGATGACGCCGCGCTGGAAGACCACGTCGCGCAGCCCGACCGTGACGATCAGCGCGCTCAGCGCGAGGCCGAGTCCGACGGCGACGGGCAGCGGCACGAACCGGTTCAGCCCGCGGATCAGCCTGCGCGCCCCCAGCCGGACGCCGCGGGCCGCGAGCAGGAACAGCGCCCAGAGCAGCACGGCGATCAGCATGATGACCGGTGTGTGCCAGGGCATCGACGGCGGCAGCCCCTGCAGCTCGCGCAGGCGCCGCTGCGCGTGGTCGCTCTCGGCGATCAGCCAGACGGTGAGGACGAGCCCGGCCAGCCAGTACGCCTGCCAGAGGCGGGCCCGCGTCTTCTCGCTCGGCCGCCACCGGAACAGCGCGCGGCAGGCGGTGGCGACCAGCGAGCCGATTCCGTAGCCGATGGCCGCGGTGATCCCGCCGACGACGCCCTGCAGGAACCAGGGGCGGGGCACGAGGGAGGGTGTGAGCGAGAGCCAGAAGAAGACAGTGCCGAAGCAGACGGCGGTGAGGTCGGGCCAGCGCCGGACGAGGTAGGCGGGGTCGGGCCGCTCCCAGTACGGCCGCCGCGCGACCGCGCCGGCCCGCCGCACGGCCCGCTGCGCAGCTCCTCGCCAGGCCTCCGCACGCCCGGGCGCGCTCTTCGCCGAACGCCTCAGGTTCACCGCCACCTCCCGCTCACTCAGAACACTCGTACACGCATTTCGTGTATTTAGTGCATTTCGTGCAAACAGTACGCAGATGGCGCGGAGGTGGCGGCGGGCGCGCTAACGCTCGGCGTTGAGTGCGTCGACCGCCCCTCTCGCGTCCCCGAGGGTCAGGCAGTCGACGGCCACGAAGTCCGCGCGGGCGATATGGGCGCGGGCGGGACGCGCGCTCTCTCATGCCTCAGGTTGAGTGCCTCCCGGACGCACGGCGACTCCGCCACGTACGTGCGGCGACTCGCAGACGTACGCACGCCGACCCGACCGCGTCCGTGCGATGACTCCGCCGCGCACCCACCGCGGCCCGTCCCTTCCGGTCGCCGCGTCTGCCCGGCGACCGCACGATGGACGGATGCACGCCCGCCCCGCCTCGCGGCGGCCGCTGCGGCGTCCAGTCGCGACGGCGACCGCGGTCACCGCCACCGTCGCCGTTCTCGTCCTCACCAACCTCGCGAACAACCGCTGGGCACGGGACTGGAGCCTCCCCGTCTCCCTCCTGGCGACGGCGGTGCTGCTCGCGATCGTGTACTGGTCCGGCGGGCGGTGGGCCGACGTGGGCCTCGCGCGCGGCACCCTCCTGCGCGGTCTGGGGTGGGCGCTGGCCCTGATCGGCATCGTCGCCGCGGGGTACGCCGTGGCGGCCGCGCTGCCCCTCACCCGCGGTCTGTTCGAGGACCAGCGGCAGAGCGGCCTGAGCGGCGGGGAAGTCGCACTGCGGGTGCTCGTGACGGTTCCGTTCGGCACGGTCCTGCTGGAGGAAGTGGCCTTCCGGGGCGTCCTGTTCGGTCTGCTGCTGCGCGCTCGCGGACCCCTCGCCGCGACCTTGATCTCGTCGGGGCTCTTCGGCCTCTGGCACATCCTGCCGTCGCTCGGGCTTGCCGACGCCAAGCCCGCGCTCGGCGGCGTCTTCGGGGACTCGGTCCTCGGCGTGATCGTCGTCGACGCCGGGGCCGTCCTCTTCACCGCCCTGGCGGGCTGCCTCTTCTGCGAACTGCGCCGCCGCAGCACGAGCCTGCTCGCCCCCATGGGACTGCACTGGGCCACCAACGCCCTCGGGTACGTCTTCGGCTTCCTGCTTCGGTGAAGCTGCCTGCCGCGGTGAAGCTGCCGCTGCCGTGAGGCTGCCTGCTGCCGTGAACCGAAGCCGAGACCGAACGCCTGCCGAAACGGCACCCCCGGGGGAAGTGCCACGGCCGACGAACCGGCATATGGTGCATTTCAAGGCGTAAAACCTCCCCGGAGGCTCCTCATCCGCCGCCCCGCCCCGAAAGGGTCACTCCATGCATCCCTCCCTCAACCCGGCCGCACTGGCCGGGCTGCGCCGGCCGCGCCCCTACCCCGCCGTCACGGTCCTGCTGCCGACCCACCGCAGGGAACCGGACAACGCCCAGGATCCCGTTCGGCTGCGCAATCTGGTCGCCGAGGCCAAGGAGCGCCTGAAGTCCGACCCGGCCGTGGCCAGGGAGCAGCGGATCGAGGTGGCCGCGCAGCTGGACCGGGCGGTGGCGGAGATCGACCTGGTGCACGCCGAGGACGGGCTCGCCGTCTTCGCCGCCCCCGGCGAGCACCAGGTGTGGTCGCTGGCCAGGACGGTGCCCTCACGCGTGGTGCTCTCGGACACCTTCCTGACGCGTAACGTCGTCGCGGCGCAGGCCGCCGAGCGTCCGTACTGGGTCCTCGCCGTCTCGGCCGACCGCGTCTCGCTGTGGAACGGCACCCCGGAGCGGGTCGTCGAACACACGGCGGACGGTTTCCCGCTCACCCGGAGCCTGGAGGACCCCGACGCCGAGCGCAAGGAGCGGATCGGCGACCTGCCGAGCACTTTCCGCGACGAGCACACACGCAAGTTCCTGCGCGACGCGGACCACGCCGTGGCCGGTGTGCTCCACGCTCACCCACGCCCCCTGTTCGTGGCCGGGGAAACCCAGGCGCTCTCCCTCCTCGACGACGTCGGCACGGCCATCAAGGGGGCCACACGGGTACCCCACGGCGGCCTCGCGCACGGCCCGGCGGACGCGGTGTGGCAGGCGGCGCGCCCCTTCCTCGCCACCCGGGAGAGGTCCGAACTCGACTCCGTGGTCGAAGAGTTGAGCGCGGCGCAAGGCCGTCGCCAGTACGCCGCCGGTCTCGACGAGGTCTGGCAGAACGTGACGACGGACCGGGTCCGCCTCCTCGCCGTGGAGGACACCTATCAGGCGACCGTACGCGACGACGGAGGGCACCTCGTGCCGGCCGACGGCGACGACCTCGACGCGGTGGACGACGTGGTCGACGACATCGTCGAGCGGGCCCTGGACACCGGCGCGCAGGTCCGCTTCGTGCCCGAGGGCACGCTCACAGAACGCGGCCGGATCGCCTGCGCCCTGCGGTACTGACGTCAGTCCCACGCGTACTCACGTCGCCCCACGCGCACTCACATCGCCGCACGCGTGCCACACGCCCCATGCGCCCCACGCCCAGCAATGCGCCCCACGCCCAGCACAGCTTCGGGAAAGGACCGCAGCAATGAAACCCCTGCCGCCCCGCGGGAAGCGGCGCCCCACGCGCCTCACCCGCCCCGCGCACCGCGGGCCCGCGGTGTCCGCCGCCCTCACGATCGCCGCCACGGTGGCGGCCGCCGCCGCGCTCGTCTCGTGCAGCACCGACAGCGACGCCCCGTCCGCCGAGGGCAGCCGGACGGTCAGCGAACGGCCGACGGCCCCGGACTCGTCGTCCTTCTCCAAGAAGACGGCGTCGCCGCTGAAGTCGCAGGCCTCGGAGGCCGCCGAGTCCGCCCGCGCCTCCGCGTCGAAGGCGGAGGCCTCCTCGTCCGAGCGCGCGGACGAATTCGAGGCGTCCGTGTCCGCCGACACGGAACGGGCCAACCAGGCCGCCAAGGACGCCCTGAAGGGTGTCGACGGGCGGGGCAACGCGATGTCCGACGTCTCCATGACGGGCAAGCCGCGCTCCGAGACCGGCGGGGTGCTCGCCTCCGTGGTGACTTTCACCAACAGGACGGACAAGACGGCGGACTTCGCCGTCCAGGTGGACTTCGTCGACTCGTCGGGCAAGGTCGCGGAGACCCGCTACGTCGGCACGGAGGACCTCGAACCGGGCAAGCGGGCCCAGCGGTACGCCATCAGCCACGAGCCCCCGGAGCCGAAGCTGTCCGCGAAGCTGGTCAAGGCGCAGCGGTACTAGCCTTCGTACGACAAGGGCTCTCAGAAGTCCACCGCGTCGCGGACGAGCGGGCACGTCATGCAGTGCCCGCCGCCGCGGCCGCGCCCGAGTTCGGCGCCGACGATCGTGATGACCTCGACGCCCGCCTTGCGCAGCAGCGTGTTGGTCTGGGTGTTGCGGTCGTAGGTGAAGACGACGCCCGGCTCCAGGGCCACGGCGTTGTTGCCGCTGTCCCACTGCTGCCGCTCGGAGGCGTAGACGTCCCCGCCCGTCTCGATGACGCGCAGCTCGGGCAGGGCAAGCGACTTGGCGACGACGTCGACGAACGCGCGCGATCCCTCGTCCGTGATCTCGACGCCCGCCGCCTTGTCGCTGGGGCGCAACGTGAAGGAGTGCACCGCGTCCATGATCTTCGGGTAGAGCGTGACGATGTCGCGGTCGGCGAAGGTGAAGACGGTGTCGAGGTGCATCGCGGAGCGCAGCTTGGGCATGCCCGCGACGATGACCTGCTCGGCCGCGCCATTCTTGAACAGCGCGGCGGCCACCTGCGTGATGGCCTGGCGCGAGGTCCGCTCGCTCATGCCCATCAGGACGACGCCGTTGCCGACGGGCATGATGTCGCCGCCCTCGAACGTCGCCTGTCCCCAGTCGAGTTCGGGGTCGCCCCACCACACCGTGGCGCCGGTGAAGTCGGGGTGGAATCGGTAGACGGCCTTCATCAGGAGCGTCTCGTCGTGCCGGGCAGGCCAGTACAACGGGTTGAGCGTGACACCTCCGTACAGCCAGCACGTGGTGTCGCGGGTGTAGAGAGTGTTCGGCAGCGGCGGCATCAGATATTCGCGTACGCCGGTGGATTCACGTACGAGCGCCGCGTATCCGGAGCGGAACTCGTCCGGCAGATCGGCGGTGGCCAGGCCGCCGATGAGGTAGTCGGCGAGCTGCCGGGGCTCCAGCGTCTCCAGGAAGGCGCGGGTGTCGTCGATGAGGCCGGGGCCGACCTCGTTCGCGGTGATCTTCCGGTCGAGGAGCCAGGTCCTGGCCTCGGGGAGCGCGACGGTCTGGGCGAGCAGGTCGTGCAGTTCGACGACCTCGACGCCGCGCTGCTGCAGCTTGATGACGAAGTCGGCGTGGTCGCGCTGGGCGTTCTCCACCCACATGACGTCGTCGAAGAGCAGGTCGTCGGCGTTGGTGGGGGTCAGCCTGCGGTGCGCGAGACCGGGCGCGCAGACCAGGACCTTGCGCAGCCTGCCGACCTCGGAGTGGACACCGAACGTCGGTGCGGCGGAATTGTCGTGGCTGGTCACGGTGGTCACGGTGCGCCTTTCGGTCGGTGGCTACGGAGGCCCGGTGGCAGTGGAAGAGCCGTCAGCAGGGGGGCGGTGGCCGGTCAGAGTTCGATCCAGCCCACCGCGAGGGCGATCACGCCCACGACGGCGCCCGCGATCGAGACGGCGCAGATGACGGCTTCGCGGGGCGAGAACAGACGCCGGTTCTGTTCCCGCCGGGCCTTGATGAACAGGAACGTCGCGGGGGCGTAGATGATGAAGGAGACCAGGACGAACTTGAGCCCGGCGGCGAACAGCAGGAACGCCGTGTAGAGCGTGGCGATCACCGCGATCACCAGCTCCTTGCGGGTGCTGCGCCCGGCGACCTCCGCACGGCCGTACCCGAGGCCGATCCTGACGGCGAAACCGGCCGCGAGCAGGAACGGGATCAGGCTCAGCGCGCTGGTCAGGTCGAGCGCGAAGTTGAACGCGTCGTCGGAGAACATCGTGACGACCAGGACCACCTGGCTCAGCGCGGTGGTCATCAGGAGCGCGGGTACCGGCACGTCCTCGGAGGTGGCCTTCCGCAGGAAGCGGGGCATGTCGTCGTCCTTCGCGGCGACGAAGAGCACTTCCGCCGCCATCAGCGTCCAGGCGAGGTAGGCGCCGAGCACGGAGACGATGAGTCCGACGCTGACGAAGACCTTGCCCCAGGTGCCGACGGCCTCCTCCAGGACGCCCGCCATGGAGGGCTGGCGCAGCTCGGCGATCTCCGCCATCGGCATGATCCCGTACGACACGATCGTGACGGAGGCGAAGACGGCGAAGACGCTGAGGAAGCCCAGGATCGTGGCCCGGCCGACGTCCTCGCGGCGCTTGGCGTGCCGGGAGTAGACGCTCGCGCCCTCGACCCCGAGGAAGACGAAGACGGTGGCCAGCATGGTGCCGCGCACCTGGTTGAACAGTGATCCCGCGTAGTCGGCGCCGCCGAAGTTGTCCGCGAACACCGACGGCTCGAAGAGGAAGAGCGCCAGGATCACGAAGACGAGGATGGGCACGATCTTGGCGACGGTGACGATCCTGTTGATGGCCGCCGCCTCCTTGACCCCCCGGCGGATCAGCAGGAAGAACGCCCATAGGCCGAACGAGGAGAGCACCACGGCGAGCAGGGTGTCGCCGTCGCCGAGGGCCGGCCAGATGGCGCCGATGGTCGACATGATGAGCACCCAGTAGGTGACGTTGCCGACGCACGCGCTGGCCCAGTACCCGAAGGCGGAGAAGAACCCGAGATACTCGCCGAACCCGGCCTTCGCATAGGCGTAGACACCTGCGTCCAGGTCCGGCCTGCGGACGGCGAGGGCCTGGAAGACGAACGCGAGCATCAGCATGCCCGTACCGGCGATGGCCCAGGCGATCAGGGCGCCCGCGACTCCGGTCTCCTGGGCGAACCGCCGGGGCAGCGAGAAGACTCCCGCGCCGACCATCGATCCGACGACCATCATCGTGAGCGTGGCGAGGGTCAGTTTGACGGCCGGTGACGCGCCGGCTGTGGGCTGGTCGGTCGTCTCAGCGTGACTCATGCAGTCCCCTGTGCGGGAATTCATCCCTGGTGGGCAGAGTTGTCCTGTTATGAAATCGCAGGCTGCCGGTGTCCGCGATTCGGCCGCGTCCGGAGGAAGCACAGTGCACGGTGAGTACAAGGTCCCCGGCGGCAAGCTCGTCGTCGTGGACCTGGAGGTCGAGGACGGCGTGCTGCGGCACGTGCGGGTGGCGGGTGACTTCTTCCTGGAACCTGACGAGGCGTTCGACGTGCTGAGCCACGCCCTGGAGGGCGCCCCCGCCGACACCGACGCCGCGGGCCTCGCCGCCCGCATCGACGCGGCTCTCCCCGAGAACGCCGTCTTGTACGGACTCACGTCGGAGGGCGTGGGTGTCGCGGTGCGCCGGGCTCTCGCGCACGCCACCGACTGGACCGACTACGACTGGCAGCTGATCCACGAGGCACCCCAGTCCCCCGCCCTGCTCATGGCCCTGGACGAGGTGCTCACCGAGGAGGTCGCCGCGGGGCGCCGCCCGCCGACGCTGCGCGTGTGGGAGTGGGAGTCCCCGGCGGTCGTCATCGGCAGCTTCCAGTCGCTGCGCAACGAAGTGGACCTGGCGGGCACCGAACGCCACGGCATCGAGGTGGTGCGCCGGATCAGCGGCGGCGGCGCCATGTTCTGCGAGCCGGGCAACGCCATCACCTACTCTCTCTCGGTCCCCGACTCCCTCGTACAGGGCCTGTCCTTCGCCGACAGCTACGCCTACCTGGACGACTGGGTGCTCGACGCCCTCGGCGACATGGGCATCAAGGCGTGGTACCAACCGCTCAACGACATCGCCACCGACGCCGGCAAGGTCGCGGGCGCCGCCCAGAAGCGGGTCGCCGGCGGGCACGGCGCCGTCCTGCACCACGTGACCATGTCGTACGACATCGACGCGGAGAAGATGGTCGAGGTGCTCCGCATCGGCCGCGAGAAGCTCTCGGACAAGGGCACCAAGAGCGCGAAGAAGCGCGTGGACCCACTGCGCCGCCAGACCGGCCTGCCCCGCGAGGCAGTGATCGAGCGGATGCTCGACTCCTTCCGCACCCGGTACGGCCTGACGGCGGGCAAGGCCACGGACGAGGAGATGGCCCGGGCGCGGGAGCTCGCCCGGACGAAGTTCAGCTCGCCGGAGTGGACGGCGCGGGTGCCGTAAGCCTGGTCCGGTTCGTCTCGTCCGCCGGGCTGCGCTGCCAGGCGGTCGTGCCGATGCGTCCGGTGTTGCCGAGGTCGATCCGGCCTTCCGGGGTCACGGTCCCGGGGCGGGTGCCCGGGGCCGGGGTGACCCTCAGATAGGTGCCGCTGACGGCGGTCGTCGTCGTGTCGGTGACGGTGTTGCGCCAGACGACCACGGTGTAGGCCGCCTCGCCCCGCTTCAGTGTGACCGTGTGGCGCGGGCCGGGGTCGTCGTCCCTCGCCATGATGGGCTCGGTGCCTTCGAGGACCTGTACGTCGAGGGGCTCACGGTGCTCGTCGAGAACCCGCATCTTCGGGTAGCCCTTCAGGCGGTAGGTGTCCTTTCCGCAGTTGGTCAGGGTCACGCTCATCGCGCGTAGCCCCATGGCCGGGTTGACCAGGCCCGCCTCGATGCGGACCCCGGACGCGGGGCAGGAGGGCGATGCCACGTCGGGCACGTCCGGCGGCCCTGTCTCGTCGGGGGCTTCCGTCAGCGAGTCGGGCCCGGGAGAGGCAGCCGTACGGTCCGCTGTAGGAGGCCGCTCGTCCTCGGCAGGCGCCGTACGGGCGGGATCCCTCTCCCGCTCGAACTCCTCCGAGAGCCCACATCCGGAAGCGAGCAGAGTCACTGCCGCGAGGACAGCGACGTGTCTTACCCGGGCGACGTGTCTGAACGGTATGACGGTCACGCGGAGATCATGCCATGGCCAGAGATTTCCCCTTCCCGTTCCAGGAAGCCCTCAGGAAGTCGCGCCATCCGCCTCACCCGCTCCTTCTAGGGCGTCGCATTACGCGCCGCCACGAGCCCCGACTCGTAGGCAAAGACGACCAGTTGGGCCCGGTCGCGCGCCCCGAGCTTCGTCATCGCCCTGCTCACATGCGTCTTCGCCGTGAACGGGCTGATCACCATGTGCTCGGCGATCTCCTCGTTCGTCAGTCCGCGCGCGGCCAGCGCGGTGACCTCCCGCTCCCGACGGGTGAGGTTCTCCAGGCCCGGCGCGGTGGCCCGGTCCGGCGGCCGCGAGACGAACTCGCCGATCAGCCTGCTGGTCACCGAGGGCGAGAGCAGGGAGTCCCCGCGCGCGACGATCTCGATGCCGTGCAGCAGATCGGCCGGCTCCGTGTCCTTGAGCAGAAACCCACTGGCCCCGGCCCGCAGGGCGTCGAAGACGTACTCGTCGAGGCCGTAATTGGTGAGGATCACGACGCGTACGGCACTGAGGCTGGGGTCGGCGGCGATCCGGCGCGTCGCCTCGATCCCGGTCATCACCGGCATCTGTACGTCTATGAGCGCCACGTCAGGCATGCACTCCCGCACCAGAGCGATCCCACGCTCCCCGTCGGCGGCCTCCCCCACCACCTCGATGCCGTCCTCGGCTTCGAGCAGCGCACGGAACCCGGCGCGCATCAACGCCTGGTCGTCGATGAGCACCACCCGGATCACCCGCCCTCCCTCGAGCGCCCGGCCTCAGCGGCCACCCCCGCCTCAACGGGCGCCCCGCCCCGCCCTCCGCCCCCTGCGCCGCGCCCTTCCCCGACGTCCCCCGCAGACACCCGGGATGTCAATGCCCCATACTTCAACGGCAGTTCAGCCCGCACCAGAAATCCCCCCTCAACCCTCGGCCCCGCCCGCAACGTCCCGCCCAGGGACGCGACCCGCTCCCTCATCCCCGTGAGCCCGGTCCCCTCCGCCGGCGGCCGCCCCGCATCGGCGACCCCGTCGTCCTCCACCCGCACCCCCAACACCCGCTCCCCGTAATCGAGCCCGACCACCACCCTGGCAGAGCCCCCCGCATGGCGCGCCGCATTGGTAAGGCCCTCCTGCACGATGCGGTACGCGGCCCTCTCCAGGTCACCGGCCAGCGTCCGTTCCTTGCCCCGCACCGTCAGCTCCACCGCGAGCCCGGCCGCCCGAGCGCGCTCGACGAGCAGCGCCGGGCTCCCCGTCGGCTCGTCCGTGCGCAACACGGTCAGCGTGGAGCGCAGTTCACGCATCGCCTCACCGCTCGCCTCCTGAATGGCGAGCAGCGCGGGCGGTATTTCCTCGCCCCGCTTCCGGGCGAGGTGCACGGCGACTCCCGCCTGAAGCTTGACGATCGAAATGCTGTGCGTCAGCGAGTCGTGCAGTTCGCGCGCGATCCGCAGCCGCTCCTCGCCCGCCCTGCGCAGCGCGGCTTCCTCGCGGGTCCGCTCGGCCTCCAGGGCCCGCTGCTCGGTCTGGCGCAGATACGCCTGCCAGTTCTTGTCGGCGAGGCCCGTGACAAGGGCGCACAGGAACCAGCCGGCCAGCAGCAGCGTCCACTGCACGACGTCGTCCGACGCCTTCCCCGCCACCGCGAAGCCCGCCAGGAACACCCCGGCGGCGACAGCGGCAAGACCCCGGTGGGCCGCTCGGGCGGCCGTGTGCACCGCCGCGACCACCGGAATCGCCGCGACACTGCTCGCGCCCCCGTACAGCACCTCCACGAGCAGGCAGGCCGTGGTGACAGCGAGCACGGTGCGCGGCGCTCTCCTGTGTGCGGCGAGGGCCAGCGAACCTGCCCCTATAAGTGCGTAGTCGAGGAACCCCGCCCCGCCCTCGCCCAGGCCCACCGAGAGCGCCACTATCGCACCCACCACGACCGCGAGCACCGCATCGCCGATCCACGCCTGCCGCACCCGCTTCCGCACCCGCTCGCGCACGTTCACCTGATCCGCCGATCTCCCCGCCCGGTCCGCCGTCATCTGATCCCCCGCACCCCTCGCATCCCCGCACCTCTGCATCCCCCGTCACGGCGCATCCCCCGCCGTGTTCAGAACTTTAGGGGCCGCCGCCGACGTCCGCGTCACCCCAGCAGACCGCTCCTGCACTACTCCCCGTGCAGTAGTCGCGAGCCCGAACAGCCCCGGCGACGTACTCCCAACTGCCTTCCGCCGGACGACGACCCGAGGCCCCCGGCGCCCCGACCATCGGGGCATGGCAACTTACCGATACACAGATCCAGTACTCGCGAAGTCCGCGACCGGCAGGACCGCCGACGCGTACGCACAGATGGCAGAGGACTTCGGCATCGCCGAGCCCGCGCCGCTGGTCGCCCTCAGTCCCGCGCCCGAACTGTTCACCGCCGCCTGGGCCTTGCTCCGCGAGTCCCTGCTGGCCGGCGGCGACGAGGTGTTCGGCAGCGGCGGCACGACCCGCACCGACCGCGAGCTGGTCGCCGTGGGCGTCTCGCTCGCCAACCGCTGCCCGTTCTGCGTGAGCGCGCACACGATGATGCTGCACGCCACCGGCGACCACCGCGTGGCGGAGCGGGTGCTCCGAGGCGAGCAGCCGGAGGACCCGGCACAGGCCCGGCTGCTCGCCTGGGGCAAGGCCACCCGGACACCTCGGGCGCCGGAGCTGGCAGCGCCGCCGTTCCCGCGCGCCCACGCCCCCGCACACATCGGCACCGCGCTCACGTTCCACTTCATCAATCGCGTCGCGTCGTCGCTGATCACCGAGAAGATACTGCCGTGCAACGCGCAGCGCTTCCGGGCAGTGCGCTCGATCGGCGGTCGCACCCTCCAGAAAACCGTGCGCCGCTCCTGCACCCCCGGCGACTCACTCGCCCTGCTCGACGACCCGCAGCCGGGACCTGCCTGGGCGGCCGGCACACCCATCGGTTCCGCCTACGCCGCGCTGCGGGACGCGGCGAGGAGGGGCGCGGGCCTGCTCGACGATGCCGACCGGGCGCTCGTGGAGTCGACGGTGTCCGCGTGGGACGGCGCTCATCCGCCGCTGTCCTGGCAAGGACTGCCCGACCGCGCGTCCCGCCCGGGGGCACGGCTCGCGTTGCTCGCCGCGCTCGCTCCCTACCGCATCACCGATGAGGACGTGGCGGCCTGGAAGAAGCCACCGTTCAGCGACCACTGTCTCGTGCACCTGATCTCGTTCGGCGCCTTCGCCGCCGTCGACCGCATCGAGAACGTCCTCGCGACTCAGTACTCCGCCCAGGCCCAGCACTCCTCCCACCGCGCCAGGGAGGCGTCATGACCACGGCGACGTCAGCAAGCCCCAACTCCCGCCAGGCCGCTGCCTGGAACGGCCCCGTGGGCACCCACTGGGCCACCCACCACGAGCGGTACGACACCATGCTGTCCGGGGTGAACGACGCCCTCTTCGAAGCCGCGGCCATCAGCGCCGGCGACCGTGTCCTGGACATCGGCTGCGGCGCGGGCGTCACCACCCGCATCGCTGCCCGCCGCGCCGCCCACGGGCACGCGGCAGGGGTCGACATCTCGGCGCCGCTCCTCGACCGCGCCCGTGCGGGCACGGTGGCCGAGGGCATCACGAACGCGGCGTACGAACAGGCGGACGCCCAGATCCACCCCTTCCCCAAGGCCGGGTACGACGTCGCGATCAGCCGCGGCGGGGTGATGTTCTTCGCCGACCACACCGCCGCGTTCACGAACATCGCCCGCGCGTTGCGCCCCGGCGGGCGGCTGGCGTTCGTCTGCCCGCAGCCCGTCGGCCAGGAGACCGAGGAATCCCGGACGCTCGGCCTCTTCGCGAAGCTCCTCGCGGATCCGGCGGACGAGGAGGGCCTTCAGGCAAGCTCGGAGCACACGACACCCGGCATACCCGAGGCCGAAACCGCAGCCCAAGCCGCAGCCGGGGCCGAACCCGAACCCGACTCCGCAACCGACGCGGCCGCCGCGCGCACCGCCATGGCCTCGCTCTCGGACCCGGCCCGCATACGTGAGGTGCTCACCGCCTATGAGGACGTGACGGTGACTCCGGTCCCGGTGGAGGCGGTGTGGGGTCAAACCCCCGCAGACGCGGTCGACTTCATGCTGTCGCGCACCCCGGGCAGGACGGTCACGGCGAGGAAGCGAGCCGCCCTGGAGGAGGCGTTCCGGCCGCACGCGACCGAGTACGGCGTGCGGATGCGAGCGGGGGTGTGGTTGGTGACGGCGGTGCGCCCGGCCTAGAACACCGCCCTGGACCGACGCCCCAGCCCGACGCCCCGGCCCGCAGCCTCGGTCCGCAGCCGCAGACCACCGCCCTAGACCGGCCTCCCCCGGAGCCGGAGCCCGGAGCCCGGAGCCCGCCGGTCCGCCGGTCCGCCACGGTCGCCGAGTTCGCCGGGCCCGCCAGGGCCCCCGACTTCGCCGGGCCGCCAAGGTCCCTGACTTCGCCGGACCCGCCAAGGCCGCCGAGTTCGCTATACCCGCCAAGCCCGCCAAGCCCGCCCAGCCCGCCGAATCCGCCAAGCTCTCCGAGCTCACCGACCTCACCGACCTCACCGACCTCACCGACCTCACCGACCTCACCGATCCTGCCCAGCCCCCCGCGCCCCCGAGCCGGCAGAACCCCCGGAGCCCACCGAGCCCATGTGCCTTCCCGTCGCCATCAGCCCCACGTAGACGACCAGCGCCGAGGTCAGCCCGATCGCCCACCCGTAGTCCGCGAGGGGCTTCAGGACAGGAATCAGGCCGTCTTCCGGGAACGGCCCCTTCCCCGGCTCCGAGTGCGAGCCGCCCACGGCGAGCACACCCCCGATCACGAAGGCCGTGACGGCCCGCAGATTCCACCCGCCCGTGTACCAGTAGCGCCCTTCCGGGAGGTAAAGATCGGCAAGGTCGAGAGCCGTCCGGCGCACCACCCAGTAGTCGGCGATCAGGATTCCCGCGACCGTGCCGAGCAGCCCGCCCACCACTCCGAGCCAGACGAAGATGTAGAGCTCGGGCGTCTCGATCAGCTTCCACGGGAAGATGACCACGCCCACGACACCGGTGATCAGCGCACCCGTACGGAAGTTGATGAACTTCGGGGCGAGGTTCGCGAGGTCGTAGGCGGGTGAGACGACATTGGCCGCGATGTTCACGGAGACCGTGGCGACCAGGACGGTCACCAAGGCGTAGAGGAGACCGAAGACGTTGTCGGCCTTGGCGGCCAGGTCGACGGGCTCCCAGATCGGCTCCCCGTACACCGCTTGCGAACCGGAGGTGACCAGAACCGAGAGGAGGGCGAACGCGGTCATGGTGGTCGGAAGGCCGAAGGCACACGAAAGCCCCCTCTAGGTTCCATGAACCGAGGGGGCTTCGTTCGCAGGTCAGGTACCTGCTGGGCCGGAACGGCTAGGCTCGCGCGACCAGTTGCCCTGGCTGGTGACCCGATCGAGGTAGCGGTTCCACTCGTCGTAGAGAGGACGCTCCATGCTCTCGGGTTTGATGACGATGAGCGTCTCGTCGACGAGTTCGATCTCCATCATGTTGCGGCCGTCCGGCCATTCGAATGGCAGGCATTCTGCGGGGAGTTCGTCGCTGAAGACGATGCGGGCGCGGACTGTCTTTCGCGGTGCGTTGGGCTTGCTACTTTCCGTCATCGAACCCCCCAGGGTCGTGCACACACAGATTCGATCGCGCGTTCGAACGAATCGTTCGTGCAGGCTATCTCAGCATCACGCTTCCCAGGCGGATCAGTAATGGTGCCACCCTGAACAAGTTTCGACTACACCCCGCCAACGATAATCACCCAGCGTAGCGGCATAGGCCAATGATCTTGCCGGGGATTCTTGCGGAATGCCCCTTTAGCGCCCCTCGGCGAGCGACCGCATCAGGGCCTGGACGGCCTCGCGCTGCGCCGGCGTCAACCGGTCCGCGTCCTCAAGAAACGCCTTCGCCTCGGCCGACTCGGTGAACACCTTCTGCGAGCCGAAGAACTGCGCGGAGGCTGCGTCCTGGAGGACGTCGATGTCGACCTCCATACCCTCGGCCATGCCAAGCAGCATGTCGAAGTCGGGCGCCTGGACCGTCTCACCCGTGGCCACGCGGTGCAGCCACGAGTCCTTCACGGTCTGCACGCCGGTGTCGGGGTGGATACAGCGGGCGGCCAGCTTGGCGTAGCTCAGATTGAGGGCCTCTTTGCGCGCCACGACGATGTCGCGGAACTGGGTCCGCTGCGTCGCCCGATGATCTTCCGCTGCCATGAGGCTCATCCTGCCACTCCGTGTCGCTTCATGGGCCGTGGGGTGTCCATGGGGCCAGGGGGGCGCGAGGGAGATACCCCCTGGTGGCGCAGGCCCGACAACTTATGCGCCGGACAGAGTGTCCATGCAAATGGACGGCGCGCACCAGAGCGCACGTCGACTTTGGCGGAATCGAGACGCAACCATCCCGGGCGGTGGATGCATTTATGCATCTTCTCCAAGAGGATGGACAGTTCGTCCAAGCCATGCAATGCTTCAGCCATCCAAGCGGTGCAACACCGCAAGGCCATTCATTGCAAGAGGTGGACGTGACTACACCTGCCCAGCCCCCACCGCTACAGGAACTCCTCGACCGCGACCTCCTCCTCCGCCTGATGAAACGCACAGGCCAGGGGGACGCAGTCGACGTACGGAAGCTGGCCCACCGCGCCGGCGTCGCCCGCGGAGTCGTCGGAGACCTCGTCTCCGGAGCCCGCAAGCGAGTGACCTACGAGAGCGCGGCCGCGATCTGCGCCGCGATCGGCGTCGATCTGGAGATCCTCTTCGCTGCCGTTGGCCGGTCTCTTTCCTTCGTGCCGGAGCAGCCAGCCCGGCAGCCGGTCGCAGTCGGCGCATGAACGGCGTCCCGTTCTCCTTCGCTGACTGCATCGCGACGTTCGGCCCTGAGGAAGACGAGCGCAAGATCCGCGAGGCCCGCGAGGCGCCACGGTTCACGCAGGAGCAGATCCTCCGGGGCCGCGCCCTGTGGGCGTCTCTCCCCCTTCCGTCGCCGCGGCCGGCCGACTCCGCAGCCGACGCCGCCTGATCTACCCACTGAACGCGCCGCAGGGCCCGCCCGACTTCCCGGCCCGGCGAGCCCCACGACTACGGCGCCTCAACCACAGAGAAAGCAGAGGTCACCGATGACCACATCTTTCCAGACCCCTACCCCACCCCTCACCTGGCGTGAGGAGCAGGACGCCCGCCTCAAGAACGACCTGGACTACGAGGTCACCGTCAACATCCTCGGCATCCCGTCGGCCGAGCACACGGTGGACGTCGACGCGGTGCGTGTCACCTCCGCGGACATCGGCGTTCTGGCCGCGTGGTTGGAGGAGAAGGGCGGCTCGGTCTCCCGGCTCGACACGGGTTACGGCGTGATCGTGTGGACGTTGTCGACGAACGCGGGTGCCGACGAGGGCTACGTCGGGTGCCGGGTGCTGGTGACGGTTCCGGTTCCGGCGTCGGGGTTCGTACCGTGCGAGGTCGCTGCGGCGGTGTCGGCATGAGTACCGCATCGACTGTCGCCGCCGCGCTCACCTCGCTCCTTGAGGCCGCACCTTCCTGGCTGCCCCCGGTGAACCACTGGGAGGTCGCCGAGGACATCGACACGTGGATCCTCAGCGGCCAACTCGCTGGCGAGATGCCCGAGACCCCGGCGTTCCGTCTCCTCGCCCCGATGATCGAGATCGCGGAGGACGCTCACACGGACGACGGGCGCCTGGTGAAGGTGCCGTTCACGTGGGAGGGCGTGGCGGGGCAGGTCTGGTACCTGCGTCCCATCGAGCGGTGGATCGTGCCGGAGCTGTGCGCGTCCTGCCCCACGGCGCTTGGCGACCCGGGCGTCTCCTTCGTGCGGCTCGGCGGTCGTGACGCTCCAGTGGTCTGCGTCCCGTGCCGCGATCGGATGCACACGCATTGGATCGCCGCTGAGGCGGTGGCGCGATGAACACCAAGCGCGTGAATGCGGCGGCCGTTGTGATCCAGGCCGCGCAGGCGCAGGACCGGACGTCGGCGGGTATCGCGCTCGCGTTGGAGTCGGCTCACCTTCTCCAGTCGCAGAGGGTGGCCCACGAGTTGGCGGATCTTCAGGCTCGGCGTGAGGTGCTGCTGTCGCTTCTGCCTACCGAGTCGCGTCCGGAGCAGGGGCTCCCGAACGACCTGGTCGCGAGTGATGCCGCGTGGGGGGTGTGGGAGCAGGTCGCCGAGATCCTCGGTGTGAGCCTGCCGTACGACCCGGCGGAGGCTCCGGCGGATGCGTTGACGGCGCTCCTCGCACCGACGCAGGCGCTGCCGTTGGAGGACCCGCACGACTCGCCGCTTCATCACACGTACCTCGTGGGCCGGGATCTGCCGGAGACGGGCGGTGCCTCGTGATGACCGGCCAGGAGACCGCGAGCGACGTGATCGGCGCCGTCCTCATCGCGTCCGCGCTCTTCGGTGGATCGCTGATCCCGTTCTTCCTCCTCATCGAGGAGAAGCACCTCACGCCCCTCTGGCTCCGTCGGGCCGCCGCTCGGGCCTGGCTCGTGCTGCTCCTCGCGTGTGACACGGCCCGGATCGCCGTGATCGACGCCCTTCTCTTCCTGCTCCGCCTCGCCGCTCCGAAGGGAGCCAATCGATGACGTATCGCATCGAGGGCCCGCTGCCCATCACAGTCCAGGCCACGACCGACGGCGTCGAGCTCGGCCTCGCCACGTTCCTCCGCACTGTGTTCCTGGAGCTGATCGAGGACGCCGCTGGCGACCCGGTCGGGTTCGGCGAGGAGCTGGCCGACCTGCATGCGATGTCGATCTCGGCTCAGCACGGCGGCCCGGACAGTCACGTCCGGCATGAGTTCGACGAGCGCATGGACCGGCTGCTCGACCGCTACGCGGACGGGGGAAAGGTCGGCCTGTACGCCACGGGGACGGCTCAACTCCTGGCTGCGCTGCGGGAGATTGCGGCGCCGCGTCCGGTGCCTTCGCAGGAGCGGAGGCGCACCGCATGAACGCCCTCGCCGATATCGCCGCGATCGTGCGGCACTGCGCCACCGACTTCCTCGACACCCGGTACGACATGGACGCCGAGCCCGGTGACATCGCGGAGCAGCTGTACGCGGCGGTCCGCGCCGAGGTTCTGCCCGAGGCCGCCTCGGTAGCCGACAAGCACGCGGACAGGGCAGTCGACCGGCTGACCGCCCTGGCTATCCGCAACGTGGCGGACGAGCAACGGCGCATGGTTGAGGAGAAGGCCAGCGCCACGGCGCCGACGGCCACTCCCCACGCTGACCCCATCGTCGTGCGCTGGGACCGCACCGTCATGCACCCCGAGGCCGACGACATCCAGGAAACGATCGTCTGCTGCCTCGACGAGGCCGGCCGCCCGTACGCGCTGTTCCTCGACGACGAGCACCGCGAGGCCCTCGGCCTGCTCTTGGTGGACCCGGGCGGTGACGAGGAGGCCGAGCTGACCGGGCGTCTCGCGCAGCTCCTCAACGCCATCCGCACGTGGCCCGGCCAATGGACCACCACCCGCGCCATGGCCGTCTACCGCGCCCAAGGGCTCCAGGAACCGAACCGATCGACCGCACGCGGCGACCTCCAGGCACTCGCTGAGGCGGGTCACCTCGTCTGCTGCGGCCCGGAGAACGCCCGCTACTACCTGCTGGCACGAAAGGACGGCTCATGAGCCGCCATACCCGCGTCGACCACGCCCGCGCCGCTGCCAACCTCCGCAAGGAGCCCGGCACATGGCAGCCCGTCGGCGAGTACCGCAACCGCACCTCCGCGAACAGCACGGCCACGATGATCCGCACCGCGTCCGCCCACTCCGGCAGCCACTACCGGCCCGCCGGATCGTGCGAAGCCCGCCTGGTCATCACCACCGACACCAACCTCGTCGAAGCCCGCTACATGCCGCAGGGCGCCCCGACGCAGTACCGCGTCACCTATGCCCGCGTCGGTAACTACGGCGGACGCAACGGCAGCAGGCCCCCGGCCCCGTTGACCGTGTCGGCTGCCACCGCCGAGAGCCTCGCCGAGCACATCGCCAAGGACGTCCGCCGGTACCTGCTCTCCAACGGCGCCGAGGTCGTCGTCGACCTGGAGGCCATGAACGGCCGGATCGTTGCTGGGGTTCGGGTCGCCGGGACGTTCGAGATCGAGGCCGTGGACACCGCCGAGGGTGATGCCCAGTGATCGAGCAGTCTGCCGACACCGAGCGAGTCCTCGGCCAGATCGAACGCGGCGAAGTCCGCGCCGGACGGGATGCCGCCCGCGAGATCGCCACCAAGGCCGAGACCGCGTACGGGGCCGCCTTCCACGGGACCCCCGCCGAGGCCCTGCTCACCGCGCTCGCCTGGAGCGCCGCCACCCACCTCCCCCTCCGGGATGCCGCATGACGAACACGACCACGGTCGGGACTACGGTCCCGGCCGCCGGCCGCCGGGTCACACCGACCGGCCGCCTCATCCTCCCCGCCGACGCCGACCGCGCCGACTGGCTCGCCCGCCGCCGCGAAGGCATCGGTTCCTCCGACGTCCCCGCCATCCTCGGCCTCGTCGACTACACACCACCGCTGAAGGTCTACTACGACAAGATCGGCGCCGACGTCGACGACGCAGGCGAAGCCGCCTACTGGGGCACCGTCAACGAGGAGCCAGTCGCCCGCCGTTGGGCCATGCAGAACCGGTCTGTGATCCGCCGCGTCGGCCTCGTCGCCCACGTCGACCACCCGCACCGGATGACCACCCTCGACCGGCGCGTCACCGAATGCCCCCTCGAATCCGACGAGAAGGCCCCGTGCGCGCTGGAGGTCAAGACCCGATCTGCCTTCAAGTCCGCGCAGTGGCACGCCGGGGCCCCCGATGACGTCACCGCGCAGGTACTCCACCAGATCGCCGTCAACGGCTACGAGCACATGCACTACGCCGTCCTGATCGGCGGTAACGAGTACCACCAGGGCACCATCCGCCGGGACGCCTACCTCGACGTCATCGACGACATCACCACGGCCGTCGACAAGTTCTGGTTCGACCACGTCAAGGCGCAGGTCCCGCCGGAGCCGACCGGTGACGGCGAGGCCCTGACCCGCTTGTTCCGCCGCCTCCACCCCACCCGCACCGGAACGGTCGATGTCGACCGCCACGCCGACGCCCTTGACGCGCTGTACGACTACGGCCGCCACCAGCGGGCCGAGTCCGCAGGAAAGAAGGGCAAGGCCGCGGCGAAGGCCCGCATGGTCGCCGCCCTCGGCAAAGCACAGTCCGCGCTGATCGGCGGGGAACGCGCCTACTCCCTGGAGCCCTCCAACGCCGCGCCACGCGTCGACCTGGAGCAGCTCGCCGAGCGCTGGCCCGACGCCTACGCGGCCTGTGTCACCCCGAATCCCACCGAACGCATCGACATCGCACCGCAGTACAAGGGGGAGTTCTGAGATGAGCCTGCGCGAGAACGCAGCCGCGGCCGCCGGCCGCACCCTGACCGACGAAGAGCACGACCGCCCCGACGAGGCGGCCCCGCCCGCCGAGGAGTTCGCTCCGGCATCGGACCCGATGGCCGACTACGAGCCCGGCGACGACGACCCGGACATGGTGCCGGTCGGTGTCGCCTGGCTCCGCGTCCGCCGGGAGATCCGCGCCATCGGCAAGGGCGAGCTCTACAACCAGTCCGGGACCCGCTTCAACTTCCGTGGCGTCGACACCGTCGTCAACGTGTTCGGCCCGGTCACGCTGAAGCACGGCGTGCACGTCATGTCCTCCAAGGTCGAAGCGACGTACGGGACGAAGAACACCAAGTCCGGCGGCACGATGCGGGAGTGCTCCGCCCTTGTCACCTGGACGATCATGGGGCCGATGGGTGACACGCTCACTCTGCAGACGATGGGCGAGGCCCTCGACACCGCGGACAAGGCGACGACGAAGGCGCAGTCGGTCGCGTTGCGGACGCTGCTCCTCGGGTTCGGGTTGACGCCGACGCACGACAAGGACCCGGATGCCGACCGGATCGAGCGCGGCGTCGAGGCACCGGCCCGTTCGGCGGACTCCTACCGCGACGAGATCCTCGACAAGAAGACGTCGCCCGGCCGGTTGCATCAGATCAGCTACGAGCTGGCCAACCTGCGGATGTTGAACACCAAGGTCACCAACGAGACCGGCGAGGCGGAGACGCTCGACGATCTCGGCCGCCGCAAATACGGCGAGCGCACCGGCGGTGGCCAGTGAGCACCTTCGCCGACAGCCGCCGTCTCGCGTGGGACACGGAAACCACGGGCCCCGACCCGCTGGAGGACCGCATCGTCACCGCGGCGATCGTCGTCCGCGGCGGCGGCAAGCCCGACCGCGCCTTCTCGCACCTCATCAACCCCGGCATCCCGATCCCGGCCGAGGCGACCGAAGTCCACGGCGTCACGGACACCATGGTCGAGGCCGACGGGCAGGACCCCAAGACCGCGCTCGACGAGATCGCCACGAACCTCGCCCGCGCCATCGAGTGGGGCATGCCGGTGATCGCGTTCAACCACAGCTTCGACTGGTCGATCCTCCACTACGACCTGATCCGCAACGGTCTCCCCACCGTGCAGGACCGCGTCGGCCCCGGACCGCTGCCGCTGATCGACCCGCACGTCATCGACAAGCAGGTCGACAAGTACGTCAAGGGCACCGGCATGCGGAAGCTGAAGCCCACCGCCGAACGGTACGGCGTAGCCCTGGCGGACTGGCACACCGCCGAGGCCGACGCGCTCGCCGCGCTCCTGATCGCCGAGAAGCAGTTCGCGATGCACCCCCAGCTCACCTCGATGGGCCCGCAGCAGCTGTACGCGGCACAGAAGGCGTGGCGCGCAGAGCAGCAGGCCGGACTGCAGAAGTGGTTCCGCACGAAGGCGACCGCGGAGCAGGGCGGCGCCCCAGACAAGGTCATCGACGGGTCGTGGCCGCTCATTCCCGCGCAGCGTGCGGGAGGCGAGTCGTGATGACCATCTCCCTCCCGCCCCTCGGCCGTATCCCCGTCCTCGGCCTCATCCGCGGCACCGGGGCCCATCGCCCCGTACGCCGCAAGACCCCGAGCGACCGCCGCCCGATCTTCCCGCCCGCCCCACACACCGGCGTCGTGCCCCACGGATTTCGGCACTGCCAGCAGTGCGGCACCGACACCGTCGCGATCCTCCACCGCGAAGGCCACACCTGCGGCGACTGCGGACGCGAGCACTACACCAAGGACGGTGCCGAGTGAGCGCCCCGACCCTGTTCGAGCCCGAGCGTCCGGCCGCCACCTCGGCGGCCGGGCCCCAGCCCGTCCCCTTCGTCATCCCCCTGCCCACAGGCATGGAGCTGATCAACTCCAACGAGAGCCAACACCGCGCTCGACGAGCCCGCATCGTCAAGGTCATCCGCAGCAAGGCACAGGAAGCCGTCAGCGACTGCCCGGCGCTCATGGATGCGTTGGCTGCCGCGAAACCAGGACCACTGTTCCAGCGCGCTCACGTCCTCGGCGTCCTGCACCCGGCAACGAACAACCGCCGCGACCCCGCGAACTGGTACCCCTCATTCAAGGCCGCAGTAGACGGACTCGTCGACGCCGGGCTCCTCGACGACGACGATCACACGCGGCTCGTCGGCCCGGATATGCGCCTGGGGCACAAGGTCAAGGGCGGTCAACTCGTCCTCGTAGTACACGGCCTGAAGGCAGGGGAAGACCCCCTCGCGAACGGGGCGTGGTGACCATGCGCATCCGCGCCGACGTCGCCGAGCTGCTCCGCGCCGGCCTCTCCGACAGAGCAATCGGTCGCGAGCTCAACGTGGACGCCACGGTAACCGTCCGCGCCACCCGCCAAGCGCTCGGCCTCCCCCCGGCACGGCCCGGCAGGAAGCCCGCGGCCACCCCGGAAGACCTGTTCTGGCGCCGCACCCAGCCGGTCGGCGGCGGCCACTTCATCTGGACGGGGTACCGCACCACCAGTCGCTCCGGCTCCGTTCCGACCCTGCGCCACGGCGGCAGGGTGCACACCGCCTACCGGATCGCGTTCCGCCTCAAGCACGGCCGCGAACCGGAGGGCCACGTCACGGTCACCTGCGACCGGGATGGCTGCGTCGCCCCCGGGCACACCGAGGACCGCCGTATCCGCGAGCGGACCAACACCACCTTCGCGGCGATCTTCGGAGGTGCGTCGTGAGGCTCATCAACCCCGCCCCGGACACCGCCGAACCCGCACCCCGATGGCAGGACCAGGCCGAGTGCCGCCGCCCCGAGTACGCCCGAGACCGCGACCTCTGGTACTCCGACCGCAATACAGGCGACATCGGATACGCCGTCGACATCTGCAAGTCGCTCTGCCCAGTCCGTGCTGCCTGCGCGCAGTTCGCCCTCCAGACCCGCGAGGCCTTCGGCATCTGGGGCGGCCTCACCGCGAGACAACGCCGCAGCATCCTCCGCCGCGAAGCTCGGGAGCAGACCGCGCAACGCAAGGCCGCGGCATGAACGGGCTCGGGCCGACGATCGGCAACCCCCACCCGGGTTTCGGGATACGCGTCCGCCTCGACAACCCGTGGGGCGCCAGGGCACTTGCCGCCGCCGACTTCACCTGCCCCTGCGGCCACGCAGAGGACGCCGTCGGCTACGCCGCGACCGAGCACCTCGTCATCCGCGCACAGCGCCACCGCCGAGACGACTGCCCGATCCCCGAAGTCCGCGACTTGGCACACCGCCAGTACGCCGCCCTCCAGCACTCACTCACCAAGCCTCGCCGCAAGCGCAAGTAGTCGCACCCGAAAGGAACAGCACATGCCCAAGCTCTCACCGGCCGACGTCCCCGAGGTCAAGCTCGACTCGGCCGCCGCCAGCATCGAAGCCACCATGACCCGCGAGCAGCGCCGCGGTCTCTTTGAGAAGCCCGGCATGGTCGTCTACGCGATCGTCGAGCTCACCTCGAAGTCCTACACCGGGCACGCCGAGGGTGAGGACAAGGACCCGCAGGTGAAGGTTCGCGTCACCGGCTGCGAGGTCGCCCGCAGCGACGAAGACGCGAAGGCACTCATCGAAGCCCGTCGCGCGATGTACCGCGGCCGCCAGATCGACGGCACGTTCGACGAGGTCGGACAGGGCCCCATCCACCCCGACGCCCAACTCGGCCTGCTCACCGCGACGAAGCCCACCGAGGCGGAGCTGAAGGAGCACAAGCGGCAGGCCGAGGACCGGCGCCGCGGCGAGTACGTGAGGTAGCCGCACTCCGGGGCGGTCTCACCGGCCGCCCCGGATCAAGCCGTATCGGTTCCGCAACATCACGAAGCCCCGCACCAGTTCGGTGCGGGACCCGGCCGGAGAGGAGGAGGCGGTGTCAGAAGTCGACCGTGCGAGCGGCAGAGTCCAACGCCTCGCGGACGCTGCGGGATTTGGTCTCATCCCACGCCGCAACACCGCCCGGGTTCTCTGTACGCCGGTGCAGTTCGTCGATGATCGCGCGGTCACGCAGGGCCTGCTCGTAGAAGTCGTAGCCCACAATCACCGCCGCCTCTTTGCCCCGGTTGATCAGGACCGTCGGTTCGCCGGCAAAGCGGGCGCGCGCGATCACCTCGCCGAGGACGTTGCGCGCCTCGGCGATCTTCGCCCGGTGCTCAGTGGGGGAGTTCGCCATCCCCACAGCGTAGCGAATTCGCGACCTTGCACAAGGCAGCGAAGTAGCTCTCTTAGCTATGATGGCTATGTCAGGCAGGAGCAGAAACCGCCCTGAAAGAGGGCGCTATCCGACATGCCCTGATCGCTACGCACGAGAGAAGCCCTACATGCCCTGGTTCGCACTGGACGACGGGTTCGATACGCACCCCAAGGTCCGCAAGGCCGGAAACGCCGCGGTCGGCCTCTTCGTGCGGCTCGGTGTCCACGCGACCAAGCACCTCACCGAGGGCCATCTAGACGGCGCGATCGTCCGCGACTACGGCACCGCCGCGACCATCCGCAAGCTCGTCACCGTCGGCATGCTCCACGAACCCGGCCACCCCTGCCGCCGCTGTCCCCAGCCCGCCGACAACGGCTTCTACATCCACGACTACCTCGACTACAACAAGTCCCGCGCGCAGATCGAGGCCGCCCGTGAGGCCGCCCGCAAGCGACAGCAGCGCGGCCGGGACAACGCCAGTCTGAACCGAAACGCGCGCGATTCTGACGCCATTCTGAGCTCAAAGTCGCGCCAGAATGACGACGGTTTCACTCCAAACTCGCGCCAAAATGCACCCCAGTCTGAGGGCAGCACCGCAGGTCAAAGCGGAACGTCACGGCGTGACACCCACGAGGGTGCAACGGGTGTCCCCTCCCCTCCCATCCCCTCCCCTCCCGTTACTAGTGGTGCAGGTAGAGAGAGAAGTGACCGTAGTAGCGCGCGAGACAACGCCACTCACTCACTGATCACCGACGACTGGCACCCCAGCCACGCCGACCTCGACAAGGCACGGGCCGACCTCGACCGCCTAGGCCCCGCAGGCGCCGCAGCAGCCACCGCCAAGTTCGTGCGCCACCACACCGCCAAGGCCACCCACGCCGCCGACTTCGGCCCCCTCTGGCTCACCTGGCTCACCCGCGAACGCCCCACGCCACCCACCCAAGGCACCTTCCTCGTCGGCCTGCCCGGAGGCGGAGCAACACCCCCCACCCCCACACCCCCCTCGTACGCGCAACGCATGCGCCAACTCGACGCCGCCGCCGAAGCCGACCGCCGACGCGACCGCGAGACCGGAGAAGCCGGATGAAGACCCGCTGCCCCCGCTGCCACACCCCCCGAAACCGCGGCGCCCACTGCCAGCCCTGCCACAACCGACAACGCCGCGAAGCCACACGCCGCCTCGACGACACCGCCATCACCTTCACCATCACCAACCGCCGAGCCACCCCCGGACTCCGCCCACACGAACGCCGAGCAATCTCAGCGCAGTTCACCGCCCTCAACCTCCCCGCCAAAGAGATCGCCCGAATCCTCGGCGTCACCCCACGCACCATCCACCGCTGGCGAGCACGAGCCAGAGAAGGCGAACCAGCCGCCTAGCGCGCTCATCCGGATACACCCCGCCCCACGCACCACAGCAAACGATCACTACCGCGAGAACCGACCCAACCGAACGCCACAGCAACGGAGATCACCATGACCGACCGCCCACTGACCCCCGCCGAACTCGACGCCACCCTCGCCGCCATCGATAACGCCGAGCTCGCCCGCGAGGAGCAGGCCCTCCGCGCCGATGAGCAGCCCGCGGCGTGCGCCAAGTGCCGTCAGCCGTTCGTCCCCGCCCTCACCGGCTTCGAGGAACGCGCCCAATACGCGTCCTCGCCTCACTGCCGCGGCTGCGTCGACCGCTGCCACGACAACAACGTCGCCGACCACCGCTGCGTGATCTGCGCCTGAGGAGCGACGACATGACCCACCCGACCCCGACCACCGCCGTACGAGAGATCCGCTCCCAAGTCCGCATCGACCTCACCAACGCCCCCACCCTCACCAACACCATCGGACGCACCCGACACCCCCACGGCCTACGCATCACCTACGGCGCCCGCACCGACATCACCCGCATCGACCTCGCCGTCGAGTGGGAGGACGACGCCGAGCTGTGGCCACCCGCCGCGGAACTCCCCGACTGGCTGCGGCAGATCATCACCGACCACATGCCGGCCGACGTCGACCACCCCGAGCGTGACCGGCCCTCTGGCCTCACCGGTCTGCCGATCCCGTTCCCTGCGGCCGACGAGACCGTGCCGCGGTGAGCCGTACGGCCGCCGACCCGACACCACGAAGGAGCACCATGCCCACCGCCACCATCCCCACCACCATCGGCCCCGTCACCGTCGACGCCGTGCAAGCCGCGCCGGGCCTCCTCGTCTTCGAAGCGCCCGAGGGATTCCGCCCCGACTTCCAGCACCGGTGGCTGCTCAGCCACCACGCGGGCCACGTGGTCGCCGCGTTCGACACCGAGGCCACTGCGACCGCGGCCGCCAAGCACGTTGGCGCGCTCGTCGACTGGACACGGTCCGTCATGACCGCCGCGCAGGAGATCAGCCTCAGCCTCAAAGGCGGCGCGCGCGGCTTTCTCGCCCTGCTCAAGGAGCTCGGCGGACACGACCCGAACGCGTGAGCAGCAGGACGCCCGCCCGTGTTGGAGCCACGGGCGGGCGCACCACCCAGCACACCACACCCCACCTGGAGAAGCCCATGAACGAGACCCCGTACACCGACGACGACCTCCGCGCCGAAGCCGCGCACTGCCTCGCCGCCCTCGTCATCCTGCCCACCGCCGCCGATATCCGCCGCTCCCTGCCCGACACGTACATCGACTCCCACCGCACCCCGGACAGCGGCCCTGAGGCGACGTGGGCGGGCGTGGTCGGCGAGGACGGTCTCGGCGTGCCGGTCGGGGAGATCCACACGCTGATCGAGGGCGCGGCCGACGTGTCCGAGTGGGCCATCAACCTCGGCGCCGACGGCCTCCAGCCCTCCACCGAACACGAGATCACCATCAACAGCGGCCCGTTCCCCATCGCCCGCATCCACTTCGCGTACCAGCCGACCACGCCCGAAGAGATCCGCACCGCGCTCGTCGAGGGCATCGAGGAGGCGCTCGACGACGCCGCGGCATCCCTCGACGAACCCGAGCCCAACGAGTCGGCCGACGCGGACAGCGACGTGTTCGCGCTGATCGCCGGTATCGCCAGCCGTCTCCGCGACGCCACCGACGAGGGCGAGTACCACGCCGTCGGCCTGATCTACGACCTCGCGACGGGCCGCACCACGATCACCGACGCCCGCGAGCAGCTCGCCGAGATCACGTTCCGCCACGTCTGACAGGACCGGCCGCCCGCAATCGAAGTGCGGGCGGCCGACCCGACCAGTCCACCACGACCACACGGAGATGACCATGGCCGACCACCGGCCCAAGTGGCTGAAGACCAAGGCCGAGCAGGACCAAGACCGGCTGCTCGCCGCGGTCACCACCCCCATCCCTCCCGCGCCCGCCGAGACCGACGAAGAGCGCGCCGACCGCGAGGAGACCGAACGCGAGCACGCCCGCGGCAAGCACACGTACTGCGACATCACCTGCGAGGTCGAGTTCACCACCGAGAAGCTCCGCAACACGGTCCTGTACCGCGCTATCCCCGGTTCGGAGTCGATGCTCGACGAGCTGCTCCGCCGCGCCAGCACCGAAGCCGCCGTGCCGTCTGCGCCCGCCGACGAGGCCGCACGCCTGGACGCGTACGCCGCCGCCATGGCCCGCCGTGACGGCCACAACTGGCCGCCCATGTACGAGGACGACGAACGCGACTACCGCAGGCGCGCCGACGCCGCGATGGCCGTAGCCCAGACCGAGCGCGCCGCCGAAGTCGCGCACCTGCGCAGCCTGCTCACCGCGGAGAACCAGCGCGCCAACGAAGCGGTCGACCGCGAGGAGACCGCCGAGCAGGCAGTCGAGGAAGCGCGCAGCAACCGGCTCGCCGTGCTGCGCGAGGCCGCCGACATCGCCGAGCGGCTGATGGATGAGCGCTACGGGCCCGACTGCTCCTACGCCATCGGCGGCGGGGACGTGGCGCGCGAGCTGCGCCGCATGGCCGACGAGGCGCAGCAGGGCGGCCAATCGTGACCACGCGCCGCTGCGTCCGCGGGCACTTCATCCCCGCCGACGCACCCACCGACGAATGCCGCTGCGTCGTCGTGCCCCGACACCTCCGCCGGCACCACTTCAGCCCCGACACCTACGGCCAAGGCCTCGCCGCCCGCCGCAAGGTCATCCGCACCACCTGGCCCACCGGGAGCTACCTGTGACCCGCAACCGTAGAGCGGACACGACCACCGGCGAGAATCCCGTCCTCGCCGAGATCACTGTCCGCGAATGCACCCGTAGCGACGTGCCCTTCATACGAGGGCCCCTTGAGAACTGGGTGTACGAGGTCACCGTCCCCGGATGGCTGACGCGCGCTGGAACTGCGTGCACGGCTCGTCGTGCCCGAGCCAAGGCCGAACGCATCGCCCGCCGACTCGGCCGCAAGACGGCCCAAGCCGGGACCTACAGGTACGCCGTCGAGGCCGAGCACAACCCGGAGGCGCAGCCATGATCCACACCGAGTGCCTCACACCCCTCGACCGACAGATCATCGCCGGACTCGCACGCGGCCACGGTGCCGCCCGCATCGCCGCAGACCTCCGCCTCCCCGACGCCCGCAACGTCCACCAGCACATCGCCGCAGCCTGCACCCGCATCGGCCTGCACCGACAGTCACAAACCCTGCTCGTCAACTACGCCTACAAACACGGCTACATGGAGGGCCTCACCCCCGAGACCATCCAGCGCACCGGCCGCCTCACCCCACGACGACACGAGACGCTAATCGCCCTCGCAAGGGGCGACACCCTGCCGTACAACCGCCGCGAGCAGCTACGCCGGCACCTCGGCGCGAAGACGTGCCCGCACGCGGTCGCTCTGGGCTGGCAGCTCGGGCTTCTCGGCCCGGGATCGGGGGCCGCCCCGTGATCGTCGACCTCACGGACTCGATCACGCTGATCATCATCGGCGCGTGCGTGACCGTCGGCCTGATCGTCTCCTGCGGACTGCTCGGCATCGCCGCCCTGGCGTCCGCCGTCGTGACCGCTACGCGCCGCCTGGTGCGCCACTGGAGCGCCCGCAGCGCCTCCGCACCCAACTCCGCGCCCCACGCCGCCACACACGGGCACACGGGCACTCAGAGCCCCGCGCGCACCACAACCGCCCCGACCACCCCGGAGGCCCCGCGATGACAACCCTGTGCCGCGGATGCGGACGCCCACGAGCACCCCGCATGTACCTCTGCGGCAAATGCTGGAACCACCTCCCCGCCCCCACACGACGCGCCCTCAACCGGCGCGGCGACCGCGCCATCGGCCGCCTCCGCGAACTCCACGACCAACTCGACGCCGGCGTACCCCTCGCAGACATCCAGGTGACCCCATGACCAGACTCGCCCGCGGCCTGTGCAGCCTCCACGCCCTCGTGTTCATCCTGCTCGCCTTCTCCACCGTGCAGCAGTTCCGCTACGGCGAAGCGTGGGCGGGGTGGATGTTCGCCGCGGCCTCGGTCGTCCCCGTGCTTTCTGTCGTGCGTGAGTCCGAACTCGCCGACGAGCAGCAGGCCGCCGCGATCCGAGCCGAGACCCAGGCCCGCGAGAAGGCGTGGGCCGACGAAGACGCCGCCGCAGTGGTGCGCGTGGAACTCGCCGGCGCGTGCTGCGCCGCCTACTTCGTCTCCCGCGGCACCGCCCACGAAGAGGAATGCCCGAACCGCGAGCACTGGAGCGCAGCGTGAGCGGCCCGAGCAGCGCACCCCGGGGCGAGCACATAGCCGCCCCGGGCGTCGCCTGGGACACCGAGCTCGTCCACCTCGGCGAAGTCGTCGTCGACATCGACCGCGACGAGAACCCCTTCGGCTGGAGCGACCCCGACCCCGCCGAGATACCCCGCCCGAACCGACAGACCAGGCGCGCAGCCGCGCGCGCAGCACGGAGGACGAAGTGAGCGACCGACCCACCGCCGCCACGATCACCGATGCCGAACTCGACGCCCTGTACCGCAAGATCGCAGTCGCCGAGAAGGCAGCCACCGGGGAGCGCACTTTCAAGTGGTACGCGGACGACGCGCAGCGGCGGCTGAAGGTGCAACGCGAGCGTGCCGAGCACGCCGAGGCCGCCATCGACCGAGCCCGCGCGCTCGCCTCCCGGTGGGCTGTCCTCCGCGCATACGGCAGCGCCGCCACCGAACTCCGCAAGACCCTCGACGAGCAGCCAACCCCCGCAGCAGTCGACCTCCGGGGCTGCCCCACACCCGAGACGCACAACTGGGGATGCGGCTGTCCCACCGACGAGGCGCCGGCCGCCGAACTCCGCGAGCGGTGCGAGGCCGCAGTCCGCATGATCCTCGCGGGCACCGGCGCACACACCGTCGACGAGTGGGCCCAGTACGTCACCGCGGCCGTCCTGCCGATCTTCACCAGCCGCATCATCAAGCTGACCCGGGAGCGGGACCTCGCCATCGCCCACGACCGGCAGCCCTACCCCACCGCGTCGGCGTACGAGCAGGCGTGCGCGGCGCTGCACGCGCACCGAGACCGGGCCGAGCTGCTCGCGACCACCCTCGACACCGTGCTCCGGAACTTCGTCCACAAGGGCCACCCCGGTGAGCCCTGTCTCCAGACCGGATGGATCAGCGTCCGCACCGTCGAGCAGTGGCGCGACGTCCTCAACCCGCCCAAGGAGCAGCCCGTCGACAGCAGCCAGCCCCACGAGTAGCGTGAGCAGCGGTCCGCGCCAGGCCCCGAGCGCCCTGCGCTCTCAACGAGAAGGACTGTCGCGATGATCACTCTCAACC
Source organism: Streptomyces sp. NPDC050439 (assembly GCF_040655335.1). NCBI lineage: Bacteria > Bacillati > Actinomycetota > Actinomycetes > Kitasatosporales > Streptomycetaceae > Streptomyces > Streptomyces sp. NPDC050439. Next base: position 96,733 of record NZ_JBFAJT010000005.1, read on the forward strand.
ACGCTAGCGCCGCTCGCCTCATTGCCGGCCTCTGCGCCCAGCAAGACGACCCCTTCACACCGCTGCCGTGCTGCCCGGCCTGCGGCCTCCGCTCCGAGCGGATCACCCAGCGGGCTGACGGCCAGCGCGTCTGGTTCCACCGCTGCCGCCACGTCTTCAGCCTCACCCGCGAGGCGCTCCTCGCGGGGCTCCGGGCAGCCTGACGCCCGAGGCTGAGCGCGTCTCCAGATGACGCTGTGTGTCCGCCCTGGGGCGCGGTCGCAGAGATGGTTACACCCAGGCGTAACTATCTCTGCGCCTGCCGCGCACCCCCAGTAACGCAGCGTCAGGGATGACCCGGCACTCTTCCCTCCGCGGCGTACAGCTCCGTGCCATCCTGAGGCCAGCCACCACGAGGGAGAGCCCAATGCCCGTGCCACTCATCAAGCCCGAGCCCAACCCGGCCACCGCCGATCGCGTCGCCGAGGTATTCGACTGGATGGACGCGGCGGCCCGTGCGTTTGCCCCGGCCGTGCAGAAGGCAGGCGAGGAGATGGCGCGCAGCTTCGCCGCGCTGAAGAAGCCGCGCTCGCACTGATCGCGGCGGCGCTCGATCAGTGCGTCCAGACGTCCGGCCCGCCACCGCGCCAGTCGATCAGCGACGACCGGACGACGTCCACCTCATCGAACGACTGGAGCCCGGCCTCCTGCATGAACTTCGCGACGTCCTGCACCGAGTACGCCCGGCCGAGGATCGACCCGTCGATGCGGATACGCCGGCCGCCTTCCTCATCGGGCGGATAGATCACTACCGGGCTGGGGGCCATGCCCCCAGCCTGCGGGCAGGCGCGGCGGGGCGCAGGCTGGGCTAGTCCACCGGGTCCTCGTCCGCGTGCCGTACGGCTTTCTTTGCGGCCATCTCGACCACATGCCGGGGCTGACCCGTCTCCGTGGCGTGCACGGTGACGGCCGCCTGGAACGCCTCCGCGGCGTCAGCCCACAGGCGCCACTGCGCCGCGTAGTCCTCGCCGTCGAGGCCCGCGAGCTTGGCGCGCGCCTCCTCGGCGGAACGTTCCAGCGTGATCAATTCATCGGTGATGTCAGCCACCCGTGGATCTTAAGCGGGCAGCACAGGGCCCCTACCTCGACCCGCGAGGTAGGAGCTCGGACGCGTACAGCTACGGCCGCCACTCCTCGAGGTAGCCCGGCCGGTCCGCGTAGGCCACCGCCGCAATGCGTACTGCCCGCGCGAGGCCCTGGAGGTACCCGAAGTCTCCCGGCCAGTCGTGTCGAGCGCGATTCTCAGGGGTGTCCGGCATTGACCCCGCTTCTCTGAACTCGACGAGCAGCTGCCGCTTGACGTCGATGTCGCGCAGCACCCGCTCCGGTGGCCACGCCGAGCGTCGCCACTCCGGCGGCTGCACCGTGGCCTCCACCCATTCGCCGCCGATCCGGCGGCGCGTCGTGGTCGTCTTCCTGAGCGCTTCCTCGGCCGCCTGCTGCTCCTCGTCGTACTGCTCGCCGAGCCACTGCACGAGATCATCCACCGCTACGCCTCCGCATCGCCGGACGGCTTATCCGGGTCATCGGCGATGATCTGGCGAACGCGGCCGAAGCTCACGCCGACCGCCTTCGCGATGTCGCGGTAAGACATACCGCCCGCCTGCATCTCCAGTACAGCGTCACGCCGTTCACGCCGAACCTTCTCGCCGACGGACTTCAACAGGTCGGTCAGCCTCCTGGCCCTCGCCTCAGGGGACTCCCCCTCAGTAAGCGCGTCGATGGCATCCAGCACGCGCTGCACCTCCTCTGCCCGGTCGTCCATGTCCGTTCCTTCCCGGGGCTCGGGAGGCGGATCGTCCCAACCGTCTTGTGTAGGACTCTACACAGCGTGTAGCTTCCTACACAACGGTTCGAGGGACCCCCTCCGGCCGTGATCAACAAGTAAGCCCCCGGCCCGGCGCTGGAACGCCATATGGGCCGGGGGCGGACCTACCCACAACGCGAGAAGGAGCAGGTCCGTGGAAGACCTTACTGTCGGCCACCCGCCCGAGCCCATCCCCATCACGACCCGCGTCGTACACCTCAGGGGCGAGCCCATCGAGTTCACCCAAGAGCAGATCACCCGCCTGTTCTGGGTGAAGATCAACCGCGCCGCGCCCGGCGGATGCTGGGCATGGACCGGTTCCCGACTGCCCAACGGGTACGGCCGCATCACGATCGCGCGCCGCGACCTCTACTCACACCGGGTGTCCTACGAGATCCACAAGGGACAGATCCCCAACGGCCTCCACATCGACCATCTCTGCCGCGTACGCGCCTGCTGCAACCCGGATCACCTGGAAGCCGTCACCTGCCGCGAGAACATCATGCGGTCGCCGATCGCACCGGCCGCCATCAACGCGCGCAAGACTCACTGCGCCAAGGACCACGAGTTCACCGCGGCCAACACCGGGCAAGGGAGCGACGGCACCCGCTACTGCCGCACCTGCGCCCGCCTCCGCTTCACCGGCTCGCCGTTGACGATCTCACCCGGTGACGTTCCGCCCGCGCGAACGGACCTCCCTTTCGGCGCACCAGCCCGCCCCGGTGGCCACTTCTCCTCGTCCACGGGGTGGTCTCACGCCATCACGCAGTCGGACATGAACCGCTTCTGGAGCAAGGTCAGCGAAGCCGCTCCCGAGACGTGCTGGAAGTGGACCGCGAACTGCGACAGGTCCGGTTACGGGATGTTCCACCTCGCCGCCGACGGCATCAAGAGGCAGGTGAACGCCCACCGCTTCGCCTACTTCGCGCTCGTCGGCGCGGCCCCCGAGGGCAGCGTGCTGGAGCACCTCTGTCTGGTCCGGACGTGCGTGAACCCCGCGCACATCGTTCCCGTGACGCGGCAGACCAATGAGGCGCTGCGCCTGTCCCGCCTTGCAAGGGAGGGACAGCGGTGAGTCAGCAGCCCGAACCCACCGAGGCCGAGCGCGTCGCTGCCCTCCAGCTGCAGGCCGCCGCCGACTACGCCAAGGCGCAGGCCCTCCGCGCCGAACAAGAGGCCGCCGCACGCGACCAGCTCGCCCACGCCCGCGCTCACGGCAACGAGCAGGGAGGCACCCGCTGATGCCGGACACGTTCGGGGGTGAGTGGCATCGGCCGCGCCGTGACGGCGTAGGCCGCTCGCAGCGGGAACTCCAGGACCGCGCCAGCTTCGACAACGAGCCGCAGAGCGGGTGCGGATCCATCCTCTTGCTCTGCGTCCTCGCCCTGGCCGCCCTCGTCGGCCTGGTGATCACGTGAGGCGGCTCGCACGCGCGGCGGCCGCGGTCCTGCTGACACTCAGCGGGCCCGCGGTCGCGGCCGCCGTCGCGTACGAGCGGTTCAACCAGGAGTGGTGGACGGGCACCGGCGCCGCCGCAGCAGCACCCGCGCGCCCGGAGCCCGAAGCCGTACCCGCGCCGTCGCCGCAGGGCGCACCCGAGCCCCCGCCCGCTACGCGCCACCCCTGGCCCGCAGGCAGCTGCGTTACCCCCACCCCCACACGCACCGCATGCACGCCCGGCGCGTTGCGCGTCGTCGCCTCACTCCACTCACCGCGCGCGGCCAAGCCGTGCCACGACGTACCCGAGACCACGCACGTCCGCCGCGCCGGCGCCTACACGCTCTGCCTCGCATCCCTCTGACCCACGGTCACGGAGGAACCTCCCGTGAAGACCCGCCCCATCCAGCGCACTCGCCTCGTACCGCACACCGTGAACGGCAAGACCGAGATGGTTCTCGACCGGTACGAAGTCGAGGTACCCGTTCCGCCCCGCGACTGGGACCGCCTCATCCTGAACGCGGTCACCGCAGCGGCCGGACTCCTCGTCGCCGTCGCGGTCGCCTGGTCCACCGCCTCCATCGGCGATCTCCTCGCGCGCGTCACGATCGCGCCCGCCGCGTACGCCGCCGCGGTCGCTTTCGACCTCGCATGGATCCTGTGCATGGCCATCGAGTGGCTCGCCCGCTACGACCCGAAGCGCGCCGAGCTGCCCCGCAACATGGGGCACGGGGCTCTCGCCGTGGCCATGGTCGCGGTCGGCGCGCACGGCTGGCTCGCCGGGCAAGAAGCGATCGGGATCATCGGCGCTGTGGTCTCCGGCATCGTCAAGGCGCTGTGGACCATCGTCCTGCGCCACCACGCCAAGCCGCTCGACGACAAGACACAGCAGTGGGTCGACAAGCAGCGCGCGGAGGCCGGCGGTGAGCTCGCCATGGTCGCGATCAACCGTGAACTGACCCGTGCGCGAGGCCTGGTGGATGCCGAGGAGAGCGCCCTCCGGATGTCCCCGGACGCGGCTCCGGAGCCTCCGGAGGATCAGGAGGAGGCCCCGGAGAAGATCCCAGCGCTGCCCGTGTCCGGCCCGATGACCATCGCGGATGCCGTCCGGATGGCTGTCTCCTGCGGCGTCACCGCTCCGGATGCGGTCCTCCGCTACGTCCGGCAGGTTGCCGACGCCAACGCCAAGGAGTCGTCCGTCGAGCGCACCCTTCGCGAAGTCCGGAAGGGCGCGTGATGCTCCTCGCCCTGATCGTCTTCCCGATGCTCGCGATCCTCGCCCTCCTCGGCCTTATCGCCTGCGCCCCCGAACACGATGTCGGCCGGTACGCGCTGCCGGCCATCCGAACCGTCGCCCTACTCGCCGCCGCCACCGTGTTCGTCGCGGCCGTCTGGAGCCACTGACCCATGACCTACGTGACCTTCGGCGGTGTCACCATCGGCATCTGCATCCTGGTCGGTGCCTTCATCCAGTGGTGGCCCGGTTTCAAATCCCTCAAGAGCGATCCCCTCGGCCAGGCCGGCGGCCTGCTGCCGTTCCTGATCGCCTGGACGTACGGCGTCCTGGTCACCCTCGGCGTCGGCGGCATCATCGGCTGGATCGCCGACACCGCCTTGTGGATCACGAACTGGCTCGGTGACGCAGCACTGGTCTGGGGGGTCGGTGGGCAGGCCGGACAGCGCTCGTCCGGCGCCGCCTACCTCCCGCTCACGCAAGGCGGCGGCGGCATCGTCCTCATCCTCACCGTGGCCATCATCGTCACCATCAAGAAGTCGGCGAAGTACGGGCGCGGACTCAAGATGGGCGCTTGGTGCGGCATCTGCCTCGGCACCAGCGCAGGCGTTGCAGGGCTCGCAGCCGTGCCGATCGCGCAGGCCGTGAACTGGCTTGGCGACCAGGTGTACGGCGCCGCTTACGGAGCACTGGCATGAGCGACGAGACGACGCAGGACGCCGAGCAGCAGGCCGAGGCCGCGGAGGATGCACCGCCGAGCCGGATCGCGGGCGCCCTCGTGACGCTGATCCTCGCGGGCGCCGCGGTGCTCGTCCTGCGGTTGATCGTGACCGCGGTGCCGTACGTCGCGTACTTCGTCGCCGGGGTGATCGTCTGCGTCGGATGGCAGAAGGCACGGGCCTGGATCGTGGGGCGGCGCAGCGGTGGCGACGAGGCCGACGAGGAGGAGCTGCCAGACGTCGGCGAGGCGCTGCGTGAGCTCAGCAAGGGCGAGCAGCACGTACTGCTGACCGCGCTCCGTAAGCGTCTCGGCGTCGCCGACACGAAGACCGTTCGCAGGCTGCTGAAGGCCGAGCGGATCGACGTGCGGGCAGGCGTGCGCACGCCCAAGGGGAACGGGCCGGGCGTGCATCACACGGACATCCCTCCCGCCCCTTCCGAGGAACACGGCCAGGGTTGTTGTTGCAGGTCAGCCAACAACACCAACGCCAACAACGACGACGAGGACCCCTCTCAGAAGGGGTTGAGTGTAGAGGCCATCGGAGAAGGCGGGCGGCTGGTCCGCGACCCCGCGGAGACCCAGCTACGTCGTGCCCGAGTCGACGCCAGCAGCCTCGTATCCCGGTTCTTCGACGCCGCCGAGCAGGCGCAGCAGAAGGACATCGGCAAGACCTAGCGGCCCGCCCCACATTCCGACGCCCAGGAGATCGCCATGAAAACCGTCCGTACCGAGCCCGCCCGCAGCAGCCAGACATGCGGCTACCAGCTGTCCACCAACGGCTGGGACTCCACCGAGTCCTACTGCGCCGAGCGCAAGGCCAAAGGCCTCTACTACTGCCGCGAGCACCACGACTGGGTAGCCGCCGACGATCCGAACGGCGTCGTCCGCATGGCCCCTGGTAACGCCATCGGCAAGTAACCCACGAGCCCCGGGGCGGCCGTCCTACCGCCAAGCAGCCCGGCCGCCCCGGTTCACCTATCCCGATCACACGAGACAGGAGCGCCATCATGGCCGACGAGGACGGACGGCACATCACCGTCTACTGCGAGAAGTGCGGCGGGCACTATCCGATGGGCCACGGCTGCCAGTAGCTGAGCCCTGCACCGATGCACACGGCCCTGCCGCACTCTCGCGCGGCAGGGCCTCTCTGCGTCACCATGGCGCCATGCCCGCCGCACTGAGATTCACCGGTGAAGACAAAGACCTCACCCTCGACGAGCTCGCCGCGTTCGTGAAGGCCGCCGAGCGCGCCGGCATCTCCGGCGACAGCGCCATCCATGCGGAGTTGTCGACGAACGGCAAGATCAAGCAGGTTGAGATACCGCTCGACTGACGCGCACCGGTCGTCGCTGCCACACTGAAGGTTCCGCGCCGGGTAGCGCCCGGCATGAGGCCCCGCCGCGCATCCCCCCGAAGCGGTGGGGCTTCGCCGTTCCCACCCGCAGCGCCCGCCGGCCCCGCTACGCTCCACGCCTCACAAGCCTGGGGGGAACCATGCGCCGCACCACCACCCTGCTCGCCACCGCCCTGTTGCTCGCCGGGGCCGCGGTCGGCTGTTCGGCATCTCAGAAGGAGATCGCGAAGGAGTGCGAGGCCGCGCTCACGGAGGAGGCGACGAAGACGGACAGGCCCTCGGAGTGTGAGGGCCTGTCACAGAAGAACTACGACGCCGTCTTATTGAACTGGTCGTTGGAGAACGCGCTCGACGACATGCCCAAGAAGCAGCGGGACACGCTCGATTACTACGACGACGGGTCGATCAACGGCAGCGTCTGATCTACCGACAGGTAGCGGCCCCGTCCGGGAGGTGTCCGGGCGGGGCCTTCGTCATGCGGGGCGGGGCTACTGGCCAGCCGCCTCCCGCTCGGCCGCCGCTTCAGCGCGGTTGCGGTCACGCAGTTCCCGGACCCGCGCCTCGTCGAGCTGGCGCATCTGGTCCAGCATGCCGCCCATGTGGTGGTTAGTCACGAGCAGCGTGTCCGCCAGTCCAGGGCGCTTGGCGCTCTTGCCCCAGCGCAGCTGCTCGTACAGCTTGCCCATGCCGCGCGCGGGCCCGTCGAGAACGAGGGATTGCATCATGCGGTCTGGCCTTTCTTCGGTCGGCCGCCCCTGCGTGCGCGGCGCTCAGCGAGTTCCTGCTCCGCGGCTTTCAGCTCGGCGAGTTCCTGCTCATTGCCGTGGGCGCGGATGAAGCCGCGGACGTGGTCGACGAGGTCGGCGCTGCGGTCAACGCCCTGCCGGTCGGCGGCTGTTCCGTAGGCGTCCCACATGCGGCGCGGGAGGCGGAAGCGGGTGGCGAACGTGTGGTCCTTGTCGTCTGCGGCCATGTCGCTCATGTTCCCACACGGATAGTTCAACGCAACCCCTTGTGTGGGTACACGGTTTAGCTTTACTGTGTACCCACAAGGAAACGACGAGGGGGATCCGATGAGGCGCACCGCGAACGAGAGCAGCACCCAGACCCTCACCCGCCTCATCGCCACCCACGACCGCCAGCACCCCGTCACCATCACCTACCTGAAGGAAGAGAAGGACGACGCGGGCAAGAAGACCGGCCACCTCGTCGAGACCGTCCGCACCGTCGAGATCTACGACTTCTACGTCAGCACGGCAGGCGACATCCTCGTCAAGGCCATGGACCGCGAGACCGGCGAGCGCCGTGACTTCCGCCTCGACCGCCTGATCTCCTACACGGTCCACCGCACCAGCTACCTGGTCGCGCGCCCCGCCCCCGCCGAGACGACTCGCACCAGCTGCGGCCTGGCCACCGTCCGCGTCCTCTACCCGGTGGACGTCCCGATCGCCCGCCGCGTCCAGCTCCTCGCCGACGCCCTCGCAGCCTGACCCGAAGGAGAACACCGTGCCCCGGTCCGAGCACCTCGCCGACATGCCCACCGAAAGCCTCCACGACGAGCGCGACGCCTGCCTGCTGCTGACCACCGACGACTACGCGGGCAGCGACCGCGTGAAGGAATTCCACGCCGACTACGCCGACCACGTCAGCGACGAGATCGACGGCCGCAACAACGCCTGACCCCGCGCACGCAGAAGGCCCGCCCCCTGGATCGCCACCCGGGAGCGGGCCTTCACGCTGCGCCCATACAACTTGCCAACCCTCGTTACCATCAGACCATGGAAACCGGTAACGAGCCACCCGTACCGGCCGGACCACCCCCACCGCCCGGCTCGGCCCGCGACGCCCGCGGACACTTCATCACCACCATCGAGCACGAACAACGCGCCGCCGCCGCAGCCCAGATGAAGGCCGACAACCCCCGCATGTCCTACCAGCAGATCGCCGAGGCGACCGGCTACCGCAACCGCGGCGACTGCTGGCGAGCCATCGAGAAATGCCGCAAAGCTGTCCTGCAGACCGCCGGCGCCGAGCTCATCGCCACCGAGGCCGCGCAGCTCGACGACCTGTTCGTCGCCGCGCTGGAGGTGCTGGAGCGGGACCACGTCGTCGTCTCTCACGGCAAGGTGGTCGCCGGGGCCGACGGCACGCCGCTCCTCGACGACGGGCCCAAGCTCGCCGCCATCCGCGAGATGCGGGCCATCCGGGAGTCCTACCGCAAGCTCACCGGTGCCGATGCCGCGCAGAAGGTCAACGTGGCCGGGGCGGTCCGGTACGAGGTGGTCGGCGTGGACCCGGCGGACCTCACATGATCGCTCAAGTCGCGCCATCCGCACGGCGGTTGACCTGCGCCAACGATAGAATTGGGGGCAACGGAGGACCCCGGCGGGTGCGCGAACACCCCCGGGGCATGGCCGACCTGAGAGAGCAGATCGACATGACCCAGACTACGCACTCCCGCACGCCCGTCGGAGGACAGTGCACTCTCGGCGGATGCGCCCGCTCGCACTACGCCAGCGGGTACTGCAACCCCCACTGGCGACGCTGGAAGCGGACCGGCGACCCCGGCCCGGCACTGATCGCGGGCGCCGTCTATACCTGCTCCTTCGGCGGTTGCGGTCGCCCCCGCTCCGCCAAGGGCCTATGCGCCAGCCACTACGCGCAGCAGCGGAAGGGCAATTCGCTCACGCCGTTGAACGACCGCGTGAACCCGCGCGGCCGAGACGCCGAGGGGAACAAGCGCTGCGCCACGTGCAAGCAATGGAAGCCGACCTCAGCCTTCCGCCCCGTCACCCGCACCGGTGATGGATTCGACTCGCGCTGCACCAGCTGCGCGCACGACCTCGCGGTCCGCAAGCTGTACGGCATCAGCGCTGAGCAGTACTCGTCGCTGCTCGAAGAGCAGGGCGGTGGGTGCGCCATCTGCGGAGGGACGAACGAGAGTGGGCGCGCCATGGCGGTCGACCACGATCACTCCTGCTGCTCAGGAAGCCGGGCATGCGGGCGCTGCGTTCGCGGCCTGCTCTGCTCCAACTGCAACATGGCCATCGGCCTGCTGCGTGACGACCCGGTGCGAGTTCGGGCAGCTGCCGACTACCTCATTCGGAGGCGGAGGTGACCACGGCCCTCGATCAAGATGCGGTAGTTCGCTACGAGCCGCGCGGCGCGGCGCGCAAGCTCTTCCGCGCTCGCGAGGCCGAGGTCTTCATGGCTGGCCCAGCTGGTACCGGGAAGTCGTTGGCCTGTCTCTTCCGCATGCATCTCACCGCACTCCACAACCCAGATGCTCGGTTTCTGATCTTCCGGAAGACAGCCGTTTCCCTGGGCTCCACCACCCTTGTCACCTGGGAGAAGAAGGTGGCTGCCGACGCGCTGGCGCGAGGGATCGTCAAGTGGTTCGGCGGGTCAGCACGCGAAGCCCCGGGCTACCGGTACGGCAACGGGGCGAAGATCGACGTTGCGGGGATGGACCGTCCGGAAAAGATCATGTCGGCGGAATACGACATGGTCTTCGGCGACGAAGCCACTGAACTGACCCTGAACGACTGGGAGTCGGTCGGCACGCGTCTGCGTAACGGCAAGCTGTCGTGGCAGCAGCAGATGGGCGCCTGCAACCCGTCCGCCCCGACGCACTGGATCAAGCAGAGGTGTGACCAGGGCCAAGCCCGGATGCTCACTTCCCGGCACGCCGACAACCCGGCATACGTGCGCGCGGACGGATCGTTCACCGATGTGGGCGCCTCGTACTTTGCGAAGCTCGACGCGCTCACCGGCGTGCGCAAGCTGCGCCTGCGCGATGGGACATGGGCTGCGGCCGAGGGGTTGATCTATCCGGGGTTCGACGAGGCCGTCCACCTCGTCGACCGCTTCACCGTCCCGCCCGACTGGACCCGCTGGCTGACGGTCGACTTCGGGTTCACGAACCCGTTCGTCATGCAGTGGTGGGCGGAAGATCCGGACGGCCGCCTGTTCCTGTACCGGGAGATCTACCACACGCGGCGCCTGGTCGAGGATCACGCGCGACAGGCACGGGGCTTGATGGTCTACCCGTCGGGGAAGTGGCGGGAACCGCAGCCCCGCGCGGTGATCTGCGATCACGACGCAGAGGACCGGGCGACGCTGGAGAAGCATTTGGAGCTCGGCACGTCGGCCGCGCATAAGGCGGTGTCGCCGGGGATTCAGGCGTTCCAGACGCGGTTGAAGGTGGCGGGTGATGGCCGGCCGCGTCTGTTCCTCATGCGCGATGCGCTGGTTGAGCGGGACCCTGCGCTCGATGAAGCGAAGAAGCCGTGCAGCACGGAGGAAGAGATCACCGGCTACGTGTGGGCGGTCAAGCCGGGCGGCACGTCGCCGGAGGTCCCACTGAAGGAGAACGATCACGGGATGGATGCGGGCCGGTACATGGTCGCGGCGCGGGATTTGGTGGGGCGGACACGACTGAGGTGGCTGTGATGACGAAGACCCTGAAGCTGAAAGATTTGCGGCCAGCGTTCATGTTGACAACAGGATTTACACTCATCACAGCAGGATGCTGGAGTATTTACGGAACCGGGGTGGGTCTCGTGTCCGGGGGAGTCCTCACCTGCGTACTCCAGTGGGTGCTCGACAGAGACTGACGAGAAGGGGGTGACCGGTGGGGAAAACCCTCTTCGGCGCCCTCGCCAACGCAGCCGGAACCCTCCGCACCCGCACCGCAGACCTCCCCGTCCCCTTCGTCAGCCGCTCCGCGACCTACGGCGCCTACGGCCAACGCCGCGACGCCGAAGCGCAGATGCAGGCCATGACCGAGACGGGAACCCTCTTCGCGATCGTCGACCGCACCAGCAACGCCACCGCCCTCGTCGAGTGGAAGCTGTGGCGCAAGGCCAAGTCCGGCAAGAAGGAAGACCGCGTCGAGGTCACCTCACACGCCGCCCTCGACCTGTGGAACAAGCCCAACAGCTTCATGCCGCGGCAGGAGTTCGTCGAGTCCTCCACCCAGCACTACGACCTCACAGGCGAAACCTGGTGGGTCATCGCCCGCGCCAAGGGCTTCAACCTCCCCCTCGAAATGTGGCCCGTGCGCCCGGACCGGATGATGCCGGTCCCCTCACAGGAGAAGTTCCTCGCCGGGTACGTCTACATCTCGCCGGACGGTGAGCGGATCCCCCTGGAACTCGACGAGGTCATCCAGCTGCGCCGGCCGAACCCCATGGACCCGTACCGCGGTCTGTCGCCGGTGCTGTCGATCCTCCCTGACCTGGACACTTCGCGGTACGCGGCCGAGTGGTCCCGCAGCTTCTTCATGAACTCGGCAGAGCCTGGCGGGATCATCGAGGTGCCTAGCGTGCTGGGGGATGACGAGTTCGACCAGTTGCGTGAGCGGTGGAACGAGCAGCACCGGGGCGTGGCGAACGCGCACCGGGTCGCGATCCTGGAGCACGGCAAGTGGGTCGACCGGAAGCTGTCGCAGCGGGACATGCAGTTCGTCGAGCTGCGCGGCGCGACACGGGAGTCGATCCGTGAGGCGTACGGCATCCCCAAGTTCGCCATCGGTGATGTCGAGGACGTGAACCGCGCTACGGCTGTGGCCTCGAAGGCGTGGTTCGCGGAGCAGTTGACCGTCCCGCGCCTGGAGCGCATCAAGGCCGCCCTCAATCACGAGCTGCTGCCCATGTACGGGACCAGCACACAGGGCCTGGAGTTCGACTACGAGAACCCGGTTCCGCCGGACACCGAGACCGAGTCGGCGCAGCTGACTGCCCGCGCGAACGCGGCGAAGGCCCTTGCTGAGACTGGCATGTGGGCGCCTGAGGGGATCTTGTCCGCGGTCGGTCTGCCGGAGATGGAGGCGTCGCCTGCGGTCGGCGGCGATGGCACGATCAGCCCGCGTGAGCTCGGCGACATGATCCAGTCGATCTATCTGGGCGTCGATGTATGCATCACGTGGGACGAGGCGCGGGAGATCCTCAACCGAGCGGGCGCCAACCTGCCGTTGGGTGTCCCTGCCCCTACGAAGCCCGCGCCTGTCTTCCCGCAACAGCACACGCCCCCTGAGCCCGAGCCGGTCGAGGACGAGCCCGCTGATGCGTGGGCCGACGCGGTTGCTGGCCTCACCGGTGGCGACATCGAGGCGGCGATGCGGTGGGAGGCCGTCGCGCACATCGACGACAACACCTGCGAGCCGTGTGCGGACAACGACGGCACGCTCTACCGGAATCGAGCTGCGGCCTACAAGGACTACCCCGGCGGGTCCGGCTACGTGAAGTGCGTGGGTGCGGAGCACGGCAACGAGTGCCGCTGCAAGGTCGTGAAGCGGAAGAAGACGAGGGACGACGAATGATCACCCTTCCCCCGAAGCTCGCCTCCGTCGCGGCCAGCCAGCGCGAGCGGGCCACGAAGCAACGCGAGCAGCACGGCATCGAGGCGCAGTCCTGGTACCGCATCACCAACGCGGCCGACCCCGACGAGGCCGAGGTGATGCTCTACGACGAGATCGGCGGCTGGTTCGGCTGCACTGCTGACGATCTGGTCGCGGAGCTGCGCGGCATCACCGCGCCCCGCATGCGCGTGCGGATCAACTCCCCTGGTGGCAGCGTCTTCGAGGGCATCGCCATCGCCAACGCGCTGCGCGCCCACCCCGCGAACGTCACCATCCAGGTCGACAGTGTGGCCGCGTCCATCGCCTCCGTGATCGCGATGGCCGGGGACCGCATCGAGATGGCTCCCAACTCGATGATCATGATTCACGACGCGGCCGGGCTCTGCTTCGGCAACGCCGCCGACATGGCCGAGATGGAGGAGCTCCTCGACCTGCTCAGCGACAACATCGCCGACGCCTACGCGGCCCGCGCGGGCGGCACCCGGGAGCAGTGGCGCGAGCGGATGCGTGCGGAGACCTGGTACCTGCCCGAGGACGCCGTCGACAACGGTCTCGCCGACGAGGCGACCAAGGCACCCAAGACGGGCGAGCCGTCAGCCGAGCCCGAGGAAGACGAGCCGGAGCCCGAGATGCACCGGGCGTTCGACCTCGCCGCGTACGGCTACCAGGGCCCGCAGCAGCCGGTTGCTGGCCTGAGCGAGGACATTCGCTCGCTGGTCGGCGAAGAGGTCGCGGCGCAGCTGCGTGCCGCCGCGGGTGAGCCTGGCCCGATCGAGCCGGAAGAGCAGGCCGAGCCCGAGCAGGAGCCGGAGCCGGAGCCCGCTCCCGCCGAGGAACCCGCGCCTGTCGACGACGAACCTCCGGCCGAGCCGGAGCCCGTGGACGAGTGGGCGGCTGCCGTCGCTCGCTTCAGCCAGACCGCCCCCGATCCGTGGGCCGAGCTCACATCCCATCTGACCGAACCAGCGTCGCCCCGCGCGGCGACAGCCTGAAGGAGGCACCAGTGGCACCCACTCTGACCGCGCCGCGCAACAGCGACGAACTCGCGGAGATGCTCGCCGACCCGGCGCGCGCCAAGCAGATCATGGAGACCCCGAAGGCGCTCGCGGACTTCATCGACGAGTACGCCAACCGGCAGCAGGGCGACGGCACCGAGCTCCAGCGGCAGATCGAGACCGAGACGCAGAAGCAGCTCGCGGCCCTGCTGCGTGACAACGACCCGGACGCCGACAAGGGGTCCATCAGGAACTCCATCAAGCGCCTCAACCTGGACCCGCAGACCCGCCCGGCGACGATGATGACGTCTCACCGGCAGGCCACCGCCTACAACGCGAAGGCCGTCGGCGCAGCGTTGGACGGCAAGTTCGAGAACGCCGCGGACTTCTTCCGCCACGCCTGGCACCGCAACCCCGACGCGGGCCAGCGCGCGAAGATGGAGGAGATCCGCAACGCGTACAGCAGCGTCGTCCCGGCCGAGGGCGGGTTCCTCGTCCCGGAGGTGCTGCGTAGCCAGCTGCTGCAGCTCGCCCTGGAGATGGCGGTTGTCCGCCCCCGGGCCACGGTCGTTCCGATGGAGACGGCCCGCGTTCAGTTTCCGATGATCGACTCGACGACCAACGTCGGCTCTGTCTTCGGCGGCATGATCGGTTTCTGGGGTGAGGAAGGCGCGGCCCTCATCGAGTCGAACCCGAAGTTCGGCCGGGCCGTCCTCGACGCGAAGAAGTTGACCGGGTTCGCGCTCGTTCCCAACGAGCTGCTGCAGGACTCCCTCATCTCGTTCGCCGCGCTCATCGAGACCCTGTGGCCGCAGGCGCTCGCCTTTTTCGAGGATCTGGCGTTCATGGCTGGGTCCGGTGTCGGTGAGCCCTCCGGGTTCCTCGGCTCCAGCAACACCGCCGGCGTCGCCGTCGCGAAGGAGTCCGGGCAGGGCGCGGACACGATCGTCGTCGAGAACGTCATCAAGATGTACTCGCGCATGCTGCCGTCGTCGCTCGCGCGCGGCATCTGGGTGTGCTCCCCGGAGGCGATCCCCGAGCTGTACACGATGGCCCTGTCGGTGGGCACCGGCGGCGGCCCGGTCATGCTCACCAACGTCGCCGGGCCCGCCCCGATGACGATCTTCGGGCGCCCGCTCGTCGTGTCGGAGAAGGCGGGCCGCCTCGGCGACCGCTCCGACCTGAGCTTCGTCGACCTCTCGTACTACCTCATCGGTGACCGTCAGCAGATGAGCGCCGACTCCAGCACCGAGTACAAGTTCGGCAACGACCAGACCGCGTACCGGATCATCCAGCGCGTCGACGGCCGCCCGTGGCTGAAGAACCCGGTCACCCCTGCCAACGGCGGCCCCGCTCTGTCCCCGTTCGTCGAGATCGCAGACCGCGCGTAACACCCCGGCCGCCGCTGGCAGTTACGCCCCGGCGGCGGCTCCCACCGGGTCGGCAGTGTCGCCCCGACAGGACACACAGACAGGAGGCCCCCATGGGTCAGAAGGCACTGGGCAGGCTGGTCAACAGCACGCCCGCCGCGGACGGCGTGTGGATCAACATGCGTGAGGCGTCCGGGATTCTCTTCGAGTGCTACCTCGGCGGTGCTGCCGGGGACACGTACACGCTGCAGGAGGCCCGCGACGCTGCGGGCACGGGCGCGCAGAACCTCGCGGTCGTCACCGAGTACCACACGAACACAGGCACTGGCGTGGACGCCTGGACGCGCCGCACACAGGCGGCTGCCGCAACGGTCGTCACGGCGGCGGCGGCAACGCAGCAGGCGGCGGTGTTCGAGATCGAGGGCACGTCGCTGTCGGACGGCTTCAAGTACGTGAAGGTCACCTCGACCGGCGCGGGCACCGTCCGCGCCGTGCAGCGGGACCTGATGACGCAGCGGGCCCCGCAGAACCTGCCCGCGATGGGGGTCTGATCATGTCGACTCTCATCCAGGGCGATCAGCTCCGTGCGCTGCTGTGCGGCGTGAAGGTGCAGCGCGCCACCGCGACGCTCCCCCAGAGCACCGCGGGCGCACTGTTCACGGTGACCGGCGGGAAGGTGCTTGTCACCAGCCTGATCGGCGAGGTGACCACGGTCATCCAGACGCAGGCCGACAACACCAAGCTGACGTTCGACCCGGCCGATGCCGGGGCGACGCAGGATCTGTGCGCCGTCCTCGACATCACGGCGGACGCGGTCGGCACTCTGTACTCGGTCACGGGTACACCGGGAACGGCCATGCAGGACGCCCTCAACTTCCTGCCGTCCAACAAGGTCCCGGCGCAGCCCATCGTGCTGAAGCCGGGCTCGATCCTGCTGGACTGCGCCGCGTCGAACACCGGGTCCGTGAAGTGGGAACTCACCTACATCCCGCTGGACGGCGGCGCGTCCGTGGCGGCGGCCTGACATGGCCGGACAGACGTGCGCGGACTGCACGACCACGTACACGGTGGGTGCCGAGAAGTGCCCGCAGTGCGGGAGCACAGAGCGTGCGGAGAAGCCGGGCGGCGCTGTGCTGCCGTCGGTGACCGTCGCCTGCGGCAACACCGCTTGCACGTACGAGGGGCGTGAGCGGCGGGTGCACCTGCGCACCGCCGCACCGGGAGTACTGGAGCGGCCGCGCCTGGTGTGCACCGGATGCGGCCTCGACATGCCGACGGTCACCCCGTGGCCGCCGGCACCTGAACCGGAGGAGGAGACCATGCCGAAGATCAGCACGCAGGGCGGGCCGTCCATCGCGGACACGGAGGTCGCTGTCGTGAGCGAGCACCGGGTCGAACTGGACCCCGCGACCGCCGGGCCCGCTCCCGAGGAGCAGGCCAGCGAGGAGACGGCGGAGTCCAGCACCGAGGAACAGGCCAGCGAGCCGACGACAGACGACCAGACCCCTGCACCTGCCGAGCAGCGGCGCACCCGCGGTCGGCGCCAGAGCACCGCGGAGTAAGTCATGGCCGAAGGTTTCTCGACCGCCGCGGCGAACGCGGTTCTCGACGCGCAGGTCATCGCGTACCCGTGGTTCAAGCTGCACACGGGCGCGCCCGGCGCGAACGGCACGGCCAACGCGGCGGCCGAGACGACCCGCAAGAACCCCGCGTTCGCGTCGGCGTCTGGCGCCTCGAAGGCGTCGAGCGCGGACGCGGCGTGGACGAACGTCGCGGGCACGGAGGACTACACGCACTGGTCCCAGTGGTCCGCGTCGTCCGGCGGGGCTTTCGGCGGCTCCGGCACGGTCACCGCGAACGCGGTCACCACGAGCGACAGCTTCACCATTCCGGCCGGGAGCTTCGTCCTCACGGTCCCGGTCGCGTCCTGACCACCCATCGAGCAGTCCAGCAGCGGAAGGAGGTGATCGACCGTGGCGAGCTTCAGTGACGATTTCAACCGAGGCGACTCCAGCAGCCTGGGGGCGGGATGGGTTGAGGTGTCAGGCGACTGGTCGATCATCTCCACCCAGCTCAGCCCGGGGTCGACCGGCGGGACGATCCTCCTGCGCGCTGCCGGCGCAATGGCGAGTAGCGATCACTTTGCTCAGGTCACCATCGCTGCCACCGCGTCGGCGAGCCAGGGCGTGTGGTGCCGCGGGAACCTCGACCTCACCAGCGGCTACCTGTGGCGCAACAACGGCAGCAGCTGGAACCTCTTCTCCGTCGTCGGCGAGGAGTTCAGCTTCATCGGCTCCTACGCGGCCGCTGCCTCACCCGGCGACGTCGCCGGGGTGCAGGCCGTCGGATCGACGATCAAAGCATTCGTCAACGGCGTCGAGCGCGTATCGGTCACCGACACCGCCGTCCCGACCGGAACGACCGTGGGCGTCCGCTCGGACGCGGTGTCCTCGATCCGCTACGACAGTTTCTCTGCCGGGGACATCACCGCGGCGGGGACCGGCACCGCCGACGGCGTGTTCGGCGGCCTCGCGGGCGCGGCATCGGGTGTACGGAAAGTGTCCGGAAGCGCGGCCAGCTCGCACGGCGGCCTCACCGGAGCGGCGAACGGCACACGCAAGGTCGTAGGCACCGCCGCGCTCGCGGGCGGCCCGCTGGCCGGGAACGCGGCCGGCGTGCGGACCGTCGCAGGCTCCGCAGCTGCCACGTTCGGCGGGCTCGCCGGTTCGGCGGTCTCACCGTCCCTGGTCACTGGGTTCGCTGGCGCTTCGTACGGCGGGCTCATCGGTAGGGCAACCGTGTTGGGCACGCAGCAGGCGGACAACCCGGGCGGCGCGGAGCGCAGCGGCTTGTACGGGCTGCTCGACATCCTGCACGAGGGTGCGCAGTTGGCCCGCGAGGACCGCGAGCGCACACCTGCGGCCTGCCCCGACTGTGGGGAACCGCTGCGTAGCGGGCCGGGCGGGCAGCTGTACTGCTCGTTCGACGGCTCGACGTGGGGCGTGGGCGGCCGCCGGACTGGTCACGTCTCCGTGAACGGGGGGCGGTGACCGTGCAGCCCTGGTACGCGACCCGCGAAGAGGTCAAGGCTGAGCTCGATGTGAAGGAGACGGCCCGCTCGAACGCGCGGATCGATCGCGCGCTGGCGGATGCGACGGAGTCCTTGTTCGGGCTGACGCACCGTGTGTTCTATCCGACGCTGGCCACCCGTACGTGGGATTGGCCTTCGAGGCAGAGCGCACCGGCCTGGCGGCTGTGGCTGGACGGCAATGACCTCATCTCCGTGACCACCCTCACCAGCGGCGGCAGCGTCCTCGACCCGGCCGACTACTTCCTGCGCCGCTCCGACGGGCGAGACGAGCCGCCCTTCACGCACCTGGAATTGAACATCGGATCCTCTGCCGCGTTCGGGGGCGGGCCCACCACTCAGCGGGACGTCAGCATTTTCGGCCTGTACGGCTATCGCGACGACGAGACGCCTGCCGGTGCCACGGTCGAGGCGCTCGACTCCTCGGAGTCCGGGGTCGATGTGGACGCTGCCACCTCGGCCGCGGTCGGTGTGGGCTCGCTGCTGCGTATCGACGGGGAGCGGGTCATCGTCACCGGCCGGTCTCTCCTCGACACCGGGCAGACGCTGGCCGGGGACCTCACGAACCAGAACAACAACATCGTCGTGCCCGTGGGGAGCGGTGCCGCGTTCGCCGCCGGGGAGATGATCCTCATCGACGGGGAGCGGATGCTCGTCGAGGAGATCGCCGGGAACACGCTCCTGGTGCGCCGCGCGTGGGACGGCTCCCCGATTGCCCCGCACACCACCGGCGCCGCCATCTGGGCGCCGCGCACCCTGACCGTGCAGCGCGGCGCACTGGGCACCAGTGCGGCCGCCCACGGCAGCGGCGCCCCGGTGGCCCGCTGGGATGCACCCGGCAGCGTTCGGCAGCTGTGCCTCGCCGAGGCCCTCGTCGACCTCATGCAGGGCCGCTCGGCCTACGCGCGGACTGCCGGGTCCGGGGAGTCGGAGCGCGAAGCGTCCGGCAAGGGACTCGCCGATCTGCGCGCCCGCGTGTACACCGCATATGGCCGCAAGGCCCGCACCAGGGCGGTGTGATCATGCGCCTCGATGTGTCCACCAGCCGCAGCGGCCCCATGTTCGACGGGCGGGCGCGACGTGTCGCGAGTGAGTACGTCGACCGGCTGGAGCGTCGGCTCGCCGAGGAGGGACGCACGATCCTCCTTGCCGAGCTCGACCGGGTCCTGAAGACGCAGACCCCGGTCTATGCAACGCGGATCACGGTCGAGGGCGGCAACAAGATCACTGACTCTCGGATGGTCTACGGGCCGTGGCTGGCCGGTGTCGGCTCCCGCAACTATCCGGCGACGAAGTTCAAGGGCTACGACCACTGGCTCGTCACTCGCGACCGGCTCAACGCCCGCAAGGTCGGCATCGGCGAACGGCTGCTGCGCCGCTACACGGGACGGATGTGATCGCCGTGCCCCTCGATCTCCTTACCTACCGCAGCGTGGCTATGTCGCACGCACAGGGCCTTGGCCGGTTCGAGCAGGTGCTGGGCCACGAGCCGGTATCGGCGCCGGGCTCCGGCTTGGTCTACGCCCTGTGGGTGGCCCGCGTCGGCCCCGTTCCGGCTGCGTCCGGGCTGCGCTCATCGTCGGGGCGTCTGGAGCTGACCGGCCGCGTCCTCATGCCCGCGGACACGCAGCCGGAGGACGACGTCGACATCGCCGTGACCGGGGCGGTGGACGCCCTGATGACTGCGTACGCCGGCGACTTCGACTTCGGCGGGAACGTCCGCAACGTCGACGTTCGCGGCGCGCATGGGACGGGCCTGGCCGCGCAGTTCGGGTTCTCCCGCTTCGACAGCACCACGTACCGGGTGGCCACGCTCACCGTGCCCCTGATCGTCAACGACCTCTGGGAGGAGGAGGCATAGATGAGCAAGCAGAGTGGTCTCGGCGACAACTTGTACATCGCGGGCTATGACCTGTCCGGCGACATCAACGCGATCGGCAACGTGGGCGGCGGACCGGCCGCGCTGGAGTTCACCGGCATCGACAAGTACGCGCCGGAGCGCAAGGGCGGCCTTCGCGACGGGCGCCTTCAGATGACAGCGTTCTTCAACCCCGGCACCCTGCCCGACCAGGCGCACGCCCGTCTGAAGACTTTGCCCACCACCGACGTCGTGGCCGCGTACTTCCGCGGTACGGCGCTCGGCGGGGCCTCGGCGAACATCGTCGCCAAGCAGATCGGATACGACGGCACCCGCGGCGACTCCGGGGAGTTCACGTTCGCCGTCGAGGCGCAGGCCAACGCGTACGGCCTGGAGTGGGGCAAGTCCCTGACAGCTGGGAAGCGAACGGACTCCGTCGCCGGGAACGGCACCGGCGTGGACTTCGGCGTCGGTAGCCCGCCCCTGTTCAACGGTGCGTCCCTGTTCGGCCTTCAGGCGTACCTGCACGTGTTCGCGTTCACCGGCACGTCGGTGACGGTCAAGCTCCAGGAGAGCTCGGACAACGGCGTCGGCGACACGTGGGCCGACGTGACCGGCGGCAGCTTCTCCGCAGCCACCGGCGTCACCTCGCAGCGCATCGAGACCGCACGCGGGCAGACCGTCGAGCGCTACCTCCGCGCCGTGACGACCGGGACCTTCAGTAACGCCGTGTTCGCCGTCTCGGTGGCACGCAACGACGTGGCGGTGACCTTCTGATGCAGATGAACCGAGTCGACCGGCTGCTCCTTCCGGCCGGCGCCTACCAGACGTACAGCATCACCAGCCCGCAGGACACGGCGGTCAAGGCCGCCTGCCAGCAGGTGGGATGCGCGGCGTGGCGGCAGGGGTGGGAGTCCGCCATCGACGAGAGCACACCGCTCGGCACGATGCAGGCCGCCTATATCCGGCAGTCGTCCGGCCGGACGTTCCGCGAGATGAAGCGGGCCGACGGCGTCACTGTCTTCCGCTTCGACAGCGGGCAGCGCTGCTTCACCGAGCACAAGACCCGCCGGGAGATCTACGCCGTCCGTGATGGGGACTGGCGCGAGAACCCCACC
Source organism: Streptomyces sp. NPDC050439 (assembly GCF_040655335.1). Taxonomy (NCBI): domain Bacteria; kingdom Bacillati; phylum Actinomycetota; class Actinomycetes; order Kitasatosporales; family Streptomycetaceae; genus Streptomyces; species Streptomyces sp. NPDC050439. Next base: position 118,115 of record NZ_JBFAJT010000005.1, read on the forward strand.
GGCAGGACCCGCACGCACACCCGTCCGCAGGACTGGGTGGAGGACTTCGGCGAGCACCAACTCCGTCTCGTCGACCAGCAGAAGGAGGGCTGACCATGGCCAAGGAGAGCGGCCTCGGGTGGACCACGGCCAGCGTCGACGACGCGGCGGGCACCCCTCGGGCCATCAAGAATGACTTCACGAACTTGCAGTTTGCGACTCCGCGCGCGGTGCAGGACGTGACGGGTATCGACAAGTCGGCAATGGAGCGTCTGCTCCTGCTCGCCGACTTCAGCGTGACGTTCAACGGCGTCTTCAACGACGCGTCGAACATGTCGCACGACGTGTTCAAGACGGTGCCCTCGACGAGCGTCCTGCGCACCGTGTCCCTCGCTGTGTCCGGACAGACCCTCAACAACGAGTGCCTGTTCACCGACTACCCCCTCTCGCGCTCCGACTCCGGAGAGCTCACCTTCGCGGTGCCCGGCGTCCTTGCCGACGGCACCGTCCCGACGTGGTCCTGAGAGGCGGCAACGTGAGCGGCTACCGCCCCAAGCGCAAGGTCTACGACCTCGACTTCAGCGACCACCCTGACCCGGACATGCATGGGCTGCGGGTGAAGCTGCGGCACGTCGACACCGGGCAGGCCCTCGCCCTCGACGCGGCACTCGAAGAGGGAGGAGAGGGCGGCATCAAAGCGATGCTGGACATTTTCGCCGCGCAGCTCATCGAGTGGAACGTCGAAGGGGACGAGGGCCCCGTCCCGGTGGGCCTCGACGGGGTCATGGCCCAGGAACTCGACTTCAACCTGACCGTCATCAACGCCTGGCGTGAGGCGATCGCCGGGGTGCCCGCCCCTTTGGACAGCGCCTCGCCCGATGGCGGGCCGTCCCTGGAGGCGTCGATTCCGATGGAAGTGCCCTCCGAGAGCCTCGCGAGCTGATCTATGCGCGGCAGGTACTGGCGTTGTGCGAACGGTTCCGGTGCCTGCCCTCGCAACTGACCCGGGAAGACCCGGAGCTACTACGCCTGCTGGCGATCGTCGAACTCGGCGGCACACCTGGGGAGGAGGGGATGAGCGATGTCGGATGACGTGACAATCGTCGTGCGCGTCGGCGACCAGACTGGCCCCGGCATCACCGCGGTGAACGCCTCCATCAACAGGATGACGGCCAACGCCCGAAAGTCCGGCGGGGCCGTCGACGGGCTGAAGGGGTCGTTGGTCTCCCTGGCCCCGGCGATGATCCCGATTGCGGCGCAGGCCGTGCCGATCGCGGCGGGGCTCGGTGCGGCGGGGCTGGCGGCTGCGGCGTTCACTGCTGCGGTGGTCCCGCAGATCGGCGCCATGGCGGAAGCGGCTGCGGCGCAGAAGAAGTACCAGGACGCGGTCAAGGCATCCGGGGTCGGCTCGCAGGCGGCAGCCAAGGCGCAGGCCGACGTGCAGCGTCAGCTCGCGTCGATGCCTGCGGCGACGCAGCGCGCGGCCGGCGCTTACATGGTCCTCTCCGACACCTTCAAGAGCTGGTCGGATCAGACGGCAAGCTTCACCATGAAGCCCGTCGAGCAGGGCCTCCAGATCACCACGGCGCTCCTGCCCCGGCTGACCCCGCTGGCCCGCAGCGCCTCCGACCAGCTGACCCGACTGACCACGGTGGCGGGCGGGGCCATCGAGACCCCGGGATTCGACCGCCTGTCGGGCACGCTGGAGGACTTCACCGATCGCACCCTCGACCGGGCGACCGACAGCGCTGTGCACTTCATGCGGGTCCTGTCCGAGGGCAACGCATCGGGCCCCTTCACGGAGGTCATGGAGTACGCGCGGGCGACGGGCCCTGAGGTCAAGGAAACCTTGCAGGCTCTGTCGGAGACGCTGCTGCATGTGCTGGACGCGGCGGCGCAGGCCGGGCCTGGCCTGCTCACCATCGTCAATGCGTTCGCGCAGCTGGTGTCGGCGGTACCCGCGTCTCTCATCGCCAACCTGCTGCAGGTGTACACCGCCTTCAAGCTGATCAAGCTGGCTGGCGCGGGGATCGGCGCAGCCGGTGCAGGCATGGGCACGCTCGCAGCGCGGGCAACGGCTCTGCAGGCAGCGTTCGTTGCCGCGGGCGGCGGCATCGCAGGGATGAACGCCGCGCTCGGCACGCTCTCGACGGGCGGCAAAGCGGCTCTCGCACTCGGCGTCGTGGGCGGCCTGGTCATCGCGATGCACGAGCTTTCGGGCGCGAAGCCTGCGGTCGAGGTGGACGCCCTGTCGTCGTCGCTGAAGACGTTGACGAGCACCGGCAAAGTGACCGGCGCCCTGAAGACGAACTTCACGGAGATGAGCGAGTCCATCGCGATGGTGTCCAAGGGCGCCTCGAACAACAAGGTGGCGCAGCTCGTCTCCGACTTCGGCTCGTGGGTGGGCATCGCCGAGGGACCCGGCATATCGACAGCGACGAAAAATGTCGATGCCTGGGACAAAAGCATGGCCGGCCTGGTGCGCTCCGGGAACCCGAAGGAAGCGGCCAAACAGTTCGATCTGCTCAAGCGGTCCTGGAAAGCTGGCGGCGGCGATATGTCGCAGTTCAAGAAGCACACGAACGATTACCGTGACGCGATCGCGGACGCCAAGTTCGAGGCGAAGATGGCCGCCGAGTCGATGGGTCTCTTCGGGACGCAGGCGCAGGCCACGCAAGGAAAGCTGGCCGGGCAGAAGGCTGCGGCCGATGGGCTGAGGCAGAGTATTCAGGCCCTTAACGATGTTCAGCGTGCGGGCCTCGGCGGGATGATCGGCTTCGAGGGGGCCATCGACGCAGCCGCGAAGGCAGCGCGGGCGAACGGCTCCGCTCTGTCGATGACTGGCGGGAAGCTCAACCTCAACAGCGACGCCGCTCGCACCGCGGCGGGCGCGCTCAACGATCTGGCAGCGAAAACGGATGAAGCGGCAGCGCAGGCCCGCCAGTCCACCGGTTCTTGGTCGGCGGCGAACGGCGTGTATAAGCGGGGCCGCGGCGAGCTGATCAAGCAGGCCGACGCTATGGGCCTGACGCGAAAGCAGGCGGTGGCGCTCGCTGATCAGATCTTGAAGATCCCGAGTAAGCGGATGCAGCTCAAGATGGACAAGGAAGACGCTGTCGCGGGTCTGAAGTCCTTCAACGCCGCGGTGAAGAGGTCGCCGGGCTCCAAGAGCGTCACCCTGAAGACGCTGTCGAAGGGCGCGGAGAAGATCCTCGAAGGGTTCGGCTACCGGGTCAAGCGTCTGCCGAACGGCAAGGTCACCGTCAGCGCGAAGACCGGTAGCGCGTTGGCCGGCGTGAAGGGCGTGCGGGCTGCGGTCGCCTCCCTGTTCTCCAAGACGATCACCGTCACGACCCACTACCGGATCACCGGGCACAAGAGCATCCCGTCCGGCACGTATCTCGGGTCGACGGCGGGCCGCAGCGCGGACGGCAACATCTACGGCAAGGCGTACGCGGACGGCGGCATGGAGAACCACGTCGCCGAGATCGCGCAGCCCAATTTGCGGGTGTGGGCCGAGCCGGAGACCGGCGGGGAGGCTTACATTCCTCTCGCGCAGGGCAAGCGGCCCCGCTCGCTGGCCATCCTGGAGGAGGTGGCCGACCGCTTCGGGTACGGCCTGGAGAAGTTCGCCAGGGGCGGTGTGTCCAAGTCGGAGCGGGCGGCACGCAAGGCCGCGTGGAGTGATCTGACGGTCTCCCACTTCGGGCAGAAGGCGGGCGGCCGACTGTCGGAGATCCGCCGCGGTCTCGGCGACCCGGACTCTCGCTCTTCGCTGGTGTCGTCGCTGAACCAGTGGCGCGGCACGATCATGAAGAGCACGCACGGCGGGACCGAGCGGAGTCTGCTGCGGCAGCTCGACCGGTACGGCAAAAGCCTGCTGAAGCACGAGAAGAGCCTCTCCACGGTCAACAAGTCGCTGGAGAAAGCCAAGAGCAAACTTGACGACCTGAAGAACAGCGCGTCGCAGCTGCGGGACTCGGTCAAGTCCAACGTCCTCTCCTCGGCGAACATCACGAGGGGCGGCAGCAGCGACGCCCCGATCACCAAGGCTTCTGTCATGGCCGGGCTGACCCGCTCCCGTGACCAGGCGTCCGCTTTCGCGTCGGCACTGAAGGGCCTGCAGAAGAAAGGCCTTTCGAAGGATCTGATCGCGCAGATCGCGGAGGCCGGCATCGATGGCGGGGGTCTGCAGACGGCGGGTGCGCTGATGACGGCGTCGAAGTCGGAGATCGCTTCCATGAACAAGCTGCAAGGGCAGATCGGCAGCAGCGCATCGAGTGCGGGCAAGACGGCCGCGGACGTCATGTATGCGTCGGCGATCAAGTCTGCGGACAAGGCCGTGAAGGCGCTGACGTCGCAGCAGAAGCGCCTGGAGAAGGCGATGGACAAGCTCGCCAAGGCGATGGAGAAGAGCATCGAGCGGGCTTTCCGCCGCAAGGCCACCGGCGGTGTGGTCGGTGCTGCGGCGGCGGGTGGCCCGCGGTCGGGTCTGACGTGGGTGGGTGAGCAGGGCCCCGAGCTGGCAGATCTGCCGGTCGGGTCGCGGGTGTACTCGAATCCGGATTCGCTGCGTAAGGCGGCGGCGCCGTGGGCGTCGATGCTCAATTTGCCGAAGCGTCACACCAACCCGCAGCCCATCGGCGGCCGAGGCGCGGCGGCGGGCTCGGCTTCGGAGCGGCCCATCGTGATTCAGCTCAGCCTCGGCAACAAGGAGTTGGGCGAGGTCATCATCGACCCGGTGCGCAACGCGGTCCGCTCGCGGGGCGGGCTGAAGGCGACGTTCGGGAAGGTCGACTGAGATGCCCTTCGCGATCAAAGCTGAGCTGCTCGTGGGCTCCGTGTGGGTGGACGTCTCGGGTGACGTCCGGTACGAGACGGCGATCCGTATCCAGCGGGGCCGCTCGGACGAGAGCCAGCAGGTGGAGTCCTCACGCTGCTCTCTGGTGTTGGACAACAACAGCGGTGCGTACTCGCCGAAGAACCCGGTGGGCCCGCACTACGGTCAGCTCGGTCGCAATACGCCGCTGAGGGTGTCCGTGCTGACGGGCAGCACGTATCTGGATCTGCCGGGCGGGGGCGGCGACTACGCGGAGACCCCGGACGCTGCGGCGCTGGACATCGTCGGCGACTTGGACGTGCGGCTCGACGCGTCGTGGGCGAACTGGATTGCCCCGGTCGATTCGACGATCGCTGAGAGCGTCGAGATGGTCGGAAAATTCAACGGCCTGAGCCAGAAGTCGTGGTTCCTCGGTACGCGGCAGGGGAGCGTGTACTTGGAATGGTCGCCGGACGGATCGACGTCCCTCTCGGCGGCCTCGACGGCGACGCCGGTCGTCCCGGGCGGGGGTGGCCGTCTGGCGGTGCGGGTGACGCTGGACGTGAACAACGGCGCGGGCGGCTGGACTGTGCGGTTCTTCACCGCGGACAACCTCGATGCGCCGTGGACGCAGCTCGGCGACCCGGTGACCGGGGCTGGCGTCACGTCGATCTTCAACAGCACGGCGCCGTTGCGGATCGGGCAGGCGACGAACTTCAACTTCCGCCTGCCGACGGGCCGTGTGCATGCGGCGGAGGTCCGGAACGGCTTGTGGGGCACGGTCGTGGCGCAGCCCCGCTTCAACGCGCAGGCGGCGGGCACAACCGTTTTCGCGGACAGCCCCGGACGGACGTGGACGGTGGCGGGCGCCGCTTCGATCACCAACCGGCGGGTGCGGTTCGCGGGCGAGGTGACCTCGTGGTCCCCGCGGTGGGAGTCCAAGCATGATCTTGTGACGCAGGTCGAGGCGTCGGGCGTCATGCGGCGTCTGACGCAGGGCACCGTGCCGACACGGTCGGCGATGTTCAGGGAGTTCACCAACCCGTCTCGCACGAGCATCGTGTCGTACTGGCCGATGGAGGACGAGGCCGCCGCTACCACCTTCGCGTCCGCATTGGACGGCCAGCCCGCCATGCCCGTCCCGGCGACCGGCGTGACGATGGCGGGCTACTCGGACTGGGTTGCGAGTGCTGCGCTGCCCACGTTCACGTTTGGCGTGACCCGGGTGAAGGTGGCCCCCTACACGGCGACGTCCTTCACCTTCCTGCGCTTCTTCGCCGCTGTGCCCGCGGGCGGCGTCACAGGCACGGACCGCATCTTCAGTGTCGCCATGACGGGCACCGCCAAGACGTGGTCTCTCTTCGTCAACACGGCTGGCAGCCTCGACCTACGGGCCTACGACGCGGACGGCACACAGATCCTGTCGTCGGGCTTCGGCACCTTCGCGATCAACGGCCTACCGCGGCATATCGGCATCGAGATGACGCAGAACGGCGCCAACATCGATTGGCGTCTCATCGTCCTGAAGATCGACGAGAGCAGGTTGGCGGCCACCACCTCCACCTCACTCAGCGGCACCCTCGCCGGGTACACGGCAGGCTCCGCCACCGACGTACGGATCGGGCAGGACGGGCTGCTGGACGGCACCGCGATCGGGCACGTCGCCGTCGCGAGCAGCAGCACCGCGTACGCGGGCACCATCAGCGCCATGATCGGCTGGAGGGAGGAGAGCGCGTCCAGCCGCATCCAGCGCCTCGGTATCGAGGAGGGCATCCCCGCCTACAGCCACTCCACGTCCGACCAGCGCCTCGGCGTGCAGGGACAGTCGACCGTCCTGGAACTGATGCGGGAGGCCGCGGCGGGCGACGAGGGCATCCTCACCGAGGAGCGTTCCTTCCTCGGCCTACGGCTGCGGGATCACGTCTCGCTCTACAACCAGGCCGCAGCGCTCACGCTGGACTACACCGGCAACGACGGCTTGGTCTCGCCGCTCGAACCGACGGACGACGATCAGCAGCCACGCAACGACGTTACGGTGCAGCGCACCAACGGCAGCTCGGCACGGCGGACGTTGGAGTCGGGCCCGATGTCTGCCGCCTCGCCGCCGGCGGGCATCGGCCGCTACCCGGACAGCGTCACCCTGAATGTCGCCTACGACTCGCAGCTTTCCGATCACGCGGGCTGGCAGCTGCACGTGGGCACGGTGGACGAGACCCGCTATCCGGTCGTGCGGATGATGCTGGCGAAGGCGCCGCACTTGGTGGAGGCCGCTGCGGCGGTGGACATCGGCGACCGCATGAAGATTTTGAAGCCGTGGGCGTTGGTGCAGCCGGACGACCTTGACCTGATGGTGCAGGGGTACAGCGAGAACCTCGATCAGTTCACGTGGAATCTCGACTTCAACTGCACGCCTGCCTCGCCGTGGGATGTGGCGTGGGTCGGCGACGCCTACACCGCCTCCAGCTTCCGCGAGTTCATGCAGTGGACCGACACGGACGGGTCCGCGCTCGCCGAGCCGCTGACGTCGTCGCAGACGACGGCGACGGTGGTGACGACGGCGGGCCCCCCATGGACGCCGTATGTGCGGGACTCGCCGTTCGATTGGCGGGTGGGCGGGGAGGTCATGACGGTCCTCGGCCCGTCGACCCTGGTCACGCTGAATCCGTTCTTCGAGACGGACATCTCCGGCTGGACGGTCTCCAACGGCAGCTTCTCGTGGTCGCAGACCTACGTGCACCCGCACGCCCGCGCTCTGGGCTCGATGCGGATCGTGCCTAACGGCAGCTCGGCGACGGGTGGGGCCACGGGCACGATGACCGCCGTCGGGACGATCACACCGGGCGCGGTGTACGCCCTCGGTGCGTGGATGTTCTCGGCGAACGGCTGGGCTGACATGCAGATCTGCGTCGACTGGTACAACGCCGCGGGCACCCTGATCAGCGCTGTCACCGGCACCGGGCAGACGGTCGCCTCGTCGGTGTGGTCGTACCTGGAGCAGGACTTCACGGCCCCTGCGCTCGCCTCGCGTGCGGTGGTGCGGGTGCGGCACGGCGGCACGCCGGCGGCCTCGGACATCTACTACGTGTGGGCGCCGCGCATCGCCCGGAAGAAGTCGAGCTTCCTGTACGACGACTTCGGCCGCACCGCGGCGAGCGCGTGGGGCATCTCCGACTCGGGGCTCACCTGGACTCAGGTGGGCGGCGGCTCGGCCTCGGACTACAACGTCGCCGCCTCGTACGCGACGCACATCCTGGCGACGCTGGACATCTCGCGCCGTACCTCGGTGACGGCGGTGCACCCGGACTTTGATCTGTACTGCGACGTGACGACGTCGGCGGTCGCTTCGGGTGATTCGCTGTACGGCGGGCCGACAGCCCGGATGGTCGACGCGAACAACATGTACATGGCGCGGTTGGAGTTCCGCACGACGGGCGCGATCCTCCTCACGGTGCGCTCGCAGATCGCCGGGGTCGGCGCGGGGATCGGGGTGTCGTACACCCTGCCGTTCACCCACGTGGCAGGCACCTTCGTGCGGGTGCGGTTCCAGGGCAGCGGGACCACGTTCCGGGCGAAGGCGTGGCGGGCGACCGACGGCGAGCCGGGCGTCTGGCACATCGAGGGCACCGACGCGACGTTCTCCGCTGCGGCACAGATCGGCACCCGCAGCATCCGCTCCACCGGCAACACCAACTTGGCGACGGTGGAGATCCGTTACGCCCGCTTCGACGTGATCAACCCGCAGGTGTATTCGGTGCGCCGCTCGCAGAACCGGGTGGTCAAATCGCAGGCCCTCGGCGCTGCCGTGTCCGTCGCCAACACCCCGGCATTCGCCGCTCTTTAGGAGGTTCGCGTGTCCAGATACCCGGCGATCTACGCGGGCCAGCGGCTGACCGGTCAGCTCCTGCAGAGCTCGCAGCCCGACATTTACACCAAGGTCACCAACCTCGACCGGGCCGCCACCACGACCGTCGCCGACGACCCTGACCTCACGGCGGCCCTGGAGGCGAACGCCACCTATCACGTGGTGTTCTACATCCACTTCGCCGCGCTGGATGCCGCGCAGTTCCAGACGCAGTGGACGGTGCCGGCGTCCGCGTCGGGGGTGCGCTCGGCGGCAGGAGCCGCTTGGACGCTGGCGGGCGGCGTAGCGACTGCGTCCGCCGCAGACGGCGGATACCACCGCTCCGGTGTCCACGCCTTCGCCACCGCGGTCCGCTACGGCACCCGCAACAGCGCCTCCAACCAGTGCATCGCCACTGAGGAGAGCGTCCTTACGACGGTAGGCGCTGGCACCCTCGCGCTCGCATGGGCGCAGGCCGTATCCAACGCGACCGCAACCCGCGTGGCGGCCGGGTCCTCCCTGCACATTCGACGACTGGCCTAGGAGAACTGGCATGCCCGAACTGTCGTACCCGCACTACAAGATCCAGGCCGACGGCCCGAACGAGACGGCCTGCATGATGACCGTGATGATCTCTGACGGGGTCGGCGGGCCTCTGCCCGGCACGACCGCGACGGAGATCATCGAGGATCTCGCACAGCGCTTGGAGGGCGACTCCGGGGACGTATCGGTGTCGCTGGTCCGCAACGAGATCTCCGCGACGAGCCTGCGATGACGGTCCTCGTGTGCTCCCTGAAAGTCGACACCCCGCAGGTCATCAAGCCGGGCATCTACACCACGGTGCGGTTCCCGTTCGGTGCCCTGGAGCCGTACGACGTCCACCGCATGCACCAGGTTGCCCAGTCCGATGGGCACACCGTTGAGGCGTGGCGCGAGGACGACCGGGCCGGACTGATCTGGCCTGCGGCCGACGGGTGGGGCGTGCTTACTGCGATGGCGCAGTGGGAGGCCGGCGGCTATCGGGAGCTCGGCGCGCGCCTGGTGCGGGATCCGCTGGATCTGACGACGGGGTGGGACTCGACGGCGACGGACGAGCGGCCGCCGTCACCGGGCCGCCAGCGGTCCACGTATCAGCACCAGATGTTCGTGCACCCCAAGACGCCGATCGCTCTTCAGGTCTGCCACGACGACCTCACGCCCCGAAAGCTCACGCTCGCCGAGTTCAAGCTCGCCATTCACCCGGAGGTCTGACATGGCCGAACCCCTGTCCCCCAGATCGTTCGTCGACGCGCTCCGCTATGAGGGCCTGAACGTCCTTGAAGTCGGCGACTGGCAGCACCACAACCGCAACAGCCGTGGCCCGTGGGGTCCCGTACACGGGGTGATGATCCACCACACCGTGAGCAAGGGCAGTGCGGCCACCGTCACGATCTGCCGTGACGGGCACGCCGCCTTGCCCGGCCCGCTGTGCCACGGCGTCATCACCAAGGACGGCCGCGTCCACGTCGTCGGCTACGGCCGCGCCAACCACGCCGGATTGGGCGACCCCGACGTCCTCGCCGCGGTCATCGCGGAGAAGGCCCCGCCCGCCGACAACGAGGCGAGCGTCGACGGCAACCGGCACTTCTACGGCTTTGAGTGCGAGAACCTCGGCGACGGCAAGGACCCGTGGCCGGACGTGCAGATCGAGGCGATCGTCCGCGTCATCGCCGCGCTGTGCCGCCGCCACGGCTGGAGTGCCCGCTCCGCGCTGCGTCACCTGGACTGGCAGCCGGGGAAGGTCGACCCGCGCGGGCCGGGCATGGACTGGGCGGACGTGCATAAGCGGGTGGCCAAGCGTCTCCGAGCGAAGCCGCCCGGCACGCCGCTGCCTCTGCCGCAGAAGCCGACGGTCTCGCTGTCCAAGCTCATCGCCGCAGCTCAGAAGGACCCGAAGGCAGCGGGCACGCCCGTCACGTACAAGGGCACAGCCATCTTCGAGGCCGCTCTCGTCGATGAGGGGCTCCTGTCGAAGAAGCGGCTCGACGGGCACTACGGCACCGACACCAAGGACGCGATGTCGGAGTGGCAGGAGGAGTGCGGATACGTCGGTCGCAAGCCGGGCCAGCCCGCCGACGGCATCCCCGGCCGCGACTCCCTCACCCGGCTCGGCAACAAGCACGGATTCACCGTCACCTCCTGAGGAGGACCCGCATGTCCGATCCCCTACGTCACCCGGCCACCGAGCACCTGCTCGGCTTCTTCACCAGCGACCATCTGCCCGAGCACCTCGCCCAGGTGAGCCGCTTGTGCGGCGACCTCGCTCACCGCCTGGTGGGCGAACTCCCCGACGGGCCCGAGCTGACGGCCGCGCTCCGCAAGGTGCTGGAGGCCAAGGACTGCGCAGTCCGGGCCGCCCTCGACGCCCCTCGATCCGACACCTGAAAGGACCCAGACCCATGAAGATCTTCGGTAGAGAACCGGTCTACATCCTGGCTTTCATCGCCATCGTGCTGAAGCTGTCCGCGGCCTACGGCCTCGACGTCAGCGCCGAGGAGCAGGGCGCCATCATGGCCGCTCTCTCCCTGCTTGTCGCCTTCCTCACTGCGATCGTTCTGAAGTCGGGCGCGGTCGGCGCGGCCATCGTGAACCTCGCGCAAGGCGTTCTCGCAATCTTCCTCGCCTTCGGGCTGGACATGGCCGCAGAGACACAGGCGTTGTGGATGCTCGGCGTCGAGGGCCTCGTCGCGCTGCTGCTGCACCGCGAGGTCACTGCGCCCGTCCCGGCCCTGCCGATCGAGGAGACCAGCCCCATCAAGCCCGCTGCTCCGCAGGGAGCTTGATCCTGTCCGATGCGCGCGCTCTGGAGGTGGCATGGACGCCGCCATGCTCACGGCCATAGCTGCTCTGGTGGCGGGGCCGGTGGCTGCGGCGGCCGCCATGTACGGACAGCGGGGCGCGAACCGGGCGACCCGGGAGGGAACCGCGGTGACGGGGTTCAGCAGCCTGACGAACGAGCTCCAGGAGGAGCGGAAGGAGCTGCGGGCGGATCTCGCGACAGTGCGCGCGGAGTTGGCCGCGGAACGAGCGGAGGTCGCACGGTTGAAGGCGCTCGTCACGCATCTCGGAGGTACGCCGTGAAGCGGACCGAGCGGGTGCTGTACCGGCGCCGTCATCTGCTGTGGATCACTGCTGCGTTGTTGTTCCTGGGTGGCGGCTTGGCCTTGGCGCTGCTGATGATCCATCGTGAGTCGAACACGCGGGAGCAGGCGATCCGTGAGGCGGATCTTCGTGGCACCGCGGTGAGCACGCTGGCCGGGGATGTGCGCGCCCTGCGTGAGCAGGTCAAGGCCGGAGGGCAGACGCCGGTGGCTCCGGACCCGTCGAGGGCGATCGAGGATCTACCGGCGCGTGCGGAGGTGCCTGTGCCAATTCCGGGCCCGCCGGGCGCGAAGGGTGACGCCGGGAAGCCAGGTAAGGAAGGCCCCTCCGGTTCCCCTGGTGCGGATGGTGCAGACGGAAGTGCTGGCGAGGACGGCGTGGGTCAGCCGGGATCGGACGGGGAGCAGGGCGCCCCGGGGGCTGACGGCGTGGCTGGTCCTCCGGGTCCGCAGGGTGAGCCGGGTCCGGCTGGTCCGGCGGGAGAGCGGGGTCCCGCGGGCGAGCCGGGCCGTGATGGGCAGACGTGCCCGGCGGGCTACTCGCTGCAGGCGCCGGCGTCCGACCCGGACGCCCTGATCTGCCGTCGGGATGGTGCGCCGCCTCCGGGGCCTGATCCTGATAGTCCGCAGGCTGCGGCCCTTGATCCGACTCGAAGGCAGTACTGAGTGAGCCCTCATCGCCTTCGGGCGGTGGGGGCCCTTTCGTCATGCCTCGACGCGTTCCCTCGCGGCACCGAGTGCGACACCCCAGGGGTACGCCTTCGGGCCCCCAGAGCCGGGCGGGTTGGGCTCGAAGCCACCCTCTCCGTACAGGACCGTGACGCCCTGCTCGCGCAGCTCTGTGACGCTGCGGTCGAGTGCCCGGTGTGTGGCGTAGGCCGCGTTCACGCACGGCATCGCCACGGTCGGGATGCCCTTTCCGATGCCCTCGGCGACGACGCCGACCACGAAGGACGAGGTGATCCCGAGCGCCCACGAGTTCAGGCTGTTGAACGTCGCCGGGGCAAACAGGATCACGTCCGCCTTGGGCCACGCGTCCGGCTCACCCGGCAGCTTGTACTCGCAGCGCACCGGATGCCCGGTCAGCTCGGCAAGGTCATCGAGGCTCTCATCGAGCCACCGGGCGGCGGTCGGCGTCAACCCGAGGCAGACCTCCCACCCTTCCGCCTGCGCCGCCTCGATCACCTCGGCCACCTGAAAGACCGGAGGAGCCGCCGAGCCGAACAGATACAGGGTGCGTGAGGTCATGACGTCATCCCACCCTGCTCAGCTGGCCACATGCAACTGCCCCCGATCCAGATGGATCAGGGGCAGACGCCAGACCAGCGCCACGTAGCGCGAGTACCGTTCCAAGTGGTGAGCCAGGAGCGGAGTTCCAGTATGCCCAGAGACGACCACACCGGGGCCCGAATCGCGCACCAGCGAAAGATCGCTGGTCTGACGCAGCATGGCCTCGCCATGAAGATCCCGTACTCGTACAGCATGCTCCACCAGGTCGAGGGTGGGCATAAGGCTGCGAGTCCGGATCTAGTGTCGGCTGTCGCACGGGCGCTGCACATTGACGTCACCGCCCTGACAGGACAGCCGTACATGACCGAACTGCAACAGGACCGGCTCGCCGAGCTGATCCGTCCCATCCGCGAGTCCCTCGACCTCTACGACCTCGGTGCAGACCCCGACGTCGCCACGCGCGAGACGCCTCAACTCGTCGAGGCCGCAGCCAGGCTGTGTGAGCAGGTGCGCGCAACGCATCTGAACACGGCCGCGCGCACGCTGCCTCAGCTGGTCGCGGAGCTGACGACCGCGGCCTACCGCACGCCATCTGCCGAACTGTGGGCTGCGCTCGGCTCCACGTACCGCACGGCCCACGACGTCACCGTGAAGTTGGGGTTCTACGACCTGTCGACCATCGCGCTCGACCGGATGGAGTGGGCTGCACAGCGGGCTTCCGACCCCGTACTGTCCGCGGTCCGTCAGTACATGCGCGGTCTCGTCTACCACCGTGAGGGCGAGCACACCATCGGGCTACGCCTGGTGAACGCCGGCCACCGGATCCTGTCCCAGGGGGAGGAGACCCGCGAGTCGCTCGCGGTCGCCGGGCAGTTGCACCTTGGGGCTACCGTCATCGCCGCCCGCGCTCAAGACGAGGGCATGGTGAACACCCACCTCGACGAGGCCAAACGGATCGTTGACAGGGTTGGCGAGGCAGAGGAGGTGCATTGGCTGTCGTTCGGGCCCACAAACTGGGCAGCGCACGAGCTGTCGGCGCTCACCGAGATGGGGCAGTACGGGATGGCGGTGGAGAAGGCCAAGCAGATTCACATGCCCCCGTCTTGGCCCACTTCCCGCCGGGCCCACGTCTGGATCGACCGGGGGCGGTCGGAGATGGAGACCGGCCACAGCGAGGCTGCGCTCAAGTCCATCCGAAAGGCACGCGAGCTGGCGCCACAGCAGACCCGCTACCACCCGGGAGCGCGTGCGACGATCGAGGAGCTCGTGCACCAGCAACGCCGGACTCCCGAAGCTTTGGGCCACATGACCTCGTGGTTTGGTCTTTGACATCGACTGTCACTGAGGAGTGACAGTTAGCGTCCCTGCACGTCATCACCCTGGTCTTAGACCTGATCGACACTGATGACGGCAGGGGCAGACGGTGGACGCGCAGCACAGACAGAGAGCCGCAGAGTGGCTGGCGAGGGCGCAGCAGCAGCCCGCACACGCTTGGCGCGAATGGTCCGAGGTGGGCGTCGCCATTCTTCCGCTTGGTCGGCGGTTCGTCGCACCCCGCCTGTCTGAGGAGCTCGTCCATTCCGCCGTCGGAAGCCGCACTCCCGGTGAGGTTGCGGCGGGTCTTGAGCAGCTGCTTGACGGCCCCGTCATCTTCGACGGCCGCTCGATGGGCGGCACCTACTACCCCGTGATGCGCCCTCACCGTAGGGACGTGTGGGAGCACCAGGACGTCGCACCGCTGCTGGCGGAGGGGACCTTCCTGGGGGTGCCGCGCCTCGACCGACGGGAGCCGCCCGGCACCTTCTGGGCTGTGCCTCCGCGTGCCGTTGGCGATCTGTGCGAGCCGGACGCCGTGGACGCGCTCATCACCCTCGCGTGCATCGCGGCGAGGGGGACAGAGCAGTGAACGCCGTAGTCCCGAGTCAGGCCGCGCCCGACGCACAGAGGGTCTATCAGGCTCAGCTGGCGCACATCGAGTCCTGCCCTCGGTGCCGCAGAGAAAGGCCGTGCGAGGACGGCCGCCGGATACGCAGGGCCCTGCAAGCGGCCCGCACCGCGGCGACTCCCCCCATGAACGCCCGCCGCGACGGCAGGTGACGCAGAACCCCTCGCCCCGAAGAGCGCAGTGCCCCGCGCTCATCACCTCGGGGCGAGGGTTGCCCGTTCCATCCACCACCACTGGAGGTTCCTTATGGGCACGCTCACGAACGGACGGACCACCATCTTCTATGAGCAGCACACCGCGCCCGGTCTGGACTGGCGGAAGGCCGGCCGGACCGACCTCGACCCGATCCTGAAGGAGTGCGTGATCCTCGCGGCAGCACCCGATGCGGTGGGGCACCCGCACCACAGCATCCCGGATGGCACCCGCATGGTCGCGATCAGCGACGACAAGGACACCAACTCGCCGGTGCTGTACATGTCCCGGCTGGAGATCAGCAAGTTCTTCGATGGGGTGATCGCCGGTGAGTTCGACGAGTTCCGGGCGACCGAGGACGAGCTCCGTGATGCCAGCGTCACCGCAGGCTGACGAGACCGCGCCGGTCTTCCGCCCTCCGAAGGACAACTCCCGCAGCCTGACGGGCGGGAGTGTCTGCTCGGAGCACGAAGGCCCTCCGCTCGAAACTGAGCGCGAGTGGAGCGGAACGTGGATCTGCCCGGTCTGTACGCCGCTCGGCCCGACGCATGAGGCGACACGGCAGATCGTCCGGAGGGCGAAGGCCCGCATGGAGCGTGTCGGGTATTGGACACAGCCGGGGCGGTGCACGTAACTGGTGCGCGGCGGGGGCTGCCGGCGGCTTCAGCCCCGGCAGCCCTTCCCTCGCTAGACGAGGTCGCGGAGCGGCACGTCGAGGGCGTCGGCAATGAGGAGCAGGTGGTCGATCAATGTCGCGTGGGCGCCCTGTTCGATCCGGTTCACCGTCTTGCGATCCAGGCCCGTCATCTCGCCGAGTTTCTCCTGCGAGAGCTTGCGCTCGGTGCGGGCAGCTCGGATGCGGTCTCCGATGTCGCGTCGGGCGGTTGGCACCCACTCGGGCATCGGGTCTGTTGGCACGCATTAACGCTGGTCGCGGCCTTGATCGTTGTCTGTACCAACGTTGGTACATTTGACTACGCAGATTTCGGCCACGCACAAGGCCGCGAAAGATAAAACACACGTTCGAGTGATGGAGTCGGCAGACTCTTGCCTAGCAGCAAGCGTCATCAAAGAGTGGGACCCGATTCCCCCCACGAACCGGCCGATGCCCGTACGGCTTCCCAGGCCACGGCATCCGGCCGCCGGCGCCCCCAGCACCAAGAACCCGTGCTGGGGGCGCTGTCACTGCTTCCACACAATGTCGACAGCGTCCGGGTCCCAGTACCCGCCACCCTTCTGCCGCCCAGTCCTCGCCGGAAGGACCCTGACCGTCATCGCCCAGTCGATGGCCGCCCGCTGCCGGGCCAGGTCCCACGCCGTCCAAGCGGCCGCCTTGTCGTCGGACGTCAGCAGATCAGCGACGGGGTTGACCCGGACTGCCGAGGACAGGATCGCCTCGGCCTCAGCCTTCTTCGCTCGCGCCCCTTCACGAGCAATGCGCCATTCCTGCATGTCGATCTCACCCGCACCGAACGCACCCGCAAGCGCATCGAGGCTCTCGCGCGCCTTCACCAGTGACGCCTGCGTGGCCTTCAAGTCCAGCGCGTCCGACTCCGGGCGGGCGAACACCTCGGCCGCGTCCGGTTCCTCCATCCGCCGGAGCAGGCTCCACACCACCCACTTGTCGAGGAGTTCCATGCTCCGCACGACGTGGTTGTTCTTCCGGTCCTTGTACTGCGTCGGCCGCCCTCTGCCCTTCGAGAAGGACGTGAGCCCCTCGTCGCACACGCCACACAGGTACAGGCCACTGCCTAGGTGCTTGCGTACATTCGAGGCCGCAGGGATACGCGAGGGATCGTCGAGGATCGCGCGCACGCTCCGCCATGTCGGCTCATCGAGAGCCCCTTCCCACTCTGCTGACCCGGCCTCCTCACCGCGGTACTGGATGATGCCTGCGGTGCGCGGCCTTTTGAGCATGCGGCTCAGGCTGCCGCCTTCCCACGGAGCGCCCTGACTGGTGAGCAGGCCTCGCGCATTGAGGTCGGCGGCCAGGGCCCGGATGGAACCGCCAGCGAGGACGAGTTCGGCCGCTTCGCGGATGACGTCGATCTCCGCCGGGATCGGGGTGGTTCCGTCCGTGTCCCAGCCGTAGGGCCGGGGGCCGCCGCAGTATTCGCCTCGCTGGACCTTCTGGTCCCGCGCTCGGCGTTGCCGCTCGACCATCCGCTCGACTTCGTACCGGGCCTGAACTCCGAGCTGGCGGGCAATCATCCGGCCGGTCGCGGTAGTGAGATCCAGTGCTCCGGCTTTGACGGTGAGAGTCTGGATGGAGCGGGGTTCGCAGACGTCGATGTACTCCTCCAGCTCGCTCGGGGAGCGGTGGAGGCGGTCGGTGTGCCAGGCGAGGACGGTGCCGAATGCGCCCTGCTTGAGGGCTTCGAGCATGAGCCGGTACTGGGGGCGCGGCTTGCCGCTGTAGGCGCTGAGATCGTTGTCCGGGTAGATCTGGACGATGGTGAGGCCGAGCCGGGCGGCGAGTTCCTCGCAGTCCTCGCGCTGCCGCTCGATGCCGAGGCCGCCACCTTCGCGGTCTTCGCTCATGCGGATATATATGCAGGCGAGTTGAGGATCAGCGGGGTCGTGGCGCATGACTCATGCTGGCACGTTAGCGGTGGCTTCCGCAGGCGTTTGGTAGCCCGAGTGTCTGGCCCCATACCTGCGCCCGCTGTCCCTTCCCGAACCGGGTGAAGTCGGGGATGTTCAGGGACAGCGTGGACCAGAAGCCGATCATGCCCATCAGCGCCGGGAAGAACACCGGCCAGAATTCGCTTCCCCAGCCCAGCGTGGACGGCTGGTCGAGCAGCGGACCGAAGCCGCCCGCCTTGTCCGCGATCCACACGAGCAGCACCACGGCGCCGACGAGCACGAAGGGAGCCGCCCAGTTCTCGAAGCGCCGCAGCGCCTCCATCCCCCGGTAGATGATGGCGAGTTGGAGGGCCCAGAACAGGACGAAACAGAGCCACAGTGGCCACGGGTAGCCGCCGATGCGGGACTCGTCGCTCCACGCACCGTCGAAGACCTGGTCGAGCAGGACGTAGATGCCCTGGCCGCCGATCCAGGTCTGGATGCCGAACCAGCCGCAGGCCACGGCGGCCCTGATCAGCGCGGGCAGGTTCGCCCCGCGCAGACCGAAGGAGGCGCGGGCCAGGACGGGGAACGGGATGCCGTACTTCGGGCCCGCGTGCCCGGTCAGGAGCATCGGCAGCAGCACGATCACGTTGGCGGCGGCGATGGTGAAAACGGCCTGGCGCCAGTCCATGCCGAGTGCGACCAGGCCCGAGGCGAGTGTCCAGGAGGGGATGTTGTGGGCCATGCCGACCCAGAGGGCTGCGAAGTTGTAGGTGCCCCAGTGGCGTTCGGAGAGGGGGATGGGCTTGAGGTCGTCGTTGGCGAAGCGGCTGTGTTCCGGAAAGGCTCCGGGGCGCAGTTCGACGCGGCCGTCGTCGGCGACGGTCTGGGAGGTGTCGCCCTGGTCCGCGGCGGCCGGCCCCGTGGGGTCGGTGCCGCTCACGCGGCGGGTGATTCTGTCTGCGGCACACGTCCGAAATTCATGCCCAGGCTCCTTACTCGGGTCACCGCGGATGAAGGCGGGTCAACTCAGGTCAGGTACTGGTGGTGGTGCTGGTACCGGCAGGTGCTTGAGAGTCCTCAGATGTGGCGTCCCCGCCAGTTTCGCCGAGCGGCGGTGCCGACAATCTTGCGCCCGGTGGGCCGGATCGCGCCAGCCGCGTACCCCAACTACCTTGGTCCGCATGATCAATCGTGGTGCGTCGCTGCCATCGAGCGCCGGCGCAGGGGAGGACGAGTCGTGAGCCACGGGAACCCGCAGCCCGTTCGCCGTCATCCGGAGGACGGGGCCCCGCTCCCGCGTCACCCGCTCCCGCATCACCCGCCGTCCCGTCAGGCGCTATCCCGCCCGGCGCTCCCCCGGCAGGCGCAGCAGCCGCCGCACAGCGGCCACATGATCGTGTGCGGTGACGACGCGCTCGCCGAACGCCTCGCCGCCGAGCTGCGTTCGCTGTACCGCGAGCAGGTGACCGTCGTCGTCCCGTCCGCGCCGCGGGTCGACGGTCCGGGGGCAGGGTCGGCGGGACGGGCGCGGGCGGCCGCCCTGCTCAGCCGGATGCAGGCCGTCATGACACGGGCGGCCGGTACGCCGGGCGGCGGGGACGGTGGTGGGGGCGGGGCGGCTCGGCCTGAGGTTCCCCGGGTCCTCGAGGCGCCGGAGCCCGACGAGGCGGCGCTCGTCGAAGCGGGGGTGCACGACGCCGCCGCGCTGGCGCTGGTGTACGACGACGATGAGACCAACATCCACGCCGCGCTCGTCGCCCGCCGTCTCAGCCCCCGGCTGCGCATAGTGATCCGGCTCTACAACCGCAAGCTGGGCCAGCACCTGGAGGAGCTCCTCGACCAGGCCGCGGCGGTCGCCTCCCCCGGCCTGGATCCGTCGGAGGTGAACGCCTCCACCACCGTCCTCTCCGACGCCGACACCGCGGCCCCCGCCCTGGCCGCCACCGCTGTCGCCGGCACCAGCAAGGTCGTCCAGGCCGACGGGCTGCTCCTGCGTGCCGTGGAGCGCGACCCGCCGCGCCACGGCGCTGTCGCCGACCCCGGCCTGTGCACGCTCGCCCTGCTCTCGTCGACCACGAACGACCCAGCGGGCGCCGAGGGTTCGGACGACGGCGGCCAGGACGGGCCCCTGCTCCTGCCGGACGACCGCACCGTCACCTCCGCCACCGGCAGGGGCACCGTGGTCCTGGAGGCCGTCTCGCACGCGGGTCCGGACCGGCCGCCGGGCCCCCTTGCCGGGCGCGGCCTACCGCTCGGCTCGCTCTTCTCTGCGCGCCTGCGCTGGTCGGTTGCCGGGCTCATGGCCTGCGTCCTCGGCCTCGCGGTGGCGAACTGGGTGACCATCGACACCCACCCCCTGCACGCCGCCTATCTGACCCTGCTCGATCTGTTCGCGATCGACGACCCCGCGCTCGGGGAATCCACCGCACGGCAGATCCTGCAACTGCTCGCGGGGCTGGCCGGGTTGCTTCTCCTGCCGGTGCTGTTCGCCGCCGTCCTGGAGGCGCTCGGCACCTTCCGCACCGCGTCCTCCCTGCGCCGCCCGCCACGAGGGCTGCACGGTCACGTCGTCCTGCTCGGCCTCGGCAAGGTCGGAAGCCGTGTCCTGGCCCGCCTCCGCGAGCTCGGCATCCCCGTCGTCTGCGTCGAGGAGGACCCCGAGGCCCGCGGCATCCCGCTCGCCCGCCGCCTGCGCGTCCCCACGGTCGTCGGCGACGTCACGGACGAAGGCGTCCTGGAAGCCGCCAAGATCCACCGCGCCCACGCGCTGCTCGCCCTCACCAGCGTCGACACGACGAATCTCGAGGCCGCCCTGTACGCCCGCTCCATCAAGCCCAATGTGCGCGTGGCCCTGCGGCTGTACGACGACACGTTCGCCACCGCCGTCTACCGCACCCTGCGCGCGGCCCACCCGCAGGCCCTCACACGCAGCCGCAGCGTTTCCACCCTCGCCGCCCCGGCGTTCGCCGGGGCCATGATGGGGCGGCAGATCCTGGGGGCGATACCCGTCGAACGGCGCGTGCTGCTGTTCGCCGCCGTCGATGTCGCCGGGCACCCCCAGCTGGAGGGGCGGACCATCGCCGAAGCATTCCGGCCGGGGGTCCGGCGGGTCATCGCCCTGGATTCCGCCGCTCCGGACGAACGCCTCCCGGACCTGACGGCCCCCCGGCCCGACGACGGCACCGACCATCCCGCAGGTCTCGTCTGGGACCTCCATCCCGGATACGTGCTGCGCCCCCAGGACCGCGTCGTACTGGCCGCCACCCGCCAGGGCCTGGCCGAACTCCTCGGTCGCCGTACGCGGCCCCGGACGGACGCGGCCGACACGTAGAAGGGCTTGCACGCCGGACCGGGACCGGCATGAAAAAGCGTGGATGACTGCCGGAACACGGCAATGTGCGCCTTCCCTCCCACCTGCGACGATTCCCACCTCACCGAGACATCCGGCAAGTTGAGGAGGTGCTCAGGTGACCGTTTTCCTGGGACTTGGCATCGCGGGAATCGCTCTGCTGGTCCTCTCTCTCGTCTTCGACGGGGTCCTTGAAGGGCTCTTCGACGGCGTCGGGGTCCTCGACGGACTCTTCGACGGGCTGCTGTCCCTTCCGGTCGTCGCCGGATTCGTGTCCATGCTCGGCTTCGGCGGGGCGATCGTGCTCGGCACGACCGGGCTCGGAGTCGGCGGCGCGACCGCAGTCGGGGCGGCCGTCGGTGTGGGTGCGGGCTGGCTGACGTGGAGGTTCAGCCGCGCCCTGATGCGGGATCAGACCGCGGCCACTCCGCGGGGCGACGACCTCGTGGGCACCGCGGGCGCCGTGGTCACCGCGATCCCGGTGGGCGGGTACGGCGAGGTGCTGCTCCAACTGGCGGGGCAGCCGGTGAAGTTCGCCGCCAAGAGCGGCGAGGCCGTCACGCGCGGCACCGAGATCTGGGTGGAGGCGGCCCTGTCGCCCACCTCGGTCGCGGTCCGCCCCGTACAGCGCTGACCCCCGCGTAACCGCACCAGCGCGCCAGCGCGCCACCGCACCCGAGGCCCACGAAACGCGAAGCACGGCACACGAAGCACCACACGACACGCACGACATCACCGATCTGCCGCCCCTGGGGAGGCAGGGGGGAATTCACCATGAGTCCAGTCCTGACCGCCGTCATCGGAGTCGTCGTACTCCTCGTCCTGCTCGCGCTCGTCGTCGTGACCCGCTACAAGGTCGCGGGACCGAGCGAGGCCTTCATCGTGACCGGGCGGCGCGGCAAGAAGTCCACCGATCCCGACACCGGCCGGATCTTCACCGACAACAGCGGCCAGAAGGTCGTGGTGGGCGGCGGCGTGTTCGTCGTGCCGTTCGTGCAGCAGAAGTTCACGCTCGACCTCTCCTCGCGGCACATCCCGATCGCGGTGCGCGGCGCCGTCACGCTGCGCGGCGTGAAGGCGAACCTGGAGGGCGTCGCGATCGTCAAGGTCGGCGGCACCGAGGACTCCATACGCGCCGCGGCGCAGCGATTCCTCGCCCAGCAGGGCGGCATAGTCGGCTTCACCCAGGAAGTGCTCTCCGGCGCGCTGCGCTCCATCGTGGGCCGGATGTCGGTGGAGGACATCATCCGCGACCGCGCCGCGTTCGCCGGGCAGGTCGCCGAGGAGGCCGAGGCGAGCCTGTCCGGGCAGGGCCTGGTCCTCGACGCCTTCCAGATCCAGGACATCACCACCGAGGGTTCCTACCTGGAGGACCTGGGCCGGCCCGAGGCCGCCCGCGCCAAGCAAGAGGCCGACATCGCCGAGGCCGTGGCGCGCCGCGCCGCCGAGCAGGCCCGGCTGAAGGCCGAGGAGGAGATCGCGGTCGCCCAGCGGACCTTCTCCCTCAAGCAGGCCGAGATCAAGGCCGAGACCGACGAGGCATCCGCCCGTGCCGGGGCCGCCGGGCCGCTCGCCGAGGCCGCGCGCCAGCAGGAGGTCCTCACCGAGCAGGAGAAGGTGGCCCAGCGGCAGGCCGCCCTGACCGACCGCGAGCTGGACACGAAGATCCGCAAGCCCGCCGACGCGGCGCGCTACCAGGCCGAGCAGGAGGCCGAGGCCCGCCGTGTCTCCCTGGTCAAGCAGGCCGAGGCCGACGCCGAGCGGGCCCGTCTGACCGGTGAGGGCGAGAAGGCTCAGCGAGCCGCGCTCGCCGACGCCGTACGCCTGGAGGGTGAGGCAGACGCTGCCGCGATCGGCGCCAAGGGGGCCGCCGAGGCGGAGGCGATGCGCAAGAAGGCCGACGCGTTCGCGCAGTACGGCGATGCGGCGGTGCTGCAGATGCTCGTCGAGGTGCTGCCCGCCGTGGTGGCCAAGGCGTCCGAACCGCTCGGCGCGATCGACAAGATGACCGTGATCTCCACGGACGGCGCGAGCAGCCTCTCCCGCACGGTCGCCGACAACGTCGCCCAGGGCATGGAACTCCTCAGCTCCACCACGGGAGTCGACGTGGCCGGCCTTCTCAAGGGCATCACCGGCGGCATGTCCCCCGCACCCGCCGCCCCGGCCGCCGCCGCCGCCAAACTGAACGGCAAGATCGACGTAACGGACTGACCCGGACCGACCCGCCCCCGCCACCTCACAGTGAGGTGGCAGGCCAGCCGAGGAGCCGCGCGCCGATGACCGCCGTCTGGAGGGTGTAGCGGTCCAGGGGGTCGGCGGGGTCGGAGCCGGTGAGGGCGCGGATGCGTTCCAGGCGGTACGTGAGTGCTCGTACGCTCAACGACAGTTCACGCGCTGCCTGGGCCGCCACGCACCCGGTGTCGAAGTAGGCCATCAGCGTGTCCAGGAGGGGCTCGGCGCCGCCCCGCGCCTCCTCCAGCGGCCCGAGCGTGTTGAGCACCAGCTCCACCAAGGCCTGCCGGTCACGCGCGAGCACGGGAAAGACCAGGAGGTCGGCGGCGCGCAGCACGGGTTCGTCGAAGCCCATGCGCGTCGCGAGTTCCAGGGTGCTGACGGCTTCTTCGTAGCTGTGGGCGATGCCGGCCGCGCCCGGCTGGGGCCGGCCGATGGCGATGCGGCCGCCGTCGGTGGCGGCGTGCGCGCGCTTGGCGAAGTGGGTGAGGACCTCGTCCTGGTGGGCGGGGGCGATACAGACGAGGCGTCCGTCCTTGGTGGTGAGCAGGATGTGGCGGTCGCCGAAGCGGCCGACCATCTCGTTCTCCACGTCCCGCGACACGGGGTCGGTCTCGTCGTAGGCGCAGGGCCCCTCCGCCACGGCGACGGCGTGCGCGTGTGACAGCCGCAGACCGAACCGCTCGGCCCGTGCGCCGAGCCGGCCCAGGTCCCCTCGGCCGTACAGCAGGTCGTCGATCAACTCGCGGCGGGCGGCTTCTTCCTGGCGTACGACGAGACGTTGCGCGTGTTCGTAGCCCTCGGCGAAGGCGTCGATGGCCTGTTCGGCGGTCGCGAGCAGGTGGTCCGGGTCGCCGGCCGCGGGGCGGTGGATCCGGGTGGCGCTGAGGTGTTCGCGTATGAGGACACGCCACGTGTATCCGGCGTGCGCGGCCTGCGCGCCGAGCGCCCGGCGCGACGTCAGTTCCTCGCGGGTCAGACGGCGGCCGGTCGCGGCGGCGCGGGTGAGGATGTCGGCGTAGCCGTCGAGCAGTTGCTCGGGGATCTCCTGGGTGGTCATCAGCTCTCCCTCGACGGGTTCGATGGCTGGGGAGCGGGCCGCGCGAGGCGGCGAAGGCAACACACGGCGGCGCGCGCGGGTGAGCGGCACGCACACTGCCGGGCAGGCGGAAGACGACGACTGGGCGCGGGAGATCCGGAGTTGGAGTCGGTGCCCCGGTCAGCACATCAGCGGCGCGGGTCGCTCGTCATGGTGCCGTAGGTATCAGGCACGCTGTCGCGGGCGGAGTTGTCGACGCGTACGACTCGGGGGGCGCGCACAGCCTGACCCATGCCTTGCCCCCACCTCTCCGGCCTCGGCGATCACCGTCGCCTGCTTGATGGTTGAGCGTTCGACCGCTCAACAGAGCACCTTGGCTCAATTCATCACTTTACCGTACGACGTCCAGGGCCTGAGTTTTTCGGGGTTCCGCACCGCCCACAGGCGCGTGATCCGGTCGCCCTCGACGTCGAAGGCCAGCACGGACGTGGTGATGCCGTCGTGCTGGACCACCAGGCCGGGCTGGCCGTTGACCGTGCGTTCCAGGATCGTCTGGTCGAACTCCTGCCCGTCGACGAAGACGGAGACGGCGACCAGGTGACGCGCGATCTCCTCGCTTCCCGTGAGGGGGCGCGGCGCGGAGTTGACCAGTCCGCCGCCGTCGGCGAGTGCTGTGGCATCGGGGTCGAGTACGCCGATGAGCGCGGCGATGTCCTTGGTCTCCCAGGCGTGCTTGAAGTCCTTGACGACGGCGGCGCGCCGGGCCGCCGAAGTGGCGGGCACGTGCGAGGCACGGGTGCGGCGGCGCGCCGATGACGCCAGCTGACGACAGGCCGCCGGGCTGCGGCCGACGATCTCGGCCACTTCCGCGAAGGAGTAGCGGAAGACGTCGTGCAGGATGAACGCGACGCGCTCGGCCGGGGTCATCGATTCGAGCACGATCAGGAAGGCCATGTTGACCGACTCGTCGAGGGTGACCCGGTCGGCCGGGTCGGCGGTCGCCCCGCCCTGCCGCCCGTCGGCCCACTCCGTGCGATCGGGCAGCGGCTCCGGGATCCACTCGCCCACGTAGCGCTCGCGCCGGACCCGTGCCGAGCGGAGCTGGTCGAGGCAGATGCGTCCGGCGACCCTCGTCAACCAGGCACCGGGCGATTCGATGGCTTCCTGCTGGCCCGGGGACATCGCGTACCAGCGGACGTAGGCCTCTTGTACGACGTCCTCGGCGTCCGCCAGGGACCCGAGGAGCCGGTACGCGAGGTTGATCAACTGCCGCCGTTCGCCCATGACCGCACTCAGGCTCGCGTCGACGCGTCCCTCTCCGGGCTCGAACTGGGTCCCCATGGTGCCGCCACTCCCTTGCCGCGTCAGCCGCCCCGCATCCGACGGAACCGCCTCTGCGACGTCCGACGAGACAGCCCCGCGAAATGTGACGTCGTCCCCCGCGTCTCACATTTCGCGGGGCTGCCTCGTCGGTACTGCTGGGACGAAGAAGATCCCGCGAACAGCCGGTCCACCCACCGGATGGACCAGCCGACCAGGACCAGAAACAGAAACAGGGAGATCACCATGCAGGCCCGTCTCGACTTCCTCGCCAATCCGGTCTCGGCCGGCGCCGTCAAGCACATCGCCCTCGCGGGCAGGTCGCTCCTGGAGTCGACCCTGCCGGCCGCGACGCGGGAGCTGGTCGAGCTCCGCGTCAGCCAGATCAACGGCTGCGGATTCTGCGTCGACATACACACCAAGGAGGCCGCGCACGCCGGAGAGACCCAGCAACGCCTGCACCTGGTCGCCGCCTGGCGTGAGGCCACGGTGTTCACCGATGCCGAACGGGCCGCCCTGGAGCTGGCTGAGGAGG
This sequence comes from Streptomyces sp. NPDC050439, assembly GCF_040655335.1. Classification (NCBI taxonomy): domain Bacteria; kingdom Bacillati; phylum Actinomycetota; class Actinomycetes; order Kitasatosporales; family Streptomycetaceae; genus Streptomyces; species Streptomyces sp. NPDC050439. The sequence goes on from NZ_JBFAJT010000005.1 coordinate 144,307, forward strand.
GCACCAGGATCACGGACGCCGCCGGTGGCGTGCCGGACGAGGTGTGGGCGAACGCCGCCGAGCACCACGACGAGGACCAGCTCGCCGCCCTGGTGTCGACCATCGCCCTCATCAACGCCTTCAACCGCCTGAACGTCCTCACCCAGCACCCGGCGGGCGACTACAAGGTCGGCCAGTTCGGCTGACCGAGATCCACCCTCGGAGTGGGGCCCTTCACGACAGGGCGGGGATGACCGCCGCGCCGTAGCCCTCGATGACGTTCTCGCGGGCGTCGTGCATCGCGTACAGGGCGAACTGGTCGACCCCCAGGCGCTTCAACTCCTCCAGTTTCGCGATGTGTTGTCGTGCCGTGCCGATGACGCAGAAGCGGTCCACGATCTCGTCGGGGACGAAGGCCGTGTCGGGGTTGTCGGCGCGGCCGTGGTGGGAGTAGTCGTAGCCCTCGCGGGCCTTGATGTACTCGGTGAGGGCCTCGGGGACCAGGTCCGAGTGTTCGCCGTACTTCGCCACCAGGTCGGCGACGTGGTTGCCGACCATTCCGCCGAACCAGCGGCACTGCTCGCGGGCGTGGGCAAGCGCGGCGGGTGAGTCGTCCTCCGTCAGGTACGCGGGCGCCGCGACGCAAATCGTGACCGAGGACGGGTCGCGGCCCGCCGCGGCGGCGGCGTCGCGGACCGCCTTGACCATCGTCTCCGTCAGATACGGGTCGGCGAGCTGGAGGATGAAGCCGTCCGCCTCCTCGCCCGCCATCTTCAGCGCCTTGGGTCCGTACGCGGCCATCCAGACGGGGAGTCGGGCGTCCTGCCCGATCCAGGGGAAGCGGACCGTGGTGCCGCCCAGGTCCGCCTCCTCGCCCGAGGCAAGGGCGCGGATGACCTTCATGGCCTCGCTGATCCGGGCGAGGGTGTTCGGGGTGCGGCCCGCCACCCGCATCGCGCTGTCGCCGCGGCCGATGCCGCAGACGGTGCGGTTGCCGTACATGTCGTTGAGCGTGGCGAACGTGGAGGCCGTCACCTCCCAGGTGCGCGTGCCCGGGTTGGTGACCATCGGGCCGACGACGAGACGGTCCGTGTTCGCCAGGATCTGGCTGTAGATGACGAAGGGCTCCTGCCACAGCACGGCCGAGTCGAAGGTCCAGCCGTAGCGGAAGCCGTTCCGCTCGGCACGCTTCATGAGGCTGATCACCTGCGCGGCCGGCGGATCAGTCTGCAGGACGAGTCCGAAGTCCATGGTGCGTCGCCTCTCCTAGCCGAGGTACTGGGTGGTGCCGCGCGGGACGTACGCGCCGTGCCCGGCGTGGCCGGTGAACTTCCGCTGGTCGATGACGACTTCACCGCGGGACAGGACCGTCTCCACCTGGCCCATGACGTGCTTGCCCTCGTACGCGGAGTAGTCCACGTTCATGTGGTGCGTGTCCGCCGACATGACCTGCTCGGCGGCCGGGTCGTAGATGACGACGTCCGCGTCCGCGCCCGGCGCGATCGTGCCCTTCTTGCCGTACAGGCCGAACATCCGGGCCGGGCTCGCGCAGGCGATCTCGATCCAGCGGCGGCGGCTGATGTGCCCGTCGACGACGGCCTGGTGGAGGAGGTCCATGCGGTTCTCGACGCCCGGCAGGCCGTTCGGGATCTTGGAGAAGTCCCCGCGGCCCAGTTCCTTCTGCCCCACGAAGCAGAACGGGCAGTGGTCCGTGGAGACCACCTGGAGGTCGTTCGTGCGCAGGCCGCGCCAGAGCGCCGCCTGGTGCTCGCGCGGCCGCAGCGGGGTCGAGCAGACGTACTTGGAGCCCTCGAAGTCCGGCTCCGCGAGATTGTCCGTGGAGAGGAACAGGTACTGCGGGCAGGTCTCCCCGAACACCGGCAGGCCCTCGTCCCGGGCCCTGGCCAGCTCGGCCACCGCCTCCTGCGCCGACACGTGCACCACGTAGACCGGCGCGCCCGCCACCTGGGCGAGCTTGATCACGCGGTGCGTCGCCTCCGCCTCCAGGAGCGACTTGCGCACCTCTCCGTGATAGCGCGGGTCCGTCTCGCCGCGCGCGAGAGCCTGCTCCACCAGGACGTCGATGGCGAGGCCGTTCTCCGCGTGCGTCATGATCAGTCCGCCGTTGACGGCGGCCCGCTGCATCGCCCGCAGGATCTGGCCGTCGTCGCTGAAGAAGACTCCGGGGTAGGCGGTGAAGAGCTTGAAGGAGCTGACCCCTTCCTCGATGAGGTGATCCATCTCCTTCAGGGTCCGCTCGTTGACGTCCGAGAGGATCATGTGGAAGCCGTAGTCGATCGCGCACTTGCCGTCCGCCTTGGCGTACCAGGCGTCGAGGCCCGCGCGCAGCGCCTGTCCCTTGGTCTGCACGGCGAAGTCCACGATGGTGGTGGTGCCGCCCCAGGCCGCGGCCCGGGTGCCCGTCTCGAAGTCGTCGGACGAGAAGGTGCCGCCGAAGGGGAAGTCCATGTGCGTGTGCGCGTCGACTCCCCCCGGGATCACGTACTTGTGGGAGGCGTCGATGACGCGGTCCGCGGTCCACGCCTCGGCGGCGCCCGAGCCGTGGGCGGCGAGCGCGGCGATCCTGCCGTCCTCGATCAGCACGTCGGCGTGGGTCTCTTCGGCGGCGGTGACGACGAGTCCGCCGCGGATCAGGGTGCGGGTACTCATGATGGGGCGCTCCCTTTCATGCTCGAACGCAGGTTCATACTCGCCCGCGTATACGTGAACTAGACGCTCCGCAGCGCCTGTTCGAGGATCGACGCCCCTTCTTCCGCCTCCGCGACGGTCAGCGAGAGCGGCGGGGCGACGCGCAGGACGCTGGTGTCGTGGCCGCCGCCCTTGCCGATCAGGAGGCCGCCTTCACGGGCCGCTTCGAGCACGGCGGTCGCCGCCCGGGGATTGGCCTGGCCGGTCTCGGGGTCGATCAGCTCGATGCCGATCATCAGGCCCCGGCCGCGCACTTCGCGTACGACGGGCAGCTGGGCACAGATGGCGCGCAGCCGTTCGATGAGCAGACCGCCGACGCGCCGCGCGTTCCCCTGGAGGTCGTGTTCGAGGAGATACGTGAGGTTGGCGAGGCCTGCCGCCATGGTGACCGGTGAGCCGCCGAAGGTCGAGATGGAGTTGGAGTCGAGGGAGTTCATGACCTCGGCGCTCGCCACGACACCGCCGATGGACATGCCGTTGCCGATGCCCTTGGCGAAGGTCAGGATGTCCGGCGGGCCGTTCTCGGCGTGCGCCTGCCAGCCCCAGAAGTGGTCACCGGTGCGTCCCCAGCCGGTCTGCACCTCGTCCGAGATCCACAGGACGCCGTGCTCCCACAGGACCTCGCGGAACGCGGCGTACAGCCCGTCCGGTGGCGAGGTGAAGCCGCCGACGCCCTGGACGGGCTCGGCGATCAGCGCCGCCACTCCCCCGCGCGCCTGCCCGAGCATGTCCTTGAGGTCGGCGACGCAGGCCTCAATGAACTCGGCGTCGCTCAGCGCGGCGTACGGCCCGCGGCCGCGGACGCCGCCGTGGACGTACAGCGTCTGGAGCGGCGAGAGGCTGGTGGGCGACCAGGAGTTGTTGCCGGTGATGCCGACGGCCGTGAAGGAGCGGCCGTGGTAGCTGTTGCGCATCGCCAGGATCTGGTTCGAGCGGCGGTGCGCGGTGGCCAGGAGCAGGGCCGTGTCGTTGGCCTCGGTCCCCGACGTGGTGAAGAAGACGCGGGCGTCCGGGATGCCGGAGAGGCCGGCGACCCGCTCCGCGAGGTCGATCATCGGCCGGTTGAGGTAGAGCGTGGACGAGTGGATGATCCGCCCGGCCTGCTCGGCGACCGCCTTGGTGACCTCGGGCAGCGCGTGGGCGGTCATGGTGGTGAGGATGCCGCCGAAGAAGTCGAGGTACTGCCTGCCGTCCGCGTCCCAGACGCGGCGGCCGTCGCCGTGGGTGATCTCCAGCGGGTCGGCGTAGTAGAGGGCGAGCCACTCGGGCAGGACGGCCTTGTGGCGGGCGTGGAGGTCACTCACGGCTGCACCAGTCCTTCGTACGCGTCGGGGCGGCGGTCCCGGTAGAACGCCCACTGCTGGCGTACTTCCTCGATCAGGCCCAGGTCCAGGTCCCTGACGACGAGTTCCTCGGCCTTGTCGCTCGCGGTCTCGCCGACGAACTGCCCGCGCGGGTCGACGAAGTACGACGTGCCGTAGAAGTCGTTGTCGCCGTACTCCTCGACGCCCACGCGGTTGATGGCGGCGATGAAGTATTCGTTGGCGACGGCCGCTGCGGGCTGTTCCAGCTGCCAGAGGTAGGCGGAGAGGCCGCGGGAAGTGGCGGAGGGGTTGTAGACGATCTGGGCGCCGTTCAGGCCGAGCTGGCGCCAGCCCTCGGGGAAGTGGCGGTCGTAGCAGATGTAGACGCCGACCTTGCCGACCGAGGTGTCGAAGACGGGCCAGCCCGCGTTGCCCGGCTTGAAGTAGTACTTCTCCCAGAAGCCCTTGACCTGGGGGATGTGGTGCTTGCGGTACTTGCCGCGGTACGAGCCGTCGGAGTCGATGACGGCGGCGGTGTTGAAGTAGAACCCGGACTGCTCCACCTCGAAGACCGGGACGACGACGACCATGCCGGTCTCACGGGCCAGCTCCCGCATCCGCGTGACGGTGGGCCCGTCCGGCACCGGCTCGGCCCACCGGTAGTGCTCGGGCTCCTGCACCTGGCAGAAGTAGGGGGCGTTGAACACTTCCTGGAAGCCGATGATCTTCGCACCTTGGCGGGCCGCCTCGCGGGCGTGCTCCTCGTGCTTGGCAATCATGGATTCGGTGTCGCCTGTCCAGGTTGCCTGGACCAGTGCGGCGCGTACGACGTTGGCCATGAGCTGCTCCTTCGACGGGACGTCAGAGAGCCTCTACGCCCGTAGACTTGGTGCGTAGACAGGAAAACGTAAGCCTCCCCGACGGGCTGGGCAAGACCATCGCCGTGAACCGGCGGAGTCGATCATGTTTCGCACCCAAGCGGGCGAGAAGCGGCGCGGAACGCGCAGACGCAACCGGCGCGTCAGGTGCTTCAGGCGCTGAATCCGGCCACACGCAGTGCGTGTACGAGGTCCCAGTGGCGCTCGTCCGAAACCCCCTGCGCCGCCTGGAGGAGCAGCGGGATGAGGCGGTACGGATCGGTGTGCGCGCAGCCCGCCGTGTCCTCGGGGGTCCGTACGCGGATGTAGGCGTCGAGCAGGGCGCGGGCCTCGCGCTCGCGGCCCGCGTCGATCAGCGCGAGCACCGCTTCGGCGATCTCCGGGGCGGGCCGGGAGACTCCCTGCCGCAGCAGTTTGCGGCAGTCGTCGGCGCGGCCCGCCCCGGCGAGGGCGTCGGCAAGGGCGACGAGCCGGTCGGGCGGCAGCGACGCGGCTTCCCAGAGCAGCGTCGACCAGTCGGCGCCGAGCCCCGCGCGGTGCAGTTCGCCGGCGAACACGGGCAGGCGCCGCGCGGGCCAGCCCGCGGCCTCGACGAGTACGCCGTGCGCTTCGCCGCTGCGGCCCTCGCCACGGAGCCTGATGAGCGCGGCGACGGCTTCGGCGGTGGCCCGCTCGGCATCGTGGTCCGGCTCCGCGGCGTCCCGGCGCGCGCTGTCGTCCGGCTCGTCGGCGGTGCTCCCGAACCGCGCGCCGCGCGGGCTGTTCGCGGCGGGCGGCTGCGCGGCCGTCCGCGCGCCGGAACCGTCCGCGGGCGCGTCCGCGCCCCCGTCGTCCGCCCCGGAGAACCCCGCGAACCGGGCGCCGCGGGGCCGGCGCGGACGGCGGGACGTGTCCCGTGCCTTGCGGCCCTGCTTGGGGACGGGGGTTTCCTCGGGGCGCGCCGCGGGGTCGGCCGACAGGGTGCGCGCATCGGGGGTCTGGATGTCCTGCCCGTCCGGTGCGGCACCGAACTCCGGTACGCGGGCGCTTGGGTCGACGGGCGCGTCGGCAGGGCCGCCACCACCGACTCCGAAGTCTTCCGCGGCAGGCGCCCCGAAGGCGTTCCGTGGCTGCTCGTCGTAGTCAGCGGAGTCGGCGAAGTCGTCCGCCCCCACCGCCGCGAAGTCGTCCGACAGCGGAGTCCCGAGGTCGACCCATTGCGGGCGGTCCGCCCGGTCCAATCGCTCGATGCGCTGCCGGAGTTCCGCGCACCGCGCGGTGGCCCGCTCGTGGTCGTCGCGGACCCAGGCCAGGTCGCGGTTGAGCCGCTCCACCTCGTCCGGTGTGTCCGCGGCAGCGAGGGAGTAGCCCAGTTCCACCTGCCGTTCCACGGCGAAGCGCTGCTCGGTGAGCATCATGTCGAGGCGCTCGCCGAGCAGGTCGCGGCCCCCGGGACGCGCGTCGTACGCGGCCAGCGAGGCCGTGTGCAGAGCCCTCGCCCGCTCCGTCTCGCGCTCGGCGGCCTGCGCCCCGTACCCCGCGGCCAAATCGTGCAGCAGCGCCTCCACGACGTCCCAGGGGGGCACTTCCGAGCCATCCAGGCAGGCCTGCATCCCCTCGGGGTCACGCGACCAGAACACACCGCACCACCCGGCGCCCGGGTCCAGGCGCGCCAGGAGGTCTCTCAGGTACCTCGCGAACTCCCGGACCTGATCAGGGAGTTGTCCTACTGCCATCCGAGCCAGCACCGCCCCATGGAGCCAGGAGTCTTCAGGTCCGGAAGATAACACCAGACGTGTTACGGGACGACTACACGCGGTTTTCCGGCCGCCCGACAGCACCTCACACGCCGCTGCCCGCCTCGTGAGCAGGGCTGCGGGAGTGCGGCCTCAGGCCGGGGCGAGCGGCACCAGCGCGCACGTCTCGGCGACCTCGTCCAGCGAGAGGCCGAGCGTCACCGCGAGCGCCGACACGGTGAAGAACGCGGGCGTGGGAGCCCGGCCCGTCTCGATCTTGCGGAGCGTCTCGGCGGACAGCCCGGCGCTCGCGGCCACCTCCACCATGCTCCGCTCGCCGCGCGCCGAACGCAGGAGACGGCCGAGCCGCTCGCCGCGCTCGCGCTCCTCAGGGGTCAGGGGGGTCCGCACCATGCGGCCAGTCTAGTCCGTCCCCGCACAGAAACCCATTCTCATACCGGTATAGTTATTGGCATGGTGGAACTCAAGACAGACACATCTATCGACGCGATGCGCGAAGCGGGCCGGATCGTCGCCCAGGCCCTGACGGCGGTACGGGAGGCGGCGGGCGTCGGCGTCTCGCTGCTCGAACTGGACGAGGTGGCGCACGCCGTGCTGCGGGACGCGGGCGCGACCTCGCCCTTCCTCGGCTACCGCCCCTCCTTCGCCCCCACTCCGTTCCCCGCGGTGCTCTGCGCCTCGGTGAACGACGCGATCGTGCACGGCATCCCGACCGACTACCGCCTGCGCGACGGCGACCTGCTCTCCGCGGACTTCGGCGCCGAGTTCGGCGGCTGGGCGGGCGACTCGGCGATCAGCTTCATCGTCGGCACGCCCCGCCCCGAGGACGTACGCCTCGTGGAGACCGCCGAGCGCGCCCTGGAGGCGGGCATCGCCGCGGCCGTCGTGGGCAACCGCATCGGCGACATCGCCCACGCGATCGGCACGGTGTGCAGGGCAGCGGGTTACGGCATCCCGGAAGGCTTCGGGGGGCACGGCATCGGCCGCAGCATGCACGAGGACCCGGGCGTTCCGAACGAAGGCCGCGCGGGCCGCGGCATGCCCCTGCGGCACGGCATGGCCCTGGCCATCGAGCCGATGGTGATCGCGAGCGGCAGCGATCACTACCACCCGGCGCCGGACGGCTGGACCCTGCGCACGAACGACGGCAGCCGCGCGGCCCACGCGGAGCACACGGTGGCGATCACGAACGACGGACCGCGCATCCTGACGGCCCTGTGACTCCGTAGGACGGACGGCCGGCGGGCGGGCCTCACCGGCCCGCCCGCCCCCGCCTCACTGCGGCCGTACCACCATCGCCGAGCCGCCGCCGCGACGCGTCTTCTCCGCGGCGGCGAGCCACTTCCCGCCGGGCAGTCGCTGCACCCCGGTGGCCGCGCCGATCTCGGGGTTCTGCTTGAAGGAGTGCCCGATCGTCTCCAGGTCGGCCCGCAGCGGGCTCTCCCAGAGGCCCGGCTCCAGCTCGGTCTGGGCGGCGTTGCGCTGGCTCGCGCGCGGCGCCGCGATCGCGTCGACGAGCGGAAGGCCCCGGTCGACGAACCCGGTCAGGGTCTGCAGCACCGTGGTGATGATCGTGGCACCGCCGGGCGATCCCAGCGCGACCAGCGGCTTGCCCTTCTCCAGGACGATCGTCGGCGCAATCGAGGAGCGGGGCCGCTTGCCCGGACCCGGCAGGTTCGGGTCGTGCACGGCCGGGTCGGCCGGCGCGAAGGAGAAGTCGGTGAGTTCGTTGTTGAGCAGGAACCCGCGCCCCGGCACGGTGATGCCGCTGCCGCCCGTCGACTCGATGGTCAGGGTGTAGGCGACGACGTTGCCCCACTTGTCGGCCGCCGTGAGGTGCGTGGTGTTCTCCCCCTCGTACGTGGTCGGGGCGGCCTTGTCACCCGCCTTGCAGGAGGCGGGGTCCCGCGGGTTCCCCGGCGCGAGCGGGCTCTTCAGGACCGCGTCGTCGCGGATCAGGCACTCCCGCGAGTCGGCGAACTTCTGCGAGAGCAGTTCCTTCGTCGGTACGTCCTCGAAGGCGGGGTCGCCCACCCAGCGCCCGCGGTCGGCGAAGGCGATCCGGCTGGCCTCGATGAACCGGTGCAGATACTTCTTCTTGGACGCCTTCGAGAGGTCGGTCCGCTCAAGGATGTTGAGCGCCTCGCCGACGGTCGTGCCGCCGGAGGACGAGGGCGCCATCGAGTAGACGTCGAGCCCCCGGTAGGAGGTCTTCGTCGGCGCCTGCCGCTTCACCGCGTACGCCTTGAGGTCCTTCGTCGACAGGTCGCCGGGCCTGGCCACCCGCCCCGACGCCGGGTCCACGGGCGGCTTGTTCACGGTCCGTACGACGTCCTTGGCGATGCCGCCCCGGTACATCGCACCGACGCCCTCGCGTCCCAGCTGCTCGTACGTCTTCGCGAGGTCGGGGTTCTTGAACGTCGAGCCGACCACGGGCAGCGCCCCGCCGGGCAGGAACAGCTTCGCGGAGTCGGGGAAGTCGGCGAACCGCGCCTGGTTCGCCTCGGTCTGCGAGCGGAAGGTGCCGTCCACCGTGAACCCGCCCCGCGCCAGACGCTCGGCGGGCTTCAGGAGCGTGCCGAGCCGTTTGCTGCCCCACTTGTCCAGGGCGGACTGCCAGGTCGCCGGGGTGCCGGGCGTGCCCACGCCCAGGCCGCTGGTGACGGCGTCCGCGAAGGGGATCGGTTTGCCGTCCTCCAGGAAGAGGCCGGAGTCGGCCGTGCGCGGGGCCGTCTCGCGGCCGTCGATCGTGCTCACCTTGCGGCTCTTGGCGTCGTAGTGGACGAAGTAGCCGCCGCCTCCGACACCCGCGGAGTACGGCTCGGTCACGCCGAGGGCGGCGGCCGTGGCGACCGCCGCGTCCACCGCGTTGCCGCCCTTGCGCAAGACCTCGATCCCGGCGGCCGACGCGTCCGCGTCGACGCTGGAGACGGCACCGCCGGAGCCGACGGCCACCGGCACCTTCTCCGGGGTCGATGCACGGGGTGACGAGGCCGCTTCGGCCGAGCGCGGGAACGAAGGGGGCGCGGCCGCTCCGACCGACACCAACACCCCTCCGACCGCCAATAGCGTCAGATTCCGTACGACAGCACGACGCATCCGTACCTCCAGTCAACAGCCGTCCGCGCAGCGTAACTTCGCTGTCCCGTCCACGTCAGGACCCCCTCGAACACCGGTCCTAGGGACCGCTAGCATGCGCCCCCATGACTGAAGACGTGCGCAACATCGTCCTCGGCCTGATCGCGGCCGGCCTGGGTGCCGTGCTGGGCTGGCTCGCCCGTACCTACCTCTGGCGGCGCAAGCTCCGCCGCAAGCAGGCCTTCTTCGGGCTGCCCGACAACTCCGAGTCGCTGCTCGTGGTCAACCGCGAGGCGGGCGGCCCCGAGCTCACCGTCGTACGCCACGACGTGTTCGCGCTGCTCGAACTGGCCGCGCTGATCAAGGACTGCGGGGCGCACGCCCAGCTCGTCGCGCACGACGCCGCCCAGCAGAGCTTCGGCGAGCGCACGGAATTCTGCGTCGGTTCGCCGACCGTCAACCGCCGCATGGCCGCGCACATGCACTCCCTGCTGCCCGGCGTCCGCGTCAACACCGATCCGGAGCCGGGCCCGGACCGCGGCGCCTTCCAGATCGGCAGCGAGCGCCACCGCATGGAGGGCGGCATCGCGGAGTACGTGATCCTCGCGCGGCTCACCGCGGGACAGGGCCAGGAGGCGAGACCCGTGTTCCTCTTCTGCGGCCAGCGCGCGATCACCAACCAGGCGGCGACCCGCTATCTCGCGCGCAACCACGAGCGCCTCGCCCGCAAGCACGGCGGCAACACCTTCGTGCTGCTCCTGAAGGTCGTCAACTCGCAGGCGTACGGTGCCGACGTCGTCGAGCTCGTCGGTGACGTCACGCGCGCCGCGCAGGCCCCGGCTCCGGCGCCCGCTCCACCGCGCGCGTCCCATCGCGCCAAGTAGCCGCGACTTCACCGAGCGCCGACGGCCGCGCCCGGCTCATACGCCGCCTCTGTGACCTAGTCGGGAAATTCGGGGCAAGAGGCAACCCACCGGGACCTTTGACCCTCTCACCGTGCAGTTCCACATTCGCACGGAGGTACGTTCCCTTGAGGCCCCTGAGCTCGCCGAGTCGCCGACGCCCGATACGCTCCCGCCACACCGGGGCCGCGGTCACGGCCGCGGGCCTGGCGGCGCTGACCGCCACCCTGACCGCCTGTTCGGGCAGCTCCCCCGCATCAGCCGACACATCTGCGGACAAGCCGGACATATCCGTCAACTTGCAGGGCAAGCAGGCCAAGGCGGGCTCCCCGGTCAAGGTGAAACTGGCCGACGGCAGGCTGAAGCAGGTCACGGTGACCGACGCGCAGGGCGCGAAGCTCACCGGCGAGGTCGCCGCGAACGGCACCACCTGGACCTCGGACCGCAAGGCGGTGCCCGGCATCTCGTACAAGGTGAAGGCGACGACGGACGAGGGCACCAGCGCGCGGGCCTCCTTCAGGACGGCCGCCCCGGAGCAGGTCAACAAGCTGTCCCTGACCCCCGGCAAGGACACCACGGTCGGCGTCGCGCAGCCCCTGTCGGTCGTCTTCGACCACCCGGTGAAGAACAAGGCGGAGGTCGAGAAGCACCTGAAGGTGACGACCTCGAACGACACGACCGGGTCCTGGGGCTGGATCAAGAACTACGACGGCAAGGACCGCATCGACTGGCGCCCCAAGGAGTACTGGGAGTCCGGAACGAAGGTGAAGCTCGACGCCCGCCTCGGCGGCGTCGACTCGGGCACCGACGGCGGCTGGTTCGTCCGTGACTATGCGACCGGCTTCACGGTCGGCAAGAGCCAGCAGGTCAAGGTCGACCTCGACAGCAAGCAGGCCACGCTCGTGCGTGACGGGAAGAGCGTGAAGACCGTTCCGATGTCGGCCGGCACCCCCGGCGGCGACAAGGCGTCCTGGGGCGGCACGTCCGTCCTGATGGCCAAGGAGGGCACGATCAACATGCGCTCCGAGACGGTCGGCCTCGGCGACGCCTACGACAAGATGGTCGACAACTCGATGCGTCTGACCTGGTCGGGCATGTACGCGCACGCCGCCCCCTGGAACGCCCGGTTCTTCGGCAACACCAACCACAGCTCGGGCTGCATCGGCATGAGCGACGGCGACGCCTCGTGGCTCTACGGCCAGGTCCAGGTCGGCGACCCCTTCGAGGTCTCCGGCAGCGGCTCGAAGGGCGTGCCCGACCCGGGCAACGGCTACGGCGAGTGGAACATCTCCTGGTCCGACTGGCAGACGAAGAGCGCGCTGAACTGAGCGCGCCCAACTGGGGCCCGCCGGGAAGGTACACAGCTCAACAATCGTTACCGGTGCGTAACTTACCGACGGGTTACCACCGGTAAGCCGACGCGGTTACCGTCGGGTCACTTTGCTTGCACGAGTAAGGAGTGACCCGTGGGACAACCGCGCAAGGCTCTGCGTACGACCACCGTGGGCGCCGTGTCGGCGACGCTCGTCGCCGGCGCCGCCTTCGGCCTCGCCCCGGCAGCCCAAGCCGCCCCGGCGGCCGCTCCACGGGCGGCAAGCGCCGCGGACGTACGCTTCGTCGACATCCCCGGTGACGGCGGCACGATCCTCAAGGCCAACGTCTTCACCCCCAGGGGCGCGAAGACCGGAGAGAAGTTCCCGGCGATCGTGCTGCCCACCAGTTGGGCCATGCCCCAGGTCGAGTACGTCGCGCAGGCCCAGAAACTCGCCAACTCCGGCTATGTCGTGGTCAGTTACAACTCGCGCGGCTTCTGGCAGTCCGGCGGCGAGATCGAGACCGGCGGCCCCGAGGACATCGCCGACGCCTCGAAGGTCATCGACTGGACCCTGGAGAACACCCCGGCCGACCCCGGGAAGATCGGCATGGGCGGCGTCTCGTACGGCGCGGGCATCAGTCTGCTCGCCGCGGGCCACGACAAGCGGATCAAGGCCGTGGCCGCGCTCAGCGGCTGGGGCGACCTCATCGACTCGATCTACAGCGGCCGCACCCAGCACCGCCAGGCCGCCGGTCTGCTCGGCGGCGCGGGCATCCTCACGGGCCGCCCGAGCCCCGAACTCCAGCAGACCCTCAAGGACTTCCTCGCGTCCAACCTGGACCAGGAGGACGAGATGATCGCCTGGGGCGCCAAGCGCTCCCCCGCGACCTACATCGACCAGATCAACAAGAACGGCGCGGCCGTCATGCTGGGCAACGCCTGGGGTGACACGATCTTCCCGCCCAACCAATACGCCGAGTTCTACGAGCAGTTGACCGGCCCCAAGCGTCTCGAATTCCGTCCCGGCGACCACGCGACCGCCGAACTGACCGGCCTGCTCGGCCTGCCCAACGACACCTGGACCTCCACCCAGCGCTGGTTCGACCGCTACCTCAAGGGCGAGAAGAACGGCGTCGACACCGAGCAGCCCGTCCAGCTCAAGTCCCGCTCCACGGGCGGCTACGAGGGCTACCCCGACTGGAAGTCCGTCGGCGCGACGAAGAAGAAGATCGACCTGGCGGGCACCACGACGCTCCGCACGAACGTCGACTCGGGCGCCAACGGCGGCACGGTGCTGCTCTCCAACGCCCTCGACCAGTTCCTCAAGACCCCGCCGGTCGCCTCGATGCCGCTGCTGCCGCGGCGGTACGCGGGCGTCTGGCAGTCCGAGAAGTACGACACGGCCCAGCGGGTGCGCGGGACGGCGAAGCTGCACACCACGCTCACCAGCACCAAGGAGAGCGGCACCCTCGTCGCGTACCTCTACGACGTGGGCCCGCTCGGCCTCGGCAAGCTGGTCAGCAACGCGCCGTACACCTTCCACGGCAAGACTCCCGGCAAGCCGTTCGGCGTGGACCTGGAGTTGTTCTCCACGGCCTACGACGTTCCGGCAGGACACAAGCTCGCCCTGGTGGTCGACACGGTCGACCCGCTCTACATCGAGCACAACCCGTCCGGCGCGCAGCTGACCTTCTCCTCGCCCGCGTCCGACCCGTCGTACGTGTCGGTCCCGCTGCGCGAACAGTGATCACCGGCTGCTGCCGGGTGGGCCCTGGCCCCTTTAGCTACTGCGGACCCGGCAGCAGCGTCCCTGGTTCGGCCGATGCCACGTCCGCGGCCTCGGTCTTGGGATTGCGCCGCTGTCGTCTGGACACCCACTGGGCGAACCACGAGAGCAGCATGCACATCCCGATGTAGATCGGCGAGATCACCAGAACCACGGGGATGAAAGGTAGATCGTAGTCGAGGTTCGACGCGATCAGCTTCCCGGCGTGGAGGAACTCCTCGTAGGTGATCAGATAGCCGAGCGACGTGTCCTTGAGCGCCACCACCAACTGGCTGATGATGGCGGGCAGCATGGCGCGCACGGCCTGGGGCACCAGGACGTGCGTCATGACCTGTGTCTTGCGCATCCCGAGCGCGTACGCCGCCTCGCGCTGCCCGCGCTCCACGGAGTTCACGCCGGAACGGAAGACCTCGGCGAGCACCGAGCCGTTGTAGAGCGTGAGTCCGGTGACCAGGGCCGGCAGCGGCTGGACCTTCAGCGCCACGAAGACGAAGAAGATCATCACCAGGACCGGCATCGCGCGGAAGAACTCCACGAGAAGCGTGGCCAGCCAGCGCACGGGACGGTGGTCGGAGAGCCGCCCCATGGCGAGCAGTCCGCCGAGCGCGAGCGCGAGCACCGCCGAGATGGCGAAGGCCTTGAGGGTGTTGCCCAGGCCCTTGAGGAGGAGCTCCTGGATGCCCTTGTACTCGAAGGGCGTCCACTTGGTCGCGGTGAACTGGTCGGTGTCGAAGAGCAGGTAGACGAGCCAGCCGATCAGGGCGAGCAGGACCACGGTGGAGAGCAGGCCGTAGAGCCGGTGCCGGCGCTCGGTCTTGGGGCCCGGCACGTCGTAGAGGGCGGTGGACTCGTGGGAGAGGGCTTTCATCGGGCGACTCCCCAGCGCTTCTCGAGGACGTTGAACACGGCGCTGATGGCGAGGGTGATGATCAGGTAGCCGACGGCGATCCAGACGAACGTCCAGATGATGTTGTAGCCGAGCTCACTGAGCGTCTTGTACGTGCCGAGCAGCTCGGTGACGCTGAACGCGCCCGCGATGGCGGAGTTCTTGGCGAGGGCGATGAGGGTGGAGCCGACCGGCGGGATGACGGACCGGAAGGCCTGCGGGAGCACGACCATCGACAGCGTCTGCCCGAAGGACATCCCCAGGCTGCGGGCAGCCTCGCCCTGGCCCTTGGGGACGGTGTTGATGCCCGAACGCAGTGCCTCACAGATGAAGGCGGAGGTGTAGCAGCCCAGCGCGAGGACCGCGAACACCTTGAAGGGCAGGACGAGTCCGAAGCGCGGGAGTCCGAGCAGCACCGCGAAGAAGAGCAGCGTCAGCGGGGTGTTGCGCAGGACCGTCACCCAGGCGGTGCCGAACGCCCGGAAGGAGCCGACCGGTGCCACCCGGAACGACGCCATCACGAAGCCGAGCACCAGGGCCAGGATCGAGGAGTACACGGTGAGTTCGACGGTGCCGAGGAACCCCTTGCCGAAGGTGGAGAAGTTGTCTGTCAGTACGTCCACGACGCCTCCTCAGCTCGCCGGGTAGCGGTCGATGGCGGGCGGTTTCGGCGCCGGGACCCCGGAGAGGCCGAGGGTGGCGTCGTAGGCCTTCTTCCAGTCGCCGTTCTTCTCCCGGGCGGCCAGCGCGTCGTCGACGGCGAACCGCAGGGCGTTGTCGCCCTTGGGCACGCCGATGCCGTAGGGCTCCTTGGAGAACGGCTTGCCGACCACCTTGAGCTCGTCGGGCACCTTGGCCGCGTACCCGATCAGGATGGCGTCGTCGGTGGTGACGGCGTCGACCTGATAGGTCAGCAGGTTGTCGACGCAGACCGAGTAGGTGTCGTACGCGACGAGGATCGCCTTCGGGTAGTCCTTCTGGATGCGCTGGTAGGGGGTCGACCCGGCCGCCGAACAGACCTTCTTGCCGTCCAGGTCCTGCGGCCCCTTGATGTCGTCCTCGTCGGTGCGCACGAGGAGGCCCTGTCCCGCCATGTAGTAGGGGCCGCCGAAGCCGACGAGCTTCTTGCGGAGGTCGTTGATGGTGTAGGTGCCGACGTAGTAGTCGATCTGCCCGTTCTGCAGGGCGGTCTCGCGGTTCGCCGACGCGATCGTCTTGAAGGTGGTCGTCTTGGGTTCGAAGCCGAGCGAGGCCGCGACCATCTTGGCGATCTCGATGTCGAACCCGGAGTACTGGCCGGTCGCGGGGTTCTTCTCGCCGAGGAACGGCTGGTCCTCCTTGGCGCCGACGACGAGGTGACCGCGCCGCTTCGCCTTCTTCCAGGAGCCGGAGTCCGGCAGCGTGAATCCCTTCGCCACCTGGTACTCGGGCAGTTCGTCGGGCTGCGGCCCCTTCACCGGGGGGCTGCCCTCCTTGCCGCAGGCGGTCGCGGCGCAGGCGGCGAGGACGAGCGCCGCGAGCAGACGTGTCGTACGCATCATGGCGGGCCTCCCGTCAGTGCTTCAGGATCTTGGAGAGGAAGTCCTTGGCGCGGTCGCTCTCCGGGTTGCTGAAGAAGTCCTCGGGGGCCCGGTCCTCGACGATGCGGCCGGCGTCCATGAAGACGACACGGTTGGCGGCCGAACGGGCGAAGCCCATCTCGTGGGTGACGACGACCATGGTCATGCCGTCGCGGGCGAGGGCCTGCATGACCTCGAGCACTTCATTGATCATCTCGGGGTCGAGGGCCGACGTCGGCTCGTCGAAGAGCATCACCTTGGGCTCCATGGCGAGCGCGCGGGCGATGGCCACACGTTGTTGCTGGCCGCCCGAGAGCTGTGCCGGGTACTTGTCGGCCTGTGACGCGAGGCCCACCCGTTCCAGGAGCTCGCGGGAGCGCCGCGTGGCGTCGTCCTTCTTCCTGCCCCGCACCTTGACCGGCGCGAGGGCGACGTTCTGCAGCACTGTCTTGTGTGCGAAGAGGTTGAAGGACTGGAACACCATGCCCACGTCGGCACGGAGCGAGGCCAGCGCCTTGCCCTCTTCCGGAAGTGGCTGCCCGTCCAGTGCGATGGCTCCCGACTGGATCGTCTCCAGCCGGTTGATCGTTCTGCAGAGCGTGGATTTCCCCGACCCTGACGGGCCGATGACCACGACCACCTCCCCCTTGCCGACGGTGAGGTTGATGTCCTGGAGGACATGCAGCTCCCCGTAGTACTTGTTCACATCACGCAGCTCGATCAGCGGATCGACGGCCATGCCCTGCCCTGCCCACTCTCGGCGGTGTCGGTCCGCGCAAACTATCCACGCGAAAACGGGACTTACTGGACGACACGCACGTATGGGCATTAACCGTATTTCCAGTTACGTCATCCCGCGGCTACGCCTCCGACGCCTCCGCGTAGACCTGGGACAGCTCGGGAGCACCCGTCACCGCCCAGTCGAGCCCCGCCTCGACCACCTGGATCTCGCGCCCCGACGCCAGCAGCACGACGGGGCTGCCGCCGGGCCAGACGTGCCAGGTGGCGCCGGGCACCACACGGACGATGACCGAACCGAGGTAAAGCCCCGCGTCGTTGCCGAGCCACGGCAACAGCTCGGGATCATCGCGCCAACGCGGCAGGAGCTGGTCGAGCGCGGTCAACGAGGCGGGGGAATCGTCGAGTTCGAGCCCGGCGGTGGCCGCCTGGGAGCGCAGCAGCTCGCATTCGGCGAGGAGTTCGGCCACCCCGGCCGGATCCTCGCCGAACGCCGTGGCGAGTCCTGGGCTCCGGTCGGCGGACTGCTGCCTGCGCCACCTGCCGAAGAAGGAGATGTTCATGATCGGCCTCTCCGTGAGGGTGCCTCTGCTCCCCCGGTCCAACGAATGTAACTTGCGTCAGTTGATCACGGAATGATGCGAATCCGGCCACGCGGCGGGGAACTGCGGGAGCGCGTCGGCCAGTAGCCCCACACGGCCAGGGATCAGACCAGGACAGAGCTGTGTCAATTCCAGGTGAAGTGCGTTGACTCCCATCAGCGGCCCGAAGACCGTTGATGCCAGCCGCCAGCCCACTGCCTGTGGCACTCACGTCCCGAGAGGTTTATGCATGCCTGAGAAGCCGATCAAACTGGCCATCATCATCGGCAGCGTCCGCGGTGGTCGGTTCGGTACCACCGTGGCCGAATGGTTTGCCGGGCAGGCGGAGTTGCACGGGGACGTCGATGCCGAGGTCATCGACCTCCTCGACCACCCGCTGCCGCTGGAGATGCCGGCCTTCGGCCAGCAGGCGCCCGCGGAGGTCGCCGCCGTATGGAGCGGTCTCCAGGCGCGGCTCGTCAAGGCCGATGCGTTCGTCGTCGTGACGCCCGAGTACAACCACGCCGTTCCGGCATCGCTCAAGAACACCATCGACTGGTTCCGCGCCGAATGGGTGGCCAAGCCCGTCGGCCTGGTCTCCTACGGCGGTGTCGGCGGCGGTCTGCGCTCTGTGGAGCACCTGCGCCAGATCTTCTCCGAGGTCCACTCCATGACCGTGCGGGAGTCGCTCAGTTTCCACAACGCGTGGGCGGACTTCGAGAAGGAGGGCGAGCCGGTCAGCCCCGAGGGCAGCGACGCCGCCGCCGAGAAGCTGCTCGACCGGCTCGTGTGGTGGGCCGACGTACTGCGCGAGGCGCGCGTACGGAACCCGTACATCGTCTGACGTCACCCACCTCAGGTCAGGGGCGCGTGGGAGACCGCGCGCCCCTCACTTGTGTCATCTCCGGCCGCGTGGATTCCCGGCGGCCCTTCCGAGGAGGATCTACATGAGCACAGAGCGCAGAGCACTCGTACTCGGCGGCACCGGGTTCCTGGGCCGCCGGATCGCGGCGGCGTTCGAGGCGGCGGGCATCGAGACGGTACGCGTGGCGCGGAACGCGTCAGGCGACGGCTCGTCCGTCACCCTGGATCTGGCGGCGGCCGAGCCCGCGCGGCTGGACCGGCTGCTGGCCGACACCCGCCCCGACATCGTGGTGAACGCGGCGGGGATCGCCTGGCAGTCCGACGAGGACGGCATGCGGCGGATCAACGCCGACTTCACCGCCCGGCTCGCCGACGCGGTGGCCCGCTGCGCGCACGGACCGCTGCTCATCCAACTGGGCACGGTGCACGAGTACGGTCCCGCGCCCGAGGGCACCAGCACCGCCGAGGACCACGAGACGGCGCCCATCACCGCCTACGGGCGCACCAAGCTGCTCGGCTCGCAGGCCGTCCTCAAGGCCGTGCGCGAGGACGGGCTGCGGGCCGCCGTGCTCAGGATCGTCAACGTCTGCGGCCCCGCCACCCCTCCCACGAGTCTGCTCGGCCTCGTCTCCGCCCACGTCGCGCGGCACACAAGGGATGCTGAGGTGCCGGCGCCGCTCGAGGTCACCCCGCTCGTCGCCCGCCGCGACTACGTGGACGTGCGCGACGTCGCCGACGCGGTGCTCGCCGTGGCCGACGCGGGTGAGCAGGCCGTGGGCCGGGTCTTCAACATCGGCCGGGGAGAGGCCGTCCCGGTGCGGGATCTCGTGGAGCGGCTCGTCGCGTTCGGCGGCGTACCGGACGCGGTACGTGAGCGGCCCGCCGAGCAGGGGGCCGGTGTCGGTGGGGCCGAGTGGCAGCAGGTGGACATCTCCCGGGCCCGCGACGTGCTCGGCTGGCAGCCCCGGCATTCACTGGAGGACTCGCTGCGCGACCAGCTGGGTGGTGACGTGACGACCGCCGTGTCGCCCGTGGCGCGGGCGGTGGCGCGACAGACGGGCATGCGTGTCCTGTTCGTGCCCTTCCCCGGCGTGTCCCACATCCATCCGATCGTGCCGCTGGCCTGGGCGATGCAGGGTGCGGGCCACCAGGTGCGGGTGGCCGTGCACCCCGGCATGACGGACACCGTCGGCGCCGCGGGGCTCACGACGGTGCCGGTCGGGGTCACGGAACAGCTCACCCGTGTGATCGAGTTCGCCACCAACCCCGACATGCTCAACGTCCTCAACTCCCAGCTCTCCCTGGACGTGGGCGAGGACAACGGCGACGGCGAGCTGTGGGCCCGGAAGTGGGCCGAGACCCTGAGCCGGCTCCACGTGTCCCGCGGCGCCCTGGAGGACCTGGTCGCGTTCTGCGAGAGCTGGCGCCCTGACCTCGTGATCTGGGACCCGTTCAGCGTCGCCGCCCCGGTCGCCGCCAAGACATCGGGCGCCGCGCACGCCCGCCTCCTGTGGGGCCGGGACAACATCGCCTGGCTGCGCGCGAAGTCGCGGGAGCGGCTCGCGGCCAGGCCCACCGAGGCGGACCCCGTGACCGACCTGATGGCGCCCATGCTGGAGAAGTTCGGGTACGCCTTCGAGGAGGAACTGCTGCTCGGCCAGTGGACCATCGACCCGACACTGCCCGGCCTGCGTCTCCCGCTCGATGTTGACCAGGTGCCGGTGCGCCGGGTGCCCTACAACGGGACGTCCGCGCTGCCGGACTGGCTGCGCGAGCCGGTGCGCGCGCCCCGGGTGTGCCTGACCCTGGGCGTGGGAGGGCGCGGCCAGCAGCTGTTCCAGGAGAGCGGTGTCACGCTGCCCGAGCTGTTCGACGCGGTCGCCGACCTGGACATCGAGCTGGTGACGACGCTGGACGCGGAACGGTACGCGTCGGAAAAGCCGATCCCCGCCAACGTACGCATGACGGACTACGTCCCGCTCGATCTGCTGCTGCCCTCTTGCTCGGCCGTGGTGCACCACGGCGGCGGCGGGACGTTCGCGGCCGCCGTGGCCCACGCCGTGCCGCAGCTGGTGGTGCCGATGGAGTTCTGGGGCGAGAAGGCGATCGCGGGGCACCTCGCCGAGCGGGGTGCGGGACTGGTCGTCGACAGCGTGGAGTTCGGCCCGCAGCGGCTACGGGAGGGGATCGTGCGCCTCCTGGAGGAGCCGTCCTTCCTTCAGGGTGCGGTAGAGCTGCGCGACGAGGCCGCGGCCGTCCCAAGCCCCGGCGACATCGTGCCAGTGCTCGAGGAACTGACCGCGCGGCACCGCAAGTGACACCGCCGGAGGAGGCGGTCATGACGTCTACCCCCGTCAGCTGCCCGCCCGTTGGTCACGTCGTCTGCGAGGAGCTGCGCACCGACGCGGCCGAGACGGCCCAGGCGCTCGTCGACCTGCTCGCCGCAGAAATGCGGGGGTGGGTCGGCGGGCGCGAGGGTTTCCTCTCGGCCCGGCTCCACCTGAGCCCCGACGGTACGACGGTGGTCAGCTGCGTCGAGTGGGCCGAGGAGAAGCACCATGCCGCCGCGGCCGAGAGCTGCCCTGCCGACAGCCCGCTGCGCACCCTGTCCGAACGGCCCGGTGTCGTGTCGCACACGTCCTTCGTCAACCCACCGCAGTGGCTGACCGAGGACTCTTTGCGCGCCGGCGTGGACGCCCCGGCGAACCGCACGAGGCAGGAACAGGCCTACGCGGGGGCGGCCGGGCCGGCGGCGGGTGCAGGAAGTACGGGCTCGCTGACCACCGGAGTCATGTCCCCGCTCGGCCAGCTCCGGCTCTTCGAGAAGAAGTACGACCCCTCGTCCGCCGAGGTCCTCGACGGCCTGCCCTTCGATCCGGCCTGGCGCTGCCTCGAACTGGGCGCCGGGGCCGGCTCGATGAGCCGGTGGCTCGCCGAGCGGGCGCACCGCGGCAGCGTGCTCGCCGTCGACGCCGACACGACGTTCCTCGACGCCGGGCACGCCGCCAACCTGACCGTCCGGCAGGCCGACATCGACCAACTGGAATTCCCGCCGGACTCGTTCGACCTCGTCTTCACGCGCGCCACGCTCGAGCACCTGCGGGACCCCGACGCCGCACTCGCGCGGGCCCGCGGCTGGCTGGCGCCGGGCGGCTGGCTGGTCGTGGGCGACTTCTACTACATGCCCGCCGACGAAGCACCCACCGCCGTCGGCCGCGCTCTGCTGCGCGGCTACGTGGACCGTATGAAGGCCGTCGGCGCGGACATGAGCTGGGCGCGCGGGCTGCCCGCCGCCCTGACCCGCACCGGCCTCACTTCGGTCGGCACCCACCTCACCGCCGCGGGCCCCGGGCAGTCACCGGCCGACGACGAACTGATCGGGCTGCGGATGCGGCAGGAGGGACAGAACCTCGTCGACAGCGGCCTGGTGACGGCCGAACAGCTCGCCGACTTCCTGGGCACTCTCGGCACGCCCGCCGCAAGGGACCTGACGGCTCTGCTGGTCACCGCCTGGGGTCGGCGCCCCGCGGACTGAGAGCTCCACCGCCACCCAAGGAGACCCGATGCGCGTTCTGTTGATGTCCACCCCCGTCCCGACGCACTTCACCCCGATGGTCCCGCTGGCCTGGGCACTGCGGGCCGCGGGTCATGAGGTGCTGGTGGCCGGCCAGCCCGATGTGCTGCCCGCGGTCGCGGCCGCGGGTCTGAACGGCGTGAGCATCGGGCCCGCCTATCACGTGGAGGACTTCCTCTCCGGTGCCGCAAAGGACGGCAGGCGCCCCATCGAGAGCGCCTCCCGCGCCGACATCGAGAAGGGGATGACGGGCGCCGGTACAGGTTGGTCCCTGCACACCCGCTACCTCTGCGAGGCCTACCTGGAGATGGCCCGGTTCTTCGGCCCCGACCTGGTGGTGTGTGATCCGCTGGAGTTCAGCGCACCGATCGTCGGGACGCTGACCGGCGCCCCGGTCGTGCGCCACCGGTGGGGGGTCGACCCCATGTCGGACCTCGCGCACACCCGGGCGCGACAGGCCCTGGGGTCGATGTGCGAGCGGCTCGGCCTCGCGGAGCTGCCCGGCCCCGACCTGGTGCTCGACCCCTGCCCGCCCTCGCTACAACTGCCCGCCACCACCACGGGAGCCCCGATCCGGCACGTGCCGTACAACGGGAACGGCGGGCTGCCCCGGTGGCTCGCTCACCACCGTGCCGATCCCGGCGTGCGCCGGGTGGCCGTGACGCTCGGCGGCCACACTCTGGACATGAACGGTGTGCCGTTGGTCCGCCGCATGCTTCAGGCCTTCGGCGACCGGCCCGGCGTCGAGGTGCTCGCGACAGTCGACGCCCGTCATCGCGACGATCTCGGACCACTGCCCGGCTCGGTGCGTCTGGTGGACCCGGTGCCACTGAACCTGCTGCTCCGCACCTGCGACGCGGTCGTCCACCACGGTGGCGCGGGCACGGCGATGACCGCCACCGCCTTCGGCCTGCCGCAGCTCGTGCTGCCGCAGTTCGCCGACCAGTTCGCGCACGGCGACCGGATCGCCGACTCGGGTGCGGGCATCGCCCTGGACGACGCCGACGCGCAGAACGACCCGCGGTCGCTGCGGGACTCCTTCACCGAACTGCTCACGGAGCCCCGATATGCCAAGGCCGCCCACGAACTGCGCGCGGAGATGGAGGGCATGCCGTCGCCTGCGCGTGTCGTCACCGACCTGGAGCAGCTCGCGAAGACCGGCCGCCGAGCCCAGTAGAGAAGATCACCGCCGGTTCACCGGCCTCAAGGGTGGGACACCTCATGCGCATTCTCTTTGTCGGTTCCGGCAGTTCGGCGACCGTCTACGCCCTGGCACCGCTCGCCACCGCGGCCCGCAACAGCGGCCACGAGGTCTTCATGGCGGCTCACGCCCAGGCCATGCCCGCCGTGGTGGGTGTCGGGCTGCCGGCCGTGCCCCTGACCGAACGCCCCTTGTGGGAATTCATCGGCAAGGACCGGTCGGGACGTGAGCTCACCCTGCCCACCGACCCCGCCGAGGGGGGCCCGTTCGCCGGACGGGCCTTCGCGCGGATGGCCGCCGCCAACTTCGGGCCGCTCATCGACCTGGCACATGACTGGCGGCCGGACCTCGTGGTCGGCGGCACGATGTCGTACGCGGCCGGACTGCTCGGCGCACGCCTCGGCATCCCCGTCGTACGCCAGGCGTGGGACATCTCCGACGCGGACACGATCCACCCCGGCGCCGACGAGGAACTCCGTCCCGAACTGAGGGAGATGGGCCTCGACCGGCTTCCGGAGCCCGACTTGCTCATCGACATCTGCCCACCGGCACTGCGGCCTCCGGGCGCGCCCCCGGCGCAGCTGATGCGCTGGAGGCCCGGCAATCAGCAGCAGATCCTCGAACCCTGGATGTACGCCAGGGGAGACCGGCCCCGCGTCTGTCTGACGTCGGGGAGCAGGGCCTCGCTCCGTGGCCACGACAACAGCTTCACCTTCCTGCGCGACATGGCGAAGACCATCGGCGCTTTGGACGTGGAGCTGGTAGTCGCGGCACCGGAGGACATCGCCGCCGAGTTGCGCGCCGAATCCCCGGCCATCCGGTCTGGCTGGTTCCCGCTGGACGTCGTCGCGCCCACCACGGACCTCATGATCCATCACGGGGGCGGGGTCACCATGATGACAGCGATGAACGCGGGTGTTCCCCAACTCGTGCTTCCCAACGGCCCGCTGGCCATCCCCACGTCGCGGCGGCTGTCGGCCCAGGGCTCCGCCCTGACCCTTGTGCCGGGCCAGGACAGTCCGCGGGACACCGCTGCGGCCGCCGAGAGAATCCTGGGCGACGCCTCCTTCCGGCGCAGCGCGCGCGTGCTCGCGCGGGAGATCGCGGGGCTGCCCCTTCCCTCCGACGTGGTCCGCGAGCTGGAACGGCTCTGACCCGCCACCCGCCACCCGCCAACGGAGATCTGGCATGAAAACACTGTTCGCGATGGTGCCGGCCACGGCGCACCTCTATCCGGCCGTCCCGCTGGCCGGCGCACTGATCGGCGCGGGGCACCAGGTCCGGGTCGCCACTCCCCCGGAGCTCGTCGACACCGTCACCGGAGCCGGTCTCACGTGTGTCCCCATCGGAGAGGAGGGCCTGCTGGCCGGGATCGCCGAGGAGACGGAGGCAGGCACCACCCTGCTCACTGCGCTCGGCGACGCCCTTCAGGACACGTCCCCTCCGTGGCACGCGCGCAAGCCGCTGCCTCCGCGCCCCCTGCTGAGTGCGTTCATGAAGTTCTTCACCGTCCCGCCTTCCGCGCCCACCGGGACCACGTCCATGGACGACCTGGTCGCCTTCGCCCGCTCCTGGCGCCCCGATCTCGTCATCTGGGACCCGATGTTCTTTCCCGGTGCCGTCGCCGCCCGCGCGAGCGGTGCCGCGCACGCCCGCTTCCTGTGGTCGGTCGACGACATCGGCTGGACCCGGGAGCAGTTGCGGCTCACCGGTGTGGAGTCCGGCTCCAGCTCTGACCCGATGGCCGAGCGGATGCGCGCTTCACTCGGTCGGTTCGGGCTCGAGTTCTCCGAGGACCTGCTGGTCGGCCAGTGGAGCATCGACCCCATGCCGACGCGGATGCGCCTGCCCGTGGACCTGCGTTACGTACCGGTCCGGTCGGTGCCGTTCACGGGTTCCGCCGCGCTCCCCAAGTGGCTCTGGGAGGCGCCGCAGCGGCCACGCGTGGCGCTGTCCGCAGGAGTGAGCATGCGGAAGTCCTTTGCCGGGGCCGGCAGGTTTCCGCTCTCCGGTCTCGTGGAGGCGATGTCCGGCCTGGACATCGAGGTGGTGGCGACGCTCGACGACTCGCAGCTCGCCGACGTGGGCACCGTGCCGGACAACGTGCGCGTCATCGAGTACGTCCCCCTCGACCTGCTCCTGCCCACCTGTTCGGCCGTCGTGCACCACGGCGGCGGCCGGACGTTCGCCGCCGCCGTCGCGCACCAGGTCCCGCAGCTCGTCTGCGCGGAGGACGGACCGCACGTCACCGACATCGGACGCTACATCGCCGAACAGGGCGCGGGCCTGGTCATCGACAATGACCCCTTCGACGTGGACACCGTGCGCAAGCAGCTCGTCGATATCCTGGACGATCCGTCGTTTCTGGACGGCGTCCGGAGTCTGCGTCAGGACATGCTCGCCACACCGAGCCCGCACGACATCGTCCCCGTCCTGGAGCGGCTGACCGCGGAACACCGGACCTGAAACACCGTGAGTGTCCGTCAGGCGCTCCCTGCCTTCTCCGCATGCTCCGCCTCCTCCGTCGCGCCCCCGGGCTCCTGCCCGGTCTCCGTCCGCAGCGGGACCTCGCGGATCAGCCAGGAGATCCCGAACATGAGCACCGCCAGGGCTGCCGCACCGATGACGGTGCCCTGCAGACCGCTGGTGACCGCCGCCTCGTAGGCGTCCCGGATCCGGTCCGGCATGGCCTTCAAGAGCTCGGGAGTCATGCTGTTGCCGTCCTCGGACAGTTGCTTGCCCTCCGCGGAGCCGAGCCGGGCGGTCAGCTCCTCCGCCAGGTTGTTCACGTACACCGCGCCGAGGGCCGCGACACCCAGCGAGCCGCCGAGCGTACGGATCAGCGTGACGGAGCCGCTTGCCGCGCCCATGTCGCGGGGCTCCGCGCTGTTCATCGTGATGAGCACCGTGCTCTGCATCATGAAGCCGAGGCCGAGGCCGAGCACCAGGGTGAGGCCGGAGACCAGGGCCACCGGAGTGTCCACCCGGAGCAACAGCAGGACCAGGGTGCCCGCCACGCTGAAGACCCCGCCGAGGATCGGGTAGATGCGGTACCTGCCCGTCTTGCTGATCAGCCGGCCCACGGTGATCTGCACGGCCAGCATGCCGAACATCAGGGGCAGCAGCAGCATGCCGCTCGCGGTCGGCGACATCCCCTGCACGAACTGCATGTACTGCGGCAGGTAGTTGGTCGCGCCGAAGATCACCGCGCCGACAAGGAAGCTGAGCACCTGTACGACGGTGAAGTTCCGGTCGCCGAACAGCCGCGGCGGGATCAGCGGCTCATCGGCCCGCTTCTCCACCCGTACGAACCAGGCGAACGACAGGGCCGCGACGGCGGCGAGCCCGACGATCTCCGGTGAGATCCACTCGTAGTTGTTGCCGCCCCACGTCGAGAGCAGCGTCAGCGCCAGGACGCCGGTGACGAGGAGCGTCGCGCCCGAGTAGTCGATCTTCGCCTTGGAGCGCTCACGATTCAGCCGGATGCCGAGGCCCACCACGACCAGGGCGATCGCCCCGAGGGGTGCGTTGATGTAGAAGACCCAGCGCCAGCTCAGATGGTCCGTGAAGAACCCGCCGATGAGCGGCCCGGAGATGTACGCCACCGGCATCATCACGCCGAGCATGGACTGCAGCTTGCCGCTCTCGCGCGGCGGCACGAGTACGCCGATGATGGACAGCGCGCCGACCATCAGGCCGCCCGCTCCGAGTCCTTGGACGGCCCGGAAAGCGATGAGCTGGTTCATGTCCTGGGCCGCCCCCGACAGCATCGAGCCGGCCAGGAAGATCACGACCGCGGTCATGAACGAGCCCTTGCGGCCGTACATGTCGCCGAGCTTCCCCCAGATCGGTGTGGAGGCGGCGGTGGCGAGCAAATAGGCCGTCACCACCCAGGAGAGCCGGTCGAGACCGCCCAGGTCGCCCACGATCGTGGGCAGCGCGGTGCCGACGATCAAGCCGTCGAGCATGCCGAGAAACATGCCGAGCATCAGCCCGAAGACACCGAAGTAGAGCGACCGTTGGCGCGCCGGGGACCTTGGTTCGCTTGCCCTGGTGTCCGGTTCTCCGGCTTCTGTGGTCGCCATCGCGACTCCCCAATCGAATGTGGTGGACACGGGCCGCGTACAGCGGAATACCCGATCGTTTGTGTACGACGTATCCAGCGGCAAATACAACGTACACAGCGGCGTGTACGTTGTCTACGGCTGATACGCTGTATGCAGGTGAACGGGAAGGAGGCCACACCCGTGGCCAGAGAGAAGCAGTCCCCCACCACGTCTCAGTGCGAGGTCGGCGACAAGAAAAGGATCTCCCTGTGGGAGCGGCTGGAGCGGCCGGTGGCCGCACCGCGCGCCCTCGCACTCTCGCCCGGCCGGATCGCGTCGGTCGCGGTCGCGATCGCCGATGCGGAGGGGATCGAGGCCGTCACCATGCGACGGCTCGCCACCGAACTCGAGGTCGCGCCGATGGCGGCGTACCGGTATGTGTCCGGCAAGGACGACGTCCTTGAGCTGATGGTCGACACGGTCTACGGCGAACTGAAGGTCCCCGACGACCCGAGCGACTGGCGCGAGACGATGCGGGTGCTCGCCATCAACACCCGCCAGCTGGTGCTCACGCACCCGTGGCTTTCCCAGCTCTCCTCACCGAGGGCCATGTTCGCCCCGACCCCGAACCGCCTCGCCGTCACCGAGCACGCGCTCGTCGCACTGGATGCCGCTGGCCTCGGCCCCAAGCTGAGCATGGCCGTGCTTGAGACAGTCAACGCGTACGTGTACGGCAGCTCGTACACCGAGGTGTCCATGCAGCTCCTCATGAAGGGGCAGGGCTGGACGCACAGTGACGACGTCAAGCTGGCCATGGCCCCGGAGTTCACCTGGCTGGTGGGCACCGGCCGGTACCCCACGTATCAGCGCAGTGCTCTGGCCGGCGGCCACTTCGGAGACCCACAGGCCAAGTTCGAGTCGGGTCTGGACTGTGTGCTCGACGGCATCGGCGCCCGGATGGGCATTTGACGCCGGAGCGTTGCCGCCCCCTGTCGGCCAGGAGCGCGGCGACGGCCGCCGCGCAGGAGACGACCCCGCCGACGTAGAGCCCCGAGCGCGCGCCCGCCTCCTCGCTGAGTCGGCCGACGAACAGGGCGCCGAGCGGTGTGGAGCCCTGGAAGACCAGGGTGTAGAGCGCCATCACCCGGCCGCGGTACTCCGGGCTCGTGCCGAGCTGAACGCGGTGGTTGGCCGCTTGGGCAAACCAGACCGTCGCGAAGCCGGTGAGCACGAGCAGGACCACGACCGCCGGGTAGGAGGGCGCGAGGCCGGTGGCCGTCTCCAGGACGCCGAAACCGAGCGCGGCCACCAGGACCGTACGGCTCGTGGGGCGCCCGCGACGCGCGGTGGTGACGACCGCAGCCGCGAGGGAACCGACGGCCAGGGCCGCGGTGAGCAGGCCGAACGCGCTGACATCGGAGTGAAACTCGGTCTTGGCGAGCAGCGGCAGCGTGAGCTGGAAGTTGAAACCGAACACGCCTATCACCGCGACGAGCGCCAGCGGCAGCATGAGATCCGGGCGGCTCCGCACATGACGAAGCCCGTCGACGACTCGCGCGCGGGACGCCGCACGTAGGGGCCTGTGCAGCTCCTCGGGTCGCATCATGCGCAGAGCCACCACGGTCGACGCGTAGCTCACCGCGTTCAGCGCCATCACCTCGCCGATGCCGAGGCGACTGATCAGGAGGCCGGCGAGGGCGGGTCCCACGATGCGGGCCACATTGAAGTACGCAGCGCTGAGCGCCGACGCGTTCGGCAGCAGATCGGCGCCGACCATCTCGCTCACGAAAGCCATACGCGTGGGAATCTCCAGGGCGTTCACGATGCCGAGGCCCAACGCGAAGAGGTAGACGTGCCACAGGACCGCCCGGTCACCGAGCACCAAGAGCCCCAGGAGCAGCGCGAAGAGACCCGACACGACGTTCGCGACGGTGAGCAGGAGCCGCTTGTCGTGGCGGTCGGCGAGTCGCCCGCCGTAGAGCGTGAGCAGCAGCAGCGGCGTGAACTGCAGAGCCGTGACGATGCCCAGGGCGGTGGCGGAGTCGTCGCTCAGGGAAAGCACCAGCCAGTCCTGGGCGACGACCATCATCCAGGTGCCCGCCACGGAGACGACCTGCCCCGCCGTGAAGAGACGGAAGTTGCGTACGGCGAGCGAGCGGAACGTCTTCATGAGGTGCCTTCAGCCGACGACGGTCCACGTGTCGCCGCCCGCGAGCAGCGCGGCCAGGTCGCCCTTGCCGTTCTGTTCGATGGCGGTGTCGAGCTGATCGGACATCAGGGTGTCGTAGACCGGCCGCTCGACGTTGCGGAGGACGCCGATGGGGGTGTGGTGCAGGGTGTCGGGGTCGGCGAGGCGGGAGAGCGCGAAGGCCAGCGTCGGCGAGGTCGAGTGCGCGTCATGGACCAGGATCTGGGACTCGGTCTCGGACGTGACCGGGACAACTTTGAGATCGCCGGTCGCCGGGTCGCGTACGACGCCCTTGGAGCCGAGGCCGCTCTCCAGCGGAGCCCCGAAGCGGATGGGCTGCCCGTGCTCCAGGCGGATCACCGCCTCTTCGGCCTGCTGCTTGTCCTTGAGGACCTCGAAGGCGCCGTCGTTGAAGATGTTGCAGTTCTGGTAGATCTCCACCAGCGCGGTACCGGGGTGTTCGGCGGCCTCGCGCAGTACGGAGGTGAGGTGTTTGCGGTCGGAGTCCACGGTCCGTGCCACGAAGCTGGCCTCCGCGCCGATGGCGAGGGAGACGGGGTTGAAGGGCGCGTCCAGGGAGCCCATCGGCGTCGACTTGGTGATCTTGC
The DNA here is from genome assembly GCF_040655335.1 of Streptomyces sp. NPDC050439. Lineage (NCBI taxonomy): Bacteria > Bacillati > Actinomycetota > Actinomycetes > Kitasatosporales > Streptomycetaceae > Streptomyces > Streptomyces sp. NPDC050439. Next base: position 174,239 of record NZ_JBFAJT010000005.1, read on the forward strand.
CGACTTCGGAGGTCGGGGAGTACTGGCCTTTGGTGAGGCCGTAGATCCGGTTGTTGAACAGCAGGATCTTCAGGTTGACGTTGCGGCGCAGGGCGTGGATGAGGTGGTTGCCGCCGATGGACAGCGCGTCGCCGTCCCCGGTGACCACCCACACGCTCAGGTCCCGCCGCGAGGTGGCGAGTCCGGTGGCGATGGCGGGGGCGCGGCCGTGGATGGAGTGCATGCCGTAGGTGTTCATGTAGTACGGGAAGCGGCTTGAGCAGCCGATGCCCGACACGAAGACGATGTTCTCCTTGGCCAGGCCGAGCTCGGGCATGAAGCCCTGCACGGCCGCCAGCACGGCGTAGTCACCGCAGCCGGGGCACCAGCGCACCTCCTGATCGGACTTGAAGTCCTTGGCCGCCAGGGGGATGTCGGTTCTGGGGATGAGGGTGAGTGCCTCAGCGCGCATCGAGGGCCTCCTGGAGGGCGGTGGCGAGCTGTTCGGCCTTGAACGGCATGCCGTTGACCTGTGTGTGGGACTGGGCGTTGACGAGGTAGCGGGCGCGGATCAGGGTCGTGAGCTGCCCGAGGTTCATCTCCGGGATCACCACGCGGTCGTAGCCGCGGAGGATCTGGCCCAGGTTGCGGGGGAAGGGGTTGAGGTGGCGCAGATGGGCCTGCGCCACGCTGTGTCCGGCGGCCCGCAGGCGGCGTACCGCCGCGGTGATGGGCCCATAGGTCGAGCCCCAGCCAAGGACCAGCAGGCGCGCATCGCCGCCGGGGTCGTCGACTTCGAGGTCGGGCACCTGGATGCCGTCGATCTTGGCCTGGCGGGTGCGGACCATGAAGTCGTGGTTGGCCGGGTCGTAGGAGATGTTGCCGGTGCCGTTTTGCTTCTCGATGCCGCCGATGCGGTGCTCCAGACCGGGCGTGCCGGGGATCGCCCAAGGGCGCGCAAGAGTCTCCGGGTCGCGCTTGTAGGGCCAGAAGACCTCGGTGCCGTCCTCCAGTACATGGTTCGTCCCGGAGGCGAAGGGCACGCGCAGATCTGGCAGCTGTGCCTGCTCCGGGATGCGCCAGGGCTCGGAGCCATTGGCCAGATAGCCGTCGCTCAGCAGACACACCGGGGTGCGGTAGGTCAGAGCGATCCGGGCCGCCTCCAGTGCCGCGTCGAAGCAGTCCGCCGGCGTCTTCGGTGCCACGATCGGCACCGGTGCCTCGCCGTTGCGTCCGTACATGGCCTGCAGCAGGTCGGCCTGCTCGGTCTTGGTCGGCAGTCCGGTCGAGGGGCCGCCGCGCTGGATGTCCACGATCAGCAGCGGCAGTTCCAGCGACACCGCCAGGCCGATCGTCTCCGACTTCAGCGCCACACCGGGCCCCGACGTCGTGGTCACCGCGAGCGAGCCGCCGAAAGCCGCACCCAGCGCCGCCCCGATGCCCGCGATCTCATCCTCGGCCTGGAACGTGCGCACACCGAAGTTCTTGTGCTTGCTCAGCTCGTGCAGGATGTCCGAGGCCGGAGTGATCGGGTACGAGCCCAGGTAGAGCGGCAGATCCGCCTGCCGGCCCGCTGCGATCAGGCCATAGGACAGGGCGAGGTTCCCCGAAATGTTCCGATACGACCCGGCCGGGAAGGCGCTGGTCGCCGGAGCGACCTCGTACGAGACCGCGAAGTCCTCGGTCGTCTCACCGAAGTTCCAACCGGCTCTGAACGCAGCGATGTTGGCCTCGGCGATGTCCGGCTTCTTGGCGAACTTCGTCCGCAGGAACTTCTCCGTGCCCTCGGTCGGCCGGTGGTACATCCACGACAGCAGACCCAACGCGAACATGTTCTTGCTGCGCCCCGCATCCTTGCGCGACAGGCCATACGACTTCAACGCCTCGACCGTCAGCGTCGTCAACGGCACCGGATGCACCTGGAAGGCGTCCAATGACCCGTCACTCAGCGGCGATTCGGCGAAGCCGACCTTCTGCATCGCGCGCGGCGTGAACTCGTCGGTGTTGACGATGATCTCGGCCCCGCGGGGAACATCCGCAAGGTTCGCCTTCAGCGCGGCCGGGTTCATCGCGACCAGGACGTTCGGCGCGTCACCCGGCGTGAGGATGTCGTGGTCGGCGAAATGCAGCTGAAAGGAGGAGACACCCGGCAGTGTCCCGGCAGGAGCACGGATCTCGGCGGGAAAGTTCGGCAGTGTCGAGAGGTCGTTCCCGAAGGACGCCGTCTCCGAAGTGAACCGGTCGCCGGTGAGCTGCATGCCGTCACCCGAGTCACCGGCGAAACGGATGATCACCCGGTCAAGGCGGCGGATCTCGTTCTGCTTCAAGGTAGTCGCCCTTTCCGGAGGCGGTAGCAATCAGCGCTGAACAGAGCGGAGTTGAGGAGTGGCCCGGCGACCTGCCGAGCCAGGGACGCTAGGCCAGGTCACCTGCGGCCCGGCGCACCCCGTCGAGCAGCTCCGCCTGCCGCAGGCACACGGGATCGGGGGTGGACCGTGCTCGCACGCCCTCCACGAAGGCCGCGACCGTGCGGGCGACCTGGTCCGCGGGCGGCAGCTCGATCACCTCGGTCCCGGAGCGGCGTTCGACGTGGATCTCCGGCACGAAGTCCGCGGGTGGCGTGAACGCGCGCTCCACGGTGATGCGGCCCTCGCTCCCCCACAGCTCGTACGAGGACCGGTAGGCGTGGTCGAGCCCGAAGATCAACCGGGCTCCGATGCCGCCGGGTGTGCCCAGGAGCGCCTGCCCCGAGGTGTCGACCTCACGGCCCTGGCCCCGGCCGAGCAGCGCGCCGCGGACTTCGAGGCCGTCCCCCAGGAAGTGCAGGGCGGCCCGGACCGGGTAGACACCGGTGTCCCAGAGGGCGCCGCCGCCGAGGTCCGCTCGGTGCCTGATGTCGTCATCCGGAAGGCGCGGGATGGCGAACGCGGCCTGAAAGGCGCGCAGTTCACCGATGGCGCCGTCGGCGACTAGCTTGAGCACCGCGTCGTGCAGCGGATGATGGACGAACATCACGTTCTCCATCATGAAGAGCCCCGACTCCCGTGCCAGCGTGACGAGTCGGCGGGAGCTCTCCAGGTCGGTCGTCAGCGGCTTCTCGGCGAGTACGTGCTTTCCCGCGCGCAGCGCCGCCTCGGTCCACTCCGCGTGCAGGGCGGCGGGCAGCGGGAGGTAGACCGCGTCGATGTCGTCGCGGTCGAGCAGCCGCTGGTACCCGTGCACGGGCTCGGCGCCGTAGGGCTCGGCGAGTTCCTTGGCCCGGTCCGAGTTCCGGCTGGCGATCGCAGCGATGTGCACGCCGTCCATGGCCGCCATCGCGGGCAGCATGCGCCGCCGGGCGATGTCCGCGCAGCCCAGCAGACCGACGCGTACGCCGTTGTCCGCCATCAGGACCGCCCCGCGAGGACATTGAGGCAGAGAAGCAGGGTGCGGGCCTGCACATTGAGGTAATGACCGTGCTTCAGGAGGGAGTTGAGCTGATCACGGGTGATCCAGCAGTAGCCGGGGGGTGCCTCGACGGGAACCGTCTTTTCGTCCGCGTCGATGATGAGGTAGCGGCTCTCGGCGTTGAGGAAGCGGCCCCCTTCCTCCGAGTGCACGGCTTCGTACCGGATCTGCGAGGGGGTCGCGGCCAGGACCAGGTCGAGGAAGGGCGGGCGGTACTCGCCTTCCAGGTGGGCGTAGTTGCCAGGGGTGTGCATGACCGTGGGCGAGAGCTCCACCGTGTCCAGGAGGCCGCCCTCGACGCGCGCCTCCATCAGGACGTGCGGCACTCCCCCGATCTCGCGCGTCACGAAGGCCGTGACACCGATGCCGTGCGGCTCGAACAGAGGCTGGGTCCAGCCGGTCACCTCTCGACTGCCGGCCTCCACGCGCAGGGCCACCACGCTGAAGTGCCGGCCTCCCTCGTGGTCGATGGACATGTCGCCGCGCTTCCAGCCGCTCGCCTCGTCCAGCGGAACGCGTTCCGCGTGGACGTCGTGGCGGGCGCGCTCGGCGGTGAACCAGGACAGGACGTCGGTGTCCGAGTGCAGGGCGCCCTCGTCCTCCTGCGGCAGCGGCGCACAGGCGAGGACGGTCCTGGTGTCCATGTTGATGACGTTGTCGCGGCCCAGGAGTTCGCCGATCTGGCCGAGGGTCAGCCAGCAGAAGTCCGGGTCGAGCGGGACGTCGTCGACGGCCTCGACGATCATGTTGCGGTTGCTCTTGCGGAAGAACCAGGCGCCGTGCTCGGACTGCAGCGAGTCGGCGATGACCCGGCCGCGGTCCGGTTGCGTGAAGTACTCGATGTACTTCACGTCGGCGCCCTTGTGCACCTTGGTGTAATTGCTGCGGGTGGCCTGGACGGTCGGCGAGAGCTGGAGCAGATTGCGGTTGCCGGGCTCCATCTTGGCCTGCATCAGGAAGTGCAGGACCCCGTCGAACTCCTTGACCAGCAGGCCGAGGATGCCCACCTCGGGCTGCTTGATGGTGGGCTGGTACCACTCGCGGTGCGGGCCGGTGTCGCGAGTGACGTGCAGGCCCTCGACGGTGAAGAAGCGGCCGCTGCGGTGCACGAGGTTCCCGGTGGCGGCCTCGAACGACCAGCCGTCCAGACCGCTGAAGGGGATGCGGTCGATCTTGAAGTGGTGTGCGCGGCGGCGCTCGTCCAGCCAGTCGGCGAAGTCGTCCGTGCGCAGTCGCGTGCCCTGTGCCGTCGCGGCCGACCGCGCCATGCGGTGCGCGACGGCCGGGTCGTCGCGCGACGTCAGCGTGGTTGGCCGGGGGGTCGGTCTGCAGGGTGGGGCGTACATGGCTCACTCCTTGCGGGATCGGGGACGCGGCGGTCAGGAAAGGAGGCGGGGGTCAGGACACCGTGGATTCGGCGGCCCCTCGGCCGACGCCCGCGGAGTCGAGGAAGGCGTCGAGGACCTGCCGGTAGTACGTCGGGGTGAAACCGAGCCGGGCCGTCTCGGGCACGAGCCGCCTCAGCTTCTCGGTGGAGATGACGTGGTGCGCCCCGGCGTCCCGGTACTCGCGATCGACGTCCAGGCCGAGCCGCTCCTGGAGGTGGTCGACGATGTGGTCCACCGGCACCGCCTCTCCCGAGGCCACGTTGACCGTCTCGCCGCGGACGCCGCGCTCCAGGAGGCAGTCGATGATCGTCACGACGTCCGCGACGTCGATGAGGTCGCGGGTGGCGCCCCTCAGGACACGGACCACGCCTTCGAGGACCTGCCGGAGCAGCGAGGGCATCAGCTGGTGCGGCGGCTGCCCCGGCCCCACCAGGTGGCCGAGGCGCAGGATGAGATAGTCCGCCCCGGAGGCCTTGAGCTGACGCTCCAGTGCGAACTTGTGCGCCCCGTACGGGGTGCAGGGAGTGACGGGGCTGTCCTCACGTCCGGTGACGCCTCCTTCTCCGTACATCCCCGTGGACGCGGTGGAGAAGAACAGCAGCCGGCGCCCGGTGGTCCGGCACCGCTCGGCCACCTCGGCAAGGAGCTCGGCCTCCCGGGCGAAGTCGCTGTCCGATGTGCCGCCCGCCCAGGAGACACCGGCCGCGAGGACGGCAGTGTCAGGGTGGCGGTCGGCGATGGGCCTGAGGTTCCGGGCAAGGAAGCCGTTTCCGACAATTTCCATGGTCATCCACGGGCTCCCACGAACTCCTTGAACGAGGAGATGACGTAGTCGAGCATCTCCTCGGTGAGGCCGGGATAGACGCCGATCCAGAAGGTCTGCTCCGTGATGATGTCGCTGTTGGTCAGCTCGCCGACGACGCGGTGCGGCTGGCCTATGTAGGCCGGATGGCGAGTGAGGTTCCCGGCGAAGAGTCGGCGGGTGCCGATCTTGCGGCCTTCCAGGAAGTCCACCAGCTCGGCTCGGGTGAAGGGTGCTTCGGGCGGCACAGTGAGGGCGAACCCGAACCAGCTCGGGTCGCTGCGCGGGGTCGCCTGCGGCAGGATCAGGTGCGGGAGGCCTTCGAGACCGTCGTACAGCTGCTTGAAGTTCTTGCGGCGTGCGGCACAGAAGTCGTCGAGCTTCGCCAGCTGGGTCAGACCGAGCGCGGCCTGCAGATCGGTGGCCTTCAGGTTGTAGCCGACGTGCGAGAAGATGTACTTGTGGTCGTAGCCCGCAGGCAGCGTGCCCATCTGGTACTTGAAGCGCTTGAGGCACTTGTTGTTCTCGCCCGGCTCGCACCAGCAGTCGCGGCCCCAGTCGCGCAGCGACTCCACGATCCGGGCGAGCGCCAGATTCGAGGTCAGGACGCAGCCGCCCTCACCCATCGTCATGTGGTGCGCGGGGTAGAAGCTGACGGTCGTCATGTCACCGAAGGTGCCGGTGAGCCGGCCGTCGTACGTCGAGCCGACCGCGTCGCAGTTGTCCTCGATGAGGAACAGGTCGTGCTCGTCCGCGAGTTGGGCTATCTCGGCGACCTCGAAGGGGTTGCCGAGCGCGTGCGCGATGATGATCGCCTTGGTCTTGGGGCCGATGGCCTGGGCCACCCGGTCGGCCGTCGTGTTGTACGTGCCGATCTCGACGTCGACGAAGACCGGCACCAGGCCGTTCTGCAGGATCGGGTTCACGGTCGTGGGGAAGCCCGCCGCGACCGTGATCACCTCGTCGCCGGGGCGCAGGCGCCGGTCCTCCAGGAGGTGTGAGGTGAGCGCCGAGGTGGCGAGCAGGTTCGCCGACGAGCCGGAGTTCGTCAGGTGAGCCTTGCGCCGCTTGAGCTTGCGCGCGAACTGCGACTCGAACTTGTGGGAGCTCTTGCCCGCCGCGATCCGCATGTCCAGGGCCGCCTCGACCAGGGCGAGCCGATCCTCCTCGTCGAGGACGGCGCCGGACGGCCAGATCTCGGTGGTGCCGGGAACGAAGCGCTTCTCGTTCTCGACGTCCCGGTGGTATTTGCGCACCCCGTCCATGACGAGTTCGGTGTGCAGGCTCATGTCGTGCCCTTCCTGAGGTGATGCTCCGTCAAGCCCGGTCCGCGGCGATTGCCTTGGAGTGCTGCCACCATTCGGTGTTGTCCCGGTACCAGGCCACGGTGTCGGCCAGGCCCTGCTCGAAGGAGACGCGCGGTGCGTACCCGAGCTGCTCCGCGATCTTGGTTTCGTCGAGCGAGTAACGCAGGTCGTGCGCCTTGCGGTCGGGGACACGGCGCACGCTGGACCAGTCCCGGCCGGTGAGTTCGAGCAGCCGCTCGGTGATGGCGCGGTTGGTGCGTTCGTTGCCGCCGCCGACGTTGTAGATCTCGCCGGCCACACCCTTGTTCAGCACGAGGGCGATCGCGCGGCAGTGATCGTCCACGTGCAGCCACTCGCGGACGTTGGCGCCTTCCCCGTAGAGCGGCACGGTGAGCCCGGCGAGAAGGTTCGTCACGAAGAGCGGGATGAGCTTCTCGGGGTGCTGGTAGGGCCCGTAGTTGTTGGAGCAGCGGGTGATCGACAGGTCGATCCCGTGGGTGCGCCAGTACGAGCGGGCGACCAGGTCGGACGCGGCCTTGGAGGCGGCGTACGGGGAGTTGGGCGCCAGGGGCCAGGTCTCGGTCCAGGAGCCCTCGTCGATGGAGCCGTAGACCTCGTCGGTGGAGACATGCACGACACGCTCGACACCGCTGGCCAGGACCGCTTCGAGCAGGGACTGGGTGCCGAGCACGTTCGTGCGGACGAATTCCGCGGCCGATTCCAGGGAACGGTCGACGTGCGACTCGGCCGCGAAGTGCACCACGGCGTCGTGGCCGGGCAGCAGTTGGCGCAGCAGATCACCGTCGAGGATGTCGCCCTGGACGAACGTCAGGCGGGGGTCGTCGGCCGGCAGGCTGTCGCGGTTGCCCGCATAGGTGAGCTTGTCGACGACGGTGACGTCGGCGCCCTCCCAGCCCGGATACTCGTCCTGCAGAAGGGTGCGTACATAGTGCGAGCCGATGAATCCGGCTCCGCCTGTGACCAAGACCTTCATGCTGCCACCTCTACGCTGTTGTGGTCACCGACTACGAGCCGGTGCTGGGCCGCCTGTTCGACGGTCGCGGACCGTCCGATCACCGAACCGTGCAGACCTCGGACCTCGGTGACCGTCGCACCGTCGAGCGCGATGGATGCGTCCATGTGCGTGCCGCGCAGGACGCAGTCCTTGCCGATGGAGGTGTAGGGGCCGACGCGGCTGTCCTCCACCAGCGTTCCCGCGCCGATGATCGCCGGGCCCTCGACGGTGGAGCGGACGATGCGGGCACCGGCCTCCACGACGACCTGGCCGGTGATGACGCTCTGCGCGTCGACCTCGCCCGCGACGTCGGGCTTCACGCCGTCCAGAAGCTTGCGGTTGCAGGCGAGCACGTCGTCGACGCGGCCGGTGTCCTTCCAGTAGCCCTCGTACTGGCTGGCGCGCACGTCGGCGCCGTGGGTGAGGAGCCACTGGATGGCGTCGGTGATCTCCAGTTCGCCGCGCGCGCTGGGCTCGATGGAGTCGACGGCCTCGTGGATGGCCGGGGTGAAGAAGTAGACGCCGATCAGGGCGAGGTCGCTGCGCGGCTCCCTGGGCTTCTCGACCAGGCGGGTCACGCGCCCTTCGGCGTCCAGTTCGGCGACGCCGAAGGCGGTGGGGTCGGCCACCTTGTAGACGACCACTTGGGCGGCGGGGCGGTCCGTCGCAAACTGCCCGGCGATCTCCCCCACGCCATCAGGGAGCATGTTGTCGCCGAGGTACATCACGAAGTCGTCGTCCCCGAGGAAGGGCCGGGCCAGCGCGACGCAGGCGGCGAGTCCGGTGGGATTCTCCTGCGGGATGTACGTGATCCGGACGCCGAGGGCGGAGCCGTCGCCGACGGCCGCCTCGATCTGCTCGGCACCGCCTCCGACGATGACGCCGATCTCGGTGACGCCGAGATCCCGGATGTTCTCCAGGACGTGCTGGAGCACCGGCTTGTTGGCTATTGGAATGAGCTGTTTGGGCATCGAATAACTGAACGGGCGCAGGCGGGTGCCCGACCCGCCCGACAGCACAAGTGCTTTCATGAATACGTCCTCCTCGTTTCGGTACTCGCAGCTGACTCAATTCCGAGTGGATTTCGCGTCCGTGCTATTCGTAGGGCATGAGCAGTCCGGCGGCCGCGGCCTCGGCCGCGGTCGGCGCCTTGGCGTCCTTGTCCGAGATGAACGGCGGCTCGGTGAAGCCCCAGGGCAGGGCGAGTTCAGGGTCCAGCGGATTGATGTCGACCTGCGTGCCCGGCACATGGGCCGTGGAAAGGAGGTAACAGATGCAGGCGTCGTCGGTGAGGGTGAGAAAGCCGTGACCGACGCCCTCGGGAACGAACACGGAGGTTCCCGCGTCGGCGTCCAGTTCATTGCTCACGTGGCGGCCGTACGTGGGCGACCCCAGGCGCAGGTCGACCAGGATGTCCCGGAGGACTCCGCGGACGCTGGTGACGAACTTCGCCTGCCCCGGCGGGTTGGTGACGCTGTGGATGCCCCGCAGTGTGTTGCGGCGGGAGACCGAGTAGTTGATCTGCCGCGTGTTGAAGGGGCGGCCCGCTGCCTTCTCCAGTTCCTCGGTCCGCAGCGCTTCGTAGAACGATCCACGCTCGTCCCGCAGATGCTCCGGGGTGATGACGAAGGCCCCGGGAATCTCCAGCTCGGTGATGCGCACTTCGGCTCCAGCTCCTCAGAGGTTCTCCAGGTCCGCGACGACCGCGGCCGGGCTGGGCATCAGCAGCATTTCCGCGCGCAGCCGCCCTGCGGCAGCCGCGTACCGGGGGTCGTCGAGGAGCTCGGTCAGGGCGTCCCGCAGCTGCTTGGGCGAGTCCTGCGACTCAGCGGTCTCCAGCGAGACGGCGGCGCCACGACCCGCGAGGCGGTCGCCGCAGCCGAAGTGGTCGGCGATCTGCGGCAGCACCAGCTGCGGAAGCCCGGCGAGCGTCGCCGTCATCGAGGTGCCTGAGCCGCCGTGGTGCACCACGGCCCGGCACTGTTCGAGGAGCAGGCCGAGCGGCACGGCACCGACGCAGCGGACGGTGCCCGGCACCTCGCCGACCAAGCCCTCGAACTCCGCGGGCACCGTGGCGAGCACCTCGATGTCAGGTATCTCACCGATGGCCCGCAGCAGGCGGATGACGAATCCGGTGCCGTTCAGCCGCAGCGTCCCGCCGAGCGAGAGACCGACGCGGCGCACACCGTCCTGCCGCGCCTCCCACGGGAACGTCTCGGACAGCCCCCAGTTGCCGCTGTACGCCACATGCCTGATCGGCGTCCCCGGTTCGGCGTCCGGCATCTGCAGCGACGGCGGGCAGGGGTCGAGAAGGACGGCCGGGTCGGCCAGGGCGCCCACGCCGAGTTCCGCGCACAGCTCCCGCAGTTGCTCCCGCGCGAAGCCGCGCGCCGCACCCGCCAGGCTGTCGACGCCCCAGCGGTGGTGGACGACCGGCACGTCGAGCGCCCTGCCGATGATCAGGGTGCTGTACTCCAGCGGGTCGCCGACGATCAGATCGGGACGGTAGGACCGCGCGAAGTCCAGGTAGTCGCGGACCACCCGCCTCGCGTGGACCGACCACGCGTGTGCGTAGCCGTCGACCCGCAGCGCGCTGCGGGGGCGTACGTCCAGCGGGCGCTGCCAGGGCTCGAGGCCCCCCAGCAGATAGGCCTCGCCGTCGAACGCCGCACCGGTCTGGAAACCGACGAGCCCGGAGGCGCGGACGGTCTCGTCGATGTCCGGCTGCCCCGCCACCACCACCTCGTGTCCGGCGCCGCGCAGCGCCCAGGCGAGGGGCGCGAGCGGGGTGAAATGACTCGCGGAAGGAGTGCTGATGAATAGGACGCGCATTAACTCTTCTCCCGAGTACGGAATTTCGTTGCGAGGCCTGCGTGACCGCGCCACCGATTGGATGGACTCCGGCCGGCGTGGACAATGCGAGGGCAGCCGATAAGCGAGGGCAGCTGCCAAAGCCTCTTTCGTGCGCGGCAACCGCGTCAACTGTCGTCGCCCGGAATTGACCCTGGCCTGACCGAGGTTCTGTCATTCGTTGAGTACCGCCCGGAAACCGGACCCCGGTGCGGGGTCAACGGAACGCGTCCGCCCGCTCCTCGACCCACTGGCGGAACGTACGGGCGGGGCGCCCTGTGACGTCGGCCACGGCCGTGGACCCGACCTCGGGCTCCTTCGTCAGCATGGCGAAGTAGTCGAGTGCGCCCTCCGCGTACGAGGGTGGCCAGCCGGTGTCGACCATGGCCCGGCGGGCGGCGTCGTGCTCGATGTCCTGCCAGCGGAGCTCCCGGCCGATGACCTCGCCGATGACGCGGACCTGGCCCTCCTGTGACAGCTGCTGCGGCCCGGACACCAGGTACTTCCGTCCCGTGTGGCCCTCACTCGTGAGTGCGACGGCGCCGACGGCGGCGAGGTCGCCCTCGTGGACAGATGTGCGGGTGGCGGCGCCGTAGGGGAAGTGGACCACGTCGCCTTGGCGGATCTGGCCGGCGAAGCCCAGGGCGTTGGCGTGGAAGCCCGTGGTGCGCAGGAACGTCCAGTCAAGGGTCGTCTTCTCGACGAGCGCCTCCAGATACGCGTGGCAGTTGTTGTCGACCGGTTCCAGACCGATGTGCACGCCGACCGAGGAGACCACGACGACACGGCTCGCCCGCGCCTCGATCTTGCGCAGCACGGCGGGTGCGGTGGTGACGTCGAGGGCGAAGAACGGCCACATCCAGAAGACGCCGTCAACGCCGTCGAGCGCGGTGTCCAAGCTGTCGGGGTCGGCGAGGTCCCCATAGTGGATCTCGGTGCCCTCCGGGAGGCGGCCGATGTTCGGGTCGTCCTTGAGCACCAGGGCACGGACGGTGACGCCGGTCTTCTGCAGCTCGGCGACGGCGTGCGGGCCGACGTTGCCGGTGGCGCAGGTGACCAGCATGGTTTTGGGCATGGAGATGTCCTTCTCTTGGATGTGTGGTGGCGTAGGTGGGGGTTTCCTCAACTGCCCTGAGGTCGCGCGGACTTCACGATCGGCGCGGAGCCCTCAGCGCGGCCAGCAGCCCCAGCGCGCCGACCCCGGTCACCAGAACCATCGCCGGGCGGCTGCCGTACGCCGTCAGAAGCGCGGCGGTCGGCGCGATCACCAGGACGGCGCCGGTCTGCACCGCCGTCTGGTAGGTCGCGACGGCGGGGCCGCGCTCGGCGGGTGCGACGCCCGCGGTCGCCTGCGTGTTGAGCGCCGCGAAGGCGCACACGAAGCCGGCCCCCACCAGGAGCAGCGTGGGCAGGACTCCGGTGGTGTACGTCGCGTGCGCGGGGTCCCGCAGGTACAGGACGTATCCGATGAGGGGCGCGGTGGCGCCGAGGACGATCAGCCGGGCTGCGCCGAACCGCTGCACCATGCGACCCGACGAAAGGACCGTCAAGGCAAGGGGCACGCTCGCGGGCAGCAGCGCGAGGCCCGTCCGCAGCGGCCCCCAGCCCTGTGCCGCCTGCCACTGGTGGGTGACGACGAAGAGCAGCCCGAGGAAGGAGCCGTTGAGTGCCGCCGCGCCCACGGACGCGCGGAGAAGCGGCCCGTCGCGGAGCAGCGTGGCCCGCACCAGCGGCCGCGCCGCCCGGTGTTCGGCGATGCGGAACGCCGCAAAGAGCCCGAGGGCCGCCAGTGCCGCGTCCAGGGTCCGCGCGTCGGCCCATCCCCGCTCCGCGGCGGTGACGGCCGTGAGGACGACGGCGAGGAGCCCGCCGGTGAGGGCGAGCGCCCCCGGTAAATCCAACTGCCCCTTGCGCAGGCCCCCTTCGACGCGCGCGTCCATGTCACCGGGGATCAGCGTCCGGCCGAGGACGAGCAGTACGAGGACGACCGGAGCCGGGAACACCATGGTCCAGCGCCAGCCCACCTCGGTGAGCAGTCCCGACAGGACGAGCCCGGCGGTGAAGCCGCACGCCCCGAAGAGCGAGTACACCGACACCGCCCGGTCCCGGCCTGGCCCCGCCGTGAAGATGGCGCCGATGATGGCGAGGCCGGTCGGCGCGGTCAGCGCCGCACAGAATCCCTTGACGACGCGGGTGGCGAGCAGCGTCGCCGGATCACCGGCGAACGCCGCGACGAGCGAGGCGGCCGCGAAGCCGAACAGCGCCCACAGATAGACGCGCCGTCGGCCGAGCAGGGCCACGACGCGTCCCGCGAACAGCAGCAGACCGCCGAAACCGACGGCGAAACCCGTCATCGTCCACTGCGCGGCAGCGGGCGTGAGACGCAGGTCAGCGCCGATCGACGGCACGGCCACCACCATCACCGACACCTCGAGTGCGTCGACGAGCATGTTGCCCGCGAGGACGATCACCAGGCCCCACAGGCGAGGGCTCCAGGCCGCGCGGGCAGGGGGCGCGGCCGTGGTCGTGGATGTCACGTCAGCCAAGGAGGGTGCCGCCGGTGGCGTCCACGAAGGAGCCGGTGATCCAGCGGGCCTCGTCGGAGGCGAGGAAGGCGACGACGTCGGCGATGTCCTCGGGCTCGCCGACCCGGTTGAAGGCGGAGAGGCCCGCCATCTGCTCGACGGCCTCGGGTATGTCGAACACGGGGGTGCCGTTGCGGGTGATGCCGGGTGCCACGCTGTTGATCGTGATGTTGCGCGGGCCCAGGTGCTTGGCGAAGTGCAGGGCCAGCTGCTCCACCGCGCCCTTGGTCATCGCGTAGGCGATCTCGGACGGGTTGGCGCACCGGGTCAGGCCGGAGGAGATGTTGATGATGCGGCCGCCGCTGGGCAGGTTCTTCAGCGCCCGCTGGATGATGAAGAACGGCGCCCGCGCGTTGACCGCGAAGAGACGGTCGAACGCCTCCGGGGTGGTCTCCTCCGCGGCGACACCGCCCATGACGCCGGCGTTGTTGACCAGGATGTCGAGCGTCGTGGACCCCGTGCGCTCCTTGAGGCCCTCCTCCAGGCCCAGGAACAGCTCGTGCACGTCTCCCGGGACGCCGAGTTCGGCGCGGATCGCGAAGGCCCGGCCGCCCTCCTTCTCGATGGTGGCGACGGTCTCCTCGGCGGCCTCCTTGTTGCTGGTGTAGTGCACGGCGACCAGTGCGCCGTCGCGTGCGAGGCGCAGGGCCGTCGCGCGGCCCATGCCGCGGCTCGATCCCGTGACCAGGGCGGTCTTTCCTTCAAGCCTGCTCATGCTGTTCCTCCTGTGGTCGGCTGATGTGGCGGCTTGTGTCGTCCCGAACCAGCGCTTCAGAGCGGCACGCAGACCGTCCGCTTCCGTGCCCGTCCAGGCGACATGTCCGTCGGGGCGTACGAGGACCAGGCCGGCGTCTTCCAGTTCCGTGCCGGACGTCGCACGGGCCGCCGTGACGATGACCCGGTCGCGCCAAGGCGCGCTCAACTCCCGTACAGCGGGGTGTTGTTCTGGGTCGTTGCGCAGGTCGACGAGCAGACCTCGGCCGGTACGCAGCAGGGACGTCGTCGTCACCAGGCCCTCGGGAACGGCGAGTTCGGTGTGCGGAAGGCGGGCCCCCAAGAGCGGGGATGGGCCCTCTCCGACGTCGTAGCAGACGTCGAGACCCGAGATCATGCCCGCCAGGTGTTCCCGTCCGCAGCGGCTCGCGACGAGTTCGCCGACCACCGCCCGCACGGGCTCCACCTCGGGGCCGCCGAGCAGCAGCATGGCCTGGGCCTTGATGTTGGTCAGGACCCTCTGCCCGACCGTGTGCCGCTCCTCGTGATAGCTGTCGAGGAGACCGTCCGACGCCTTGCGCGCGACCTGGACGGCCAGCTTCCAGCCGAGGTTGACGGCATCCTGGAGGCCGAGGTTGAGGGCCTGGCCGCCGATCGGCATCTGCTGGTGCGCCGCGTCACCGGCGAAGAGCACCCGCCCCTCGCGGTACCGGGCGAGCTGGCGGCTCGCGTCGCCGAAGGAATTGATCCACAGCGGGGTCCCGCCGCTGATGTCCTCCCCGGTGACCCGCCGCCACACCGCGCACAGTTCGTCGAACGACGGCTCGCCGGTGCGCGCGCCGACCGGGCGGCCGAACTCGTGCACCATGACGCGCGTGACGCCGTCGTCCCTGCGCGCCGCGATGGCGAGCCCCTTCTCCAGTCGCTCGAAGCGCCGGTTGGGTACGTCGATCCCGTCGACGTCCGCCCGGACGAGCTCACGCCCGGCGTCCGTACCGGGGAAGTCGGCCCCGGTCAGGCGGCGCACGGCGCTGTTCTCGCCGTCGCAGCCGACGACGCACAGGGCGCGCAGCCGCACGGCGCCCTCGGGCCCCGCCGCCTCGACCTCGACGTGGTCGTCCTCCACGGACAGCGCGCGCACCTCGTGCCCGCGCCGCAGATCCGCGCCGAGGGACAGGGCCCACTCCTGGAGGACCTCCTCGGTGCGGGTCTGCGGAACCTTCCACTGCCCGGGGTAGGGGCTCGGCAGCGTCAGGTCGAGCGGGACTCCGCCGAAGTGGCCGCGGGGCTCGTTCGGCGGGGTGCCGAACTTCTCCAGGAGGCCGCGGCTGTCGAGGATCTCCATGGTCCTGGCGTGCAGGGTGGAGGCCCGCGACTCCGTTGTCGGGGCCTTTCTGCTCTCCAGGACGATGACGTCGGCGCCGCCGAGCCGCAGCTCCCCGGCGAGCATCAGGCCCACGGGACCGGCGCCCACGACGATGACCTGGCTGTCCAGCCGGTGATCCAGGTGGTGCGACGGCATGGTCAACGCCTCGCATCCGCATGGCCGCGGGCGGCGCTGACGACAAGGGCCGAGTTGAAGCCGCCCTGTCCGCGGGCGAGGACGAGCGTGGTGCGCACGTCAGCGGGGCGCGGCTGGTTCACGACCAGGTCGAGGCCGTAGGCGGCGTCGGGAGCGACGTTCACCGTGGGCGGGATCAGGCCCTCGTCGATGGCGAGCAGCGCGGCGGCGACGTCCAGCGGGGCCGCACCCGAGTAGAGCCGTCCCGTCATCGTCTTCGGCGCGGTGACGACGACTCCGCCGCGGCCGAAGACCGCGTTGATGGCCTCCGCCTCGACACGGTCGAGTTCGGGCACGGCGGCGGCGTCCGCGAAGACGACGTCGACGTCCTCGGGGGCCACGTCGGCGTCCGCGAGTGCGATCTCGATGGCCTTGCGCAGTCCTGGCTCGCGTCCGCTGCCCGGCCTCGGGTCGAAGGCCGAGCCGTACCCCGCGATGGAGCCGTAGATCTTCGCGCCACGCCTGCGGGCGGCCTCCTCGTCCTCCACGACGAGGATCGCGCCGCCCTCGCCGGGCACGTGCCCCGCGGCGTCGGCGTCGAACGGCAGGTAGGCGCGGTTCGGCTGGTCCTCGGTGCTGAGCCGGCCACCGGCCAGCTGCGCCACCCAGCCCCAGGGGCAGATGGAGGCGTCGATGGACCCGGAGACGATCAGGCTGGTGCCCTTGCGGATCTGGCGGCGTGCCTGGGCGAGCGCGTCGAGGCCGCCCGCCTGGTCGCTGACGACGACCCCGCTCGGGCCCTTCATGCCGTTGCGGATGGAGATCTGGCCGCTGTTGACGGCGTAGAACCAGGCGAAGGACTGGTACGCGGACACGTACTGGCTGCCCTTGCCCCACAGCTTCTCCAGCTCGCCCTGCCCGAACTCGAAGCCGCCCGACGAGCTCGCCGTGATGACGCCCATGTCGTACTCGGACATCTTCTCCGGCTCGACGCCCGCGTCGGCGAGCGCCCAGTCGGTGGCGACGAGCGCGATGCGCGTCATCCGGTCGGTCTGCGGCAGGAGCCTGCTGGGCAGTTGCTCCTCGGCGACGAAGCCGGGGACCTCGCCCGCGAGCGTGGCCGGGTAGGGCGTCGGATCGAAGTGCGTGACGCGCCCGATGCCGCTCTTGCCGCTGCGGGTGGCCGCCCAGTAGTCGTCTGTGCCCAGGCCGTTGGGGGCTGCGATGCCCAGGCCCGTGACCACGGCGGAGGCTGTCATGCGCCCTTCCTCTCGGGGTTGGCGAGCACCATGGCGCTCTGGAATCCGCCGAACCCGCTGCCGACGGTCAGGACCGTGTCCGTGCGCTGGTCGCGCGCCGTGATCGGCACGTAGTCGAGGTCGCACTGCGGGTCGGGGGTGTGCAGGTTGGCGGTCGGGGGCACCACGTCGTACTCCATGGCCAGCGCGGACGCGGCGATCTCGATGGAGCCGATCGCGCCCAGCGAGTGGCCCACCATCGACTTGATGGAGCTCACCGGCGTGCGGTACGCGTGGTCGCCGAGGGCCTTCTTGAAGGCCGCGGTCTCGTGCCGGTCGTTCTGCTTGGTGCCGGAGCCGTGCGCGTTGATGTAGTCGATCTGGTCGCCGTTCATCCGCGCCTCGTCGAGCGCGACCCGGATCGCCTCGGCCATCTCCGCGCCGTCGGGCCGCAGACCGGTCATGTGGTACGCGTTGCTGCGCGCCCCGTAGCCCGCGATCTCGGCGTAGATGTGGGCGTGTCTGCGCCGCGCGCTCTCCAGCTCCTCGAGGACGAAGACGGCGGAGCCCTCGCCGAGGACGAACCCGTTGCGGGTGTTGTCGAAGGGCCGTGATGCCTCCCCGGGTGCGTCGTGGCGCGGGGTGGTGGCCTTGATCGCGTCGAAGCAGGCCAGCGTGATCGGTGAGATCGGCGCGTCCGACGACCCGGCGATCATGACGTCGGTACTGCCCTCGCGGATGAGTTCCACCGCGTGGCCCACCGAGTCGATGCCGGAGGTGCAGCCCGTGGACACCACGGTGGAGGGGCCCTCGGCGCCGACGGCCCAGGCGACCTCGGCCGCGAACGAGCTGGGCACCAGGAAGTTGTAGAGGTGCGGCACCGCGTACGCGTGATCGACGAGCCCGAGCCGGCCGCCGTCGCTGACGACGCGGTACTCCTCGTCGAGCCCCGTCGTCGCGCCGACCGCGCTGCCGATGGTCACGCCGACGCGGTGGGGGTCGTGGGCCCCGAGCTCCACGCCGCTGTCGGCGACCGCCTCGCGCGTCGCCACGACGGCGAGCTGCGCGGCGCGGTCCATGCGCCGGATCTCCTGCGGGCTCAGGCCCTGCGCCTCGGCGTCGAAGTCGATCTCGGCGGCGACCCGGGAGCGGAAGGGCTCCGGGTCGAAGAAGGTGATGCCGCGCGTCGCCGTGCGGCCCTCGCTGAGCAGACCCCAGAAGTTCTTGGTCCCGATGCCGCCCGGGGCGACGACACCGATCCCCGTGATGACGACGCGGCGACCCGTCACTGGGAGGCCTCCCAGTTGTAGAAGCGCTTGGCCATGACCGGCCGAGCCGCCTGGCGGGACGGGCCGAACCAGCGCTCCAGGGACATGGGCAGGTCGTCGTGGCTGCCGGGGGCGGCCCAGGCGACGTAGCCGTCCGGGCGGACCAGGACGGCTGTGGTGCCCACGAGCGGGCTGTCGCCGGTCAGGCCGTGCGGGTCTGCGGTCACCACGTCCACACGGTCCGCCCAGCCCGCCGCTCTCCCCCGCAGCACGGCGTTGTCCGCCAGGTCGAGCAGCACACCCCGGCCGGGGTGCAGCAGTTCGGCGGCACGGGTCCTGGAGCCGGCGCCCGTCAGCTCCAGGTCGGGCATCCGACGGCCGAGCAGCGGGTGCCGCCCGCCGCCGACGTCGTAGTGGATCTCCAAACCGCTGACCATGCCCGCGAGGTGGCGGCTGACGTCCTCGTACTGCATGAGCTCGCCCAGGACGTCGCGCAGCGGCTGCACCTCGGAGCCGCTGAGGAACAGCAGCCCCTGGGCGCGGGTGTTCATCAACAGCCGCTGTCCGACGGGGTGCCGCTCGTCGTGGTAGGTGTCGAGCAGACCTTCGGGCGCCTTGCCGCGCACCACGGCCGCGAGCTTCCAGCCGAGGTTCATGGCGTCCTGGATGCTGGTGTTCATGCCCTGGCCACCGGCGGGCAGATGGATGTGCGCGGCGTCCCCGGCGAGCAGGATCCGGCCGCGGCGGTACTGGGTGACCTGCCGGGAGGCGTCTCCGAAGGAGCTGACCCAGACCGGCCTGCCGTGCGAGATGTCCTGGCCCGTCACCCGCTTCCAGCCGACGACCACCTCGTCGTACAACGGAGAGCCCAGTCGCTGGCGCGGCGGGGTTCCGCGCTCACAGAGGACGAGGCGCGTGATGCCGCCCGGCAGCCGGCCGACCATCACCATGCCGTCGTCGAACGTCTCGCCGATCATGCGGGGTTCGAGGTCGAGCCCCTCCACGTCGGCGAGGAACATCTCCAGGGTCGACGCGGTGCCGGGGAAGTCGAAGCCGCCCGTCTTGCGTACCAAGCTCCGCCCACCGTCACAGCCGACCAAGTAGGAGGTCCGCAAGGTGTATTCACCCCGGGGGCCGCGCACGCCCACCTCGACGCCGTCACCGTCGTCGTCGATGGACATCACCTCATGACCGCGCCGCAGATCCGTCCCGAGTTCCTTCACCCAGGCCTCGAGCGCGGCCTCGGTCTGCGACTGCGGGACGGACTTGGCCGCTTGCTGCGCGCCTTCGAGGACCCCGAAGTCCAGTGGGAGGCCGCCGAAGTGGCCCACGTCGCTGGTCTCCAGATCACCGAAGCGGGACAGCAGCCCGCGTTGGTCGAACACCTCCATCGTGCGGGCGGTGAAGCCGAGCCCGCGGGACTCGCCGGTGGGCTCCGGCAGACGCTCAAGGGCAATGACATCGACTCCCGCGAGTCGCAGTTCACCGGCGAGCACAAGTCCGGCCGGTCCCGTCCCCACGACAATCACTGCAGCATCCATACGCATCTCCTTGGGTATCGTCGAATCCCTACCCGGCAGCTCGGCAAAGAGCAGCGGAAGCTATTCACAAGCTTCTTCGCCCAGGGAGTCCGTTTCAAGATTTCCCATGTCATGCGTTGGTGAAGTTGCGTCATGAATGGGTTCGGGAAGCCGACGGATCCGCGAAAGGGAATACCAGTGAAGGGTCAGCGGAATGTCAAATGCCGGTCAGGACGGCAGGTCAGTCGGAGCGTGCGGAAAGGCCCGGATCGGCGGCTGCCGACCGGGCCTTGTGAAGGGAGTGAGGTTCTTGGGGAAGGCGGATCAGACCGTGCCTCGCGTGCGCTTCCTGAAGCTGTCGCGTGCGTTCTGCTCGAAGTCGGGGATGCGGCCGACGCGTTGCTCGCGCACCTGGGTGAGCCTCCGGCTCAGCTCCGCCCATTCCTGCCGCCCCCAGACGTGCTCGGCGTTCTGGTCGCACCGGATCCCGGTGGCCAAGATGACCGGAGCATCGACGTCAACGGTCAGCTGCCCCTGGCAGCCTTGCGTCGCGCACGGGCCGACGCGGACCGTGCGCAGCCGCTCCTCGTGGGCGATCAGGCGTGCCCGGCGGGCGAGCACCGCGACATCCGCGGTCGCCTCGGCGACGGCCGGGTGGGCGACGAGCCAGTCGACGTGACGGACGAGGAAAGCACAGAGCGGCACGACGGAGCCTCGGGGAACGGAAAGGCCCTGCTCTTCGGCGACAAGTCGGCACCATGAACCGAGCGTGGCGAGAATCGAGGTGCGCACATCGGCCGCGGCGTCATGGGAAGGAATTCCCGGAATTGATCCACCGCTTGTCCGGTCGGACGGGAATTGCGGCGTGCCGCCACCCCACACGGCCCCGCATTCCTCGTAGAGCCCGGGAAGCCGACCAAGCTGTACGGAGAATTCCTCCCGGCACACCGGGCACAAGTGCTGCCCCCGCAGGGCGATGCGACGCCCCGCGCCGGACGCCACGCGGTACTTGCAACCGTCGCCCTCACACAGGGTGTTCGTGGCCGGGCGGGCGGCGGTGCCGTGCGTCACTGTCGTCTCCGAAGGTCTCTCGGCGAATTCCGGGGCCGGGTAAGGAATTGATCGGCCGTCATTCGTGCCCGAACCGGAATCCAACTCCTCGGACGGTAATGATCCATCCGCTGTAACCAAGCTTGTTGCGCAAGTTGTTGACATGGGTGTCGACGGTTCTGCGGGACCACGAGTCGCCCCAGACCCGCTGCATGAGCTGCTTGCGGGGGATGACCGTGTCGGGATGCGAGGCGAGCAGGTACAGGAGGTCGAACTCCTTGCGCGTGACCTCGATGCACCGACCTTCGAGGCTGACCTGGCGGGCTCCCGCGTCGATGCTCAGAGGCCCGTGGCAGATGGCACCGGCGGTGGACGCCGGCCGCCGGACGACGCGGCGCATGACGGCCTCCATACGGGCCATCAACTCCCGGAATCCATAAGGCTTCACCAAGTAGTCGTCGGCGCCTGCCTGCAGGCCGAGCACACGGTCGAGCTCGCTGCCGCGGCCTGTGACGGCGATGATCGGGATGTCACTGACCTGCCGGATGTCCCGGCAGACCTCGAGCCCGTCCAGGTCGGGCAGTTCGAGATCGAGCAGGATCAGGTCGGCCGTCCCGTAGGAAGCCAGAGCCGCGCGGCCCGTCGTCACGTGCTCCACCTCGTGGCTGTGCCTGCGCAGCCCCCTCACCAGGCTGTTGGCGTCGTCGACGTTGTTCTCGGCGACCAGCACACGCCACACGTCGGACGCGCCACGAGCATCTCGCCCCGTGACGCCTGCGGAACGGACCAGCACGGACGCCCCCATGTCGCGTGAGGTCGATATATGAGGTTCCAGAAGGCTTGCCGCACTCTGATTCATCGTTCTTCCCCCTCGATCGATGCAGCTCAGCTACTACCTCGCGTCAACGCGTCAAGTCGGGGAGGACTTTACAAACCTTGGCGCCGGTTTGTCAAAGACGGCGGACACGTCAACACGCGCGCCACCATCAGACCCAATCTGGACATATGCGAGTGAACTGCCGCCACCTGTAGGGGCTTTGGCACTCCCGGACCCTGTGGCGCTGCGGCGAGGTTCCTCCATGCCGTAGAAAGCAAACGCGCTTGGCGGTTTTAATAATGTTCATGGGACTGCCGACCTCACCCTGCCCACGGCCAGGGCCACCCTTCGACCACCCGCCCGAGAATCACCAGGAACCCTCATGACCAAGCAGGAACGGGCCGTTCGGACGCGATCGCAGCTGATCGTCGCGGCCGCCCACGCCTTCGACCGGCACGGCTTCACACGCACGAACCTCACGAGTGTCAGCGGTCAAGTGGGCGTCAGCTCGGGGGCGCTGTACTTCCACTTCGACAACAAGGAGGCGTTGGCCACCGAGGTGGTGAGCCAGGCCTCCGGAGCGCTCCGGGACGCGGCGCGGCGTGTCTACCGCGCCAGCACCTCGCCCCTCCAGTGTCTGATCGACACCTCTCACACGCTTGCCGAACTCCTTCGCTCCGACCCCGTGGTCAAGGCCGGCTTCCGACTCAACTGCGCGGGACATGGCGGCGGCCGGACCGATCTGCGGCAGGAGTGGCAGCTCTGCGTCCAGCGGTTGCTCGCCGAGGCGGCCAGGGAGGACGCGCTCTCACCCGGCACCTCGCGACAGAGCATCGTGGCCGCCGTGGTGGCGGCGACCGTCGGCTTCGAAGTCCTGGGCCGTGACGACTTCCAGTGGCTGTCCCGGCACTCGCTCGGCAGGTTCTGGAGCCTTCAACTCCCGTGCATTGCTGCTCCGGAGACGCTGACGCGCCTCACCCCGTTCGGGTGCGGGGACGGTTGCGGCGGCCACGAGTGACGAGGAGGCACGAGGCGGATCACTCGTGACAAACAGCTGAGGCGGTTTGTTGTGGCTGCCGACTTCGTACGCGCCCGCGCTGCCCTGCCCACTGCGGCATCGCGGTGAGTTCGGGTCATGTTCACGCGCACCTCATTGACGCTTCTCTCCCGCCTCCTTAGCTTCATGGCGCACCTGTCGTCACGTCAGCTTCAGCCAAAGGGAGGGGTCTGGTGTGCGCCCACGCAGCTCGCGTACCTCGCGTATCTCACGTATCTGGGGTGCGGCCGCCGTACTCGCGGTGATCGGCGGCGCCATGCCCGTGGCGACGGCGACGGCGCAGGCCGCCCCGCACAGACCCGGGCCGCTCCCCCTGGAGCGGCTCTTCGACAACCGGGCGATCAGCGATGACGCGCGGCCCGGCGAGGCGGACTTCGACGGCTCGGGCGGTTCGCTCTCGGCGCGGGATCTCGACGCGGCGGGCTGGACCCCGGGCCGTTCGCTGGCCGTGGACGGCGCACGCCTCACCCTGCCCCGCACGGCCGCAGGCGAGAAGGACAACGTCCGCGCCGACGGGCAGTCCGTGCGGGTGCGCGGGCGCGGGGACGCCCTGGCGTTCCTGGTCGCGGGCACCGGCGGCGAGGCGAGCGGTACGGGGACGGTGCGCTACCGGGACGGCGGCAAGGGGACGTACCGCCTGACGGCGCCGGACTGGCGCTCGGGTCCGCTCGCCACGAAGGCGGTCGCGCTGCCGCACGTGAACACCCCGGGCGGCCAACTCGCCGAGAAGACACGGCTGTACGTGGTGACCGTGCCGGTGGCGCGCGGGCGCGAGGTCGCCTCGGTGACCCTGCCCAAGGATCCGGGCGCCCCGGATCTGCACGTCTTCGCGCTCTCCGTGCGGCAGCCGGCCAAGGGGTGGACCGGCAGCTGGTCGACGTCGACGGCCGGTTACACGGCGGTGGGCCCGTGGACCGACCGGACCGTGCGACTGGTCGTCCACACCAGCACGGGTGGGCCTCGGGTGCGGATCAGGCTCGACAACACCTTCGCCTCCGCCCCGGTGCGGATCGGGAGCGCGACGGTGGCGGTGCAGGAGTCCGGGGCGGGAGCTCGGGGCGAGCCGCGGCCGCTGTCCTTCCGGGGCGAGGCGGGCACCGAAATCCCCGCGGGGGCACAGGCGTTCAGCGATCCGCTCGCCTTCGACGTACCCGAGGACACCAATCTCCTGGTGAGTTTCCACCTCCCGGAGACGGTGACGGCCGCGCCCGTGCACAGCCAGGCCATCCAGCGCTCGTACGTGAGCGGCCCCGGCGACCACGCGGCGGACGGCTCCCCGGCGGCGTACACGTCGACGATCACGACCTGGCCGCTGCTCACGGGTGTCGACGTGGGCGGCGGGCCCGGGTCGGTGGTGCTGCTCGGCGACTCCATCACGGACGGCGTGAAGTCGACGCAGGACGCGAACCGCCGCTGGCCCAACGTCCTCGCCACGCGGCTGCTCCAGCAGGACGAGGTCCCGCGCTTCGGCGTCCTGAACCAGGGGATCTCGGCGAACCGCGTGGTCGCGGACCGCTACCCCGGCGACGGTGTCTCCACCGACACGGGCGGCATCAGCGCGCTGCACCGCCTGGACCGAGATGTGTTCGCCCAGACGTCGGCCCGTACGGTCGTCGTCTTCGAAGGCGTCAATGACGTGCGGTGGGGCGCGTCGGCGGATCAGGTGATCGCCGGCATGCGGGAGATCTCCGGGCGGGCCCATGCGCGGGGCCTGCGCGTGGTGGCCGCGACCATCGCACCCTGCCAGGGCGAGTCCCTGTGCACGGCGGCGGCGGACGCGGAACGCGTGAAGGTCAACGACTACCTGCGCGGCGGTGGCGATTTCGACGCCGTCCTGGACTTCGACGCGGTGCTGCGGGATCCGGCGAACCCGGCGCGGATGCTGGCCGCGTACGACAGCGGGGACCATCTGCATCCCGGGGACGCGGGGCTCGCCGCGATCGCGGAGTCGGTGGATCTGCGGCTGCTTCAGCCGTAGGGAGAGTGGGCGTCGGTGACGGCCGGGGAGGCTTCCCCGGCCGTCACCGACGGGTCAAACGCTCACACGCACACACGCTCACACGGTCACACGTCCAGGTCCACCACGACCGGCGCGTGGTCCGAAGCACCCTTGCCCTTGCGCTCCTCGCGGTCCACGTACGAGTCCGACACGGCCTTCGCGAACGCCTCGTTCCCGTACACCAGGTCGATGCGCATCCCCCTGTTCTTGGGGAAGCCGAGCTGGCGGTAGTCCCAGTACGTGAACGGGTGGTCGTACTTCAGGGGCCTCGGCACGACGTCCGAGAGGCCCGCTTCCCGCAGTGCCGCGAGTGCCGCGCGCTCGGCGGGGGTCACGTGCGTGGCGCCCTCGAACAGGGCGGGGTCCCACACGTCCGCGTCGGTCGGCGCCACGTTGAAGTCACCGAGGACCGCGAAGGGGCGGGAGCCCGCCGCGTCGGCGGCGACCGCGGACTTCAGCGCCTCGAACCACCGCAGCTTGTACGCGAAGTGCGCGTGGTCCACCTCGCGGCCGTTGGGCACGTACACCGACCAGACGCGGGCGGGACCGCAGGTGGCGGAGATGGCGCGCGGCTCCTGGACCCCGTCGTAGTCGGGGCCGCCGGGCAGGCCCGTCGTCACGTCCTCGAGGCCCACGCGGGAGACCAGCGCGACGCCGTTCCACCGCCCTGTCGCGTTCACCGCCGACTCGTACCCGAGCTCGCGGAGCTCGGCGGCGGGGAACTGCTCCGCGGTGGTCTTGGTCTCCTGGATGCACAGCACATCCGTACCGCTGCTCTCCAGCCAGGCGAGGAGCCTGGGCAGCCGAGCGGTGATCGAGTTCACGTTCCAGGTGGCAATGCGCATGCTTCCCAACCTACCGAACGCCACTGACAGTGCCGGGCCCGCCGGTCACAGATCGCCGGTCACAGGTCGCCGGTCACAGATCGGCGGTCACAGATCGCCGGTCACAGATCGGCGGACTCCCCCGGCGTGAGCCGCAGGTGCTCGGCGCCGCCGAGGGACCCGATCTGCGAGTCGTAGATCGGCCGGGCCAGGTCCGTGAGCAGGGCGTCGTGGACGTCATAGGCACGCTGCGGCTTGACCTCGCGCACGTAGTCGATGACCTCGGAGATCTTGCTCCAGGGTGCCATCACCGGCAGCATCAGCGTCTGGACCGGCTGCTCGGGGACGGTCAGGGCGTCGCCCGGGTGGAAGACCGAACCGTCCACCAGATAGCCGACGTTGGTGATCCGCGGGATGTCCGGGTGGATCACGGCGTGCAGCTCGCCGTGCACCTGTACGTCGAATCCGGCGGCCTCGAAGGTGTCGCCGTGCCCGACGGTGTGCACCCGCCCCGGGAAGGCCGCCGAGATCTTCTCGGCGACGGAGCGCAGGGTCCAGATCTGGGCCGCGGGGTCGGCCTCCAGACCGGCCCGCAGCCGCTCCTCGTCGAAGTGGTCGGGGTGCTCGTGCGTGACCAGGATCGCGTCGGCGCCGAGCGCCGCGTCCTGTTCGCTGAAGCCGCCCGGGTCGATGACCAGACTCCGGCCGTCCCGCTCCAGGCGGACACAGGCGTGCGTCTTCTTGGTGAGCTTGATGCGCTTCGCGGCAGTCGTCATCACCCCATCCTGCTACGCCTCACTCCTGGGGCGTGGTTTCCTCGCGGATCACGGCCTGGGCGACCTTGAAGGCGGAGTTCGCCGCGGGGACACCGCAGTAGACGGCCGCCTGGAGAAGGACTTCCTTGATCTCCTGCGCGGTGAGGCCGTTGCGCAGGGCGGCGCGGGTGTGGAAGGCCAGCTCGTCGAGGTGGCCGCCCGCGACGAGCGCGGTCAGGGTGACGCAGCTGCGGGAGCGCCGGTCCAGGCCGGGGCGGTTCCAGACCTCGCCCCACGCGTAGCGCGTGATGAGCTCCTGGAAGTCCGTGGAGAAGTCGTCGGCCGCGGCGAGCGCGCGGTCTACGTGCGCGTCACCGAGCACCTCGCGGCGGACCTTGATCCCCGCTTCGTAGAGGTCGGGGCGGCCGTCGCCCACGGCCTCCGGCTGCTCCATGGGCCCGATCTCGGCCACCGGGAAGACGGGCGGCGGCGGGGCGAGCACCGGCTTGGCCGGGGTCGCGCTGATCGCCGCGTGCGTCCCGGTGGCGTCGGGTGCGAGCTGCCAGGCGGTGGAGAAGTGCCGTACGAGAAGGTCGGTGACGGCGGCGGGCTGCTCGACGGGGGCGAGGTGGGAGGCGCCCGGCACCACGGCGAGGCGGGAGTCGGGGATGCCGGCGACGAGGGTACGGGCCTCGCCCTGCCCGGTGACCTGGTCCTCGGACCCGACCAGGACGAGGGTGGGCACTCCTATCCGGCCCAGCTCGGCACGCACGTCGAAGGCGGCCAGGGCCTCGCAGGCGGCGATGTAGCAACCCGGGTCGGTGGTCCGCACCATCTGTACGGCCCAGTCGGTGATGGCGGGCTGCGCGGCGGCGAAGCCGGGCGTGAACCAGCGGTCGGGGGACGTGCGCGCGATGGGGTCGAGGCCGTTGCTCCGTACGATCACCCCGCGCTGGCGGAACTCGTCGGCGCTGCCGAAGCGGGGCGAGGCGGAGATCAGCGCCAGGGAGGCGACGCGCTGCGGGTGCCGCAGGGCGAGCTCGGCCCCTATCGCGCCGCCGAAGGCGCAGCCCGCGTACCCGAAGCGCTGCACGCCGACCTCGTCGAGCGTGACGAGAAGCCGCTGCACAAGGTCGCCGACGGAGCCGCAGGGGTGCGCGGGGGCGCCCCCGTGTCCGGGCATGTCGAAGCGGAACACCCGCCACTGCTTGACCAGCTCGGGCACCTGCCGGTCCCACATGTGCCAGGTGGTGCCGAGCGAGGGGCCGAGGATCAGCACGGGGGCGTCTTCGGGGCCGTCGAAGCGGTACTGGAGGGCAGGGGTAGTCGTCTCGCTCACCGCTCTACGCTAACGGGCGGAGCTGACGCGCGAGTAAGAGGGTGCACAAGCTCTCGCAGGGACAGCTGTCCACGTCACGGGATCTTCACGGGATTGCGCGCGACAAATGCGAGCAGATACAAGCAGATGCTCCTGAACTGCCCGCCCCCGAAAGGAACCAGCGATGAGTGAGGCTCCGCCCTACATCGACGCCGATGCGATGGCCCGGTACGTCCCGATGTCCGCGGCGATCGAGGCGGTGGAGGCCGTCCTCAGGGCGGGCCTGGACCCGGAGGCGGAGCCGCCGCGCGGCGTGGTGGACGTACCCGGCGGCCAGCTCCTCCTGATGCCGTCCGCCACGAGGGCGTACACCGGGGTGAAGATCGCCACGGTCACCCCGGAGAACACGGCACGCGATCTCCCCCGCGTCCAGGGCCTGTACCTCCTTCTGGACGGCACGACCCACACACCCCTGGCCCTCCTCGACGGCATCGCGCTCACCTCCCTGCGGACCCCCGCGGTGTCGGGCGCCGCGATCAAACACCTGGCGGTCCCGGACGCCCGCCGCCTCCTGGTCTTCGGCACCGGTCCGCAGGCCTGGGGCCATGTGGAGGCGGTCCGCGCGGTACGTCCGACGCTGACCCACGTGGACGTCGTGGCGCGCACCCCCGCTCGCGTGGCGGCCTTCGTCGACCGATGCCGCAAGGAGGGCCTCTCGGCGGCGCCCGCGACTCCGGCGGACGTCGCGACCGCCGACGTGGTCTGCTGCTGCACGACGTCCCGCGAACCCCTCTTCGACAGCACCCTGCTCCCGCCCCACGCGACGGTGGCCGCGGTGGGCTCCCACGAACCGGACGCCCGAGAGGTCGACGAAAAACTCCCGGCCCGCGCGCTGGTGGTGGCGGAATCCCACGAGGTCGCCCTACGGGAATGCGGCGACATCGTCCTGGCGACGGCCACCGGCGCCTTCGACGTCAAGAACCTGCGGACGCTGGACGAGTTGGTACGCGGCGAGGTCCAGCTCCCCGGTGAACGCCCACGCCTGTTCAAGTCCGCGGGCATGGCCTGGGAGGACTTGGGGGTGGCGGCGGCCGTGTATGAGGGCGCGTCCCCTCAACCTCACCAGGGATTCCGCCGCCAAGGCCGGGATTAGAGGAAGTCGCACTACTTCATTCCGTCAGCGCCATCCATTTCGGGTCCCCTATGGGCGGAGCGTTTCCGTCCGAGCGGAAAAGGTTCCAATTTCCGCGCGGCCCCGTCACGAATACCCTCGAGTCGATATCGGTCCCCGACGGAATGCTTCTCGGGCGGCGCCGCTCTGTTGCGGGCCTGGGCGGCCTGAACGGCCTGGGCGACGTCCCGTCGCCGGGTGCTCCGTTCTTCCCGTTCAGGCCAGGCGACACAAGCAAGGCGAGTAGGCTTCGCCGCAAGCTCTTGGGGAGAGCTTCATCTCGTGCCCAACAAAGGCTGTATGGCCGCGTCCTTACAGCCTTGCCATCCCGTGGGGGGATCGCCTTGCATGAAATCATCAAAGGTGCCAACGCGTCTCTGTCCGCTCTCAGCGACAACGCAGACTCCGTCATCATCAGCCTGAGCTGGAGCAGCCCGACCGGCCACGGCGATGCAGATGTATCCGTGCTGCTGCTGAGTGAGAAAGGGAAGGTTCGCAGCAACGGCGACTTCTTCTTCTACAACAACCCGGCCGCGGCGGACGGCAGCGTCCATCTTCTGGGGCTGACCCCGACGGAGAACGGCAACGAGGACCGGATCCAGCTGGACCTCAGCGCTCTCCCGGCCGATGTCGACAGCATCGTCATCGCCGCGAGCCGTCACCAGCGCGCCCAGTTCGGCGAGTTGGAGGACCTGCGCCTCACGCTTACGGACGGATCCGGTGACGCCGTACTCCGCTTTGCCATCACGGACGCGAGCGTGGAGAGTGCGTTCGTCTTCGGCGAGATCTACCGGCGCAACGACGAGTGGAAGTTCCGGGCCGTAGGGCAGGGCTACGACACGGGCCTCGCCGGGTTGGCCACCGACTACGGCATCGACATCGACGAGGACGACGACCAGGAAGCCGCGGACGAGACAGTGGATGAGGCGGTGGAACCCGCTCCCCCACAGACGACGGCCGAAGCTGCTCCAACCACAGAAGAACCGGTGGCCGCACCTGATCCCACACCGGAATCACCCGTGCCTGCCCCCGCCCGCCGCCTGCGTACGGCCAAGAAGAAGGTCACGCTTCCCAAGGCCCCGAAGGTCTCCCTGGCGGAGAACGACTCATGGCGAGCCGCACGGCTCTTCCCCGCGGCATCGCTGAAGAGCGACAAGGAGCGCGAGACGAGGGCCACGTCGATCCTGCTGTCCGTGATGACCCAGGTTCCCGAGTTCGGGCGTCGTCTCACCGCCGCCTTCGGGGCCCCGGCAGGCCGTATGGAGACGTTCACGGAAGTCACTCTCCCGCACGGGGAGAATCCGAAGCGCCCGGACGGAGTCATTCGCGTCGAGCGCGCCGGGCGGCTGTGGACGGCTTTGGTGGAGACCAAGACCAATGGGAACTCCCTCAGGGCCGAGCAGATCCAGGACTACATGGACATCGCCGCCCGACGTGCGTATGAAGCCGTCATCACCATCTCCAACGACGTGGCCCTGGAGGGAAGCCCACTCGTCGACGTCAAGATCGACGGGCGCCGCAAACACAAGGTCGCGCTCTGGCACCTCTCCTGGGCCGAAGTGGCGCATCAGGCCCAGATGTTGATTCGGCACGAAGGGGTACGGCATCAGGCCCACGCATGGCTGTTGCAGGAGCTGCTCCACTATCTCCAGCACGAGAACTCCGGGTGCCACGGATTCCAGAACATGGGGCCGGCCTGGGTCCCCGTGCGCAAGGGCATCGACGACGAGACTCTCTGCCCCGGCGATCCACGCACCGTTCTTGTAGTGGAGAGCTGGGAGCGCCTGATCAGACAGGTCTGTCTGCGGCTCGGCGGCGAACTCGGCGCGAAGGTCGTACCCATGCAGCGCGCCAAGCGCGGGACCGACCCGCAGTCACGCCGCGCGGAGTTGGCGAACCGCTTGTGCGAGGACGGGCGACTGCACGCCGAGGTACGTGTCGACGGAGCACCCGGCGTCCTGGCAATCAGCGCCGATCTTCGACTGGGCAAGCTGAGGACGTCCCTCGAGATCCCGGCACCGGACCAGGGTTACCCGCTCACCTGGGTGAAGCGTCTGATGAAGCAGCTCAGTGAGGCGCCTGCGGATCTGCACGTCCAGACCCTCCTTGAGGGCGAGGCCGCAGGACCGCGTGGCACGCTGGAGCGGCTGCGTCCCGAACCCGGTGAACTGCTCCCGGCGGGATCCGAACGCATCACCGGCTTCCGGCTTTCTCTCTCCAAGAGCGTGGGAAACACGCGAGGGAACGCCGAGTCCGGCTTCATCCGCAGTGTGGACTCCGCAGTCGACCGGTTCCATACGACCGTGGTCACGCCTCTGGTGGTGCGCCAAGCCGGGCGCACGAAGCCCACAGACGCCGCCTAGTCACCCTCGGCCCTGCGCTCACTGGTTTCGCCCCGACCACATCTCACGCATCCGGTCCCGGCACCCCTTCGGCGCCGGTGACTTCTTGAAGACCCCCCGAGCCACGCGGTGGACGCAATCGACTCCGTAGCGATGCAGCAGAGCGACGTCCCCCGTGGCCGGGCGGTCCGGGAACAGTGCGCTGAGGCGGTCTGCTCCCTGTGGGCTGTGCGGTGCGTAGTCCAGCAACTGCCCCAGCGCCTCACGGACGTATGTGTGACCGGCGTTGCTTTTGGCCTCTATCAGTTCGGACCCGCTGTCATCGGTCACGTAGAGATCGCTGATGCCGCCGGGACAGTAGAAACGAACCGCTGTGCGCCCCTCGGCCAAGAGGTGCTGCCTGAACTCGCTGACGAGGCTGGACTCGTGGCGATTGACGACCACGAGGCGCCTGCTTCGACTGAACGAGGTCCGTCGGGTGCGCTGCTCCTCCAGCGCGGCGATGCGGACGGCCTGCCGGACTTGTTCGTCGACGCGCGGCGCGGCGTCCTGCGCTCCCCGGCTCCATTCCGTCCCCGGAGTGATCATGAACTCTTCAAGCACCGAGCGTGCCTTTTCGTTCCGCAGCACCATCTGGCCGGGGAAGTTGTGCGCTGGTTTGTAGCCGATCGCCAGATTGAGGTCGGCGTACGGAATGGAGGCGTCGGCGAGATCCAGCAGTGAGTAGACGGTGTGCCAGCTCTTGCCGTCCGGGGACGGGGGCCACAAACGGTCGGCCAGATCGCGGTTCCGGAAGACTGCCCCTACCTCGCCCACTGCCCGCACGCGGTTCTCTCCCGTGAAGAGCACCACATCCCCGGTGTCGACATCCTGCATCTTCTTGTCGTGGCTGGGCGTGGCGCCCCAGAACCGGGCAGCGCCTTGCGGGTGCAGTTCCAAGAGCGTTGTCCGCTGCTGAGCGGTGAGCGCTTCGGCGTACCGGGCGTCGGTGAAGTCCACCTGCTGCGCGAGGGTGTCGGCCCAGTGCCGACGCGTCTCGGGACTGCCGTAGGACGGCGATATCAGGACGCGCACCTGCGATGCTCCCTCGGTTGGCCGACCAGCATTCTCACACCACCCTCACCGCATGCCGTATCACCGCGTCGAACAGGTAGCCCTGGGTGTTGTGTGTCGTCGTCTTCGGCTGGGTGTGGGTCGTGGTGTCCGTGGCGCGGGCCAGGAGTGTCGTCGGGCCTGGGGTTTTTGGGTGCCAGGGGGTGGTCCAGCGGGTCCATGTGGCGCGGTGGGGGGTGTCCTTGAGGCGGGCCGGGTGCCAGGTGCGGCCCTCGTCCGTGCTGATGTCCACGCGGGTGATCGCGCCCGTCGCCGACCATGAGCGGCCGGTGAGGTGGTGGGTCGTGGACGCCGGGAGGCTTGCGTTCCAGGGGAGTTCGAAGGCGGACTTCAGGGTTTGGTGGGTGAGCGGGGCGCTGCCCTCCGGGGGGTACGCCTCGCCGAACAGGCGGTAGAACTGCGTGTTCCAGGGCGAGTAGAGAGGGGTGGCCGAGACCTCGATGTCGCCCACCCATTTGATCGACGCGATGCCCACCCACGACGGGACCAGGACCCTCACCGGGTGGCCGTGGTCCGCGGGGAGCGGGGCGCCGTTCATCTCGTACGCCAGGATCACGTCGTCCAGCGCCTTGGCCAGCGGCAGCGGGCGGCGGACCCGGCCCAGATTCGTGCCGTCGTCCGTGACGTACTCCGCGTCCAGGCCGCTCGGCATCACGTCCACCGCGTGGCGGGAGACGCCTGCCCGGCGCAGGACCTCGGAGAGGCGCACGCCGCGCCAGCGCGCGTTGCCGATCGCTCCCAGGGTCCAGGCCGTGCCGGAGGCCGGTTGGCCCTGCTGGGTGGTGAAGAAGCTTCTGCCGTTGCCCGCGCATTCGACGAAGGCGGTGCGGGTCGTCGACGGGAGGCGTCTGAGGTCCGCGAGCGTGAACTCTGTGGTCCTGCCGCCCTTCAGGCCGTCGCCCCAGATCCGCAGGCTCCACGTCTTGGCGTCCAGGCGTGGCGTCGCCGTGTGGTTGCGCACGAAGAAGTGCGACGCGGGGGTGTGGAAGCCTGTCCGCGCCAGCGCCTCGAACTTCGTCTCCGCGTTCGTGCCGCGGATCGTGAAGCGGTCATCGGGGAGCGGTTTCACGATCCCGGCCGCGACTGCGGACTCGGCCGCCTGAGCGCGGGGTGCGCCCAGCGTCACCGGCAGCGTCGCCGCGGCCCCCGCCGCCGCGAGCAGCCGCAGCATGTCCCTGCGCGCCACCCCGTCCGCGCGCGCCTCCCCCGCGAACCACTGGGCGCGCCGGCGTCTGTCGTACTCCTCTTCGGATGTCCCTGCGGACGTCTCTCTGGAGATCATGGGCGCCATCGTACGAGCCGCCCCTCGGGCAACTCGCCGATGAAACACGCCAGTTACGGGGTTGTCGTAGACACTACATAGACCATCGGGTGCTCCGCGTTGACGCGGTTCACCACCACGTCCAGGGTCGGCACCGGGTCCTTCTGCACATGGGTCAGGCCCAGCCAGGGGCCCGGGTCCGTGAACTCCCAGCCGACCACCTTGCGGTCGCGCTTGCTGATGGTGATGTCGTTCTTCTCCAGCTCCTCGGTACTCGAGCCGATCTGCTTGAGGAACTTGTCCAGGCCCTCGTTGCTCGTCAGGAACTGGGCGTACAGACGGCTGGTGCGCCAGTTGTTCGTCTCGTAGTAGGCGACTTCCCTGGAGTAGTGCGGGATCGGCACGTCGTAGAGACGGCGCTGCACCTTGGAGGGCCAGCCGGCGGTGAGGCCGGTCGCGGAGTACTTGGCCTCCTTGTCACGACCGCTGTTGCGGCTCTGGTTCGCGGAGATCACCAGATAGCCGGCCGGCACACCGATCAGGAGCACGATGATCGTGGCCGTCAGCCAGCGGCGGCGGAGCATGTGGCGGCGGCCCTCGCGGGGGCGGCCACCCTCGTCGGCGGGATCCGGGGAGTCCGCGGAGTCCGGGGACGAGGGCTGGCGGGGGACGGTCATCTGTTTACTGGGTTCCCTGAGAGGTGCGGTCGTTGGTGCGGCGCGCTTCCACGTACCGCTCGTACCGTTCGTGGCGCTCCACCCGGCGCCGGTTGGCGCGGCGGAAGCGGCGGGCCACCAGTCGTGCCAGGTCGGCCGCGCCCACCATGCCCGCCTCGGGGCCCAGCTGGGCGCGGGCGATACGGGCCTCGGGGCGGTAGCCGCGGCCGGTCAGCTGGCGGCGGAAGGCGTCGCGCGCCGGACCGATCAGGAGGTCGTCGGCGGCCGACACGCCGCCGCCGATCACGAAGCAGGACGGGTCGAGCGCCGCCGCGAGGTTCGCGATGCCGACGCCGAGCCACTGGCCGATGTCCTGGAGGAGCTCGACGCACATCGCGTCGCCGTCGCGGGCCAGCTCCGTGATCAGGGGGCCGGTGATGTCGGGGATGTTGCCCTTGACCCGCTCGATGATCCCGTACGCGACCGGCGAGTCGGCCGCGGCGAGCTCGCGGGCCTCCCTGACCAGCGCGTTGCCGGAGCTGTACTGCTCCCAGCAGCCGCGGTTGCCGCACGGGCAGCGGTGGCCGCCGGGGACGACCTGCATATGGCCGAACTCCCCCGCCACACCGAACTTGCCGCGCTTGACCTGGCCGTCCTCCAGGATCGCGCCGCCGATGCCGGTGCCGAGCGTGATCATGACCAGGTGGTCCTCGCCGCGGGCGGCGCCGAAGCGCCACTCCGCCCAGGCGGCGGTGTTCGCGTCGTTGTCGACGAGCACGGGCACGGCGAGGCGGCCGGAGATGCGGTCACGCAGGGGTTCGTTGCGCCAGGACAAGTGCGGGGCGAACAGGACGCGGTTGCGGTCCGCGTCGACCCAGCCGGCCGCGCCGATGCCCACCGCGTGCACGTCGTGCCGGTCGGAGAGGTCCAGGACCAGTTCGACGATGGTGTCCTCGACGACCTTGGGGCTCTTGGACTTGTCCGGGGTCTCCGTGCGGAGCGTCTCCAGGATGTTGCCGTCGGCGTCGACGACGCCCGCCATCACCTTCGTGCCGCCGATGTCGATGCCGACGGTGGGCACCCGGGGCGCCGTCAGATGTGATCGGCGCTCACGCGTGCCCACGGTCCGCAGGACGGTGGCTCGGGCGGAGCCGCGGTGTGCGAGATCGCGGTAGGTGCTCATCGGCACGATTGTGCCATTGCGCTGGACCTGTGGCTCAACGGTGTGCCGGGGGCCTGTCCTGCTTCCGCCTGTTCGTCTTCGTCCGCAGGCCGGCCTGGGCTGAGCGCGCAGTTCCCCGCGCCCCTGACGGGGCCCTGCTCAGCTCTTCTCCAGTTCGTGGCGCAAGTCGTCCAGTTCGGAGCCGCCCGCCATCTGGCGGGTCAGTTCGTCGAGGGTCACCTCGTCTCGCGCGTAGCTGCCGAACATCGTGCCGCGCTTGAGGAGGACGAAGCGGTTGCCGACCAGGTAGGCGTGGTGCGGGTTGTGGGTGATCAAGACCACTCCGAGGCCCGCGTCCCGCGCCGCGGCGACGTACTTCAGGACGACGCCCGACTGCTTGACGCCGAGCGCGGCGGTGGGCTCGTCCAGGACGAGGACCTTCGCGCCGAAGTACACCGCGCGCGCGATCGCCACGCACTGGCGCTCGCCGCCCGACAGGGTGCCGATGGGCTGGTCGACGTCGCGCAGGTCGATGCCCATGCGGAGGAGCTCCGCGCGGGTCGTCTCGCGCATGAGATCGACGTCGAGACGCTTGAAGGGGCCCGCGCCCTTCGTCGGCTCGGAGCCGAGGAAGAAGTTGCGCCAGACCGGCATCAGCGGGACCACGGCGAGGTCCTGGTAGACCGTGGCGATGCCGTGGTTCAGGGCGTCGCGCGGCGTGCTGAGCTTCGCGTCCTCGCCCTCGATGCGGAAGGACCCGGCGTCGTGCTGGTGCAGTCCCGCGATGATCTTGATGAGGGTCGACTTGCCCGCGCCGTTGTCGCCGAGGACGCAGGAGATCTCGCCCGCGTGGACCTCCAGGGAGACCCCTTCGAGGGCGCGGATGTTGCCGTAGTACTTACTGACGTCGTCGAGCTCGACGAGCGGGGTGCGGCCGGGCTCCGGCACGGCGTCGGTGACTGCGGTCGATTCGGTGCTCACTTCGTCGCCTCCGCGCGCTTGCGGACCCAGTGGTTGAGCAGGGTCGCCAGGAGCAGCATCACTCCGAGGAAGAACTTGAACCAGTCCGGGTTCCACTCGGCGAACACGATGCCCTTGCTGACCATGCCGAAGATGAGGGCGCCGACGGCCGCGCCGACCGCGGAGCCGTAGCCGCCGGTGATCAGACAGCCGCCGATGACGGCCGCGATGATGTAGATCAGTTCGTTGCCGACGCCCTCGCCGGACTGGACGACGTCATACGAGAAGAGCAGGTGCTGGCCCGAGATCCAGGCGCCGAACGCGACGCCCATGTAGAGGCCGATCTTCGTCGCGGCGACCGGGACGCCGACCGCGCGGGCCGCCTCCTCGCCGCCGCCGACCGCGAAGATCCAGTTGCCGACGCGGGTCCGGAGCAGGACCCAGGTGGCGACCGCGATCAGGCCGAGCCACCAGAGGATCGTGATCTTGAAGTCGACGCCGCCGATGGTGATCGTCGAGGCGAAGACGTCCTTGGCGGAGGTGAAGCCCTCCATGTCGGCGATCGACTTCGTGGAGACCGTGCCGCTGATCAGCTTGGTGAAGCCGAGGTTCATGCCGGTCAGCATCAAGAACGTGCCGAGCGTGATGATGAAGCTCGGCGGGTCGGTGCGCGTCAGCATCACGCCGTTGAAGACGCCGATCGCGAGGGTGACGAGCAGCGAGACGAGCACGCCGACCCAGACGTTCGCCGTCATCTGGTAGCTGAACATCGACGAGATGAGCGCGGAGGTCGTCACCATGACGCCCGCCGACAGGTCGAACTCGCCGCCGATCATGAGTAGCGCCACCGGCACCGCCATGATGCCGAGGGTCGATGCCGCGTAGAGCACCGTGGCGAGGCTGGTGGCCTGCAGGAAGCTGTCCGCGGCGACCGAGAAGAAGACGAAGACGGCGATGGCGCCGACGACGGAGCCGAGCTCCGGGCGGCCCATCAGCTTCTTCAGCGGCGAGGCCTTCAGGAGGCGCTCGTCCGTCTTCGTGTCCGGGGAGCCCGGGGATGGCGCGGGCGCCGGGGCTGTGGCTGTCATCGCGTCCCTCGCTTCGCGTATTCCTCCAGCTTGGCGGCCTGGCTCTTGGTGACGATCTGCGGTCCGGTGAGGACCGGCTTGCCGCCGCCGAGTACGTCGTCGTTGTACTTGTAGAGCCAGAGCAGGTCCACGGCCTCGTAGCCCTGGAGGTAGGGCTGCTGGTCGACGGCGAAGCCGAGCGTGCCGTCCTTCAGGCCCGCCGCGACCTTCTCGTTCAGGTCGAAGGTGTCGACCTCGGCCTTGCTGCCCGCGCTGTCGGCGGCCTTCACCGCGGTGTCCGCGAAGGGCGCGCCGAGCGTGACGACCGAGTCGACGGACTTGTCGGACTGGAGCCTGGCCTCGATGGAGGACTGCACGTCGGGCATGTTCGTGCCGGTCACGTACAGGTTCTGCATCTTGCCGTCGAAGGTCTTCTTGGCGCCCTCGCAGCGCTGCTCGTGGCCGACGTTGCCCTGCTCGTGCAGGATGCAGAGCGCCTTCTTCTTGCCGCGCTTGTTGAGCTCCTCGCCGACGGCCTCGCCCGCGATCGTCTCGTCCTGGCCGATGTGGGTGAGCGCGCCGAATTCCTTGGACTCCGCGGAGCCGGAGTTCACGGTGATCACCGGGATGCCGGCCTTCTTCGCGCGGGCCAGGGCGCCCTTCATCGCGGCGGGCTTGGCCAGGCTGACGATGATGCCGTCGACCTTCTTGTCGATGTACGAGTCCACCAGCTGGGCCTGCTGCTGGGCCTCGGCGTTGTGGGAGTAGAGGAACTTGATGTTGTCCTTGCGGGCCGCCTCTTCGGCGCCTTCCTGGACGATGTCCCAGAACGTGTCACCGTCACCCGAGTGGGTCACCATGCCGAACGTCCACTCCGGCGTGCTCACCGCCGCCTTGCCGCGTGCCGTTGCCGCCTTGCGCGCGTCCTCGGCCCGCTTGCCACCGGTGCTGCTGCACCCCGCGAGGGATACCCCGAGCACCGCGACCAGCACGGCGCCCACCGCACGTACCCCTGTCTGAACCCTTGCCACGACGCCGTGCCCTTCTAGCTCTGCTCCTCGGTGAGGCCGGTCCGGATCCCCGGCCCCAGCCGCCCAAGTATCGACCACGCGGATCACGCATGTGTTCATCGGGTGCCGCGGGCGGTGTACTTCTCCAGCTTCGGTACGTCCTTCTCGGTGACGATCGCGGGTCCGGTGAGGACGGGCCTGCCGCCGCCCAGGACGTTCGCGTTGGTCTTGTAGAGCCACAGCTCGTCGATGGCGAGGTAGCCCTGGAGGTAGGGCTGCTGGTCCACGGCGAAGCCGACCTCCTTGGCCTTGAGGCGCTTGACGACCTCGGCGTTCAGGTCGAAGGTGGCGACCTCGGCCTTGCTGCCGGAGTCCTCCTTGGCCTTCACCGAGAGGGCGGCGATCGGCGCGCCGAGCGTGACCACCGCGTCGATGCCCTTGGTCGCCTGGAGTTTCGCACTGATGGAGGACTGGGCGTTGGGCGCGTTGGTGCCCTCGACGTTCAGGTTCTCGACCGACCCCTTGAGGGTCTTCTTCACGCCCGCGCAGCGCTGCTCCAGGGAGACGTTGCCCTGTTCGTGGATGACGCAGAGCACCTTTTTCTTGCCGCGTTCGGTGAGCTCGTCGCCGACCGCCTCGCCCGCCACGGACTCGTCCTGGCCGATGTGGCTCAGGGCGCCGAAGTCGGCGGAGAACTCGCCGCCGGAGTTGATCGTGACGACCGGTATCCCGGCGTCCTCGGCCTTGCCGAGGACCGCTTTCATCGCCTCGGGCTTGGCCAGCGTGACGACGATGCCGTCGACCTTCTTGTCGATCGCCGACTGGACGAGCTCGGCCTGTCCCTTGGCCTCCTTGTCGTTGGAGTAGAGGAACTCGACGTTGTCCTTGCGGGCCGCCTGCTTGGCGCCGCTCTGCACGATGTCCCAGAAGGTGTCGCCCTCGCCGGAGTGCGTGACCATCGCGATCTTGAGGCGGGGCGTGTTCACGCCTTTGCCGTCTCCCCCGCCGTCACCCGACTTGTCCTCGTCGTCCTTGCCGCCGGAGCCGCTGCACCCGGCCGCGAGCGCGACCACCGCCACGAGAGCTGCTGCCGTGCGCGCCGTACGCGCTGTACGCATGGTGGGACTGCGCATGGTGGGACCACCTCTTCTCCCGGCCGCCCGAGTGCGGCTGGTGGGAGTTCTAGCGGCGGGCGCGCGGCAGCGTCAATGGATTTGTCAGAACATTCTTACGACCGTTGGCCAGTTGGTATCAGGCGAGCCGGAATCAGCAGCAGGGGCGGCCCCGTCAGACGGGGCCGCCCCTGCGGCGCTTGCGTGACCGGTGAGGTCAGTGCTTGCCGATGTCCTTCGTCTTCTCCTTGGCCTGTCGGGCGTCGCCCTTCTTCTGCTCGGCCCGGCCCTCGGCGGTGAGCCGTTCGTTGCCCACGGCGCGTCCGGCGGCCTTCTTCGCGGCACCGGTGACCTGCTCGGTCTTCGCCTTGGCCTTCTCGTTGGCGGTCATGGCCGCTCACGCTCCTTGGCATCGACTACGTGTGCTGTCACTCCGGTTGACCGCCGAGCCGCCCGGCAAACATCCGCACCACGGGACTTATGCGGTAAAAAAATGAGTCGGAAATGAGTGTGTGTGGGTGTCGATCGGTGGGGTACACGGGCCGACGCCGAAGGAAGTTTCGAACTTAACAAGGAGCGGAACGCATGATCACCGCGGCGCAGGAGCAGACGCAGGAGCCGGTCGCCAAGGCCGGAGACGACCTCGTTGAACGCGCGTACACGGACCCCTCCTCCATCGCGCCGAGGGACGCGCGGGAGGTCGGCAAGCGTTTCTTCGACCGCCTCACGCAGCTCGAGGAGGGCACGCACGAGTACCAGTACGTGCGCAACGTCCTGATCGAGATGAACCTCTCCCTCGTGCACTACGCGGCCTCCCGGTTCAAGCACCGGGGCCAGCAGGAGATGGAAGACATCATCCAGGTCGGGACCATCGGCCTGATCAAGGCGATCGACCGCTTCGAGCTGACCCGCGAAGTCGAGTTCACCTCCTTCGCCGTCCCCTACATCACCGGTGAGATCAAGCGGTTCTTCCGCGACACCTCCTGGGCCGTGCACGTGCCGCGCCGCCTTCAGGAGGCCCGTCTCGAACTGTCGAAGGCCACCGAGGAGTTGCGCACCCGCCTGGGCCGCCTGCCCACGACGGCCGAGCTGGCGGAACTGATGCAGCTCAAGCCCTCCGAGGTGGCCGAGGCGCAGAAGGCCTCCAACGGCTACAACGCCATCTCCCTGAACGCCGCGGTCAACGGCGCCGACGACGAGTCCGACACGATGCTCGCCGACTTCATCGGTGTCGACGAGCGGTCCTTCGAGCTCGTCGAGAACTTCCACTCCCTCGCCCCGCTGATCGCGGAGCTCGACGAGCGGGACCGCACGCTCATCCATCTGCGCTTCGTCGAGGAGCAGACCCAGCAGCAGATCGCCGACGAGCTCGGCTACTCGCAGATGCACGTCTCCCGGCTGATCACCCGCGTCGTGAACAAGCTCCGCGCCGGGCTGATGACCGACGACTGACCTCGATTCGGACCTTCCGGGCAGGTGCGGGTGTAGCGGCGTCCACCCGGGGCACCAGGTGGACATAAGCCCGTACAGGACATACGAGACAGGAGGCATTCCGTTGACTTCCGAGGCCACCCCCAAGTACACCGTCCCTGGCATCACGGTGCGGGAGGCCGGCACGGTCATCGAGCTGCTGCAGCAGCGCCTGCACGCGCTCAACGATCTCCACCTCACGTTGAAGCACGTGCACTGGAACGTGGTCGGCCCGCACTTCATCGCCGTGCATCAGATGCTCGACCCGCAGGTCGACCGGGTCCGTGACCTGGCCGACGACACGGCGGAGCGCCTGGCCGCCCTGGGCGGCATCGCGTACGGCACCCCCGGCGCCCTGGTCAAGGAGCGCACGTGGGAGGACTACAGCGTGGGCCGCGCCGATGCCATAGCCCACCTCGGCGCCCTGGACCTCGTCTACACCGGCGTCATCCAGGACGTGCGCGCCGCCATCAAGAAGGTCGGCGAGATCGACCCCGCCACCGAGGATCTGCTGATCGAGCAGCTGCGGGCCCTCGAACAGTTCCAGTGGTTCGTCCGGGCCCACCTGGAGACGGCGGGCGGCACGCTCACCACGGCCGGCGCCTCCACCGAGACCGAGGCCGCCGAGAAGTCCTCCGGCGCGTGACCTCCCTTGCGGCGGGGCCGCGGTGCACATGCACCGCGGCCCCGCCGACGTATGTCCGGCCGGTCTGCAATTACGGGCGTACGAGGAGCTGGAACTCGAAGGAGTAGCGCGAGGCCCGGTAGAT
The DNA here is from genome assembly GCF_040655335.1 of Streptomyces sp. NPDC050439. Classification (NCBI taxonomy): domain Bacteria; kingdom Bacillati; phylum Actinomycetota; class Actinomycetes; order Kitasatosporales; family Streptomycetaceae; genus Streptomyces; species Streptomyces sp. NPDC050439. The sequence goes on from NZ_JBFAJT010000005.1 coordinate 215,767, forward strand.
GTGCGAGCCGAACTCGACCGCGCGTCCGGTGTCGTCGAAGGTCGTGCGCTGCATCGTGAGCAGCGGGGCTCCCGCGGGTTCGCCGAGCTGCTCGCCCTCGCCGGCGGTGGCGGCGCGGGCCCCCACGGACTGGCGCGCGCTGTGCAGGGTGATGCCCGCGGCCCGCATCAGGCGGTAGAGGCCGGTCGCCTCCAGGTGTGCGGTGTCCAGGGCGAGCAGCCCGGACGGGATGTGGTTGCGCAGGCACGCCATGGGCTCGCCGTGGGCCAGACGCAGCCGCTCGACGAGGTGGACGTCGTCGCCTTCCGCGATGCCGAGGCTGGCCGCGACCTCGGCGGACGCGGGCTCGACGGAGTTGCGCAGGACGCGGGTCTCGGGGCGCTGGCCCGCCGCCTCCAGGTCGTCGTAGAGGCTGCTGAGCTCCAGCGGGCGCTTGACCTGGCTGTGCACCACCTGGGTGCCCACGCCCCTGCGGCGCACGAGCAGTCCTTTGTCGACGAGGGACTGGATGGCCTGACGGACGGTCGGGCGGGAGAGCCCGAGGCGTCCGGCCAGCTCTATCTCGTTGCCGAGCAGGGTGCCCGGGGTCAGGGCACCGCGCTCGATCGCCGCCTCCAGCTGCTGGGACAGCTGGAAGTACAGCGGGACCGGGCTGCTGCGGTCGACGCCGAGCTGGAGCGAGACGGTCGGGTCCACGGCTGGTTTGTCGGCAGATTTGGGCACGTGGCGAGCGTAGTCGCAGGGAATGATGACGGGAAGTTCTGAAGTTCTGTTGTCCGGACAAAGGATTGACAGGATCGCGGGGCGTCGCGAGGGTTGGTCCATGCGCATCGGATTGATCGGAACGGGCCGTATCGGCACATTTCACTCAGCGGCTCTGCAGCGGCATCCGGAGGTGGAGTCACTGGTCGTCGCCGACGCGGACGCCGGGCGCGCCGCCGGGCTGGCCGCGCGGATCGGCGCGGCCTCCGTGCCGTCGGTGGACGACGTCTTCACGGGCAGCGGCCGGACGGCTGCCGTGGACGCGGTGGTGATCACCGCGGCGACCTCCGCGCACGCCGAACTGATCGGCAAGGCGGCGCGTGCGGGGCTTCCGGTCTTCTGCGAGAAGCCCATCGCTCTCGACCTGCCCGGTACGCTCGCCGCGCTCCGGGAGGTCGAGGCCGCGGGCACGGTGCTGCAACTGGGCTTCCAGCGCCGGTTCGACGCGGGGTACGCGGCGGCGCGCGAGGCCGTGCGGTCGGGGCGGCTCGGGCGGCTGCACACCGTCCGGGCGATGACCTCCGATCCGGCGCCGCCGCCGGCCGCGTACCTCCCGCTCTCCGGCGGGCTCTACCGCGACTGCCTGGTCCATGACTTCGACATGCTGCGGTGGGTCACGGGCCGCGAGGTGACTCAGGTGTACGCGACCGGGTCGGACGCCGGTCCCTCCATGTTCCGCGACGCGGGCGACGTCGACACGGCGGCGGCTGTCCTCACCCTGGACGACGGCACACTCGCCACGGCGACGGCCACGCGGTGCAACGGCGCGGGCTATGACGTACGGATGGAACTGGCCGGGGAGGAGGACCAGATCGCGGTCGGCTTCGACGACCGCACTCCCCTGTCGTCCGTGGAGCCCTCGGGCCCGCCGCCCCCCGGGAAGCCGTGGCCCGGCTTCCTCGAACGCTTCACGCCCGCGTACGAGGCGGAGCTCGCGGCGTTCGTCGACGTGGTCCGCGGCGAACGGACCAACCCGTGCGACGGGCGGGAGGCACTGGAGGCGCTGCGCGTGGCCGAGGCGTGCGAACTGTCGCGCAGGGAAGGGCGGTTGGTGCGGATGGCGGAGATCGACGGGAGCTGATCCCGTCCGGCGGATCACGGCCGATCCCGGCGCCTCACGGGGCTACTCGACCTCGTCGAGCAGCCCCGCGTCATGCGCCAACAGCGCGATCTGCACCCGGTTGTTGAGGTCCAGCTTCGTCAGGACGCGGGAGACGTGGGCCTTGACCGTGGCCACGCTCAGGAAGAGTTCCGCCGCGATGTCCGCGTTCGACGCGCCCCGGCCCACCGCGACAGCCACTTCCCTCTCCCGCTCCCCCAGCAGGGCGAGGCGGTCCAACGCCCGCTCACGGCGGCCCTGTTGGGGATCCACGCCCGTCACCCGGGTGATCAGCTGCTGCGTCACCGTGGGGGACAGCACCGGCTCCCCCGCCGCGACCGCCCTTACCGCCGCGACGATCTCGGCGGGCGGGGTGTCCTTGAGGACGAAGCCGGCCGCTCCCGCCCGCAGGGCCCGCAGCACCTGTTCGTCGGCGTGGAACGTGGTGAGGACGATGACCTCGGGTGCGTCGGGGCGCTTGCGCAGGGCCTCTGTCGCCGCCAGACCGTCCATCGTGGGCATGCGGATGTCCATCAGGACGACGTCGGGGCGGAGTTCGCCGACCAGCGGAGCCACCTGGGAGCCGTCCGCGGCCTCGCCGACGATCTCGATGTCGTCCGCGCCGCCCATCATGAAGGACAGACCGGCACGGACCAGCGGGTCGTCGTCGACGAGAAGCACGCGGATCGGGTTCATGGGCCCACAGTAACGAGATCCCAGGACCTCGATCACGCCCGCCGGACGGGTCGGGCGGGTGCCGCCCTCACAGCCCGTCGGCGCGAGCGGAGGGTGCGTCCCACGGCAGCCAGGCGTCGACGCGGAAGCCGCCGTCCCGCGCGGGCCCGTGCTCGATGCGGCCGCCCGCCAGCGTGGCCCGTTCGGTGAGGCCGATCAGCCCCTGGCCGGAACCGGGGACGTCCGGCACGTCGCCGGGCGGCGGCGGGTTGCACACCGACAGGGTGAGGCCTTCGCCGGGGGCGCCGGACACCGAGACGGTCACCTCGGCGCCGGGGGCGTGCTTGCGGGCGTTGGTCAGGCCCTCCTGGGCGATGCGGTAGGCGGTGCGGCCCACGGCGGCGGGCACGGCGGCCGGGTCGGTGACGCGGTGGTCGAACGCGACCTTCATGCCCGCGTCGCGCGACTCGGCGACCAGGGTCTCCAGGGCGGTGAGGGTGGGCTGCGGCCGGCCCGATGCCTCGCCGTCGCCGCTGCCGCCGCGCAGGACGCCGATCACCTCGCGCAGATCCTGCAGCGCCTCGTGCGAGCTCTCCCGGATGACTCCGGCGGCGCGGACGATCTCCTCCCGTGGCGCGTCCGGGCGGAACTCCAGGGCGCCCGCGTGCACGCTGAGCAGGGTGAGCCGGTGGGCCAGCACGTCGTGCATCTCGCGGGCGATGGACTCGCGGGCGAGGCGCTGGGCCTGTTCGGCGCGGAGCGCCGCCTCGTTCTCGGCGCGGATCGCGCGGTCGCGCAGGCTCAGCAGGAGTTGGCGGCGCGAGCGCACGAACATGCCCCAGCCGATGACGGAGGCGTTGATCAGCATGCCGATGAGGACGGCGACCAGCCAGGGCAGGTCGGCGTCGGGCCGCATCCAGTAGATGAACGGCATCAGGCAGATCGAGACCCCGCCGATCCAGCCGACGTACCGGAAGGGCCGGTGCACCGCGAGGCTGAACAGCGCGACGGCGCCCGCGCCGCCCGAGGTGTCCGAGACCAGGCTGACCAGGACCAGACCGGCGGCGAGGCCGACCGGCCAGCGCCTGCGCAGCCAGACGGCGGCGCAGGCCAGGGCGCCGATCAGCTGGTCGACGTCGGCCGCACCGCTGGAGACGTTCGGGTTGCTGCTGACCGCGTCCGCGCCCACCATGCCGATGACGACGGCCACGAAGAAGCAGGCGAAGTCGACCAGCCAGTCGCGCGCGGTCCGCCGGGGCCCGCGCTTGCCCTCGCGTGCCGTGTGGTCCGGGTCGAACTCGGCGGCCACGGCCGAGGGCAGCGCCCAGGGACGCCTCGACAGGGAGGCCGAGGGGTCCGACGGGGGCTGATTGCCGCTCATGGTCGACAAATCTACGCACTGCCGGGGGTGCCGGGTGCCCTCCGGGTGCGATCGACTACCAAAGTCGCGCACACGGAGACTTTGGGAGGGTGCCGGGGGAAGAGTCCTCGCCCCGTGGCCGATGTGCGTGGGGGGCCCAGGGGGCGAGGCTCTTCGGCATGAAGCAGGTACTTGCGGTCTTCGCCGTCCTTCTCCTGATCCAGGGCGTGGTCACCCTGGTGCACGAGCTGACCGGCCGGCTGCGCGGCTGGGGCATCGTGCGGCGGATCGGGTTCCTCGACGGACACGAGATCTACGCGGGCGTCACGCTGATCGTGCTGGCGCTCGCGCTGTTCGCGGTCGCGGAGAGCCGGAAGAAGACCGGCCGGTGAGCACCGTGCCGACCGGGTGGGCTCAGCAGGAGTGGTCGACCAGGTCGAAGGACTCGTAGTGGTCGGCGGTGTAGTAGTCCTCCTGGTTCTTCTCACCGGTCACGATGCGGCGGGCGCCGCGGTCCGGTGAGCCCGGTGTCTTCACGGTGTACTCGTGGTAGTAGCCGGAGCCCTGGGAGGGCAGGATGCCTTCCCTGTTCTGGAAGACGGTGCCGTCCTGCGGATACGGGTAGGGGCCGCCCGCCTCGATCAGGTCCAGGGTGTCGTGCGCCTGGGCGGGCAGCGCGGAGTAGCAGATGTCGCCGACGGCGGTGATGGAGTACGCCGTCGAGACGGGGGCGTGGTGGTCCGGGACCGCGCTCGCGGAGGCGGCGACGGGGCCGCCGACGAGCAGGGCGGCGGCAAGGGCGGTGATGCTCACGATTCGTGGGGGGATTCGCATGCGACCAGTGTGACGCGCGTAGAGGTCGTGGTGTCAACGCCAAGTGCGGTGAATTTTCCGGGAGTTAACCGAGCGCCGCCGGTTCTTCGTCAGTCCTTCTTCGCGTCGGCGGCCGCGCTCTTCGCGGCGGCGATGCGGTGCTGCGCCATGTACTCCCGCATCCGCAGACTGGTGGTCCCGCCGGTCCAGAGCACCGCGCCTGCCACCGACAGCGGCACCGAGAGCCCCAGCCAGCCCAGCATCTCGGGCCACCGGCGCTGCGCGCGGCAGTCCTCCCACGTGGAGTCGTGCCATGTCGGGGCGTCGCCCTCGTAGAAGAGCACCGACTGGCACTTGCGGCTGCTCGACGAGTCGTCGTCCCCGTCGCTGAACGGCACCATCAACTGCCAGGCGAGCACGGCCCAGATGATGCCCGCGGCGAGGAACAGCGCCGCGCCCCAGATACGGCGCTTCTCCGCGGCCGCGGCGAAATCCTGCTCGAAGTACTCGTTCATGGGCTCCCCCTGTGTGATCGACCCCGGAAGGTATCACCGCACCCCGCGGCCCCAGCTGGTCCCCACCAGAACCAGCACACCCCCCACCAGACCCACCACGCCCAGCCGCTCCCCGCCCAGCGCGATCCCCACCGCGGCCGCCCACAACGGTTCCGTGCCGAGCAGCAGGCTCACGCGCGAGGGGGACGTCCTGCGCACCGCCCACATCTGCACGAAGAAGGCGAAGAGCGTGCAGAACACGGAGAGGAAGAGCAGTCCGGCCCACTCGCGCGCGCCGAAGTCCGCGGCCACGTTCCAGGGCGTCGCGCCGGTGCCCGCGGCGGCGAGGACCGCGAACACGCCCACAGCGGTGCCCAGTTGGACGGTGGTGAGCGAGAGCGACGCCGAGTCTCCGGCATCCCGGAGCGCCTTGATCCGGGACATCGCAAGGACGTGCACCGTGCGCGCGAGGGCCGCGAGGAAGATCAGGCCGTCGCCCACCGAGGGCCGTGTGAAGCCGCCGCCCTGGGTCAGCAGGACCACTCCGAGCACGGAGAGCCCGGCCGCGGCGAGGAAGGCGCGCGGCGGCCTCTTCCGCGTCACCGCGGCCTCGGCGAGCGGGGTGAAGATCATGGTGAGGCTGATGATGAGGCCCGCGTTGGTCGCCGAGGTGTGGACGACGCCGTACGTCTCCAGGAGGAAGATCCCGCTCAGGACCAGGCCGAGCGCTCCCGCCCCGCGCCACTGCGGCGCCGTCAGGGCGCGCAGGCCGCGCCATCCGGCGACCACGAGCGCGGGCAACACGACGGCGAACCGCAGCACCAGGACGGCGACGACCGTGTGCGTCGTCGTGATGCCCTTGGCGGCGAGATAGCTGGCGCCCCAGACGACGGCCACGAGCAGGACGGGCAGGTCGGTGAGCCAGGCGCGGCGCGCCGCGGGCGGCGCGGCGGGAACGGTGAGCGTCGACACGGGCACGGTCTCCAACGGATGCGGCGATGTGGAGACTTCGGCGGCTCTCACGCGGTCGATCACCGTATCCCCCCCGCCGGAAAAGCGGTGTCCATTTCCCGCCAGCGACGGAGCACGCCGCCCGCTTTCATTGAACCCACAAGCACTTCTCAGGCATCACGCACCATAACCACGCGAATGAGGTTGAAGGACATGTCTTCTCTGACCGGCAAGACCGCTCTCGTCACCGGCGGCAGCCGCGGCATGGGCGCGGCGATCGCGCTGCGGCTCGCCCAGGAGGGCGCCGACGTCGCGATCACGTACGTCAAGGAAGAGGCCGCCGCTCTCGATGTCGTCGCCAAGATCGAGTCGACGGGACGGCGCGGGTTCGCCGTCAAGGCCGACGCGGCGGACCCCGGGGACGCCGCGGGAGCCGTGGAGCGCGCGGCCGACGACCTGGGCCGCCTGGACATCCTGGTGAACAACGCGGGCATCGGGGTGCTCGGCCCCATCGAGGACCTGGCGCTCGCCGACGTCGACCGGGTGCTCGACATCAACGTACGCGCGGTTTTCCTGGCCTCGCAGGCGGCGGCCGGCAGGCTGGCCGACGGCGGCCGGATCATCTCCACCGGATCGGCGCTCGTCCGGTACGTGGGCGGGGGCGGCAGCACGCTGTACGCGATGAGCAAGGCGGCGCTCTCCGGCATGACCAAGCCCCTGGCGCGGGAGCTCGCCGGGCGCGGGATCACTGTGAACGTGATCCACCCGGGCGCGATCGACACGGACATGAACCCGGTGGACGGGCCGTTCGCCGAGCCCCAGAAGGCGGCGGCCGCGCTCGGCCGGTTCGGCTCAGCCGATGAGGTGGCCTCGCTCGTGGCCTATCTCGCCGGTGAGGACGCCTCGTTCATCACGGGCGCGGAGCTCGTGGTCGACGGCGGGCACTCCGCGTAACGGCGCGCGGGCATGGTGATGGGGCGCACCGGGGCTTGCCACCCGGTGCGCCCCACGTTCTTCAGCGGGCCTCAGCGGCTCCGGTTCAGCCGCCCAGCTCCTGGTGACGTGCCGTCAGGCGGTTCTGTCCCGCCTCGGTCAGCGAACCGAAGAGGTGCAGGCGCGAGATGCCGCCGTCCGGGAAGATGTCGATGCGCACGTGCGTGCCGACGACCGGGGCGTCCAGGACGAAACGGTGGTTGGTGTCGGGCTGCAGGCGGGTGCGGGGCAGCGCCTCGACCCACTCGCCGTCCTCGCCGTCACGGACCGAAAGAGCGGCCCAGCCGGCCGAGTTGCCCTTGAGGTAGGCCGTGTCGATCTCGATCGAACGGATCTCGGACTGGCCCACCAGCTGGTAGCGGATCCAGTCGTTGCCGTTGTCGCGGCGGCGGCGGGTCTCCCAGCCGTCGTCCATCTTGCGGGAGCGGCCCGGCTGGATGGTGTTGGTGGCCGGGGAGTAGAAGCGGTCGGACGCGTCCTCGACCTGGCCGCCGTTCTCCAGGGCCACGACGTCGAACGTGCCGAGCGCGGCGAGCCACTTGGGGTCGGCGACGACCTCGCCGTAGACGCGCAGGCGGGCGACGCCGCCGTCCGGGTGCTGGTTGACCCGCAGGTGCGTGAAGCGCTGCTCCAGGTCGACGGCGAAGCCGTTGGCCGCGTGGCCGCCGACTGCCGTGCGGGGCACGAGGGTCGTCCACTTCACGTCGTCCGAGAGGAGTTCCTCGGGGGTCGGCGAACCGTCCACGCTCGTGCCCTCGACGGACACGGCCTGCGGGTAGTTGCCGCGGAAGTGGGCGGTGTCGATGACGATGCCGCGCACGACGCCGGGGGCGCCGAGGCGTACGAGCGCCCAGTCGTGGTCGTCGGCGGTGGGCCACGGGTGCTCGCCGGAGACACCACGGCGGCGGCGGGTCTCCCAGCCGTCCATGACCTTGCCCTTGTGACCGAAGTGCTCGGGGTCGAACACGGCGGGGTGCGCGAGGAGGAGGTTCTCGCGCATCGCGAAGAACTCGTCGTTGGCGGCGATCACACCGGCGCCGAGCTGCCGGTCGGCGAGGTTGGCGTACTGGGTGAAGGGGAAGTCCGCGGTGCGGTAGTCCGCGTAGGGGTCGCCGCCGCCGTAGGGGCTCGCGTCGCCGGTGAAGGAAGCCAAAGAGGATATGTTCTGCGCCGTCACGGTGTCAGTTGTTCCTTTCCAGAAGTCGGCCTGCGGGTTCGCTGAACTCGCCGCCGTGCAGAATGCGTTCGCCGCGCAGCCAGGTGGACTTCACGACGCCGTTGAGGGTCTTGCCCGCATACGCCGTGACTCGGTTCCGGTGCTGCAGCGCCGCGGGGTCCACGGTGAAGGTCTCGTCGGGCGCGAGGACCGCGAAGTCGGCGTCGCGGCCGGCCTCGATGGCGCCCTTCTGGTCGAGTCCGACCAGTTCGGAGGTGCGCGTCGACATCCAGCGCACCACGTCCTCAAGGCTGTGGCCGCGCTTGCGGGCCTCGGTCCAGATCGCGGGGAGGCTCAGCTGGAGGCCGGAGATGCCGCCCCACGCGGTCGCGAAGTCGTCGGTCTTGAGGTCGGCGGTGGACGGCGAGTGGTCCGTCACGATGCAGTCGATGGTGCCGTCGGCGAGCGCGTCCCAGAGCAGGTCCTGGTTGGCGGCCTCGCGGATGGGCGGGCAGCACTTGAACTCGCTGGCGCCGTCCGGGACTTCCTCCGCGGTGAGCGTGAGGTAGTGCGGGCAGGTCTCGACGGTGATCTTGACGCCCTCGCGCCTGGCGGCGGCGATCAGGGGCAGCGCGTCGGAGGACGACAGGTGCAGTACGTGGACGCGGGCGCCGAGCCGCTTGGCGAGCCCGATGAGGCCCTCGATGGCGACGTCCTCGGAGACGCGCGGACGGGTCTCCAGGTAATCCGTGTACTTGGGGCCGCTCTTGTGCGGGGCCGCGTCCAGCTCGTGCGGGTCCTCGGCGTGCACGATGAGCAGCCCGCCGAAGCCCGCGATCTCCGCCATGGAGGTGGCGAGGCGGTCCTGGTCCAGGTGCGGGAACTCGTCCACGCCGGACGGCGAGAGGAAGCACTTGAAGCCGTAGACACCGGCGTCGTGCAGGGGCTTGAGGTCGCCGACGTTGTCCGGCAGGGCGCCGCCCCAGAAGCCGACGTCGATGTGCGCCTTGGTGCGGGCCACGTCCTGCTTCGTGCGCAGATTGTCGACCGTCGTGGTCGGCGGCAGGGAGTTGAGCGGCATGTCGACGAGGGTGGTGATGCCGCCGGCGGCCGCGGCTCGGGTGGCGGTCCAGAAGCCCTCCCACTCCGTGCGGCCCGGGTCGTTCACATGGACGTGCGTGTCGACGAGGCCGGGCAGCAGGACGTCGTCCCCGAAGTCCTCGACCCTGGCCCCCGCCGGTACGTCGGCGTCGTGTGCGAGTACGGCCGCGATCTTCCCCCCGGAGACCGTGACCGACGCGGCGCGGGTTCCCTGCGGGGTGATCACGCGGGTCGAGCGCAGCACCAGTTCTACGTCCACGTCCTCAACGCCCTCTCTTCGCTGTTGCTTGTGTGTTCGTTCTTTTCCGCTACACAGACCATTCGTTTCCGCTAAACGGAATTCAACGTTCTGTTGAACGAGTCTTCACGGCCGACCCCGAACCGTCAAGAGGCCATCCCGAGCACACTGGACGTTTCCACAAAGTGGAATTAGAATTCCACAGGCCAGAACGTAGCTACGCACAACCGGGCCGTCCAACGATCACCGGGCGTGACGGCGGAGAAGCGGACAAAGGCTCCCCGACCGGTCCCTGGACGGCCCTGACCGGCGATGACGCAAGGGCCGCAGAGGGACCTCGCGAAGAACCGCCCGGTAGGCTGCTGCCTTGCCCGTCAGCCCCGAAAGGACTGCGCCGTGCCGACGTCAAGCGCCAGCGACGCCTCCACCGAAGTCGCCGCCTCCAAGCCGCCCGCTGCCAGCGGTGGTGTCCAGTCCCTCGAGCGCGCCTTCGACCTCCTCGAACGGATGGCGGACGCAGGCGGCGAGGTCGGTCTGAGCGAGCTCTCCGCGAGCAGCGGCCTCCCGCTGCCCACGATCCACCGCCTGATGCGCACCCTGGTCGCCTGCGGCTACGTACGCCAGCAGCCCAACCGCCGCTACTCCCTCGGCCCGCGCCTGATCCGCCTCGGCGAATCGGCATCGCGCCTCCTCGGCACCTGGGCGCGCCCCTACCTCGCGCGCCTGGTCGAGGAGACCGGCGAGACCGCGAACATGGCGCTGCTCGACGGCGACGAGATCGTGTACGTCGCACAGGTGCCGTCCAAGCACTCCATGCGGATGTTCACCGAGGTGGGCCGCCGGGTCCTCCCCCACTCCACGGGCGTCGGCAAGGCCCTGCTCGCCCACACCCCGCCGGACGAGGTGCGCGCGCTCCTGGCCCGCACCGGGATGCCCGCCGCCACGGAGAAGACGATCACCACCCCGGAGGGCTTCCTCGACGCGCTCGAGGTGGTCCGCGGCGCGGGCTACGCGGTCGACGACAACGAACAGGAGATCGGGGTCCGCTGCCTGGCGGTGTCGGTCCCCAACTCCCCCACGGCGGCCGCCATCTCGATCTCCGGCCCGGCGGGCCGCGTGACCGAGGCCGCGGTGGAGAAGATCGTCCCGGTCCTTCAGGAGGTGGCGGTGGAACTGTCCGCCGCGCTGGCCAGCTCGGGTCCTGCCGCGTAGTCCCACCGAATGCTTCGGCGCCGCGCGGCGCCCCCCGGCCGGTGACGCCAAGTCAGGCATCATGCGGCGCATGAGTGACTCCGAAGCAACCAGCGCCGCCGGCCGGAGCGGTCTCGCGCACCGCCTGGTACCGATGACCGGCCGTGACCCGGAGGAACACGGCCGGGCCTCCTCACCGCTCGAGCTGCTGTTCGACCTGACCTTCGTGGTCGCCGTCGGCACCGCCGCGTCCCAGTTCGCCGAGATGCTCGCCGAGGGCCACGCCGGCCAGGCGACCCTCGCGTTCCTGCTCGCCATGTTCGCCATCAGCGTCGCCTGGATCAGCTTCAGCTGGTTCGCCTCCGCCTTCGCCACCGACGACTGGCTCTACCGCGCCCTGACGATGCTCCAGATGATCGGCGTCGTCGTGTTCTCGCTCGGCCTGCCGGCGATGTTCCACTCCCTCGACGCGGGCGACCACCTCGAACTGCGGGCCATGGTGATCGGCTACGTCGTGATGCGGATCGCGATGGTGGCGCAGTGGTGGCGGGCGAGCCGGGACTCTCCCTCCTTCCACAAGGTCGGGACAGCCAACATCCGCTGGACCGTGATCGCCCAGGCCGGGTGGATCGTCGTCGGCTTCACCGAGCTGCCGCTCGCCGCCGTACTGGCCGCCTTCGTCGTGCTGGGGGTGCTGGAGCTCGCGCTGCCGCTCCTCACCCAGGGCCGCGCGGGAGGCACCCCCTGGCACCCCCACCATGTCGCCGAACGCTACGGCCTGTTCGCCATCATCACCCTCGGCGAAGGCGTCGTCGGCACCATCGCCTCGTCGGGCGAACTCCTGGGCGGCGCGGACGGCACGCAGTGGGGCGTGAACGCCGTAGCCGTCGTCGTCGCCGGAGTCGGTCTGACCTTCGGCATGTGGTGGGTGTACTTCGCCACCCCCTTCGGAGACATCCTCACCCACCGCCGCAACCGCGGATATCTCTTCGGCTACGGACACATCCCCCTCTACGTCGGCATCGCCGGAGCAGGCGCGGGGCTGCACGTGGCAGGGCTGTACCTGGAACACCACGCGAAGATCGGCGAGGTCGCCGTCGTCCTGTCCCTGGCCCTCCCCGTCGGTCTCTACCTGCTGATGGTCTATCTCCTGCACACCCTGCTGCTCTCCGCCACGGACCGCTTCCACCTGCTGCTCATCGGCCTCACGCTCGCCGTGCTCGCCGTGGCGGTGCTGCTCTCGGCGGCCGGTGTCGCGATCGCGGTGTGCCTGCTCGTCGTCATGCTCGCCCCGTTCGTCACGGTGATCGGCTACGAGACGATCGGCCACCGGCACCAGCAGCGCATGCTGGAAAGCATCGCGGGATCCTGACTAGGGTCCTTCTGACGGATCTCCGTGGGAGAAGGAGCGGCGTTCGGTGCGTGCGCTCGGCGCGCGGTGTGAAGGGTCATGTGGCGGAGCCACCTGTCCCTTTGCGCCGTGCGGCGAGAGTGCGTGCCGGGCGTCGCGACGCCACAGAGATCCGTCAGAAGGGCCCTAGCCCGCGCCGCCCCGGATCAGCCCGCGCCCCGTCGCCACGGCTACCGCCGCCGTGCGCGAGTCGACGCCCAACTTGGCGTAGATGTGCACCAAATGGGACTTCACAGTGGCCTGGCTCAGGAAGAGGCGCTTGCTGATCTGCAGGTTGGACAACCCCTCCCGCACCAGCCTGAGCACCTCCAGCTCGCGCCCGGTCAGGGCCTCCCCGGGCGCCCGCATCCGGTCCATGAGGCGGTGGGCGATGGCGGGAGCGAGCGCGGACTGCCCCGCGGCCGCGGTCCGCACCGCCGCGGCGAGTTCCTCGGGCGGCGCGTCCTTCAGGAGGTATCCGGCGGCCCCCGCCTCGACCGCGGCGAGGATGTCGGCGTCCGTGTCGTACGTCGTCAGGATGAGCACCCGGGGCGCGCCCGGCTCGGCGGCGATCGCGGCCGTGGCCTGCGCCCCGTGCATGCCCGCCCCGAACTGAAGGTCCATCAGGACGACGTCGAACCCGCCGGTCGCGGCGAGCGTCACCGCTGCTTCGGCCGTCGCCGTCTCCCCCGCGACGGTGAAGTCGGGCTCGGTGTCGAGCACCGCACGCAGTCCGGCGCGGACGACGGGGTGATCGTCCGCGAGGAGCAGCCGGATGGGCTCCGGAATCCCGGCGCTCACAGCCCGTCCTCCGTCGGGGCAGAGGCGGTCGGAGCGGAGGCCGTCGAGCCCACCCCGGTCGGTCTGGCCTTCGCCGGGGCGCCGCTCGGCGGACCGGCCTCCGTAGGAAATTCCCCCGCCGGAACGGCCCCCGACGGACCGACATCCGCAGGGTCGGCCCTCGTGGGACCGGCTCCCGTCAGGACGGCCCCCGTCGGAAGCGGCAGGGTGACCGCGACGGCCGTCCCCTGGCCCGGCGCCGACTCCACGCTCAGCGTCCCGCCGAGGGACCGGGCGCGCGCCCGCATCGCGGGCAGCCCGAAGCCGCCGTCCCCGCGGGGCGCCGACGCCGGGTCGAAGCCGCGGCCGTCGTCCACGACGTCCAGGGACACCGACGTGTCCATGAAGCTCAGGGTGATCTCGGCACGCCCCGCGGCGGCGTGCCGGACAGTGTTGGCCAGGGCGGACTGGGCGGTGCGGAGCAGGGCCACTTCGTACGGGGTGGGCAGCTCGGTGGGTGTGCCGCTCACCGTGAACTGGACGTGCAGGGCGGAGCCGGGCGACGCGGACGCGGAGAGCCGCTCAAGGGCTCCCGCCAGGGAGCCGTGCTCCAGGTCGGGCGGGCTGAGGGCGCGCACGAAGCGCCGGGCCTCCGCGAGGTTGTCCTGCGCGGCGGCGCGGGCCTGCTCGATGTGCGGCGCGGCGGGCGACCCCGCGGGCAGCGCGCGTTGGGCGGCGCGCAGCAGGAGCTGGATGGAGGAGAGGCCCTGCGCGAGCGTGTCGTGGATCTCGCGGGCGAGGCGCTCGCGCTCGGCGAGGGTGCCCGCGGTGCGCTCGGCGGCGGCGAGCTCTGCCCGCGTGGCCATGAGCTCGTCGATCAGGTGGCGGCGCCGTTCGCTCTCCCGGTACAGCGCCTCGTACCCGAGGACGGTGGCGACCGCCATGGCCGCGCCGAGCAGCGGCCCGATGAAGCTGCCGGGCGACAGGGGCGAGCCGTGCGCCACGAAACTGGCGATGGCGGCAGCGGCGGTCAGTGCGACGGCGGGCAGGGCCCAGCGCACGGGCAGCAGGTGCAGCTGCAGGAAGTACAGGGGGAAGGCCGTCCACAGCCCGTCCGGCGACAGGACGAGCAGCGCCGCCCAGCTCAGGCCGAGCACGCCGAGCCACACCGCTGCCGCCCGCTGCGACCGCGCCACGGCCGGGCTGAGCGTGCCCGCCACGTAGACGCCGCCCACGACGAGCACGGCCGCCACGACAGCCCCGGCCCGCGGTGCTCCGTCGGCCAGGGCCCGCACGGCGGCGAGCGCGAGCAGCCCCGCGAGCAGGGCGTGCAGGCAGAGCCGCAGGACGAGGGTGACGGGGGTGGGCCGGCGCGGGCCCGCCAGGGGCTCGGCAGCTTCGGAGGTGTTCATCGAGCTTTTCATCGGGCCTTTCATCGGACCTTCCAGCGTATGCGGAGCTGCCCCGAGGCCCCTCAACCAAAAGGTTGATCGTGGGCTCCCCCCTTCGATTCGGGTGAAGCGTGCTGTGGCGCGATGCCCTGGGCGTGCGCGCGGAAGCAGGGTGGGGGCATGTTCGTCGCATGGAGAGACCTTCGGTTCGCCAAGGGGCGGTTCGCCCTGATGGGGGCCGTCGTCGTACTCATCACTCTGCTCGTGGGGCTACTTTCCGGGCTCACCACCGGGCTCGCCAGGGAGAACACCTCCGCGATCACCGGCCTCCCGGCCGACCACCTCGCGTTCGCCGCGCCGCCGGCCGGCCAGTCCGTCTCCTTCACCAGTTCCCAGCTGGAACAGCGCGCCTGGGAGCGGTGGGCGGCGCAGCCAGGGGTACGGTCCGCCGAGCCGATCGGCATCAGCACCCTCAACGCCACCGCGGGCGACCGCTCGGCAGCGGTGTCCGCGTTCGGAGTCGAGCCGGACTCCGGGATCGCGCCGGCCGGGGTCGCGCCGGGTGAGGCCGTGCTCTCCGAGAAGGCCGCGGCGGACCTCGGGGTCGGCGCCGGGGACACGGTGCGTCTTGGCGGGAGCCGGGTGGAGGAGCGGGTCGCGCGGGTCGCGTCGGACGCCTCGTACAGCCACACGCCTGTCGTATGGACCGCGCTCGACGACTGGCAGGGGCTCGGCCACCGGGGTACGTCGCTGGAGGAGCAGGCCACGGTCATCGCGCTGCGGACCGGCGGTGGGTTCGATGCGACGGCCGGCGACAAGGCGGCGGGCACGGAGACGAGGACGCTCGACGGCGCGCTCACCGCGATCGGCTCCTACCAGGCGGAGAACGGGTCTCTGCAGCTCATGCGTGGCTTCCTCTTCGTGATCTCCGCCCTCGTCATAGGAGCGTTCTTCACGGTGTGGACGATTCAACGGGCCGGTGACATCGCGGTGTTGAAGGCGCTGGGCGCGTCGACGCCGTATCTGCTCAGGGACGCGCTCGGCCAGGCCGTGCTGATGCTGGCCGCCGGGACGGCGCTTGGGACGGGGATCGCGGCGGTGGTCGGTTCCGCGATCAGTGGCGGGGACGTCCCCTTCGTGCTCGATCCGCCGACCGTGCTGTGGCCCGCCGCCGTGATGATCGCCCTCGGGGCGCTCGGCGCGGGCCTGTCCGTCCGGCGGATCACCGCCGTAGACCCGCTGACCGCGCTGGGGAGTGCCCGATGAGTCTGTCCCTCGAAGACATCACGCTGACGTACGCCGACGGCGATGGACGCCTCACCGCACTGGACGGCGTCACCCTGGACGTCCCCGCCGGAACCCTGACGGCGGTCGTCGGCCCCTCAGGCTCCGGAAAGTCCAGCCTGCTGGCCGTGGCGGCAACGCTGGTGACTCCCGACGAGGGCCGGGTGATGGTGGGCGGCACGGAGACGGGGTCGCTGTCGGCGGCCGAACGTGCGGAGCTGAGGCGGCGGCGGATGGGGATCGTCTTCCAGCAACCGAACCTGCTTCCCTCACTGACGGCGCTGGAGCAGGTGGAACTCATGGCGCACCTGGACGGACGCGGGGGCGGGGCCAGGAAGCGAGCCCGGGAGCTGCTGGCCACGGTCGGCCTCGCGGGCCACACACATAGGCGCCCACACCAACTCTCGGGCGGCCAACGCCAACGGGTGGGCATCGCACGAGCCTTGATGAACGAGCCCGAGGTACTCCTGATCGACGAGCCGACCAGCGCACTGGACCACGAGCGGGGCGCCGAGGTGCTCGACCTACTGGGCCGCCTCACACGCGAGTGGAAGACGGCAACGGTCCTGGTCACTCACGACCGGGCCCGGTTGGCGGTCGCAGACAGGGTGGTGGAGCTGGTGGACGGGAGGACGGGGGTTTCCAGCAGCACGCCCGGGGACAGGGGTTTCAGCCCGTCCGGCGTTTGAGGACGAACTCGGCGGAGCCGGTGATATACGCCGGCCAAGGCCAGGCGGCCTACCCCCCGTCCCCGAAAAGCTCCACCGCTCCCCTGACCGCGGCAAGCCCCGAGGCCAACGCGCTGACCGAGCCGATCGCCCCCGCGACCAGAAGCAGCGAGCGTCGCAGCCTCGGTACCTCAGGCGCGCCGCTCCGGGCCATCGCGGCCAGCGCCGCGAGCTCGTCCTCGGCGATGCCCCGGTCGGGAAACTCGGCCGGATGCGCGGCGAGCTCACGGCGCAGTCGCGACACCGCCGTGCCCAACTCCGCGACGCGCGGATCCTCGTCTCTGCCGGTCACTCGCCTCTGCCCCACGCTCCGCAACACAGCTCTCCCCCTCGCACGATGTCGTGCGTACGTACTCGTTCAGATCTTGCCGACCCCGGACGGCGTTGGTCAGACGCCTGAGGGCCGCGGGCCAGTAAACGCCACGAGAAGCAGGACGCGCCACTTTATGGCCGGAACACGCCACCTCCGTCACCAGGAGGCCCCCGGCCGCCGGGACTGCACGCGCAGGGTGCGGTATGCAGGAGCCATGACGAATCCGATGATCGCCGGACTTCTTCTCGCCGCGGGCGGCGGGCGTCGCCTCGGCGGCCGGCCGAAGGCGCTGCTCGACCACCAGGGGCGCCCCCTCGTGGAACACGCGGTCCGCGTACTGCGCGAGGGCGGCTGCACGCGCGTGCACGTGGTGCTCGGCGCGGACGCCGATGTCGTACGGGAGAAGGCTCACCTCCCCGGATGCGTGCTGATCGACAACCCCAACTGGGCGGAAGGCATGGGCTCCTCGCTGCGAGCCGGGCTGACGTCACTCCGCGACGCCGGGGACACCACGCACGCCCCGGACGCCGCCCTCATCTCCCTCGTCGACCAGCCCGGCATCGGCCCCGCCGCCATGGCCCGCGTACACGCCGCCTACCGCTCCCCCGCCACCCTCGCGGCCGCCGCGTACGACGGCGAGCGCGGGCACCCGGTGCTCTTCGGCGCCGACCACTGGGCGGGCATCGCGGCGAGCGCGACAGGTGACCGCGGGGCACGCGCCTATCTGAAGGAACACACGGGAGAAATCACACTCGTCGAGTGCGGGGACGTGGCCCAGGCGTACGACATCGACACACCCGCCGACCTGATCCACCTTGAGTGACCGGCATGGCACTCAGCGACACGTTCTGTCGATGAAGAGAATCTCGACATCAACAGACGATTGAACTTCCACTATGAGGAAACTAGTATCCACTGTTCAGAAGCACCCGTTCCCTCATGTGGGGTCCACGGCCGTATCTCGGCTCCTGTGGCACTGAGTGTCACTGCGAATGCCCGGCGGCCGCCGCGGCACCACCTGTGAAGCTCGCTGAAGGAAGTGACAGCTCATGTCCGCACCAGCGCAGTCCCCGCTGGCCATCGTCGACGCGGAGCCTCTGCCGCGGCAGGAGGAGGTCCTCACCGACGCGGCCCTCGCCTTTGTGGCCGAGCTGCACCGGCTCTTCACGCCCCGCCGTGACGAGCTCCTCACCCGCCGCTCCGAGCGCCGCGCCGAGATCGCCCGCACCTCCACGCTCGACTTCCTTCCCGAGACCGCCGCGATCCGCGCGGACGACTCCTGGAAGGTGGCCCCGGCCCCGGCCGCCCTGAACGACCGCCGCGTCGAGATCACCGGGCCGACCGACCGCAAGATGACCATCAACGCCCTGAACTCGGGCGCCAAGGTCTGGCTCGCGGACTTCGAGGACGCCTCGGCCCCCACCTGGGAGAACGTGATCCTGGGCCAGCTGAACCTCACCGACGCCTACGAGCGCCGCATCGACTTCACGGACGACCGCAGCGGCAAGTCGTACTCCCTCAAGGACGCCGACGAGCTCGCCACCGTCGTCATGCGCCCGCGCGGCTGGCACCTGGACGAGCGCCACCTGCAGTTCGAGGGCACCCCGATCCCCGGCGCGCTCGTCGACTTCGGCCTGTACTTCTTCCACAACGCCAAGCGCCTCATCGAGCTCGGCAAGGGCCCGTACTTCTACCTCCCGAAGACGGAGTCGTACCTGGAGGCCCGCCTCTGGAACGACATCTTCGTCTTCGCGCAGGACTACGTCGGCGTCCCGCAGGGCACCGTCCGCGCCACGGTCCTCATCGAGACGATCACGGCCGCGTACGAGATGGAGGAGATCCTCTACGAGCTCCGCGACCACGCGTCGGGCCTGAACGCCGGCCGCTGGGACTACCTCTTCTCCATCGTCAAGAACTTCCGCGACGGCGGCTCGAAGTTCGTCCTGCCGGACCGCAACCTCGTGACGATGACCGCACCCTTCATGCGGGCGTACACCGAACTCCTCGTCCGCACCTGCCACAAGCGCGGCGCGCACGCGATCGGCGGCATGGCGGCGTTCATCCCGTCCCGCAAGGACGCCGAGGTCAACAAGGTCGCGTTCGAGAAGGTCAAGAACGACAAGGACCGCGAGGCCGGCGACGGCTTCGACGGCTCCTGGGTCGCGCACCCGGACCTGGTCCCGATCGCGATGAAGTCGTTCGACGCGGTCCTGGGCGAGAAGCCCAACCAGAAGGACCGCCTGCGCGAGGACGTCAGCGTCGCCCCCGGCGACCTCATCGCCATCGACTCCCTCGACGCGAAGCCCACGTACGACGGCCTGGTCAACGCCGTCCAGGTCGGCATCCGTTACATCGAGGCGTGGCTGCGGGGCCTGGGCGCCGTCGCCATCTTCAACCTCATGGAGGACGCGGCCACCGCCGAGATCTCGCGCTCGCAGATCTGGCAGTGGATCAACGCGGGCGTCGTCTTCGAGAACGGCCAGACCGCGACGGCGGACCTGGCCCGCGAGGTGGCCGCCGCCGAACTGGACGCCATCCGCGCCGAGATCGGCGAGGAGGCCTTCGCGGCCGGCAAGTGGCAGCAGGCCCACGACCTCCTCCTCCAGGTCTCCCTGGACGCGGACTACGCGGACTTCCTGACCCTCCCGGCATACGAGCAGCTGCGCTGACGTTCGCCCGTACCGCAGGCAAGGCCCCCGGCACCGCACAGCGCCGGGGGCTTTGCTGTTCAGGGGCTGCGCGACCAGCCCTCGACGGCCCGCACGTACTAACCGATGTGCCGCGACCAGTCCTGCTCGGCCGCAGGCTCCCCGTGCAGATCGGGCACCCGCTTGAGCCAGGCCGGTCGGCCCCGCTCGGTGGCGGCAGCGCGCCGAGCATCGGCCGCGGCCAGCTCCCCCCGGCTGGGAAAGTCCACCGGCAGCCACTCCGCCGAGGCCCGCGCGCGGGCCAGCAAGAAGTCCACGTACGCCGCTCGCACCTCGTCGGGTGACGAGAACCCCGGCTCATCGGCCAGCCACGCGTCCGGCACGAGCGCGGCGACCTCACGCAGCATCCCCTCGGTGACGAGCGGCGCCAGCTCCGCGTCGGCGGCCCGCGTGTCCGGTCCGTACCCGCCCAGCGCGTGATGGCGGAAGTCGTAGACCTTGTCCGGTGCCGACGCGCCCCAGCGGTGGTGGAAGACCAGGGCCGCGCCGTGGTCGATGAGCCACAGCCGTGGCTGCTGGAGGCCGGACGTGGGCCAGATCATCAGGTTCGAGCTGTGCACCGTGCGGTCGACGTTCGCGGTGAGGGCGTCAAGCCACACCACCTTGCCCGCCTCCAGCGGGTCCACGTCGAGCGCCTCGGGGGTGAAGTCCACGGCGCCCGGCAGGAGGTCCATGCCGAGGTTGAGCCCGGCGCTGGCATGCAGCAGGTCCTGCACCTCCTGGTGCGGCTCGTCCGCCGCGACCGCCGGGTCGAAGTGGACCAGGACGAGCTCGGGGAAGCGCAGGCCGAGGCGGCGGGCCAGCTCACCGACGATGATCTCGGCGACCAGCGCCTTGCGGCCCTGCGCCGAACCGGTGAACTTCACGACGTACGTCCCCAGGTCGTCGGTCTCGACGACGCCGGGCACGGAGCCCCCGGTCCGCAGCGGGTTCACATACCGGACAGCAGTCACTTCTCGCAGCACACGGCAACTGTATGCGGGTGGCCGCTGCGACCACGATCCGGTTTCGCCGGTTCAGCCCGCGCGCAGGGCCTTCGCGAGGATGCCCTCGCCGGACACCTCGACGCGGCCCGCCCGCACCCCTTCGGCGACCGTCAGCGCGCCCCGGCCCACCTCGACGCAGGCCTCCGCGTCAAGGGTGAGGAGCGCGTCGGGGGCTTCGGGGGCGGCCCCGTCGCCGTACGACTCGGCGGCACCTCCCACCCGTACGTAGAACTCCCCCTCGTCCAGGCGGACCTGGACCACCCCTTCCACCCCGAGCCCCGCAAGGACCCGCAGCAGCGGCAGCGCGAACCAGTGGGCGCGGACCGCGTCCGTCGGCGCGCGCTCCTGGAGGGCGGGGGTTCCCCAGGCGGCGAGCGCCTGGAGGACCGGCAGCAACTCCCGGCCCCGCTCGGTCAGTTCGTAGACGTACGCGGCCGAGGGCGGGGGGAGGCGGCGGCGCGTCGTCAGGCCCTCGCGCTCCATGTCCTTGAGCCGGGACGCCAGGACGTCCGTGCTGACGCCCGGCAGGTCGGCGTGCAGATCGGTGTAGCGGCGCGGGCCGGCCAGGAGCTCCCGGACGATCAGCAGGGTCCAGCGGTCGCCCACGGCGTCGAGGGCGCGGGCGGCGGCGCAGTACTGGTCATAGCTTCGGCGGGACCTGGCGGCAGGTGGCATGCGACCCATGCGGCACAGTCTATGCAAGTTGTTGGACTTTCCAAGCTCCCGCTTGGTAAAACCAAGTAACTCACGTCACGGGAGGCACAGCGCATGGAGTTCCGGCAGTCCAGCAAGCTCAGCGAGGTCTGTTACGAGATCCGGGGCCCGGTCATCGAGCACGCCAACGCCCTGGAGGAGGCGGGCCACAGCGTCCTGCGCCTGAACACCGGCAACCCCGCGCTCTTCGGCTTCGAGGCGCCCGAGGAGATCGTCCAGGACATGATCCGGATGCTCCCCCAGGCGCACGGCTACACGGACTCGCGCGGCATCCTCTCGGCCCGCCGCGCCGTCGCCCAGCGCTATCAGGCGCTCGGCCTCGACGAGGTCTCCGTGGACGACGTCTTCCTCGGCAACGGCGTCTCCGAGCTGGTCACGATGGCCGTGCAGGCCCTCCTGGAGGACGGCGACGAAGTCCTCATCCCCGCCCCGGACTTCCCGCTGTGGACCGCCGTGACGACCCTCTCCGGGGGCAAGGCCGTCCACTACACGTGCGACGAGTCCGCGGACTGGTACCCCGACCTGGACGACATGGCGTCGAAGATCACCGACCGGACCAAGGCCGTCGTGATCATCAACCCGAACAACCCCACGGGCGCGGTGTACCCCAAGGAGATCCTGGAGGGCATCCTCGACCTCGCGCGCCGCCACGGCCTGATGGTGTTCGCCGACGAGATCTACGACCAGATCCTGTACGACGACGCCGTGCACCACAGCGTCGCCGCGCTCGCCCCGGACCTCGTCGTGCTGACCTTCTGCGGGCTCTCCAAGACCTACCGCGTGGCGGGCTTCCGCTCGGGCTGGCTGGTCGTCACGGGCCCGCAGCAGCATGCGAAGAGCTACCTGGAGGGCCTGACGATGCTCGCCTCCATGCGCCTGTGCCCGAACGCCCCCGCCCAGTACGCCATCCAGGCCGCACTCGGCGGCCGGCAATCCATCCACGAGCTCACCGTGCCGGGCGGCAGGCTGTACGAGCAGCGCGACATGGCGTGGCGGAAGCTGAACGAGATCCCCGGCGTCTCGTGCGTGAAGCCCAAGGGCGCGCTCTACGCCTTCGCGCGCCTGGACCCCAAGGTCCACCCCATCCACGACGACGAGAAGTTCGTCCTCGACCTGCTGCTCCAGGAGAAGATCCAGGTCGTGCAGGGCACGGGCTTCAACTGGCCGCGCCCCGACCACTTCCGCATCCTGACGCTCCCATACGCTGACGACCTCGACGCGGCGATCAGCCGCATCGGCCGCTTCCTCAGCGGGTACCGCCAGTGATGTGACCGGTGACGCCACCGGACGACGGGGGTCGTGTGTCTCTCTGTTCCGCCTGCCAGGTCCCTTCCCTGACCCAGTTCGCCTCGCCCGATCTCGTCGGGCCCATCGTGTACGACGGGTTCGACCGCGCGGCCGACCCGGCCTGGGCGGAATCGGGCGCCGCGACCCTCGACGACTACGCGCGCTGGTGCGGCCACCTGTGCGGCCTGACCTGTTTGCGGATGGCGCTCGGCCCGTCCGCGCCCTCGCTCTTCGAGCTGCGGGACGGCGCGCTGAAGTACGGCGCGTACACCGAGTCCGCAGAGGGTGAGGGCGGCACGATCCGCGGGCTGATCTACGCCCCGTTCGCGGAGTACGTACGCGACGTGCACGGCGTCAACGCCACGGTCCACCGGCACCTCACGGTGGACGAGATCACCGGCCTGCTCGACGAGGGGCGCTCGGTCATGGTCTCGGTGCACTACGAGATCCGCCGCCCGCACCGGCCGTCCCCCGGCCGGGGCGGTCACCTGGTGCTGGTCACGGGGCGTTCCGCGGACGGCGGTCTGCATCTGCACAACCCGTCGGGGATCGACGCCGGGACACGGACGGCGGACCTGTCACTTTCGGACTTCGAACCGTTCTTCGCCGGACGTGGGGTGTCCCTGCACTGACAGCGGGTCACCCTTGCTGCCAGGATGGCGCGATGATGCGTGGAGGCAGGGTCGCCGTCGTGGGCGGGAGCATCGCCGGATGCGCCGCCGCACTCGCCGCACACCGCGGTGGCGCCGCGGAGATCACCGTGTACGAGCGGGCGGCGGAACGTCTGGCGGACCGCGGGGTCGGGCTCGCGGTGCACAACTCCCGTTACGCGGAGCTGGATTCCGCCGGATACCTGGACGCGGACATGCCGTGGGTGCAGCTGGAGCGGCGCCGCTGGTATGTGCGGGGCGGGTCGGCGGCGGGCCCGCTCGGGCAGGAGATCGGGGCGATGCCGTTCGCCTTCCGCACGTACAACTGGGGTCCTCTGTGGCGTGAGTTGCGCGGTCGCGTGCCCGCTTCCGTGAGCTTCCGCGCGGGCGTGGCGGTGGACGAGGTGCGAACGGGCGCGGCGGGTGCCGGTGACCCGGCGGGCGCCGAGGTGGTCACCGCCGACGGCACCGAGCGCTTCGACCTCGTGATCGGCGCCGACGGCTACCGCTCCGTGGTCCGTGCGGGGGTGTTCGCCGGCGTCCGTCCCGCGTATGCCGGTTACCTCGCCTGGCGCGGCGCCTTCCCGGCCGACCGGCTGCCGGACCCGGGGCTGTGGGCCCAGGAGGACTGCGCGTACGTCGTCTTCCCCGGCGGTCATGTCATCGTCTACCGCATCCCCGACGGGGTGGGCGGCCACCGCGTCAACTGGGTCCTCTATACGGCACCGCCACCGGGCCTCGACCTCGGACTCGGTCTCGACCTGCGCCTCACCGCCCCCACCAGCCTGCCGCCCGGCGGGCTCACGCAGGCCCTCGCCTCGCATCTCACGTACGTGTGCGACGAGTTGCTGCCGCCCTACTGGGGCGACCTCATCCGCACGACCACCCCCGCCGAGCTCTTCCTCCAGCCGATGTACGACTACACGGCGCCCCGCTACACCAAGGGCCGCGTGCTCCTGACCGGCGACGCGGCCACCGTCGCCCGGCCGCACACCGGGGCGGGCGCGGTCAAGGCACTGCAGGACGCGACGGTCCTGGAGTCCGCCTTCGCCACGGCCACGACCTGGGCGGACGCACTCGACACCTACGACACCGACCGCAGCGTCGCCGGTGCGGCGATGGTCGATCTGGGACGGCGCCTCGGCCACGCGCTCGTCGAGGAGACACCGGCCTGGCACACGATGGACCAGACGGCGCTGGAGACGTGGTGGAAGCAGGCCGACGGCGGCGGGGCGTTCGGGGGCCGCGAGCTGAGGCGGTGAGCCGGTGCCTGGGCTGAGGCGGTGAAGGGTCATACCCATCCGCCGGTTTGGGTATGCACGCCAAGATCAATAAGATCCGGCGATGATCACAAGACATCGGCCGGCGGCCTGGGCCTTCGCCCTGCTCGCCGCCCTGACCGCCGGGCTCGGCACGGCGGGCCCCGCCGCCGCCTCCTCCGCCGGTGACGACGAACCCGCACAGCCCTCGCCCAAGGTCGAGCTCGTCCTCGACGTCAGCGGTTCGATGCGCGCCCGCGACATCGACGGCAAGTCCCGGATGGCGGCGGCGAAGCAGGCGTTCAACGAGGTGCTCGACGCCACGCCGGACGAAGTACAGCTCGGCATACGCACGTTGGGCGCCAATTACCACGGCGACGACCGCAAGACGGGGTGCAAGGACACCGAGCTCCTCTACCCGGTGGCGGAGCTCGACCGCGCGGGGCGCACCGAGGCGAAGACCGCGGTGGCCACGCTCGCGCCCACCGGCTGGACGCCGATCGGCCCCACGCTCCTGAAGGCGGCCGACGACCTCAAGGACGACAACAAGGAGCGCAGCCGCCGGATCGTCCTCATCTCCGACGGCGAGGACACCTGCCAGCCGCTCGACCCCTGCGAGGTGGCCCGCAAGATCTCCGCCGAGGGCATCCATCTCACCATCGACACGCTCGGCCTGGTGCCGGACGCCAAGACCCGCGACCAGTTGAGCTGCATCGCGGAGGCCACCGGCGGGACGTACACATCGGTGCGGCACACCGATGAACTCTCGGGCCGGGTCAAGCAGTTGGTGGACCGCGCCGCGGACCCCGTCGCCACTCCGGTGGCGACCAAGGGCGCAGCCCAGTGCACCGACGCCCCCCAACTGAAGGCCGGTGTCTACACCGACCGCGAGAAGTTCGGCGAGCACCGCTGGTACCGCGTCGACGTCAGGCCCGGCCAGGAGCTGCGCGCCTCCGTCAGCGTCGGCGCCGACCGCGCGGTGAACAAGGACTACGGGGTCCTTCTGCGGGCCTCGACCGTGCACGGCCGCGAGATCGTGCGGGGCTCCGAGGCGGGCGACGGACGTACGGACGTGATCTCGACCGGCTTGCGCTATCCGAAGCCGGAGTCGGACGACGACGAGGGCGAGGGTGACGACGGCGGCGAGCCCGCCGCCGAGACCGTGTGCCTCCAGGTCAGCAACTCCTACTCGGCACCTTCCTCCGTCAAGACGACCCCGGGACTCCCCGTAGAGCTCGCCGTCGATCTGGTGGACGCGCCCGACGAGGCCTCGGACGTGGCGTCCTTCGGTCTCGGCAACGGCTGGTGGCTGCTCGGCACACTGATCCTCACCGGCTTCGTCGCCGGTCTGGTCTGGGGCTGGCTCTCGCGCTGGCGCTTCGCGGTCTGGAGGACCAACTGATGCGTACGACACGTGTGTTGAGCCGGGCCGGCCTGCTGGCCGGTGCCGCGCTGCTCGCCCTGACCGGGACTGCCGGAGCGGCCTTCGCCGACGGTGCCGACGACGGTGACGACAAGTCCGCCGCGCCCACCGAGGCCGGTACGTCCTTCCGTACGGCGACACCGATCCAGCTGGACCAGGAGGCGACGGCGGAGGCTTCCACCGGCGACTACCTGTACTGGTCGTTCCCCGCGGACATCGGACAGCGCCCCACCGTGCACGCCACGGTGAAGCTGCCCGAGGACGCCGCGAGGCACGGCGACTCCACCTGGCAGGTCGACGTGTACGACGGGCTGCGGCGCCGCCAGGCGTGCCGGTTCGGCGCGCAGACGAAGACGGTCGCGCAGGACGCCGCCGCGGTCGAGCTGTCCTGCACGCTGCGCACCGTGCGCGCGTCGGCCGAGCCGTGGGCCAACGACCCGCTGCCCGGCACGTACTACGCGCGTCTGACCGTCACCGGCCTCAAGGCGGACGACCTGGGTCTTCCGATGCGGGCCGAGACGAAGGTGACGTCGAGCGACGCGGGCGGCGCGCAGGCGGTGGACGGCTCGCTGGCGAAGCCCCTGGTGCCGGGCATCGGCACCGACATGGCGGCGGAGTCCAGGGAGCCGGAGGACGGCTGGGCGTCGGCCTGGTGGTCGTCGCGCTGGCTGTGGACCGCGGGCGGCGGCGTGCTCGGCGCCCTGGCGGGCATCGGGGGCTACTGCCTGACGCGCGGGTCGGGCCGCCCGCCGCGCGTACCTGCGGGGATCTAGTCTCGGTGGTGGCCGGACCGGCCTTTCGCCGGTCCGGCCACCACCGACAGACCTCGATGGACCCCTGACAGACCCCCGACAGACCCCCGAAAGACAGGAAGTTCCGCACCATGGGTGACCTGCTGCTCGTCCGGCACGGCGAGACCGAGTGGTCGATGAACGGCCGGCACACCAGCTGGACGGACATCCCGCTCACCGAGAACGGCAGGGATCAGGCGCGGGGGCTCGCACCGCTGGTGGGGCGGTTCCGGATCGGGGCGGCGTTCACGAGCCCCCGCAAGCGGGCCAGGGAGACGGCGGAGCTTGCGGGGTTCCCGGACGCCCGGGTGGACCCCGACCTGGGCGAGTGGGACTACGGGGCGTACGAGGGGGTCACGACGGTGGAGATCCATCGCACCCGCCCCGACTGGTATCTGTTCACGGACGGAGTGGCCCCGGGCCCCGCCGAGCACCCCGGTGAGA
Organism: Streptomyces sp. NPDC050439; assembly: GCF_040655335.1. Taxonomy (NCBI): domain Bacteria; kingdom Bacillati; phylum Actinomycetota; class Actinomycetes; order Kitasatosporales; family Streptomycetaceae; genus Streptomyces; species Streptomyces sp. NPDC050439. The sequence goes on from NZ_JBFAJT010000005.1 coordinate 242,748, forward strand.
CCCCGGAAGAGGTCGGCGAGCGGGCCGACCGGATGCTGGCCAAGGTCGACGCCGCGCTGGCCAACTACGAGAGCAGCGTGGTCCTCTTCGCGCACTCCCACTTCCTGCGCGTGCTGACCGCGCGGCGCCTCGGACTGCCGGTGTCGGGCGGGGCGTTGTTCCAGTTGGCGACGGGGACGGTCTGCCGTCTCAGCACGGAGCACGGCCGCCCAGTGGTGGCGAGCTGGAACATTCGTCCGTAAAACCAGGCACACTCTGTCCCATAAAGCTCTCTCACCACAGCTCTCACCACCAAGAAGGATCGCGAATGATCACGCTCAAGAAGGAAGACGGACCGGCGGATCTGGGCGGCGTGACCCGTCTGTCCATAGGTGTGTCGTGGGACCCCACCGTCGGCAGCAGCGGTGGAGTTCTGGGCAAGCTCCGGCAGAAGGCCGGCACCGACCTCGACCTGATCGCCATCGCGATGGCGGGTGCGGACCCGGTGCGGCTCGCGGGCCTCGACTCGCTCGACCCGCTGGGCAACGGCTCGCTGGTGCACAGCGGCGACAACCAGACCGGCAAGGGTGACGGCGACGACGAGACGGTGACCGTCGAGTTCGAGCGCGTGCCGGACAACATCACGTCCATCGTGTTCGTCGCCGCCGCGTACAAGAAGCGCAGCGCCTTCCAGAACGCGCGCAACATCAGCTTCAAGGTGTACGACGCCACGGGCGGCAGCACCCAGCAGGTCGCCGACATCTGGCCGAGCCTGCTCACGAACGACAACGGCTGCGCCGTGGCCAAGGCGGTCCGGGAGGGTGGTGCCTGGAAGCTCCAGGTCATCAACGAGACCGGCAAGATCAAGCAGGGCGACGAGCAGGCCCTGATGCGTTTCGCCATGAGCAAGTAGCACGAGCGACAGAGGTCCGGGCCTGCCGGTTTCCCCGGCCGGCCCGGACGGGGCCTGCCCTCGGTTCGAATCGATTCGACTCGGTTCGACACACACCCCGAAGATCATCAAGACTTGCCGCCATGCGATACGGCGTGAATCTCCTCAACTTCGGCTCCGGCACCACCCCCGACTCCCTGGTCCGCCAGGCGACCGACGCCCGTGACCTCGGGTTCGGCCTCGCGATGATCTCCGACCACATCACGGTCACCCCCGACGTGCACTCGGTCTATCCGGCCCCCTTCTACGACCAGTTCGTGCTCGCCGCGCATCTCGCGGGCCGCGTACCGGGGCTGCGTCTCGGCACGACGATCACCGTCATCCCTTACCGCCACCCGCTCCAGACCGCCCGCCTCGCCGCCAACATCGACCAGCTCAACGAAGCGGGCTTCATCCTCGGCGCCGGTGTCGGCTGGTCCCGCGCCGAGTACGAGGCCCTCGGCGTCCCCTTCGAGGAGCGCGGCGCCCTCACCGACGAGTACCTCACCGCGATACGCGCCGCGTGGGCCGAGGAGACGACCTCCTTCAAGGGCCGGTACGTCGCCTACGAGGACATCCGCAACGCCCCCGCCCCGGCGACGCCCCTGCCCGTCTGGGTCGGCGGCAACTCCCCCGCCGCCCAGCGCCGCGCTGCCCGCCTCGGCGAGGGCTGGCACCCGTTCATGCCGACCCTCGACGTCCTGCGGACAGCGCTGCCCCGCATCGCGGCGGAGGCCGAGGCCGCCGGGCGCCCCACGCCGGACCTCGTGCCCCGCCTCCAGCTCAAGCTCACCGCGCAGCCGGACACGGCCGACCGCCCCCTCGGGCACGGCAGCCCCGACCAGCTCCGGGCCGACCTGGAGACGCTGGCCGAGCTCGGCGCCACGGACGTGCTGCTCGACACGTACCCCGGCACGCCCGACGAGCGCGGCAGCGCCGACGACGACCGGCGCACGCTCGAACTAGTCGTGGAAAAGGTGGTCGACCCCGCCACGGGCACCATTCGCTGAGCCGCCGGGCCGCGGACAGCCGACGTTCCGCGGCCGTTGTCAGTGGCGCGAGGCACTATCGGAACCAGGCAGCAGGACCTGGGGAAGAGGTGGGCGCATGACGAAGCCTCCGACAGCCGCTCAGCGGCGCATCATCGAGGCCGCCGACCCGGCGACGGGACGGCTGACCGGGAGCGAGGCACAGCTGGCGGGGCTCGTGCGGCACCGCCTCGCCTTCCGGCACCCCCGTCCGCCGCACGCCTATTTCCTGACGCCCACGGGCCATCGCCTGCGGGAAGGCGCACAGGAACCCGTCGCCGAGGCCCCGGGCCCTCCCCCGGCCGCCCCCGCTCCGTCCGGCCTCTTCGCCGCCCGCACCGGCGCCGAGCCCGCGCCGCCGCCGGACACCGAAAGACCGGCGGCCCGCGCACGCGACGTACGCAGCGCCTGGGAAGGCCTCCTGGAAATGCGCCGCATGACCAACCCGGACGGCGCGCGGGACCGCCCGTGTGCCTGGGAGCGGACGCATCTGGTGCAGGCCGCCGCCCTCGCCCTGGAGGCCGCGGGCTGCCGGCCCGGGCCCGACGGCTATCGGGTGGGCGCGACCCCGCAGCCCGAGGCCGTCGCCGTGCACGACGCGTCACCGGAGGGCCTGCGGACCTGTGCGGGCGCGCTGGAGGCGGCGGGCTGGCAGGTCAGCGAGCATGCCGAGCGGGCCGGTGGCGCGCGCTATCTCCTCGCCTCGCCCCGAAGAGGCCGGGCATAGAAGTGACCGTGAAGAACCGTTGAAGGGAATGTCGTGTCGGAGCCGTTTTCCGTGAGCATCAGCGTCCGTGGGTACGAGACGGACGCGCAGGGCCATCTGAACCAAGCCGTCTTCCTGCAGTACGCCGAGCACGCCCGCTGGTCGGTGCTGCGCGCGGCCGGGATCGAGCAGGCCGATCTGCTCGCCAAGGGGGTGGGGCCCGTCGCCCTGGAGAACACCATCCGGTACTTCAGCGAGCTGCGCGCGGGCGACGAGGTGGAGGTGACCTGCGAGTTCATCTGGGGTGAGCGCAAGACGTTCCGCATCGAGCAGCATGTGCGCAAAGCGGACGGCACGAAGGCCGCCGAGGTGCTGGCCGTCGGTGGCCTCCTGGACCTGAACGAACGGCGGATGGTGGCCGATCCGCGCGAGTACTTCCGGGCGCTGGCGAGCGATCCGGGCTTGCTCGGCCTCTGACCGGCTTTCCGCCCCGCGGCCGTCCGAGGCGGGGGTCAGGCCTCGGGGTGGCACCTCGGGGTCAGGCCTCCACCAGCCCCCGCTTCTCGTCGTAGTCCGCCCGTGACTGCGCGATCGTCACCCGGTGCCGCTCGGCCCAGCCCGTCAGGGTCAGCAGCGTGCCGTGCAACTCCTCGGCCACCGGCGTCAGTTCATACTCGACCTTCGGCGGGACCGTCGGATGCACCGTGCGCGTGAGCAGGCCGTCGCGCTCCAGATTCCGCAGGGTCAGCGTCAGCATGCGGCGGCTGATGCCGTCGATGCTGCGCTCCAGTTCCGTGAAGCGGATGGGGCCGTGGGCCGCCGCGACCAGGATCGGGATGCTCCATTTCCCCACCACCCTGTCAAGAACTTCGCGCAGCGGGCACGCCTGCGCGTTCACGACCTGCGCCGTAACACCCGTGTTCCCTTGGGACATTGAAGTTCCTCCTTCTCCCGGCCTCCATGGTCACGCACGATGAGCCCCGTTACAAGTCGTGCACCTATGCAGTTCATGGAGGTTTTCATCATGTCCGAGGCCAGGGTCCAGAAACCGTCCACCCCCTCACGTTCCCGCCGGGCGTCGCTCGCCGTGCTGTCCTCGGGCCTCTTGATGACGATCATCGACGGCAACATCGTCACCGTCGCGATGCCGGCCATCCAGAGCGATCTCGGCTTCTCGGCACCGGGCCTCGCCTGGGTCGTGAACGCCTACCTCATCGCCTTCGGCGGCCTGCTCCTGCTCGCCGGACGGCTCGGTGATCTCATCGGCCGCAAGCGGATGTTCGTCTCGGGTCTCGCCGTGTTCACCGCGGCGTCCGTGCTGTGCGGGGTCGCCACCGACCAGGGGCTGCTCATCGCGGCACGCGCCGTGCAGGGGGTCGGCGGGGCGATGACCTCGGCCGTCGTGCTCGGCATGCTGGTGGCGCTCTTCCCCGAGCCGCGTGAACAGGCCAAAGCCATCGCGGTGTTCAGCGCGGTCGGCGCCGCGGGCGGCGCGCTCGGCACGTTCCTGGGCGGTGCGCTCACCGAGGCCCTCAACTGGCACTGGATCTTCCTGATCAACCTGCCGGTCGGGGTCGTCGCACTCGTGGCCGCGGTACGCGTCCTGCCTGCCGACCGCGGCACGGGCCTGGCCGGGGGCGCCGACTACCCGGGCGCGGCACTCGTCACCGGCGCCCTGATGCTCACCGTCTACACCATCGTCGGCTCCGCGGAGCACGGGACGCCCGCCACGCTCGCGCTCGCCGCCCTCTCCCTCGCCCTGTTCGCCGCTTTCGCCGTGCGGCAGCAGTACGCGGCCCGCCCTCTGCTGCGGCTTCGCGTCTTCCGCTCCCGCACCCTGACCGGCGCCAACGCCGTGCAGATCCTGATGATCGCGGGCATGTACGGCTTCCAGTACATCGGCGCGCTCTACTTCCAACGCGTGCTCGGCTACGGGGAGTTGCAGACGGGCTTCGCGTTCCTGCCCGCGCCCGTCGCCATCGGTGTCCTGATGGTGGGCCTGTCCGCCCGGCTGATCGGCCGCTTCGGACCGTACCGCTCGCTGCTCGCCGGGCTCGTCCTCATCACGGCCGGCCTCGCCCTTCTCGGCCGGCTGCCCGCCGAGGGGTCGTACGTCGTCGACGTGCTCCCCGCGATGCTGCTGCTCGGCGCCGGGTTCGCGGCGGCGATGCCCGCCGTGACGGGGCTCGCGATGTCCGGGGCGCGCGAGGAGGACGCGGGTCTTGCCTCCGGGCTCTTCAACACCACGCAGGTGGTGGGCGGTTCGCTGGGGCTCGCCGTACTGACCACGCTGGCGGCCGGACGCACGGAGGACCTGCTCGCGGACGGCGGGCAGACCGTGGCGGCCACGGCCGACGGCTACCGCCTCGCCTTCTGGGTGGCCACGGGCATCGCGGCCGCGGGCCTCGCCCTGGCGGTGACGCTGCTGCGCCCCGGGCGCGAGGCGACGACCGCCGTCGGCACCGTCGGACGCGAGCGGGAGCAGGAACACCGCGAGCCCACGACGGCGTGAGCCCGTCCGCTGGTTAGACCGAACCAGGTACTCCCCTTGCCTCGCGGTCGGCCGGGCCATTACGGTCCGGCGAGCCGTGAAAATCTACGCGCGTCGCACATCGAGCGAGAGGTCCCTGACCATGCGTAAGACCCTTCTGACCGCAATGACCGCACTGGGCGCGGGAGTTGCCATGGTGTTCGGCACCGGTCTGTCCACGGCGCAGCCGGAGGCCGGCCGGTGGCACCAGGTCGGGGACGACGTGAAGTCCGGCATCAGCGGCCTCGCCGTCACCTACCGTTCGGGTGATCATCTTCGTGCTCTCGTCGTGCGCGACAACAAGCGGCCCGGCGAGAACCGCATCGCGGAGGTGACCCATCGCGTCGGCCGCCCCGCCGAGGTCGCGGCGATCACCTGGCAGGACGGCATCGAGCCCGTGGACCTGGAGGCGGTCGACGCGGTGCCGGGCACGACCGACGAGTTCGTGGCCGTCGCCAGCCGCGGGATCGCCTACCACGTCAAGCTGACCGACGCCGGGGAGGCCGCGAAGGTCCTCGACATCACACCGCTGCCCGCGATCGGCGCCGGCGACAATTTCGAGAGCTTCACCCTGACCGAACGGAACGGGAAGATGGCGGCGGTCTGGGCGGACCGGGGCGAGGGCACGGACCGCCCCGCGACGCTGTACGCGGCCCCGTTCTCGATCAGCTCCTACGGTGACTCCGAGTTCGGCGAGGTGCAGAAGGCGACGCTCCGTGCGCCCTACCCGAAGGGCGAGGTGCGCCACGCCTCGGACATCGAGGTGACCAAGTCGGGCCGCCTTCTGGTCAGTTCGGCGTCCGACGCCGGTGACGACGGCCCGTTCGACTCCGCCGTGAGCGACGCGGGCAAGCTGACCGTCACCCGCGACGGCGGGGTGCTTCTTTCGGTCTCCGAGTCGCCCGAACTCCTGGACACGTTCGAGGGCTACAAGATCGAGGCGCTGCAGTGCGTTCCCGGCTCCGACCTCGCGGCCCTCGGCACGGACGACGAGAACGCGGGCGGCTCCCTCACCACGCGCCGCCTCTGCGACTGACCCCGGCACCGCCCGACCGCGGCTCGCGCCGTGCGGGGCATCCCGAAGCCGTACGCCCCGCACGCCGGTAGAGCCGCCCGACCGCCGCGCACTGCACGGCCATGGACAACGCCATGGCCAGGCAGACACCCGGCAGCCCCAGGCCCGACAGGGCGTACGCGAGGCCCAGTTGCACCACCACCCCGCATCCCGTGATGCGGGCGAGGGCCGGGCTCCCGCCGCTGCCCTCGAACACCCCGCCCAGGGCGATGAAGCAGGCCAGCAGCACCAAGTACGGCCCCAGGCAACGCAGATAGAGCGCCCCCGCGTCGGCCACCTCGCCCTCGGCTCCGAACGCCCGCATGATCCATGGCCCTGCGGCGAGCAGCAGCAGGGCGGCTCCGACGCCCAACACCCCCGCGACGAGCACCGCTTGGCGCCCGACGGCCCGCCGCTCGTCACTGCCGGTGCCCAGCAGATGGGCGGTGTGGATGGCCGCGGCCTGGCGCACGGAGTAGAAGGCCATCGTCGCCAGATACATTGCTTTCGTCGCGATCCCGTACGCGGCCACTTCGCCCACGCCGATCCTGGCCACGACCGCGATCAGGGCGAGGGCGCCCGTCATGCGGAGCACGAAGTCGGCGGACATCGGAAGCCCTGTCGCCGCCGTGGCGCGCGCGTCGGCGGCCAGGCGCCTCACGCGGCTCACGCGGCTCACGCGGCTCACGCGGCTCACGCGGCTCGAACCGGTCCGCCGGTCGCGGACCGGCTGCGGCTGATCGCGCGCTTCCTCGCGCATCCGGCGGCGCAGCGCCACGAGTCCGCAGATCAGAGCCGCCGTCCGGCCGATGACCGTGGCGATCGCCGCTCCGCGCACCCCGAGTCCGAGTCCGAGGATGAACAGCGGGTCCAGTACGAGGATGAGGCCGTTGGCCAGCAGGGCGAGACGCATCGGGGTGCGGGTGTCGCCCGCGCCCTTGAGGATTCCGTCGACGACACTGGTGGCGAAGTAGACCGCCATGCCCGGCAGCGCGATCGCGAAGTAGCCGGTCGTCAGGGCGAGCGCGTCCCCGTCACTTCCGCCGAGCACCAACCGGGCCAGCGGCTCCCGGCACATATAGCCGCCGACGGCCACGACCGGTGTGATCAGTGCCCACAGGGCCCAGCCGCCGCGCACCGCGGACCGTGTCGCGGCCGGGTCCCGCGCTCCCCTGGCCCGCGCGACCAGGACCGTCGTACCGGACCCGGCCATGAGGATGACGCCGAGCAGCAGGTTCTCGACGTTCGTGGCGACGGCCACCGCGGCGACGGCGGCTCCGCCGAGCCGGGCCACCCAGACCATGTTGATGATTCCTGCCGTGACCCCGGCGAGCAGCTCGAAGTAGACCGGGTACGCGAGTGCGACCAGTCTGCGCCTGTGGTCCATCGGTGGTGCTGCCGCGCCTGCCATCCATCCCCCTCTTTCCGCTGTACCTCGATTCGAGGTACAGCGGAAAGAGATAGCATCAACCGCACGGCCGGACAAGGGCACACCCGACGACGGGCGCGTACGCGGAAGGGGCTCAACTCAATGCTGGAGCTGTCGATCCTGGGGTTTCTCCACGAGGAGGCCCTGCACGGTTACGACCTCAAGTCCCGCATCCAGGGCCTCAGCGGCCACATCCGGCCAGTGAGCGACGGCGCGCTCTATCCGGCGATCACCCGCCTGGTCAAGGCGGGTCTCGTCGAGCAGCGCACGGAACCGGGCAAGAGCGCGGCGCCGCGCCGCATCCTCTCCCTCACCGCGGCGGGACGAGACGAACTCCTCGCCAGGCTCCGCGCCCCCAAGGACGCCGAAATCACCGACGGGCAGCGTTTCTTCACCTTGCTCGCGTTCCTGCGCCACCTCCCGGACCCGGCCGAGCAGGCCGCCGTGCTCCGCCGCCGCCAGGCCTTCCTCGACACACCGGCGAGCTTCTTCTACCGCGACGGAAAGCCGGTGGCGGCGGAGGAGACGCCCGACCTCTTCCGTCAGGGCATGCTCCGGATCGCGCGCGCCACCGGCACGGAGGAGAAGAAGTGGCTGACCGAGGCCATCGGCGCCCTGGAGGACGGGCGCCGATGAGAGTGCGTGACGGTCAGGGGCGCTGGGCCGCCACCAGTGCGCGGGCTTCCTCGGGCGTCGCGACCGACGGCGGGGAGCCCTCCAGGGGCTTGCGGGCCGTTTCCTTCATCGCGGCCACCGCGATGATGCCGACCAGGCCCGCGAGCATCGTGTAGAAGGCGGGCATCAGGTCGTTGCCGGTCGCGCCGATCAGTGCCGCGACCACCAGCGGGGTCGTACCGCCGAAGAGCGAGACCGAGATGTTGAAGCCGATGGAGAGGGAGCCGTAGCGCACGTCCGTCGGGAACAGGGCCGGGAGCGACGAGGACATGGCGCCCAGGTAGCAGACCAGGGCAAGACCCAGGATGAGCAGGCCCGAGAAGACCGCGACCGTGCCGCCCTGCTTGATGAGGAGGAAGGCCGGCAGGGCAAGGACGAAGAAGCCCACCGAGCCCGCCATCAGGACCGGCTTGCGGCCGATGCGGTCGGAGAGGCGGCCGACGGAGTTGATGAGCGCCATCAGGATCAGCATGACGACCACGATGGACATCAGGCCGCCGGTCTCGCCGAAGCCGAGCTGCGTCAGATACGTCGGCATGTACGACAGCAGCATGTAGTCGGTGATGTTGAACGCGGCCACCAGCGCGATGCAGAGCAGCATCGCCTTCCACTGGCCGAAGAAGGAGTCCTTGAGGGACTTCTTCTGGCGCTCGGCGGCCGGCCCGCTCTCCGCCTCCGCCATCTTCTGGAAGGCGGGCGACTCGTCGAGCTTCAGCCGCAGGTAGAGGCCGATGAGTCCGAGCGGCGCCGCCACCAGGAACGGGATGCGCCAGCCCCAGGACTGCATGGTGTCGTCGCTGAGCCCCATGGTCAGCGCGGTCACCAGGACCGCCGCGACCGTGTAGCCGATCAGGGTGCCGAACTCCAGGAAGGAGCCCCAGAATCCGCGGCGCTTGTCCGGCGCGTACTCGGCGATGAAGGTCGCGGCGCCGCCGTACTCACCGCCCGTGGAGAAGCCCTGCACCATGCGGCAGAGGACGAGCAGGACCGGGGCCCAGACGCCGATGGTGGCGTAGGACGGGATCAGGCCGATCGCCAGGGTCGCCGTCGACATCATGATCATGGTCAGCGCGAGGATCTTCTTGCGGCCGACGCGGTCGCCCAGCGGCCCGAAGACCATGCCGCCGATGGGGCGCACCAGGAACGCGGCGGCGAACGTGGCCAGCGAGGAGAGCGTCTGCGCGGTGTCGTTGCCGGAGGGGAAGAACTCCTTGCCGATGATCACCGCGAGGTAGGCGTAGACACCGAAGTCGTACCACTCCATGGCATTGCCGAGCGCGGTGGCCTTCACCGCCCGCCGCACCTGGGCCTCTTCGGTGACCGTGATGTCCGACTGACGCAGCCGCGGATTCTTGCGGCGGTGGATCGCACGGAAGAGCGCACGGTGCCGGGCCACGGCCTCCGGAGCTGGCGGTGCCGGTATTTCGGGGGCTTCGGGCGCGCTCACGGTGCAGTCACTCTCTTGTTCGGCAATGGCTGTCATCAACCGCCTGACCTGGGAGGTCAGGGATCGACGAACGGTCGTCTGCCCAGTCGGACGTCGATCCACACTGCCCAATTCGCGGAACGGAAGGTGCCTGCCGTTGGTCCTCGCGGGGCGGGCCCCAAGTCCTGACTCCGCGGGACTTGGGGCCCGGCTCGCTCAGCGCGCGTACAACTGCGACGCCGGCACGATCTGCTGTTCCTGACCGGGGCTGGACCAGAGCAGCTTCATGTGGGCCTCGCCGGTCTGTTCCGCGTACTCGACCTTGATCGAGTGCCGCTTGCCCGCGGTGAGGGCGACCTGCGCCTTGTCGATCCTCGGCTCGTGCGGCGTCCACGAGTCGATGACGAGCTTGCCGTCGACCCACACCCGCGCCATGTCGTCCGAGACGGTCGTCAGCGTGTACGTCTCCGAGCGGCGCGGCTCCAGCGTGCCGGTCCAGCGGACGCCGAACCGGTCGGAGGGGATGCTCGCCGCGGGTGAGCCCTCGTACTTCCAGGCGTGGTTGATGGAGCGGTCGGTGCGGGTGATCTTCGGGGTGCCGCTCAGCTCGGCGTTGTCGAAGATCTCCTGCTTCAGGCCCTTGCCCTTGCCGGGGCGGGCGGTCGGGCCCGGGTCCACCTTCAGCTCGATGACCGTGGCGGTGTCGTTGGTGGCGGCGCCGGACGGCTTCAGGTCGAAGCCGTCACCGGACCTGGTGACCGCCACTTTCTGGTCGCTGCCGAGCACCCGCGCCGAGGTGACGTCGAAGTCCGTACGCGCCTTCAGGTGCAGGGCGGCGCCGGACGCGGGCCACCGGGTGACCGCCGCGTACAGCTTGTCGCCCTTGCGGCTGACCGAGCCCCAGGACGGCTCCTCGACGAGCCCGCCGAAGCGTGCGCCGAACACCGCGTTGCCCTGGCCTGCCGTACGCAGCCAGTCGCCCATCTGCTTCAGGCGGTCGACGGAGGGCTGCGGCACGCGGCCGCGGGCGTCGGGGCCGACGTTCAGGAGGTAGTTGCCGCTGCGGGACGTCGTGGAGAGGAGGTTCCTGACCAGCGTCGCCGACGACTTCCAGTCGGTGTCGTAGCGCGCGAAGCCCCAGTGGCCGTTGAGGGTCATACAGGATTCCCAGAGCTGGCCGTCGACCGGGGCGCCGGGGATCTCCTGCTCGGGGGTGCCGTAGTCGCCGTCGACGACGCGGCGCTTGCCGACGCGGTTGTTGATGATCAGGTCCGGGTCGAGGTCACGGAGGTAGGCCTCCAGCTTCTCGCCGTCCTTCGCCGTCCAGGGGTTGTGGGGCTTGTCCGTGTCCCACTCGCCGTCGAACCAGAGCAGGGCGGGGTCATAGGTGTCGACCAGCTCCTTGAGCTGGGCGCGCATCCGCTTCTCGTACTTCGGGAAGGTGGCCGGGTCGGGGAAGTCCGGGTCGTGCCAGTCCCAGATCGAGTAGTAGAAGCCGAACTTGATGCCCGCGTCGTCGGATGCCTTCTTCAACTCGGCTAGGATGTCGCGGTTCTTGTCGAAGGACGAGTGGTCGCGCAGGCTCCAGTCGTTGACCTTCGTGGGCCACATCGCGTATCCGTCGTGGTGCTTCGAGGTGATGACGATGTAGCGCATTCCGGCGTCCTTGGCCGCCTTGACCACGGCCTTGGCGTCGAAGTCGGCGGGGTCGAAGGCCGCGGCCTGCTTCTCGTACTCGGCCTTCGGGATGTCGCACTGGCGCTGGATCCACTCGGCGTCACGGCACACGGAGCCGTCGGCCTTCTTGTACTCGCCCTCCAGGTTGGAGTACGCGCCGAAGTGGATGAACATCCCGAAGCGGTCCTGCCGCCACCAGTTGGTGCGGTCGGCGGTGAAGGGGTCGTCGGTGGCGTGGTCGGTTCCGGGGCCGGTGGACGCCGGCCGTTCGGCCGTGGGGGAGGTCGCGGCGGGGGGTTCCGTCGGGGCGGCGACCGCGGAGGGTACGGCGGTCGCGGCGAGGGCCGAGGCGAGGAGCAGGGCGGTCCCGGCGACTCTGCGCCGGGTGCGGCTGAGCTGTGTGCGCATGGGGGCGGCTCCCTGAGGTTGACGGGTCGCTCGGGAACGTAGGGTCGAATACATCGGATGTCAATGCGCCCAACTGACCCTGATGTGACAGATGTTGGCGCGATCATGCGCCATCGCTCCGATGACTACGCCGAGCGATCCCACGCCACCTCGCCAGCCCCACCTCCCTATTGATTTCAAGCGAATTCCGATCAGCCCGTGAAAGGAATCTGTGACTCCGATATAACCCGCGCAGGCCTGCCTTCTCTATTGACTATTCACCGAAAGAACCTTTGTGCGAGTGGTGTAGCATCGGTTCAGGCGGATAATTCGTCGACGATGGAAATCAGCCAAACGGGGGCCATCATGTCATCGATAAAGATCCTGCTCGTCGACAGCGAACAACTCGTGCTCGAAGGCTTCCGAAAGCTTCTCGACGGCTTTACGGAATTCTCTGTGGTGTCCATGGCCCATGACGCGGCCACCGCACTGGAGCAGTTACGCAGGCAGCGCCCGCAGATCGTCGTGATGGGACTCGCCGTGCCCGGTACGGGCGGGATGAACGCGATCCGGGCCATTCGCCGCGAGTCCGGTCACGTGCGCATCGTCATCCTCTCCTCCAACCAGCAGCCGGTCTATATGCGCGAGGCCTTCGTGGCCGGGGCCAACGCCTATCTCTCCCGCAGCATCGACGCGGCCGAACTGCGCGGGACGCTTCTCGCCGTGCACCGCGACGGCGCCGCGTTCACCGCGGCCACCGCGGGCCCGATCCTGCAGCTCATGGCGGGCCGCCACCGCGGCGACGACGCGGCCCTGTCGACGCTGACGGAGCGCGAGCGGCAGATCCTGTCCATGGTCGCCGACGACCACGAGACCGACTGCATCGCCACCGTTCTCGGCATTCGCCCGAAGACCGTGCGCAACTATCTGAGCCGTATCTACGCCAAATTGGGCACCCCGAACCGCGTCCAGACCGTCCTGTACGCGAAACGCTCCCTGGGAAGCCCCGGAGGACTCGCGACGGACCCGTGACGCACCGGACGGCCATCTCCCTGACACCGCTCGGGAACTCGTCCCCATTTTCCGGGCAATTGACCCGTTCAATGCGGTTCCGGTAAATCGGCGACGGCCCTGCACCATGCCGCGCCCGCGTCGGCAAGGGCGATGGGGAACGCCATGAAGGTGAAGGGGCGGCCGTTCTGCGGGAGGTCCCGCAAGCGGGCCAGCCCTTCGATCTGGATGAACTCGCGTTTCCTGCCATGGATATGCGTGGGCCAGAGAGCCGCGGGGTCCCCGGTCCCGTAGAAGTTCTCCACCATCGCGCGGGCGGGCCCGTCGAAACTCCAGCAGTCCGTGCCGAGCACCTTCACCCCGAGATCAAGGAGCTCGTCGACCGCCTCGGGCGTGATGGCGGTGGACTCCGTGAAGTACGCGGGCGTGCCCAGACGCAGGTCCGCGTCGGTGCGGAAGAGCACCACCGTCCCGGGCCCCACCTCCGAACCGGCCGCGTGCAACGCCTTCTTGACGTCGCGGGCCGTAACCCGCCCCCCGCGCCCGCACTCCCGTACGTCGAGGACGACACCCGGCCCGCGGAACCACTCCAGGGGCAGGTCGAGCACCTTCTTCGCGGGCCGGCCCGCGCACTCGGGGCCGTAGTGGAAGGGCGCGTCCACGTGTGTGCCCTGGTGCACGGACATCCGGTAGAACTCGTTGGAGAGGAAGCAGCCGCCGGGCACATCGCGTGCGCGCAGCCTGCGGGCGCCGGTCAGCCAGCGCCAGTAGTTGCGCCGCCGGTCCGCGCGGCTGTCCCCCGGCAGCGCCCTGATCCTGCGCGACAGGTGGCGGATGCCGTCCTGGTGGAGCCACTGCTCGAACTCCACGCCGGGCGCTCGGCGGTCGATGGGGATACTCAGGTCCACGTACATGGTCGGCCCCTCTCTCTGGCTGGATTCTTCGGTCGATGACGCCTTACGGGGCGTAGGTGAGCAGGCGGCGGATCGCGACCGCCGCCCTCTGCCCGTACGCCTCCCTGACCCGGTTGAGGAGGCGCCGTACGTCCGGCGCGTACTCCTGCGTGCCGGAGGTCTCCAGCGCGAACGAGGCCAGCGCGCACCCCAGTTGGGCGGCCCGCCCGACCGGTGCACCCCGGGCGATCCCGGCGACGAGGCCCGCCCGGAGCGCGGCCCCCGCCCCGCTCGGCTCGGCCACGGTGACCGAGCCGATGGCGGGGACGAGGGACGGTTCACGGCCGGCCCGTTCGATCCGCACCCCGGCGGCGCCGAGCGTGGTCACCCACACCCCGACCCGTTCGAGAATCCGCGGACCGCTCAAGCCGGTGCGCTCCCTCAGCCGCGCCGCCTCGCCCTCGTCGGTGACGAGGCAACTCGCGCCCGAGACGCAGTACTTCAGATCCGTACGCCCCATCCCGCCGATCTGCCAAGCGGGGTGGGCCACGAACGGCAGCCCCATCGCACGGCATTCCGCGGTGTGCCGGAGCATCGCCGCCGGATCGCCCGGCTCGACGACCACCAGACCGATGCCGCCCGTGCGTTCCGCGACCTGACGCAGCGAGAGGGTGGCCGAGTTCCGCATGGCCCCCGGCCGGAAGGTGCTGATGCGCTCCCCCTCCGTGTCGGTCGCGCACACGTACCGGGCGGTGTGCTCGCCCGGTACGACGAGGACGGACTCGGTGTCGACGCCGTGCTGCTTGAGCCACACCTGGTAGTCGGCGAAGTCGGAGCCGACTGCGCCGACCAGGACCGGGTCGAGCCCCAGGAGGCCGAGACCGTAGGCGAGGTCGGCGGCGGCGCCGCCCCGGCGTATCCGAAGCCGCTCGGCGAGGAAGGCCAGCGACGCGACGTGTGGCCGGCGCGCCCCCGGCTGTTCCCGGGCCCGGGGAGCCCCCGGCCGCTCCGGGAACCGGCCGGGAAAGGTCATGAGGTGGTCCATCGCGATGACCCCCGTGACGGCGATGGGCACGGGGGACTCAGGCCCCGGACTCGATCTTCCGCTTGATGCCCGCCTGGTTCTGCCGGGTGTGCAGCTGCATGCGCTCCACGACGGTCGGCAGCGGGACATCAAAGGCGTCGTCGACCTCGAAGTCCTGGACCCAGGTCATCAGGGTGCCCTCGGGCACCTGCCGGTAGCTCCACTTGAGGTGCATGTAGCGGAACGGGAAGAGCGGATCGCGCCGCTCGGCGACCGCCGTCAGCTCGCGGTGGTCCAGAAGGCGCCACGAACTCCACGTAGCGCCCTCGGGGTTGGTCAGCTCGAAGAGGATTTCCGTCCAGCGGCCTTCCCGCTCCTGGGAGACCACCTTGGCGTGCCGGTACTCGTCGAAGAGGTCGGGCCAGCGGCCGATGTCGTTCGTGATGTCGAAGACGCGCGGGGCGTCGGCCTCGATCACGACGCTGTTCTCGATCCTGGGCATCGTGTCAGCTCCCCACCGTGGCGGCGCCTGCCGGCAGCAGGCGCCCCACGCGGTCGACGAGGTCCCCGACGGTGCGGAAGCCGCCCTCGGCGTCGGCGTCGATGCTGACGCCGAAGTGCTGCTCAAGGGCGACGACGATCTCGACCAGCTCGGTCGAGTCGATGTCGAGGTCCTCGGCGAGGCGCCGGTCGTCGGTCAGCTCCTCGCCCTCGAATCCGGCACCGCGCATGACGGTGACGACGTTCTCGCGGATGTCCATGTGACTCACTTGCTCCTCAAGGTGATGGGTCTTGTGGTCGACTGCCGTCAGTCCGCCACCGCGACGGCGATCGCCACGGCCACGCCCGCCTCGTGCGAGATGCTCACGTGCAGCCCGCTGTAGCCGGCGCGCCGGAAGGCCTCGGCGGCCCGGCCCGTCAGCCGGGGCACCGGTGCGCCCGACGCCTCGCGGCCGATCTCGACGTCCCGCCAGCCGAGGCCTTCGCCGTGGCCGCCGAGCGCCTTGCGCACGGCTTCCTTGGCGGCGATGCGGCCCGCCATGCGGGAGGCCCGGTGGCGGGGCGACGCGCCGTCGCACAAGGCCAGTTCGTTGACGGTGAGGAAGCGCTCCGCGAGCCGCTGTCCACGCCGTTCGGTCATGGCGCGCAGGCGCTCGACGTCGACGACGTCGATGCCCACCGCCCGGATTCCGGCCGCCCGGGGCACAGCGCCCCGCGCGTTCAACGCCTCAGCAACAGACATGCGTTGACACCTCCGAGACCGCGCGAGACGACCAGCGTGTGCTCGCAGTCGCCGACCGGACGTGCCTGCCCGGCGACCAGGTCGAGGTCGATCCCGGGAGCCGGATGGTCCAGGTTCACCGTCGGCGGCAGCACCCCGTCGCGCATCGCCCGCAGGGCGAGGGCCGCGTCGGCGGGCGCCGCGGCACCCAGGAGGTGCCCGAAGCCCGACTTGGGCGCGGTCACCGGGAGTTGGCGCGCCACGGAGGGGCCGAACGCCTCGTGCAGCGCGTAGCCCTCCGTCACGTCCTCGAAGGGGATGCCCGAGCCGTGTGCGAAGACCGCCGCGATGTCACCGCCGGAGATCCCGGCGCGCTCCGTCGCGGTCCGCATGGCGCGGCCGAGCACCTGCCCGGTCGGCTCGACGGTGTAGTACGGCATGTAGCCGTCGGTGCTGACTCCCCAGCCGGCCAGCTCGCCCAGGATGCGTGCCCCGCGCCGCTCGGCGTGTTCGCGGCGCTCCATGACCAGGAACACCGCGCCCTCGCCGAAGACGCTGCCGCCGTGGCCCGCGTCGAACGGCCGGTACAGCTCGTGCGGGGCGAGCGAGCCGCGGGACTTGGCGCCGAGGCCGCTGGTCTCCATGCAGAGCCAGCCGTAGGGCGAGAGGGGTGCCTCCACGCCGCCCGCGATCACGACGTCCGCGCGGTCACGCAGGAGCGCCTCGGCCCCGCCGATCAGCGCGTACGCACCGCTGGCCCGGTCGGCGACGAACGTGCGCGCCGGGCCCTTGATCCCCTGGTCGATGCAGATGTTGCCCTGTGGCGCCGCCGGGAACCAGGCGGTGGCCTGGTAGGGGCTGACCGCGCGTGGCCCGTCGGTCCACAGGTGGCGCAGCTCGCGCTCGGCGAACTCCCAGCCGCCCAGGATGTTTCCGACCATGACCCCGGTGCGCTCGGCCGACGCCTCTCCGCCCACGGTGATCCGGGCGTCCGCGAGGGCCTGGCGCACGGCGTGCACGGACAGGTGCGTGAAGCGGTCGGTGCGCTTGACGAAGCGGGACGGCAGTTCGGCGCCCGCGTCGAAGTCGGACTGGCCCGCCGCCGACGTGGCGTACTCCGAGGCGTCGAAGCGGTCGATGGCGGCGACCCGCGGGATGCCTTCGCATGCGCTGTCCCAGAGCGGGTCGATGCCGGTGCCTGCGGGCGTGACCGCGCCGATGCCGGTGATGACGACGCTCATCGGTGCGCCCCTTCCCGCACGGCCCGCGTGACGAGCGCGGCGTGCAGCCCCGCGAATCCGCTGGCGCCCTTGAGGATCGCCTCGCCGTGCCACGGGCGGCCCTCGCCCGGGACGTAGTCGAGGTCACAAGTGGGGTCGGGGGTCTCGTAGTTGGCGGTCGGGTGGACGAAGGAGTGCTTGCCCGCGAGGGCGCAGAGCACGATCTCCATGGCGCTCGCGGCGGCCAGGGCGTGGCCGACCATCGACTTGGCCGAGTTCACCGGGATCTGCCGGGCGCGCTCGCCGAGGGCGAGCTTGAGGGCGCTGGTCTCGCAGGTGTCGTTCTGCGGGGTGGAGCTGCCGTGCGAGCTGACGTGGTCGATGTCCTCGGGACGCAGGCCGGCCTCCGCGACGGCCTGTGTCATGGCGCGGGTGAGGTCCTCGCCGTCGGAGAGCAGATCCGTCATGTGCGCGGCGTTCGAGGTGTGCGAGAAGCCGTCGACCGTCAGGTAGGGCGCGGCGCCGCGCCGGTCGGCGTGCTCGCGCGACTCCAGTACGACGATGCCGCAGCCCTCGCCGAGGACGAAGCCGTCGCGCCCCGCGTCGTACGGGCGTGACGCGGCTTCGGGGCGGTCGCCGTGGGCGCGCGAGAGGCAGTTGATGATCTCGAAGGACGCCACCGTCACCGGGGTGATGGGCGCCTCCGTGGCCCCCGCGATCATCACGTCCGCCTCCCCGTGGCGGATCGCCTCATAGGCGTGGCCGATCGCGTCGACGCCGCCGATGCACCCCGTGGACAGGGTCACGCACGGGCCGCGCATGCCGAGCAGCGCCGAGAGGACCGTGCCGGGGGTGTTCGACATGGATGCCAGGTAGAGGTCGCGGCCCGCCTTGGCCGGGTCGACGGGCTTACGGCCCTCGTCGGTGACCCTCAGGAACTCCTCCTCCATCTTCGGGGTGCCGCAGACGGCCGTGGACAGCGAAAGGCCGGCGCGCTCGGGGTCGTACGTCCCCTGGGTGAGCCCGGCGTCCCGTACGGCCTGGTAGGCGGCCGCGACGGCGAACTGCGTGTACCGGTCGAGGCGTTGCACCTCATTCGGGAGCCCCGGTATCTGCTCCTCGAATCCGGGGACCTCGGCGATCGAGCCCGAGACAAAATCAAAGTCCCCGAAGAGCGCCGAACTCGTGATGCCGGACAACGGCTTCGTGACGCTCTTCCCCGCCGAGATGGTCGCCCATAACGCTTCCGTCCCTATCCCGGCCGGGCTGACCACACCCAGGCCGGTGACCACCACTTCTCGCAATGCTTCCTGCACGTGAATCACTGACGCCTTTCTCCTGTCAGAACGGTGATGAGGCCGGGCGTGACGGACTCCTTTGCCGTCACGCCGTACTTCTCCATGACCGCGCGGTACGCGGATTCCTCCTGGACCCCGCCCGCCCCGGTGTTCACCAGGAGGCTGAGCGCGATCATCGGGCGGTGCAGGGCGGGCCGCCCCGGCTCCTGGCGCATGACGTCGACGATCAGGAGGGTGCCGCCGGGCCGCAGCAGCCGTGCGCACTCCTGGACGAGGCGCTCGGTGGCGTCAGGGCCCGCGAAGCGGCTCAGATGGGCGAGCACAACGGTGTCGAAACAACCGGCGGGAAAGGGCGCCTTGGGGATACGGCGCGCCTGTTCCCCACCGAAGTCGGCGGGGACGAAACGGAACCGCTCCCCCACACCGAACTCCGTGGCCCGCTCACGCGCGGCGCCGAGCAGCTCCGGTACGTCGTGGGCCACCACCCGTGCCTCCGGGGCGGCGGCGGCCAGCGCGATGCCCCACTCGCCGGCGCCCGACGCGAGGTCCAGGACGTGGCCCGCGTCCCGCAGGCCGAGCTCCCGCACGGCACGGAACGCCGTGCGCACCCCCACCGGGAAGATCCCGGCGAACATCCCCGGAAACAGCCCCCGTTTCCCGGGCCTACCCAGCTCCCCGCCACCGTGCCCGCCTCTGCGCACCAGCTCGGTGAGGCCGCCCCACCGGTCCCACTCCGCGAGCACGTCGGCGAAGTGGCCGCCGAGATAGCCGCGCCCGCCCTCGACGAGATAGGCACGGGACAGGCCGGTGAGCGTCCAGCTCTCCGCCCCGCCGCCGGCGACCAGGCCCAGCTCCTCCAGGGCGGCGAGCAGCCCCCGCAGCGCGGCGGCGTCGCAGCCCAGCTCGGCGGCCAGCCCCCGCGTGGCGCGCGGGCCCCGGGCGAGGCCGGTGAACACCCCCAGGTCCAGGGCGGTGCCGAGGACTCTGGCGCGGGCGAAGCCGAAGTTCAGGGCGAGGAGCGGACCGGGGTCCGGCGCTTCCTCGTACGGAGCGAGGGCGCCACGGTGGGCGGCAGCCGTCGGGGCGCTCACCTGCCGCCCTCCACGAGGCTCACGTACTCGGGGTTCTGCGTGTACTCGTACGGGTCCTCGGAGAGGAACACGTTCCGTACCGGGGGCCGCTCGCAGGGGGCGACGACCAGGAACCGGCAGGTCTGGTCCGGTCCCGTGACGAAGCCGTGGGGCTCGCCCCGGGGGATGAATATGGCGTCGCCCGGTCCGACTTCCTCGGTCTTTCCGAGTTCGGGCATGACGAGCCCCATCGAGCCTTCGAGCACATAGATCTCGTGCTCCCACTCGTGGAAATGGGGCGGTGTGGAGCCGTTCGGCGCGACCTCGAATTCGGTGAGGACGAAGCGGTCGGCGCCGTCCGGCGTATCGATGAGTTTCCGGTGGGTGGTTTCCTTCGCCCCGGGTTCGCGGACTATCTCGGCCTTGACCGCGGTCCTGTGCACACGCTTCATCTGCTGCCTTTCTCCGAAGGGAATGGGCGCCTCGCGATGTCAGCTTCGAGCGGCGCCGATTGCGAACGTAAGACAGCGGGAGCAAGGCCATCTATGGGCATGGACCACCGCCGACGCCGGGACCTGAAGCCGGACCACGCGGGGCGGAACGCCCACGGCCGTGGGACGAAGTCCCAAACCCAGCGCCGGAGTTGCCCGCACCTGGACTTCCGGGGACGGCCTCATGGACTTCCCGCGACGCCCCTCATGCCCGTACGATTCGAAAATCGAATCACACGCCCAGGAGGGACCTACACCGATGAGCCTCGACGTACGTGACCTGCTCGCACCCGCCGCCCCAGGCAAGGCTGACCTCCCGCTCGCGCCGGACGTCGTGTTCCACAGCCCGGTCGCCGATTACAGCGGCAGGGACGACGTGGCGCACCTGTTCCCGAAGCTCGGCCAGTGCCTGACCGGGATCGAGCCCGTCCAGGAGTTCACCGAGGACGGCGGACGGCACAGCGTGACGACGTTCCACGGCAGCGTCCGGGACGAGACCGTCTACGGCGCGTTCGTGCAGGAGGTCGACGACCAGGGACGCCTCACGGAGGCCACCTTGCTGATCCGCCCGCTCAGCACGCTGCGGACCGCCGTGTCGCTCATGCGCGAAGCCCTCACGGCTGATCCGCTGCCGAGTTCACGCTGACCTCTTCCGCCCAGCGCCGCGCCCATCCGTCCAGGGGCAGCAAGGCTTGATGGGCCTCGCGCCCCAGGGCGGTCAACGCATAGGAAGAGTCGGGCAGTTGATGCACGAGCCGGGCTTCGAGCAGCTCGGTCAGACGCTGCCGCAGCACGCTCGACGACATGGCGTCGCACTGCTGCCGCAGCGCACGGAACCCCATCGGCCCGGCCCGCAGCTCCCACACGATCCGCAGGCTCCAGCGCCGCCCGAACAGGTCGAGCGCGGCCATCAGGGGGCGGCCGGTGGTGGAGGCGGGGGTGGGCCGGCCGGGCAGCGGTGCGGACATCCGCCGACGGTAACACCGCGCTTCGACTTTCGAAACGGAGACCGTTAGGGCGGCTCACGCAAGGCTCCTGCGCGTCCTTGACCATGATGCGGGCCCGGTTCATCGTGGTGCGCCGTCGACACGCCCCGCCGATGCCGAGCACCGCCGATCCGGGAGGGTATCCCTACGTCATGCCCCTGGCCCGCCGCACCTTCCTCACCGCCCTCGCCGGAACGACCGGCGCCGCCGTCGCCTGCTCCGGCTCCACCGCAGACGGCGCCCCGCCTTCCGCGCCCCCCGCACTCAAGGCAGCCCGGCGCCTGCTGCCCGGCCACCACAAACAACTGACGTTCGTGACCGAGGGCCCAGCCGACACCTTCCGCGTAGCAGGAAGAGATGGCCGCATCACGGTCACAGGCAGCAATCCCGCAGTCCAACTCAAAGCGCTCCACCACTACCTGAAGCACAAGACCCACGCGAACATCACCTGGGCGGGCTCTCAACTGAGCCTGCCCGACCGCCTTCCCGGCCTCGACAAACCCATGACGGGCAGCGCCAACACCCCCCACCGCTTCGTCCTGAACGACACGAACGACGGCTACACGGGGGCGTACCACGACTGGTCGTACTGGGAGCGCGAGATCGACGTGCTCGCACTGCACGGCTACAACGAGGTTCTCGTGTACGTCGGCGCCGACGCGCTCTACCACCGCGTGTTCCAGGAGTTCGGCTACTCCGACAAGGAGCTGCGCGAGTGGATCCCGGCCCCGGCCCACCAGCCATGGTGGCTGCTCCAGAACATGTCGTCGTTCCCGCACCCCGTCTCTTCCCAACTCCTCACCCGACGGGCCACCTTGGGCCGACGCATCGCCGACCGCCTGCGCGAACTCGGCATGACCCCGGTGTTCCCCGGCTACTTCGGGACGGTCCCGCCCGGCTTCACCGCGAAGAATCCCGGCGCGCGCACCGTGCCCCAGGGCGACTGGGTCGGCTTCACGCGACCTGACTGGCTCGACCCGCGCACCGAGCACTTCACCCGGGTCGCCGCCGCCTTCTACCGCGCACAGGACGACCTCTTCGGCTCATCGACGATGTACAAGATGGACCTCCTGCACGAGGGCGGAAAGCCGGGCGACGTCCCGGTCCCGGACGCCGCGAAGGCAGTCGAGAAGGCCCTCCAGTCCGCGCACCCGGGCGCCACCTGGGTGATTCTCGGCTGGCAGAGCAACCCGCCCAAGGCCATCGTCGACGCCGTCGACAAGTCACGCATGCTGGTGGTCGACGGCCTCTCCGACCGCTTCTCGAAGATCACCGACCGCGAGTCCGACTGGAACGACACCCCCTACACCTTCGGCTCGATCTGGAACTTCGGCGGCCACACCACACTCGGCGCCAACACCCCCGACTGGGCGGCGCTCTACGAGAAGTGGCGCACCAAGAAGAACAGCGCCCTGCGCGGCATCTCCCTGATGCCGGAGGCGGCGGACAACAACCCGGCAGCCTTCGAGCTCTTCTCCGAACTACCGTGGCGCACAGGCTCCTTGGACCTCCCCACCTGGTTCGCCGACTGGTCGGTTTCCCGCTACGGCGCCGCCGACCCCCACGCGGCTGCAGCCTGGGACACCCTGCGCCGCACCGCGTACGGCACGACCCGCGCCGACCAGTGGGCCGAGGGCGCGGACGGCCTCTTCGGCGCACGCCCCGCCCTGGACGCGAAGTCAGCGGCGGCCTGGTCACCAAAGACCATGCGCTACACCCCATCCGACTTCGAACCCGCACTGACCCAACTCCTCGCCGTACGCCGCACCTTGCGCAACTCCTCCGCCTACCGCCAGGACCTCTTGGACGTGGCACGCCAGGCGCTCTCCAACCGCAGCCGGGTACTGCTCCCCCAGATCAAGCAGGCGTACGACAAACGCAACGAGCCCCTCTTCGACCAGTTGACCCGCACCTGGCTGGACCTGATGACCCTCCTCGACAAACTCACATCCACGGATTCCCGCCACCTCCTGGGCCGCTGGGTGGCGGACGCCCGCTCATGGGGCGCGGACGCGACAGAAAAGGAGCACCTCGCCTACGACCAGCTGTCGCTCCTCACCGTCTGGGGCACGCGATCCGGGGCGGACGCGGGCCTGCGCGACTACGCCAACCGGGAGTGGGCCGGACTGGTAGGCGGCCTCTACCACCTTCGCTGGGAGACCTACTTCAAGGAACTGCGCACGGCACTCACCGAGAACCGCCCGCCCAAAACCATCGACTGGTTCGCCATCGAGGACGGCTGGATCCGCAACCCAGGCCGCCTCGCGACCCGCCCCACAGGGAACACGTACAAAGTCGCAGTTCAAGTACAGGCCCGCCTCACCCAAACCAACTAGCCGAGCACCCCACCCTCCCCAAGATCCCCAACTCCCCCCTCCTTGACGGGTATACGTCACCTCCGATCTCTGGTAGTAAACCTTCCTAACAGTACGCGGAAGAGCCAAGAACCGTCGGATCGACGAACTCCCCCACCTTGGAGGTCCCGTGCCCACCCCCCACCGCGCCCCGGCGCCCCACACCTCACGCCGCACCCTGCTCACGATCCTCGGCGCCTCACTCATCGCAGGCCCCGTCATAGCCACCCGAACGGCGGGCGCGACTCCCACCGCAAAAGCCAGCGGACTCGACGACCCGGCGAAGAAGGAGATCGCCATGAAGATCGTGTGCAGCGCGGAGAACTCGAGCCTCAACTGGAAGGAGCACTACCGCTACTGCGAGGACATCGGCGACGGCCGCGGCTACACCGCCGGGATCATCGGCTTCTGCTCGGGCACCGGCGACATGCTCGACCTGGTCGAGCTCTACACCCGCCGAAAGCCGGGCAACATCCTCGCCAAGTACCTCCCCGCCCTGCGCGAGGTGGACGGCACCGACTCCCACGAGGGCCTCGACCCCACGTACAAGGGCGACTGGGAAAGGGCCGCGGCCGACCCCGAGTTCCAGCGGGCACAGAACGACGAGCGCGACCGCGTCTACTTCAACCCGGCGGTCGGACAGGGCAAGGCGGACGGCATCGGCGTCCTCGGCCAGTTCGCGTACTACGACGCGATCGTCATGCACGGCGACGGCGGCGACAACACCAGCTTCCGCAACATCCGCAAGCGCGCACTGCGTTCGGCCAAGCCGCCGGCCCAGGGCGGCGACGAGACGGCCTACCTCCACGCGTTCCTCGACGCACGCGTCTGGGCGATGAAGCAGGAGGAGGCCCACGAGGACACGAGCCGAGTCGACACGGCACAACGGGTGTTCCTCACCAACGGCAACCTGAACCTGAACACGCCACTGGAGTGGAAGGTGTACGGAGACCCGTACCGCATCAACTGATCCCGCACCCCCCACACATCGGCGCGGGGCCCCACCACAGGCCCCGCGCCGATGAGAAGAGCTCCAATGAAGCAACGCTTACGGGTTACATGAAGAATTCATCGCTGGTGCCGGACCGTGCAGCCGCCCGATGCTTGCAGAATGATCGGAATGAACGCGGTGCTCGGCGTCGCAGTGGTGTCCCTCGGCATGGTGCTCACCCCCGGCCCCAACATGATGTACCTCGTCTCGCGGAGCATCACCCAGGGCAGGCGCGCCGGAGCGATCTCCCTGGCCGGGGTGGCCGTGGGTTTCCTCGTCTACCTGACGGCGGCCAACCTGGGCCTGTCCCTTGTCTTCCTGGCCGTCCCCCAGCTGTACCTGGCGGTCAAACTCGCCGGAGCGGCCTACCTGGCATGGCTCGCCTGGAAGGCACTCAAGCCGGGCGGCATATCGGTCTTCTCCCACCAGGAGTTGGCCCCCGACTCCCCCAGGCGCCTGTTCACCATGGGAGTGCTGACGAACCTCCTGAACCCGAAGGTCGCCATCATGTACGTCTCGCTCATCCCCCAGTTCATCGACCCGACCGCGGGCCACACCCTCCTCCAGGGCTTCGCACTGGGCGGCCTCCAGATCTCCATCAGCCTGATCGTGAACCTGGCCATAGTCATGGCGGCGGGCACCATCGCAATCTTCCTCTCCCACCGCCCGACCTGGCTCCGAGCCCAGCGCTACGTAATGGGCACGGTCCTAGGCGCCCTGGCCATCAAACTGGCAACGGACAGGGCCCCGGCGACGGCAACGTAACCTCCGCCCACACGGTCTTACCAACCCCCCGCTCGACAACACCCCACGCGTCCGCAAGCGCAGCCCCAAGAAGAAGCCCCCGCCCCGACTCCGCGTCGGCCGGCGCTACTTGCCGCGCAAGCGCGGACCCGCCCTCCCCCCGGGTGTCATCAACTTCAACGCGAAGGACACCCCCACTCCTCACCATCCTCAGCTCGAAGTCCCGCCCCGGCACACGACCGTGCGTAACCGCGTTGGCCGCAAGCTCGGCCACGATCTGCACGACGGCCTCCGACACCTCACTGCCGTACGGCACGCCCCACTCGTCGAGGTGGTACCTCGCCAACCGCCGGGCGAGACGAGCGCCGCGAGGGGTTGAGCTGCGGCGTTGCCTGAATGTGGCTACGGGGGTGGGGCTTTGGGCTCTCAGTGACATGGGGCCACCGTGGCTGTACGCATCCCCACCCCACCAGCAACCAGACTCGTACGCTGCGTATGCGTACGAGCGCAAAGGGTAGACAGCGACAGTAACGGACCGTGATCATGGGCGATTCGGCGGGGATCTGAACGCGAGCGTCGGGGGTTACCCGTGATGTCTGAACTGATCTGGTTCAAGAGGAGCTACAGCGGCGGTTCGGGCGACGACTGCGTCGAAGTGGCTCTCGCCTGGCGCAAGTGCACGTACAGCAGCGGTGGATCAGGCGACTGCGTCGAAGTGGCCACCTCCCCCGCCACCACCATCCACATCCGCGACTCCAAGAACCCCGAGGGCCCCCAACTCGCCCTCCACTCGAACCCCGGGCGGCGCTTCCTGACGTACGCAACCCGCCCCTGACACCCCCACAAAAATTTCCCACCCCCACACCACCAACAAGGCACCCCCACGGGATTTTCCTGCACCCCACCCCTCCCGGCCCACCCGGAAGAACCAATCCGCACCCGGCCCCCAAACCCCACCACCCATCCCCCAGTCCCGAGGAGCCTCACCCCTCGGCCGCCCGGCCCAGGGTTCATGTGCGGTGGAGGGGTGGGAGTCAAGGGTGGAGCGGAGCGGAATCGGCGCAGCCGACGCGTAGCGCAGCGGAGCGCCCTTTACTCCCGGCCCGTAATCGCCACCCTCAGACCAACCGGGCGGCCCCGGCAACCATCAAGGCCGCCAGCAACGCAACGCCCCCGCCAAGGACCATCACCACTCCCACCGATGCCGCGTCCACGACCACCCCTCCCCCCAACGCACCGAACGCGAACGTCGCCTGGAACGACGACGTGAACAGCACCGACGCGGCCTCAGGCGCCCGCGGCGCCGCGTTCACGAACCACGTCTGCGAGCAGACCGGCACAGCGCCGTACGCCACGCCCCACATCACAAGCAGCACGAGCGCACCGCCGTACCCAGTTGCGCCAGACGCACCAGACGCGCCAGACGCACCAGGCGCACCAGCCGCTCCCACGACCGGCAGCAGCAACAGCACCCCCGCGATCAACCCCGCAGCAACGCCATACGTGCCGCGCGGGGCGCGACTCACCCACGCTCCCGCGAGGAAGTTGCCGAGGATGCCGGCGGCGCCGTAAGCGAGCAGGAAGAGGGTGATAGCTCGTGGGCTCGCGCCGGTCACGTCCTCCAGGAACGGGGTGACGTACGTATACGTACCGAAGTGCGCGGTCACGACGAGAAAGGTCACCGCGACGGCGACCCGTACGCGCCGCGAGCGCAGCAACTCGCGCAGCACACCCAGCCGGGTGACGTTCTGCGGCGGCAGAGGCGGCAAGGACAGCACGAGTGCAGCGAGAACAGCCAACGTCAGTCCACCCATCACCGCGAACACGGCACGCCACCCGACCAGTTGGCCGAGCAACGTCCCCGCCGGCACCCCGAGCACGGAGCCGAGCGGTACGGCAGCGAAGATCACGGCGGTCGCCCGGCCGGCCTGCGCCTCGGGGACGAGCCGCGACGCGAGGCTCGCGCCGATGGACCAGAAGGCGCCGATGACGAGTCCGAGGAGTACGCGGGAGACCATCATCAGCCAGTAGCCGGGGGCTAGTGCGGCGAGGAAGTCCGCCAGGGCGAGCACCAACACCAGGGCGCACAGCATGCGACGCCGGTCGACGCGTCGGGTCGTGACCGTCACGACCGGGGCGGCGACGGCGGCGAGGATGCCGGGCAGGGTCATCATCAGCCCCGCCGTACCGTCCGAGATCCCGAAGGTCACGCCGATGGGGCTGAGCAGCCCGATCGGCAGGATCTCGGTGGTGACGATGACAAAAATCCCCGCCGCCACGGCCAGCACAGCACCCCACCCCCCTCGCCACGAACGCCCGGAAGCCCGGGCGGCCGGGGGCGCTGTGGCAGAGACGGCGGCTGGGGTTGCGGCCGCCGAGCCAGACACAACCGCGAGCGCAGATACGTCTGTTGAGGCGGATACGGGTGCGGGGACGGACGCGGGTGCAGGAGCGGACCCGGGTACAGGGGCCGACGCAGGCACAGGGACAGCCCCAGGCGCAGGAGCGGACCCGGGCGCAGGGGCCGACGCAGGCGCAGGGACAGCCCCAGGCACAGGCGAGGAACTGCCGGGCCAGCGCGTCGCCTTGGGTGACCGCGGCCTGGTGGATCTCGACGCGGACAGAGGCCCGGACACAGACCCAGATGCAAGCCCCGCCGCCGACACCGGCCCCCATGTAGACCCAGGCGGCACAGGACCAGACGCACACGCAGGCTCAGACGCGGACACGGACGCGGATGCAGACCCGGGCGCAAACTCAGGCCCATCCTCCGCCGCGCCCGGCGGCTCCGGTGTTGATGTAGGCATGGCTCCGACTCCACCAGGCCCACCCGACCCCGGTCTGGCACGTATGCGCCATCAACGTGCCGTCCCGAGGGTCACGTCGGAATCCCGCGCCCCCACCGGCCACCCACCCCACCTCAGTGCGTGCCCACAGCCTCCACCTCGGCCGCACTCCCCGCGCTCCCCGAACACGCCGCACTCCCCGAACACGCCGCACCCCCCGAACGCGCCGCACCCCCCAAGTGGTTGAACACCAAGTTCAGCGCCACCGCCAGCAAGCACCCCGTAGAAATCCCCGACCCCAGGACAATCTGCGCCCAAGCCGGGAACGCGTCGTAGAAGCCGTCCGAGAGGGCGGGGGCCAGGCCCGCGCCCAGGGTGACCACCACGATCAGGGCGTTGTCGCCCCTGTGCAGGTCCGCCTGGAGTAGGGTCTGGATGCCGCTGACCGCGATGGAGCCGAACAGGAAGAGGCTGACCGCCGCCAGGACCGGCATGGGCACGACCGAGATCAGTGCCGCTGCCGCCGGGCTCAGGCCGATCAGCACCAAGATGCCTCCACTCAGCGCCACCACAAACCGGCTGCGCACCTTGGAGATGACGACCAGGCCGATGTTCTGCGCGAACGCGCTCGCGTGGAAGGCGTTGAAGAGCGGGCTCAGAGCCGAGCCGAGCGCATCCGCGCGCAACCCGCGCGCGATGGTCTTCTCGTCGACCTCCTTGTCGACGATCTTGCCCAGAGCGATCATGTCGGCCGTCGACTCCGTCAGGATCACCAGCATCACCACGCACATCGAGATGATGGCCGGGATGTTGAACTCGGGTGCGCCGAAGTGGAGCGGCGAGGGGATGCCGACCAGCGCCGCGTCGTCCAGCTTGGAGAAGTCCGCGAGGCCCATCGGAATCGCCAGCAACGTACCGAAGATCATCGCGAAGAGCATGCTGATCTGCTTGAGGAAGCCCCGCGTGAAGCGCTGGAGCAGCAGCATGACCAGGACCGTCGCGCCCGCCAGGCCGATACTGCCCGGCTCCGGCGTGCCCGTCGACGAGTCGTCCACTATCCAGTCGTACGCGACGGGAATCAGCGAGACGCCGATCAAGGTGATGACCGAACCCGTCACCACCGGCGGGAAGAAGCGGACGAGTCGCGAGAAATACGAACTGACCAGGAAGCCGAACAGGCTTGAGACGATGATCGCCCCGAAGACGACCGGCATCCCCGCCTCCACGCCGCCCTGCGTCGTGATGATCGTCAGCATCACGCCGACACCCGCGAACGAGACGCCGTTGACGAACGGCAGGCGGGACCCGATGAAGTTGCCTATGCCCAGCGTCTGGAGCAGCGTGGCGATGCCCGCCATCAGGAGGCTGCCGCCCATGAGCACGGCCGTGTCCCCCGGCGACATCTTCGCGGCGACGGCCACGACGAGCGGGACCGAGACCGCGCCCGCGTACATGGAGGCGACGTGCTGGAGGCTGGCTACGAGCATCCGGCCCGGCGGCAGGATCTCATCCACCGGATGGACTTCGACGGCCGGGGCGTCCGGTGCGGCCGGGACAACAGCCTTCTCGGCAGGGCGAGGCTGAGAACTCATGGTGGCGCTTCTTCCGTGTGCGTGACGCCGGAAGTCGGCCCCGCCGCGCGGGAGTTCACGAGGCGCGCGGCGGAGCCGACCACTACTCCGACTGGAAAGTAACTTCCGCGATGCGGGCGGCGTCACGCACGTTACGTCAGTGGGCCCCCGCCGGGGAAGACCCCTTGTGCACCTCGCGCTCCTCGTGAACCCTCTGCTCAGCGATCTCTCCCCCAGGCTCCATCGGGTTGGTCACGTCGTCGTCCTCGCCCCGCTTGCCGATGTGGTTGAAGACCAGGTTCAGCAGCACCGCCGCGACACAGCCCGTGGAGATGCCCGAGTCGAGGATGATCTTCGCGGTCTCCGGGAACGCGTGGTAGAACTCCGGCGCCGCGATCGGGATAAGGCCGACGGCCAGTGAGACGGCCACGATCAATACGTTGTTGTCACGCTCCAGGTTCGCCTTGACCAGCGTCTGGATGCCGCTCGCCGCGACCGAACCGAACAGGACGACACCCGCGCCGCCGAGCACCGGCCGCGGTACGACGGCGATGAGCGAGGCCGCCATCGGGCACAGGCCCATCAAGACCAGGAAGCCGCCGCCCACGGCGACGACGTACCGGCTGCGGATCTTCGTCATCGCGACCAGGCCGATGTTCTGCGCGAACGCGCTGCACATGAAGCCGTTGAAGAGCGGGCTGACCGCCGAACCGAGGCAGTCCGCGCGCAGGCCCGCCGCAATGGTCTTCTCGTCGGCCGGACGGTCCACGATCTCACCGAGCGCCAGCATGTCGGCGGTCGACTCCGTCATGGAGACCACCATCACCACGCACAGGGACACGATCGCCGCCGCCGCGAACTGCGGTGCGCCGAAGTGGAACGGCGTCGGGAAGCCGACGATGTCCGCGTCACCCACCGGGCTGAAGTCGGTGACCCCGAACGGGATCGCGATGAGCGTCCCGAGGACAAGACCGAGGAGCACGGCGATCTGCTTGACGAAGCCGGTGGTGAAGCGGCGGAGCAGCAGCACGATCACGAGCGTGATGCCCGCGAGGCCGAGGTTCTTCATCGAGCCGTAGTCGTCGGCTCCCGGAACCGGCCCCTGCGCCCAGCCGAAGGCGACCGGCATGAGCGAGATGCCGATGAGCGTGATGACCGTGCCGGTCACCACCGGCGGGAAGAAGCGGACCAGCTTCGAGAAGAACGGCGCCGCGATGAAGCCGAGGATTCCCGCGACGATCACCGCCCCGAAGATG
Organism: Streptomyces sp. NPDC050439; assembly: GCF_040655335.1. Classification (NCBI taxonomy): domain Bacteria; kingdom Bacillati; phylum Actinomycetota; class Actinomycetes; order Kitasatosporales; family Streptomycetaceae; genus Streptomyces; species Streptomyces sp. NPDC050439. The sequence continues at coordinate 273,487 of NZ_JBFAJT010000005.1, forward strand.
ATCGGGAGCGCGTCGTCCTTGTTGTCGGTCGATTCGACGACCGCGATCATGGGGGCGACGCCCGCGAAGGTGACGCCGTTGACGAAGGGCAGGCGGGCGCCGATCTTCCAGATGCCGAGCGTCTGGAGGAAGGTGGCGAGGCCCGCGGTGAACAGACACGCTCCGGTCAGGAAGGTGAGTTCCTTCGCGGAGAGGCCTATCGCCGCGCCCACGATGAGCGGCGGGGCGACGACGCCCGCGTACATGGCCGCCACGTGCTGGAGGCCGGTCGTCGCCATCTTGAGCGGCGGAAGCTTCTGGTCGACGGGATGTATGGCGTTCTCGCCCGATATGGCGCTCTCGCCGTCGACGTCGGATGGGTCTGGGGTGGTGCCTGGGGTGTTGCCTGGGGTGGTGCCTGGGGTGGTGCCTTGCTTGGTGAACCTGGGCTGAGTGGCCACTGTGGCTCCTCCGGTTGTTTTCCAGTACGGCGGCTCTGCCGGCACTTTTCGCTTCTGGGAGGTGATGCGTCGTGCAAGGACCTGCTCGGTATGAAGTTGTGAGTGGTGCGCCCAGGTAGTGCGGTGAGGTAGTACTGACCGCCCCGGGAACGTGAAGCTTTGGGCCACGTTCCGGGGCGGCACTTGAGCAACCCGCTCGGCTGCTCAAGTCCGGTCAAGGGCCGTCCCCCCTGACCGGAGTTCCAGGTGTCAGCTCCCGGCGGTGATCCGCGCGAGTCGCTGCGCCTCGTCCCGCGCGGAGCGGGCGATGGCGTCCTCGTCGACGTGCAGCAGACGATCGTTCTCGACGATCGGGCGGCCGTTGACGAGGGAGAGCGTGACCGGGGCCGCCGCGCCGAAGACGATGGCGGTCACCGGGTCGGCGATCGAGGAGTGCCCGATGCCGTCGATCTTCCAGAGGACCAGGTCCGCGAGCTTGCCCGGCTCAAGGGACCCGATCTGGCTTGCGCGGCCCAGGACTTGGGCGCCGCCGAAGGTGCCGAGGCGCAGCGCCTGACGCGCGTTCAGGGCCGCTTCGCGGTGTGCGCCGAGGCGGTTGATGAGCAGCGCGTTGCGCAGCTCGGTGTGGAGTTCGCCGGACTCGTTGGAGGCGGTGCCGTCGACGCCGAGGCCGACCGGGACACCCGCCTTCAACATGTCCGGTACGCGGGCGATGCCTGCCGCCAGACGCGCGTTGGAGGACGGGCAGTGCGCGACGCCCGTGCCGGTGCGGGCGAACGCGGCGATGTCGGAGTCGTTCATGTGGACGCAGTGCGCCATCCACACGTCGTCACCGAGCCAGCCGGTCGACTCGAAGTAGTCGGTGGGGCCCTTGCCGAAGAGCTCGTGGCAGAACTTCTCCTCCTCGACCGTCTCGCTGCCGTGGGTGTGCAGCCGTACGCCGAGGCGGCGCGCCAACTCGGCGCCCTGCTGCATGAGTTCGGTGGAGACGGAGAACGGCGAGCAGGGCGCGACGGCGACCTGCGTCATCGCGTCGAAGGAGGCGTCGTGGTGCTTCTTGACGGTCTCCTCGGTCGCGGCGAGCGCGCCTTCGAGGGTCTCGACGGCGAAGTCCGGCGGCAGCCCGCCGTCCTTCTCGCTGCGGTCCATGGAGCCGCGGGCGAGGGTGAAGCGGACACCCATGTCGCTCGCGGCGCCGATGATGGCACCGGACAGGTCACCGGAGTTCTTCGGGAAGACGTAGTGGTGGTCCATCGCGGTGGTGACACCGCCGCGGGCCATCATGCCGAGCGAGCCCTGGGCCGCCGCCTTCACCATCTGCTCGTCGATGCGCGCCCAGGTCGGGTAGAGCGCGACGAGCCAGTTGAAGAGGTTGTGGTCGGTGGCCAGGCCGCGGGTGATCCACTGGTAGAAGTGGTGGTGCGTGTTGACCAGGCCGGGGGTCACCAGGTGACCGGTGCCGTCCACACGGCGTACGACGTTCTCAAGACCCTCGGGAGCCTTGCCCGCGCCGATGGACTCGATCTTGTTGCCCGCGACGACGACGTATCCCGATGCGTACTCGGTGTCGTCGGCGTCGACGGTCGCGATGGCACAGTTCTCGATGACGATGCGCTGCAGGTCTGCCGGTGCTGCCATGGTGCTTCTTCCTTCTCTTGATTGTGGCAATGGGGGTCCCCCCTGCTCCTTAAGAGCTTGGGGGAGGGCACGGCATGACCCTAGGAAGATTTGAGTGCCGCGGCGGCGGGGCCGCGGGTGCCGAGATGGTTGAAGAACAGGTTGAGCAGGACCGCGGCCAGCGCTCCCGCACTGATTCCGGAGCCGAGGACGGTCTGCGCCCAGGCCGGGAATTCGGCGTAGAAGGTGGGCGCGGCGAGCGGGATGATGCCCGCTCCGAGCGCGACGGCCACCAGGATGATGTTGGAGCTGTCGTCGAGACCGGCCTCGGAGAGCGTACGGATGCCGCTCACCGCGATGGAGCCGAAGAGGACGATGCCCGCGCCGCCGAGCACCGGCATGGGGACCACGTTGACGACCGCTCCGAGTACGGGGAAGGCGCCGAGGACGATGAGCGCGCCACCGGCGACGGCGACCACATAGCGGCTGCGGACACGTGTCAGGGAGACGACGCCGACGTTCTGTGCGAAGGCGGAGGTCGGGAAGCCGCCGAAGACGGGGCCGACGAGTGTCGCGATGCCGTCGGTGCGCAGGCCGCGGGTGATGGTCTTCCCGTCGGTCTCGCGCTCACAGATCTCGCCGAGGGCCAGCATGCCGGCCGCCGACTCGGTCATCAGGACCAGCATCACGATGCAGAGGGAGAGGATCGCGGCGGGCTGGAAGGTGGGAGCTCCGGCGGCGAAGGGTGTCGGCAGGGCGGCGAGCGGGGCCGTCTGCACGGAGGTGAAGTCGGCCATCCCGAACGGGATCGCGGCGAGCGTTCCGATGAACATGCCTGCCAGCAGGGCGACTTGCTTGAGGAAGCCGCGACCGAAGCGCTGGAAGAGCAGGATCACGACGAGGGTGAAGGCGGCGAGCGCCAGGTACTTCATGTCGCCGAACGTCGGGTCGGTGTCGTCCCCGCCCTGCGCCCACTTCACGGGCACGGGCATCAGCGTGACGCCGATGAGAGTGATGACGACGCCGGTGACCAGCGGCGGGAAGAAGCGCAGGAGGCGCCCGAAGAAGGGGCCGATTGCGAGGCAGAAGACGCCCGCGACCATCACCGCGCCATAGATGGCCGGGAGTTGTGCGCCTTTGGCGTTGGTCTCGGCGATGGCGAGGATGGGCGCGATGCCGGCCGACGAGGCGGCGTTGACGAAGGGGAGCCGGTTGCCGACGAATCCTTTGACGCCGAGCGTCTGGAGGATGGTGGCGAGTCCGGCGATCAGCAGTCCCGCCGCGATGAGCCGGGTCTGGGCCACGGTGTCGAGGCCACAGGCCTGCCCGATGATCAGCGGCGGAGTGACGACGCCCGCGTACATGGCGGCGATGTGCTGGAGTGCGGCGGGGACGAGCCGCGAGGGGTGGAGCTTTTCGTCCACCGGGTGACAGTCGGGAGTCGAGTCTGCTCTTCCGTCGGTCAGCTCCGATGGGGTGGAACGCGGGCCTTTCGCCGGCCCCTTTGCAGGCTGTGCCATTGCTGCTGTTCCCTCCGGTGTGGCGCGCCCCCGTCCGCTGCGGACGGACGGGGGCGCGCGTCCCGCGTCAGAGGTTGGTCATGTCGACCGGGATCTTCGGCTGGACCCCGTCCCTGAGAACCGTGGCCTCGATCAGGCCGTAGGGGCGGTCCGCCGCGAAGTAGACCTCGTTGTCGTTCTTCAGCCCGAAGGGCTCGAGGTCCACCAGGAAGTGGTGGTTGTTCGGCAGCGAGAAGCGGATCTCGTCGATCTCGCTCCTGCTGTTGATGACGCGCGAACCCATTTGGTAGAGGGTCTGCTGCAGCGAGAGGGAGTACGTCTCGGCGAAGGCCTGCAGGATGTGCTTCTTGGCCTGCTCGTACGACTTCTCCCAGTTGGGCATCCGGTCCGCGTCGCTGGTCCAGTTGTAACGCCAGGCGGCGGCGACGTCGGTGCACAGGATGCGGTCGTACGCCTCCTTCAGCGTCGTGTACTTGTCCTTGACGTAGCCCCAGAACTCCGAGTTGGTGGAGTTCATGACCGTGAGGTCCTTGAGCCCGGAGATGATCTCCCAGTTCTCGCCGTCAAAGGTGATCTGCGTGGTGCGCAGCTCCTGGCCCTTGCGGGCGAAGGAGTGGTTCACCTCGTCCGAGCCGATGAACTTGGAGTTGTTGTCCGAGGTCGCGATGCGCTCCCAGGAGTACTCCTGGATGCGGATGCGGGCGCGGTGGATCGGCTCCTGCGTCGTCACGAAGTGACGGGCGAGGTGGATGCCGAACTGCTCGGCGGACTCGATGCCGTACTCCTTGGCGAAGGCGAACACCGTGTTCTTGGTGGTGTCCGTCGGCAGGACGTTGGCGTTCGAGCCGGAGTAGTGGACGTCGTCCATGTCGCCGGAGAGCGCGACCGAGACGTTCAGGTCCTTGATGTGGTGGGTGTCGCCGTCCCGCGTGATCTTGACGACGCGGTTCTCTGCTTTGCCGTACTGGTTCTGGCCGAGAATCGTGGGCATGTCTGCTAGCTCCCTCGGTAAACGGAGTAGCCGAACGGGTTGAGCAGCAGCGGTACGTGGTAGTGCTCGCCCGGCGTGACGGCGAACGTGATCGCCACCTCCGGGAAGAACACGTCGCTCGCACCGCTGTCCCTTACGCGGGGGGCGTCCTGCTGCGCCTCGGCTTGCTTCTTGGAGAAGTAGGTCTCGACCTCGAAGTCGAGCCGTACGTGGGTCGTGCCCTCCGGCAGGGCCGGGAGGTCCTTGCAGCGCCCGTCCGCGTCGGTCGCGGAGCCACCGAGCGCCACCCACTCGGCGTCACGGCCGCTGCGGGCGGTGAGCGAGATGGCGACGCCCTCGGCGGGGCGCCCGACGCTGGTGTCCAGGATGTGCGTGGACACCGAGGCGGTGGTGTCAGTGCTCATCAGTCGTTGTCCTCTTCTACGAGACGGGTCAGCCGGATTCGGTTGATCTTCCCGAGTTCGGTGCGCACGATCTCGCGCTCCGCCTCGGCCGTGTTGCCGATCCGTGCCTTCATCGCGTCACGCATCTGCTCACCGGTGGCCCCGGTGGCGCAGATCAGAAAGACATGTCCGAACCGGTCCTGGTAAGCCAGGTTCAGCTCGAGCATCTCGGCCTTGAGTTCCTCGGAGGCCCCCGCCATGCCGCGCTGTTCACGCGACGACGTGGGGTCCCCGGGCTTCGGGCGTCCGATCGGCGGGTGCCCGGCCATCGCCTCGGCCAGATCCTCGGCGGTCAGCTCGGCCATGGCGGCGTCGCTGGCGGCGAAGAGGGCTTCGACGGTGGGGAAAGGGCGCTGGGAGAGCAGTGTGCTTCCCCAGGCCGATGAGGCGCAGGCCTCGTGGAGAGCGGCGGTGGCCGCAGTCTCCGGCAAGGCGTTGAACCGGGCAAGGCCCGGCGTCGAGCTCGAAGTCACGGGTGCCTCCGTGGCCGTAAGGCCTTGTGCTGGACGGGCTGCGGATAGCTAACGCCAGCCGAAACACCACGTCAACACTTTGTTGAAAACTTCGAGAAACAAAAACCGCCGTCCGGTTAACGGACGGCGGCCCTCTGGAGCGCTCTGACCTGCGAGGTCTGCGCGGTCTGTGAGGTCAGGTGGAACGGTTCAGGTAGTTGTACACGGTGAAGCGCGATACGCCGAGCGCGCCGGCGACCGTCTCCACCCCGTGCCGCACGGCGAAGGCGCCTCGCGCCTCGAGTATCCGTACGACCTCCTGCTTGGCCTTGCGGTCGAGGTCCGACAGGGGCATGCCGCGCTTGCGCTCCAGGGCCAGCAGGATGTGGTCCAGGGAGTCCGCGAGCTGCGGCAGGCGCACGGCGACCACGTCCTCGCCCCGCCAGGCGAGGACGACGTCGTCGGTGCCCGCCTCGTCGGGGGGCACCATCTCGCCGCCCATGGCGTCCACGAGCGGCTTCACGGCGGCCACGAAGGGCCCGTGGTCGTCTCTGGCACCGGTCATTCGACGGCCTCCCCCGACTCTCCGAGCACGTTCACCTGGAGGGAGACGCGGGTCGCGCCCGCCTCCAGGGCCTTGCGCAGCAGCGCGTCGACGGCGGTCAGGACCTCGTCCGCACCGCCTTCCGCGGTATTGCCGAAGGGGCCGACGTCCACGGCGTCGAGCTCGGCCCCCTGGATGACGTCACGGGCCACCACCGCATGGGCGGGCGCCTCGTCCAGGTCGAAGGGTTCGGTCGTGAACTCCACTCTCAATCGCACGCGCACAACCTACTGCCGCGGGGTGATTTTCCGGCAGCCCCCTCTTGACAAGGGCGGATCCTCGACGGCAATCTTCCATCAGACAGAAATTAACTTCCGCTATACGGAAGGAGCGCGGAAGCCCCATGGGATACTCCGACCAGCGCTTCAATGTGAACCTGTCGATCCTCTTCACGGAACTCCCGCTCCTGGAGCGCCCCGCGGCCGCCGCCGCGGCGGGCTTCACGGCGGTCGAGCTGTGGTGGCCCTGGGTCGACGCCCCCACCCCCGAGCAGTCCGAGCTCGACGCCCTCCGGGCCGCGATCACGGACGCCGGCGTACAGCTGGTGGGCCTGAACTTCTACGCCGGGCAGCTGCCCGGACCGGACCGCGGCGCCCTGTCGATTCCGGGCGAGGAGAGCGAGAAGTTCCGTGCGAACCTCTCGGTCGCCGCGGACTTCGCCGAGTCCCTCGGCTGCAAGGCGCTCAACGCGCTGTACGGCAACCGGGTGGAGGGCGTGGACCCCGCGGTCCAGGACGAACTCGCCCTGGAGAACCTGGCGTTGGCGGCCCGCGAGGCCGACCGCGTGGGTGCGGTGCTGCTGATCGAGGCGCTCAACAAGCCCGAGTCGCCGCGCTGCCCGATCGTCAGCGCGGACGCGGCGATCGCCGTGGTCGACAAGGTGAACACCCTTACCGGGCTCGGTAACGCGAAGTTCCTCATGGACCTCTATCACCTGTCCATGAACGGCGAGGACCTGCCGGCCGTCATCGATCAGTACGTGGCCCAGACCGCGCACGTGCAGATCGCCGACAATCCTGGCCGCGGGGCCCCGGGCACGGGGTCGCTTCCGCTGGAGGAGCTGCTGGATCAGCTCCGTAAGGCCGGATACGAGGGCTGGGTCGGCCTGGAGTACAAGGCGGGCGACCGGCCCAGTGCTGAGGCTTTCGGCTGGCTGCCGGCTGCGAGCTAGACCGCCGCTTCGCGGCGGATGTCTCCCACCCGCCCACCCGCCCACCCGGCACCCAGCACCCAGCACCCAGCACCCAGCACCCGATTCGTCGACGTAGACAAGCTTTTAGAAAGGCTCCCTCATGAGCAACCTTCCCAAGATCGCGTGGATCGGACTCGGCATCATGGGGTCCCCCATGTCCGAGAACCTGATCAAGGCTGGTTACTCCGTCACCGGCTTCACCCTTGAGCAGGACAAGCTGGACCGCCTCGCCGCGGCCGGCGGCACCGTCGCCAAGTCCATCGCCGAGGCCGTCAGGGACGCCGACGTCATCGTCACGATGGTGCCCGCGTCCCCGCAGGTCGAGGCCATCGCGTACGGTGCGGACGGCATCCTGGAGAACGCCAAGTCGGGCGCGCTGATCGTCGACATGTCGTCGATCACCCCGCAGACCTCCGTGGACCTCGCCAAGGCCGCCAAGGACAAGGGCATCCGCGTCCTGGACGCCCCCGTCTCGGGTGGCGAGGCCGGTGCCATCGAGGCCGTGCTCTCCATCATGGTCGGCGGCGAGCAGGCCGACTTCGACGAGGCCAAGCCGCTCCTGGACGCCCTCGGCAAGACCATCGTGCTGTGCGGCCCGCACGGCTCGGGTCAGACCGTGAAGGCCGCCAACCAGCTCATCGTCGCCGTGAACATCCAGGCGTGCGCCGAGGCAGTCGTCTTCCTGGAGAAGTCCGGGGTGGACCTGACCGCCGCCCTCGACGTCCTGAACGGGGGGCTTGCGGGCTCGACCGTCCTGACCCGCAAGAAGGACAACTTCCTCAAGCGCGACTTCAAGCCCGGCTTCCGGATCGACCTGCACCACAAGGACATGGGCATCGTCACCGACGCCGCCCGCAATGTCGGTGCCTCGCTCCCGGTCGGCGCCGTGGTCGCCCAGCTCGTCGCCTCGCTGCGCACGCAGGGTGACGGCGGCCTCGACCACTCCGCGCTGCTGCGCGGCGTGGAGCGCCTCTCGGGCGCCGAGCTCTAAGAAGCCCAGGCTTCACGAGCTCCCTCAACTTCCGGGCCGCGGTGGCGCTGACACCTGTCCTGTCGCGCCCAGGCGTCGCCGCGGCCCGGAACCCTAACCTCAACTTCAACAAACTGTTGACGTAGCTGTTCAGGCGTACTTACGCTCACGACACCTCAGCAGTTTCAGCAGTCCGTATGGAAGGTCAACTCCGCCACCATGTCGAAGCGTGTGCTCACGACCGAGTCCGGCGCCCCTGTCGCCGACAACCAGAACTCAGCCACCGCCGGCGTCGGTGGCCCGATCCTCCTCCAGGACCAGCACCTCCTCGAGAAGCTCGCCCGCTTCAACCGCGAGCGCATCCCGGAGCGTGTGGTGCACGCGCGTGGATCCGGTGCATACGGCTACTTCGAGGTGACCGACGACGTCACCGCGTACACCTCGGCCGACTTCCTGAACACCGTCGGCAAGCGCACCGAGACCTTCCTGCGCTTCTCCACGGTGGCGGACAGCCTCGGCGGTGCGGACGCGGTCCGTGACCCGCGCGGCTTCGCGCTGAAGTTCTACACCGAGGAGGGGAACTACGACCTCGTCGGCAACAACACCCCGGTGTTCTTCATCAAGGACCCGATCAAGTTCCCCGACTTCATCCACTCCCAGAAGCGCGACCCCTTCACGGGCAAGCAGGAGCCGGACAACGTCTGGGACTTCTGGGCGCACTCCCCCGAGGCGACGCACCAGGTGACGTGGCTGATGGGCGACCGCGGCATCCCCGCGTCGTACCGCCACATGAACGGCTACGGCTCGCACACCTACCAGTGGACGAACGCGGCGGGCGAGGCCTTCTTCGTGAAGTACCACTTCAAGACGAACCAGGGCGTACGCAGCCTCTCGTCGGAGCAGGCCGCCGAGCTCGCGGGCAAGGACGCCAACTCGCACCAGACGGACCTTCTCCAGGCCATCGAGCGTGGCGTGAACCCGTCCTGGACGCTGCACGTGCAGATCATGCCGGCGGCGGACGCGGCGGACTACCGCTTCAACCCCTTCGACCTGACGAAGGTGTGGCCGCACAGCGACTACCCGCTGCAGCGCGTGGGCCGTCTGGTCCTCGACCGCAACCCCGACAACGTCTTCGCCGAGGTCGAGCAGGCCGCCTTCTCCCCGAACAACTTCGTTCCGGGCATCGGCCCCTCGCCCGACAAGATGCTCCAGGGCCGCCTGTTCGCCTACGCGGACGCGCACCGCTACCGCCTGGGCGTCAACCACACGCTGCTCCCGGTGAACGCCCCGAAGGCGACCACCGCGAACAACTACGGCCGCGACGGTCTGATGGCGGCCAACGCCTACGGCCGCGACCGCAAGAACTACGAGCCCAACTCGTACGACGGCCCCGCCGAGACCGGTCAGCCGCTCTCCGCCCCGCTGGCCGTCAACGGCCACACGGGCACGCACGAGGCGCCGCTGCACACCAAGGACGACCACTTCTTCCAGGCGGGTGAGCTCTACCGCCTGATGTCGGCCGAGGAGCAGGCGCGTCTGGTGGCGAACATCGCGGGCGGCCTCTCGCAGGTCAGCCGTGACGACGTCATCGAGAAGAACCTGGCGCACTTCCACGCCGCCGACGCCGAGTACGGCAAGCGCGTGGAGGAGGCTGTCCGCGCCCTGCGCGAGGACTAAGCCTCACAGAACTCCCGGACTGCGCCGGGGAATTGACGGGAGGTCAGTTTCCCGGTGCTGCGCCCGCGGCATCACGGACCCGGATGAGGGGTGGTCCCGTGATGCACGGGCCGGACGAGGACCGCGGCGGCTTCGCGAGCCAGTGCGGTGGTTAAGGTCAGGCGGCTCCCTTCTCGACCTGAGGGAAGGGAAACCCGCCGGTCCATTCGCGGCCGCCGCGGTCCCAGCCGATTCTGGCCCCTGGGCCTTGAGCCTTGGGGCCTTGGCCCCCTGGGCCCCTATGACTCCGTCCGGCAGCGCGTATGCATGTTCCGCCAGTCGCGCGCGGTCGGACGGCTACAAATTCCTCCCGCCGAAGCCAGAGCGGCGAGTACGGACGGTCCCGTACTCGCCGCTCTTTTTTGTCTGCCGGTGCGTGGGAACTGCGCGAGCAACCACGACGTGCCCGCAGGGTAGGGCCGGCCTCAGCGCACCTTCTCGCCCGAAGCCAGCTTCGCCACCATCCGCTCCAGGCGGGCAGCCCGCGTAGCCGGCGTCCTGGCCGTCATCAGCCTGTGCAACACCACGTACCGGTCCGACTTGCCGAGGCCCTCGAAGGTCTCCCGCGCCACGGGACTGGCCGCCAACGCCGCCGCCAGATCGTCCGGCACGGTCGCGGTCCGCTGGGACGCGTACGCCGCCTCCCACCGCCCATCGGCCCGCGCAGCGGCCACCTCCGCGAGGCCCGCCTCGCGCATGCGCCCTGCGGCGATCAGAGCCTCCGCCTTCTCGACGTTCACCTTCGACCAGAGGCCGCGCGGCCGGCGTCTGGTGATCTTCTGCAGGTAGTACACGTCGTCGTACGACCTGCGCCGGCCGTCGATCCAGCCGTGGCAGAGCACCACTTCGACCACCTCTGCCCACGTCACCGACGCCAGGCCCGAGGCCTTCTTGGCGACCTTCAGCCATACGCCGGGCGCGGTGGCGTGGTGCTCGACCAGCCAGGCGTCCAGCGCTGTGGCGTCCGTACAGGTCATGACCTGCAGCCCCTCCAGCTCTTCCATCCGCACACACTAAAGGGGCGGTCCACCCCGCTCGGGTGGACCGCCCCTCAGTGGGCCTTGTGGTGCTGCCGTCAGACCTTCAGCGGGCGGATGGCGGTGGGCGCGTGGCCCGGCTCCGTGGCGAGCTCCTCGAACTCCTTGACCGCGCTGATGTCGGCCGTGGGGCTCATGGAGATGTTCGTGATGCGCTCCAGGATGGCCTCGACGACCACCGGGACCTGGTGCTCCTGGGCCAGCTTCTTGGCCTGCTCGAAGGCCTCGCCCAGTTCGTTCGGGTCGGTGACGCGGATGGCCTTGCAGCCCAGGCCCTCGGCGACCTTGACGTGGTCGACGCCGTAGACGCCCAGCTCGGGGCTGTTCTGGTTCTCGAACTCCAGGTTGACCTGGAAGTTGATGTCCAGGCCGATCTGGGCCTGGCGGATGAGGCCCAGGTAGGCGTTGTTCACCAGGACGTGGACGTACGGGATGCGGTGCTGCGCACCGACCGCCAGCTCCTCGATCATGAACTGGAAGTCGTAGTCACCGGAGAGCGCGACGACCGGGGTGTCGCGGTCCGCGGTGGCGACGCCCAGCGCGGCCGGGATCGTCCAGCCGAGCGGGCCCGCCTGGCCGCAGTTGATCCAGTGGCGCGGCTTGTAGACGTGCAGCATCTGGGCGCCCGCGATCTGCGAGAGGCCGATGGTGGTGACGTAGCGCGTGTCCGGGCCGAAGGCCTTGTTCATCTCCTCGTAGACGCGCTGCGGCTTCATGGGGATGTTGTCGAAGTGCGTGCGGCGCTGCAGGGTCTCCTTGCGCTCCAGGTGGGATGCGACCCACGCGGAACGGTCGGGGAGCTTGCCCGCGGCCTTGAGCTCCTTGGCGACCTCGACGAAGAGCTCCAGGGCGACCTTGGCGTCGGAGGCGATCCCGTAGTCCGGCGCGAAGATCTTGCCGATCTGGGTCGGCTCGATGTCGACGTGCACGAACTTGCGGCCCTGGGTGTAGACGTCCAGCTTGTAGCCGGTGTGACGGTTGGCCCAGCGGTTGCCGATGCCGAGGACGAAGTCCGACTCCAGGAACGTGGCGTTGCCGTAGCGGTGGCCGGTCTGCTGGCCGACCATGCCCGCGTTCAGGTCGTGGTCGTCGGGGATGGTGCCCCAGCCCATCAGGGTCGGGACGACCGGGGTGTTGGTGATCTCGGCGAACTCGACCAGGAGGTCGGAGGCGTCGGCGTTGATGATGCCGCCGCCGGCGACGATCAGCGGACGCTCGGACTCGACCAGGAAGGTGATGGCCTTCTCGATCTGCGCGCGGGTCGCGGTCGGCTTGTAGACCGGCAGCGGCTCGTACGTGTCGATGTCGAACTCGATCTCGGTCTGCTGGACGTCGATCGGCAGGTCGATGAGGACCGGGCCCGGGCGGCCCGAGCGCATCAGGTGGAACGCCTGCTGGAAGATGCCGGGGACCTGCGCGGCCTCCAGGACCGTGACGGCCATCTTGGTGACCGGCTTGGCGATCGTCGCGATGTCGACGGCCTGGAAGTCCTCCTTGTGGAGCAGGTGCGTCGGCGCCTGGCCCGTGATGCAGAGGATCGGGATGGAGTCACCGGTCGCGGAGTACAGACCGGTGATCATGTCGGTGCCCGCGGGGCCCGACGTACCGATGCAGACGCCGATGTTGCCGGGGTTGGCGCGGGTGTAGCCCTCGGCCATGTGCGAGGCGCCCTCGACGTGCCGGGCGAGCGTGTGGTCGATGCCACCGCCCTCCTGCAGCGCCTTGTAGAAGGGGTTGATCGCGGCGCCCGGGACACCGAACGCGTTGGTGACGCCCTCGCGCTTGAGGATCTCAACTGCCGCGCGGACAGCGGTCATACGAGCCATGGGGTTCTCCTGCTTCGACAACAGCTTCGACAGCTGCGCCGACCTCTCGGCCGGCGGGTTCGGCTGGCGGATCCGGCTCCCGTCGCGCCCCGCGGTGAGCTTCTGTTTCCGCATTGTGGAAATTTAGTTCTGCTATATGGAAGCAATGTAGGTGGGAGCAGTGGAGACCGTCAAGAGTTGTCCGGGAACCGGGCCGGTCGAGGGGCGCGTCCCAGTCGTTGAATTCAGCAGTGAATTCGGGCCACACCATCGGGGGGGGGTCGAGCGTGGCCAGTTCACCGGACGCGTCCCCTGCGGGGCAGGGCACGCCGAGCCACGGCCGCTGGCGGGTGGGGCCGCTGCTCGGGCAGGGCGGCCTCGGGCGGGTCTTCCTCGCGCACGACGGGGCGGGGCGGGCGGTCGCGCTGCGGGTGGTGCGTGCCTCTCTCGCCCGTGATGAGGAGTTCCGCAGGCGCTTCGGCCGCGAGGTGCAGGCGATCGCTGCGGTACGGGGGCCTCGCGTCGCCGCACTCGTCGACGCCGACCCGCGTGCCGAGGTGCCCTGGCTCGCCACGGAGTACGTCGCGGGCCCGACGCTGGCCACGCGGGTGCGGGAACTCGGCGGCCCGCTCCTCCCCATCCCGGAACTGCGGACGCTGGCGAACGCCCTCGCCGGGGCGCTCGACGACATCCACCGGGCGGGGCTCGTGCATGGTGGCCTGCGGCCGTCGAATGTGTTCCTTGCCGCCGACGGCCCCCGCGTCGCCGACTTCGGCCTGGCCGGTTGCGCGGCATGGGCCGGACACCTGGGAAGGCCGGGGTACGCGGCACCCGAGCTCGTGGCGACGGCGCACGGAGCGGCGCTCAAGCCGCCCTCGGACGTCTTCGCGCTCGGCGCGGTCCTCGCCTTCGCGGCGGCGGGGCGCGGGCCCTTCGACGCCGGAGGCGAGGACCCGGACCTGACGGGCGTGCCGCAGGAGCTGCTGCCGCTGGTCACGGCCTGCCTCGCCGGGCACCCCACGGCGAGGCCGGCCCCACGCACCGTCGCGCGCATGGCGGGCCTCCCCCTGCCGGGCAGCCGGCGCCGCGCGCTGACTCTGGCGGGCACGTTGCTCTTGGCCCAACTGGCTGCCGTATCAAGCCCACTTGGTGGACGATGGACGTCACGAACCGTCGAGCGGTGACGGCGAGCACTGACGTGACGGGTGAGGGTGATGACGGAGAGCGGCGTCCCGGTACGGTGCCCGGTCTGCCGGCGCGATCATGTGTACGCCCCGCCGTCCTACCCCTGCGCGTGCGGCGCCCCCGTGGTGCCGCCGGTGGCACGCGGGGCGACGGTGCTGCCGGTGACGGACCGGACGTGGGCGGACGAGTGGGTGACCGTGCGGTGCCGGATGTGCGGCCGCCGCGGCGAGTGGCCGCAGCCGGAGCTGGGGTGCGCGTGCGGGGCGGTACTGCGCATCCCGGTGCGCTCGGTACAGGCGCCTTCGAGTTCCCCGACGGGTCCGGAGCAGCCCGAGACTCCGGCGGCGCCGCCCTCGACCGCTCCGACCACTCCTGCCCCTCCGGCGCACATCCCGCTCCCCCGGACGGCGCCCACGCCCAGGCCCGCCTTCCAGCCGGTGCCGGTCCGCACGGCGCGGGACGCGGTGACGGTGGCGGGTCTGTACCTGCGGTGGCTCGGTTACGCGGAGATCCGGGGAGCGGTCAGGCGGGCGCCGTCGGGGGTACGGGTGTCGGCGCGGGGAGTGATCGCTTTGGTCGAACCGTCCGTGCAGCCGACGACCCTGCGTGACGTGGAATGCCTGTGGCTCAGCGCGATGTCCGACTCCGTCACGTGCGTCTGCTTCTCCCTGGCGGGTTACGAGGAACGGGCCCGCACCCGAGCCGACGAACTCTCCATCCCCTTATTCGTCATCGACCTCACGGGCACACCACAGCCGGTGAACAGCGCGGCGGCGGAGCTGATCGCGGCGGGGTAAGTGGGCCGGGGGGCCTCGGGTGACTGGGCCGGGGGGCGTCGGGTGAGCAGGCCCGGGGGGTGACAGGCGGGTGGCTGGGCGGGCGTTCGCCAGATGACCGGGCGGAGTGTCCGTCGGGAGACCGGACGGGTACTCGCCGGGCGACCGGGCGGGGTCTCCGTCCAGCGACCAGGCCGGTGTCCGTCGGGAGACCGTGCGGGTCTCCGCCGGGTGACCGGGCGGAGTGTCCGACCGGCTACCACACCGAGTAACCGTCGGACGACCACGCCAGATGCTCGCCGCGAGACCAAATGGGACTCCACCGGATGACCGGACGGGGCATCCACCCAGCGACCACACCGAGTGACCGTCGGCTGACCAGGCAGGTGTCACGCGGGTGTTCGCCAGGTGACCGGGCGGATCTCCGCCGGGTGACCGGACGGGGCATCCGCCGAGGGGCCAGGCGGGTCTCCCGCGGGTGACCAGGCAGGTGTCCGCCGGGCGGCAACCGGCGAGTGGACGCCCGGTGGCAACCGGTGGGTGGACGCCCGGTGGCAACCGGCGTGTCGTGCTTCGGGGGGAAATCTGCGGGTGGCGGGTGCGAGGGCGTCATACTCAGCGCATGTACATCCGTCCCGTCGCAGCAGACGAGCTTTCCGTTCTTCAGGGTGTTGAGCGTGCCGCGGGTGAGCCTTTTCGGGCACTCGGCATGGGTGCGATCGCCGATGACGAACCCCCAAGTATTGCGGTTCTGGAAGGGTTTCGTCGGGCAGGCCGGGCGTGGGTGGCCGTTGAGGCGGGTGGCAGTCTCGTCGCGTACCTGCTCAGTGAGCCGGTGGACGGTGTGGAACACGTCGAGCAAGTTTCCGTGCACCCGCGGGCGGCGCGTCGGCGCATCGGCGAGGCCCTGATCGAGCACGCCGCCGACCGCGCCCGCGAGGCAGGCAGCGAGGCCCTGACCCTGACCACCTACAAGGACGTCCCCTGGAACGCGCCGTACTACGCCCGCATCGGGTTCCGCGTGCTCGCCGAGGCCGAACTCACCCCGGGGCTGCGGAAGATCCGCGCCCACGAGGCCGAGCTCGGCCTCGACCGCTGGCCCCGCGTCGCCATGCGGCGCGACCTCAGCCCGGGTGGGCTTCAGCCCCGTACCGCTCCCTGAGTTCGATCTTGCGCACCTTCCCCGACACCGTCATGGGGAAGCTCTCCAGGATGCGCAGCCCGGCCGGGATCTTGTAGTGCGCCAGCTGCCCCGCGCAGAAGGCCCGCAGCTCCTCCAGCGTCAGCGGATCGTCCGCGTCCCGTGGGATCACGCAGGCCAGCGGGACCTCGCCGTAGCGCTCGTCGGCCACCCCCACCACCTGGACATCGGCGATCTTCGGGTGGCCGTAGAGGAACTCCTCGATCTCACGCGGGTAGATGTTCTCGCCGCCCCGGATGATCATGTCCTTGATGCGGCCGACGATCTGGACGTACCCGTCCTCCCGCATGACCGCCAGGTCACCGGTGTGCATCCAGCGCCCGGCGTCGATCACCTCCGCCGTCCGCGTCGGCTCGTTCCAGTAGCCGAGCATCACGCTGTAGCCGCGCGTGCACAACTCGCCGGACTCGCCCCGTGGCAGCGTCACGCCGCTGACCGGGTCGACCACCTTCACCTCGATGTGCGGCAGCACGCGCCCCACCGTGCCGGTCCGCCGCTCCAGGTCGTCCGAGCGGCGCGTCTGCGTGGAGACCGGGGAGGTCTCCGTCATGCCGTAGCAGATGGAGACCTCCTCCATGTGCATCTCGGCGACCACCCGCTTCATCACCTCCACCGGGCAGGGCGAGCCCGCCATGATGCCGGTGCGCAGCGAACTCAGGTCGTACGTCGCGAAGTCGGAGAGATTCAGCTCGGCGATGAACATCGTCGGCACGCCGTACAGCGACGTACACCGCTCGCGCTCCACCGCGTGCAGCGTGGCCACGGGGTCGAAGGACGGTGCCGGGATGACGATGCAGGCACCGTGGGATGTGGCCCCCAGATTTCCCATCACCATGCCGAAACAGTGATAGAAGGGAACGGGCAGGCAGACTCGGTCCTGCTCTGTGTAGCCGACCGTCCGGCCCACCCAGTAGCCGTTGTTGAGGATGTTGTGGTGGGAGAGCGTCGCCCCCTTGGGGAAGCCCGTGGTGCCCGAGGTGTACTGGATGTTGATGGCGTCGTCGCAGCTCAACTCCGCCTCACGGAGCGTCAGCTCACTCGACGTGACCTCAGTCGCCGCGTCCAGCAGCGCGTCCCACGAGCCGTCCTCGATGTAGTGCACCGACCGCAACTCGGGGCAACTGGGCCGCACCTGGTCCACGAGCGCCCGGTAGTCGCTCGACTTGTGCGCCTGCGAGGCGACCAGCACCGTGACCCCGGCCTGCTTGAGCACGTACTCCAACTCGTGTGCCCGATAGGCGGGGTTGATGTTCACCATGATTGCGCCGATCCGCGCGGTGGCGTACTGCACGAGCACCCACTCGGCACAGTTCACCGCCCAGATGCCGACGCGATCTCCCTTGGCGACCCCAACGCCCATGAAGCCCCGCGCCAACTGCGCGACGGCTTCCCCGAATTCGGCGTACGTCCAACGCGTCCCCGCCGCCATGTCCACCAGCGCGTCCCGCTCCGGCCAGGCCTCGACGGCCCGGTCGAGGTTCCGCCCGATGGTGTCACCGAGCAGCGGCGTGGAACTCACGCCGTGGGCATAGGAGAGCTCGCTCATCAACGCACCTGTCTCGCTCACCGGAAGTCCTCCTCGCGGTACTCGGCGTCGGAGCCCGCAGCCGTCGCCTCGCGCAGCTCGATCCGGCGGATCTTGCCGGAGACGGTCTTGGGAAGCGGCCCGAACTCGATGCGGCGCAGCCGCTTGTAGGGGGCGAGGACCGCACGGGAGTGCTCGAAGAGCAGTTTCGCCGTGTCCGGCCCGGGTTCGTGTCCGGCGGCGAGGACGACGTACGCCTTCGGCACCGCGAGCCGCAGCGCGTCCGGGGCGGGCACCACCGCCGCCTCCGCCACCGCCTCGTGCTCCAGGAGCGCGCTCTCCAGCTCGAACGGGGAGATCTTGTAGTCGGACGCCTTGAAGACGTCGTCGGAGCGGCCCACGTACGTGATGTAGCCGTCGGCGTCGCGGGTGCCGATGTCGCCGGTGCGGTAGTAGCCGCCGGCCATCGACTCCGCGGTGCGCTCCGGGTCGCCGTGGTAGCCGGCCATCAGGCCGACCGGGTTCGTGGCGAGGTCGAGGGAGATCTCGCCCTCCGCCGCTCCCGGCTCGCCCGTCACCGGGTCGAGGAGTTCCACGACGAAGCCGGGCGTGGGGCGGCCCATCGAGCCCGGCTTCAGCTCCTGGCCGGGCGAGTTGGCGACCTGTACGGCGGTCTCCGTCTGCCCGAAGCCGTCCCTGATGGTGACGCCCCAGTCGCGCCGCACCTGCTCGATGACCTCGGGGTTGAGCGGTTCGCCCGCGGCGACGACCTCGCGCGGCGGTGTCCGCAGCTGGGTCAGGTCGGCCTGGATCAGCATGCGCCACACCGTGGGGGGTGCGCAGAAGCTGGTGACGCCCGCTCGGTCCATCTCGGCCATCAGCCGGCCCGCGTCGAAGCGCGTGTAGTTGTGGATGAAGACCGTCGCCTCCGCGTTCCAGGGCGCGAAGAGGTTCGACCAGGCGTGCTTGGCCCAGCCCGGGGACGAGATGTTCAGGTGTACGTCGCCGGGCTTGAGCCCGATCCAGTACATCGTCGCCAAGTGACCCACGGGGTACGACACATGGGTGTGCTCGACCAGCTTCGGGCGGGCCGTCGTGCCCGAGGTGAAGTACAGCATCAGGGGGTCGTCGGCGCGGGTGACGCCGTCGGGCTCGAAGGCCTCCGGGGCGTCGTCCGCGCCCGCGTACGCGATCCAGCCGGGCACGTCGCCGCCCACCACGACACGGGTGTAGTCGCCGGGCACGTCGTCGAACTTCGACGCGTCCTCCGGGCGTACGACGACATGCTTGGCCCGCCCGCGGTCGATGCGGTCCCGCAGGTCGACGGGGCCGAGCAGGGGCGTCGCCGGGATGACGACGGCGCGCAGCTTCATCGCGGCGAGGGCGATCTCCCAGAGCTCGACCTGGTTGCCGAGCATCACGACGACGCGGTCACCGGCGCGGACGCCCTGGGCGCGCAGCCAGTTGGCGACCTTGTCGGAGCGTGCGGACATCTGCGCGAAGGAGAGGCGGGTGGTCGGGCCGTCCTCCTCGACGATGTGGAGAGCGGTCCTGTCGTTGTCCCTGGCGATGACGTCGAACCAGTCGAGCGCCCAGTTGAACCGCTCGGGCCGCGGCCAGGCGAAACCCTCGTACGCGGCCTCATAGTCCTCGCGGTGCCGCAGCAGGAAGTCCCGAGCCGTGCGGAACTGTTCCGTGCCTCTGGTGCCACCGGAGCCACTGGTGCCTGCCGTGTCCGTCGTCGTCATCGTGCTCTCCTCGTCGCCGGGGTCATTGCCGGACGCTACGTAACATCGTGTAATTCGTGATGCAGGTCTCACCACCCCCGGACGGGGGTGTCCCGGAGCGAAAGGGCTGACGCGTGACGGCTGACGGAGGCGAGGCGGTCGAGATGCGGTCCGCGCTGCTGCGGCTGCGGCGCGGCACGGGGCTGCCGGTGGCCTTCGGGGGCCTGGTCGAGGGGCAGCGCCAGGTGCGGATCGGGGAGCTGACGGGCACGGGGACGCGTGCGCTGTGCGGCCTCGCGGTGTCCTCGGGGAACGGGCTCGGCGGCAAGGCGGTCGCGCTCTCGCGCCCCTGTGCGGTCACGGATTACCACGACTCGCGGCACATCAGCCATGAGTACGACAGTGCCGTGGCCGCGGAGGGGCTGCGCTCGGTGCTCGCGGTGCCGGTGGTCGTACGGCGCAGGGTGCGGGGCGTGCTGTACGGGGCCCTGCGCTCGGCCCAGCCGCTGGGCGACCGGACGCTGTCGGCGGCGGTGGCGGCCGCGCGGGACGTGGAGCAGGCCCTTGTCGTACGGGACGAGGTGCATGCGCTGATCGCGGCGGCGCGGGAGCCGCAGGCGGGCGCGGGGGCAGCCTGGGAGCAGGTCCGCGAGGCGCACGGGGCGCTGCGGGAACTGGCCCCGCGCATCGCCGACACGGCCCTGCGCGCGGAGATACTGGCGGTGTGCGGCCGCTTGGCCTCGGCCGCGACGGTGCCGCCCGCCCGGGAGCGCGCGGTAGGCCTGGCACCGCGCGAGGTGGACGTCCTCGCCTGCGTGGCCGGGGGCGCGACGAACGCGGCGACGGCGGAGCGGCTGGGCCTGCGGCCGGAGACGGTGAAGGGGTATCTGCGCTCCGCCATGCGGAAGTTGGGGGCGCATACGCGTCTTGAGGCGGTGGTGGCGGCGCGGCGGGTGGGGTTGTTGCCGTGAGCGGATCGCGGGGTGACACTGACGGCGGATTCCACGGCCGTGCGGGTTGAACGGGCCCTGGAGGCCAGGAGGGGGTGATGGGCATGGTGTCCACGGATCGTTTTCTCGCCTTTGCGGCCATGTCGCTGCTGGTCATCGTGATCCCGGGGCCGAGCGTCCTGTTCGTGATCGGCCGGGCCCTGGCCCACGGCAGACGCACCGCCATGGCGACGGCGCTCGGCAACCTCCTCGGGTCGTACGTCCTGGTCGTCGCGGTTGCCTTCGGCGTCGGATCGCTCGTCGAGCGGTCGGCCGCGGTGTTCATGGCGGTGAAGCTGGCGGGGGCCGCCTACCTGGTCTTCCTCGGCGTGCAGGCCTTCCGGCACCGCAAGGAGATGCGGGCCGAGTCCATGGGGACGGCGGCTCCCGGTGAGGCCCGTACGGATGTGCGCACGGTCCTGGACGGCGCGCTCGTCGGCGTGACGAATCCGAAGGGCATCGTGTTCTTCGCGGCGGTGCTGCCCCAGTTCGTCGACCACTCGGCGGGGCATCTGCCCGCGCAGATGCTGCTTCTCGGGCTCGTCCCGATCGGCATCGGGCTGGTCACGGACACGCTGTGGGGGCTTACGGCGTCCGCGGCCCGCAGCTGGTTCGCGCGCTCGGAGCGACGCCTGTCGATGATCGGCGGTGCCGGTGGGGTCACGATGATCGGGCTGGGCGTGACGGTCGCGGCGACGGGCCGGGCGGACTGAGACCCCTCCCCGTCCCCCGCCCCTCACCGCCTCCCGCCCCTCACCGCTCGATGACCGTCCCGAAGCGGATGTCGTACGTGGTGGTCGCCGCCGGATACATGGGCCCGCTCAGCAGTCGCTCGGCCTCGTCCGTGAGTTCGTTCCGCTGCGCCTTGGTCAGGGTGCCGAACGGCTCGATGGTGAGGACGCCGGAGCCCTTCGATTCTTCCGTCCTTTTCCCTGCTCCCGCCCCCTCCTCGACGCGCCATACGCCCGCCAGGAAGCCGTCGACCAGGAAGACGTTGTAGGCGAAGTTGCCCTTCCAGGTGCGGCCCTTGTATTCGGTCGGCACGATCCGGGACCTGTCCGCGTGGGACAGGAGGAGATTGTCGAACTCGGGCAGGAAGCGCACCGGGGCAGGCGTGTCCGCGTCGGGGCGGGGCGCGTCCGGGAGGTCGAAGAGTTCGACGCCGTTCTCGTCGCGGAAGGTACGCAGTTGGGGCCGAAGCCGCTCGAAGGCCTCCCGCAGCCGCGTCAGCCCCGCCCAGGTCTGCATGTCCTTGACCGAGGCAGGCCCGAAGGCGGCGAGGTAACGCAGCACGGTGGCGTCGGGCGTGGGCACCGGCTCGCTCGGGCGGCCGAGCCAGTGCTCGGCGGTGGTGAGCGCGACCTGCCCGCTGCGCCGCCACAGGCCACGCGGGGTGACCTGGACCAGCGGCAGCGAGCAGCGGGCGGCGACGGCGAGGGACTGCGGGTCGGCGTCGGGCCAGCGGGGCAGCAGGATCTCCCGCAGCTGCTTCATCGTGCGGGGCTCCTCCTCGACGGCGGCGCGGGCGAGCGAGGCGAGCTCCGCCAGGTCGACGCCGGTCAGGCCCTTGCGGAAGGCGTGCAGCTCACGGTCGCGCGCGCCTTGCACCAGGGGGCGCAGGGTGAGGGCGTCGTCGGCGGTGTGCAGATGGATGGTGGAGCGCATGGTGACGATGCGGACGAGGTCGCGCGAGGCGAGGAGCGCGGACAGGTCCTCGGGGTCGAACCCCTCAAGGCGGGCGGCGAGGGCGAAGTAGGGCGGCTTCACGTTCTGCGCCTGGAGGCCGAGGAGGTGCGTGACGGCGCCCTCGACGGAGAGGTCGGCCGAGCGGCGCAGGAGGAGTTGACGGTCGAGTGTGGCACGGTTGAGGGCGCGCGTGCTGAGTACGGGGGCGGGGTGCGGGTGGGCGGCTGTGTCGGTGGTGTCGGTGGTGTCGGTGGTGTCGGTGACGCCCGCGTCGGCCTTGGGCTGGGGGGCCGTGGCCATAAGGGCCTGCTGCTGACCGGTCGGCGTCCTGGGAGTCGGCTGCTGAACAGCCGGCGTCCTCGGAGTCGGCCGCTGAACAGCCGGCGTCCTGGGAGTCGGCCGCTGACCGGCCCGCGTCCTGCCGCCCCGCCCCTCGGCGACAGCCTCCGCCCTCTCTGCCTCCAGCCGATCGGCCTCCGCCCTCAGGGTTTCGAGCCGAGCGGCCTCCGCCTTCTGCATTTCCGGCCGGCTTTCCCGCATCCTCGTCATACCTGGCACGCTAGCGGGACTTGCGGACATCGGCTGTCCGTAAACACGTCGAGATGGCGCCACGCTCGCGACTTTTGGGACGTATATCCTGCTTCGGAGCCATCTAGACACACGTTCGACATCGGAGGCAGCCAGCATGGCGGAACGCCGGCCCCGGCCCGCACCGATCGCGAAGAGGCACGGCTGGCGGTGGACCGCCCCGGCCAAGGCCTCCTCGGCCGCGGGCAACGAAGGCCCCGGAACCCCCGAGGCCGAGCCCGCACCCCCCTCCCCGCCGGAACCCGCGAGCGTCGTACAGGCAGCGCTCTACCGCGACGGGGTCCGTGTCGCGACGCCCGCGAGCCTCGCCGACACCTTCCGGGAGCTGCGCGAGCAGCAGGACGGCATGGCGTGGATCGGTCTCGCGCGCCCCACGGAGGCTGAACTCCTTTCCCTGGCAGCGGAGTTCGACCTGCACGAGCTGGCGGTAGAGGACGCGATGGAGGCCCACCAGCGGCCGAAGCTGGAGCGCTACGGCGAGACCCTCTTCGTCGTCCTGCGCGCGGCCCGCTACCTGGACGCCCCGGAGGAGGTCGACTTCGGCGAGCTGCACGTGTTCGTGGGCCCCGACTTCGTCATCACGGTGCGCCACGGCGCCGCCCCGGACCTGACCGCCGTACGCCGCCGCATGGAGGAGAGCCCGGACCTTCTCAGGCTCGGCCCCGAGGCGGTCCTGTACGCGATCCTGGACGCGGTGGTCGACGGGTACGCCCCGGTGGTGGCCGGAGTCCAGAACGACATCGACGAGATCGAGACCGAGGTCTTCAGCGGCGACCCGGAGGTCTCGCGCCGCATCTACGAACTCTCCCGGGAAATGGTCGAGTTCCAGCGGGCGACCCGCCCCCTGGTGGCCATGCTGCACTCCCTGATGGCGGGCTTCGCGAAGTACCGCACCGACGAGGAACTCCAGCGCTACCTGCGTGACGTCGCCGACCACGTCACGCACACCAGCGAACGCGTCGACGGCTTCCGCCAGGCCCTCACCGACATCCTGACGGTCAATTCCACCCTGGTCACCCAGCAGCAGAACGCGGAGATGAGGGCGCTGGCGGAGGCGGGCTTCGAACAGAACGAGGAGATCAAGAAGATCTCCTCCTGGGCCGCCATCCTCTTCGCCCCGACCCTCGTCGGAACGATCTACGGCATGAACTTCGACGAGATGCCAGAACTGCACTGGGCATTCGGCTACCCCTTCGCGATCGCCCTGATGGCACTGGTCTGCATCAGCCTGTACTTCATCTTCAAGCGCCGGGACTGGTTGTAGCCACCGGTCCGCCCAATGGCATGATCGGCCTCGCGACCAGCGCCCGCATAACCGCTCCACCATCTACCAAATCGGCCAGACAATTGATACCTATGCCTTCGCGGACATCTCCGCGAATAAGCCGCAGAACCATCCTCTGGGCCACCGCGGCCACGGTGGCCCTCGTGTTTCTCGTTGCGCTGGAGATCGCCGCGCGGCGTTATGGCGGTGTGCCGGGGCCGGTTGCCAATCAGGTGCGTGAGGTGGTCTTTCCGCCCAAGCCGGGGCCGTTGTACGGCGGGCTCGCCTTGATGATGGTGGTGCTCAGTTGGCGGCAGCGGTTCATCGCCGCCGGGTTCGCGGTCGGCGTCGATGTCGTCTTCGTGGCGGTGCGGTGGGCGGTGGACGCCGATGTGCCCGAGGGGCAGTTCTTCGGCAACGGGGCGTTGTGGGCGATGCTGGGCTGCGCGGTCTTCGCGATCACGCGCCGCACCGGTGAGGAGCGGATTCTGCTGCTCAAAGGCGTCGGGCTCGGGCTGCTGCTCGTGGCCGGGCGCAAGACCGGCGACACCTGGCTGCTCATCACGTCGAAGACCCGCCCGGACGTGCTCGACCCCTACGTGGCGATGGCCGATCACGCGCTCGGCAACCCGTCGTGGCTGGCGGGGCGGCTGCTCGAGGCCTCCGGGCCGGTCAGCACCTATGTGCTCGACCTGGTCTACGCCCAGCTCGCGGTCGCGGCCGTCGCCGTCGCCCTGTACCAACTGCGCAACGTGGCGGCCGACCGCGCCTTTCCACGCCACCACCTCGTGCGCACCTTCCTGCTGATCGGCCTCCTGGGGCCCGCCTTCTACATGATCTTCCCGGTGGTCGGGCCGATCTTCGCCTACGGCCCCGGCACCTCCGGCACCGGCGGCGTGCAGTGGGCGGTGGCCGACCTGTGGCCGCACACCCTGCCGCCGGTCAGCCTCCCGCACCCGGTGACGTACGACGGGATCACCCCGCGCAACTGCATGCCCAGCCTGCACACGGCGTGGGCCACCGCGATCTTCATCCACTCCCGCAAGGGCCCGCGCCTGCTGCGGTACGCGGGAACGTTCTGGCTGGTCTGCACGCTCAGCGCGACGCTCGGCTTCGGCTACCACTACGGCGTGGACCTCGTCGCCGGTGTGGTGTTCGCGCTCACCGTCGAGGCGGGGCTCCGCACGTTCGACCGCGGCTGGCACCGGTCGGGCGTCCAGCTGGTCGCCTACGGCACGGCCGTCTTCGCCGCGCTCCTGGTGTCGTACCGCTGGCTGCCGATGGAGATGGCCGCCCACCCGTGGGTGTTCGGCCCTCTCGTCATCCTGTCGATGCTCTCGGTGATCTACGGCTACGTACGGACCACCGGAGCGTGGGAGCCGAAGCCCGCACCGGCACTCCGGCCGCCGGACCCGCAGCCCGAGATGGTGTGAGTCATTTCAGCGGGGTCAGCGGGCGGTCCTTCCGCAGGGCGGCGAAGAGCCGCGCCGACTTCTCGGCGTCCCATTTCAGTACGTTGCCCTTGGAGGTGGGCACGCCGAAGCCGGACACGGGCACGTTGAGCCGCGTGCCCTGACCGCCCGAGACGCTCTGCACGGCGCGGAACATCTCGCCCAGGTCCTGCAGGCTCATGTCCTTGTCGACGATGAGCGTGTCGAGCCCGGCCCGCATCGCGGGACCGATCTCCGTCGGGTCGAAGAGGGTACCGGGCCGGGCGGCCTGGTGCGCGAGGGTCGACAGGAACTTCTGCTGGTTCTTCGACCGGCCCAGGTCGCCCTCCCTCTCCTGGTGGCGCTGGCGGACGAAGGCGAGGGCCTGTTTGCCGTCCAGGGTGTGGCAGCCCTTGCGCAGGTCGGCGCCCGACTTCTTGTCCTTGATGTCGCGGTCCAGGCACATGCGGACACCGCCGACGGCGTCGACGATGTTCACGAAACCGGCGAAGCCGATCTCCGCGTAGTGGTCGATGCGCAGGCCGGTGTTCCGCTCGACGGTGTGCACCAGGAGCTCGGGGCCGCCGTAGGCGAAGGCGGCGTTCAGTTTGTCCCCCTCGGGCCGCTTCGTCTTGCCGGTCAGCGTGTCGAGGCGGCCCGGCACCGTGACCCAGGAGTCGCGCGGCAGGCTGACCATGCTGGTTCCGTTGGCGCCGGTGTGCAGCAGCATCATCGAGTCGGTGCGACGCCCGCCGCCCCCGCCGGCGCGCAGGTCCTGCACGGCGTCCTCCGAGAGACCGTCGCGGCTGTCCGAGCCCACGATGAGGTAGTTGGTGCCCGCGCCGGGTGCCGGGCGGTTCCCGTACTTGCCGAGGTCGACCTCGCGCTGGAGGCTCGTCTCGGCCCAGCCGTAGGTCCCGCCAGCGGCGACGAGCGCGCCGGTCAGCAGGACGAGCACCGCCCGCCGCAGTCTCCTGCGCTTCTTCGGCTGCCGGGCGTGGGCGCGTCGCGGTCCGTAGTGCGAGCTGGGGCGCTCGGCGAAACGGAGGGCATCTGTCATCGTCCACTCCCTTGCAGACTCGGCCGCGCCTCTTCCGGCGGCGCTTCCGGCGGCATTCCCGGCGGCGCTTCCACCAGGTACGGGTCGGCGGTGCCGGTCCGCTTCATGCTGTGCCACTTCAGGCGGGTGCCGAGCAGCGCCGTGGTGACGGAGTGGATGACCACCAGGTACATCAACTGCCGGTACACGAACTGCTGGAGGGGCAGCACCCACAGGACGCGCAGCCGTTCACGGTCGAGCCGCAGTGCGTACGCGGCGGTCACCAACTGCACGGCGAGGAAGCCGAACCAGACGAGTGCCGCCTCCACGGGGTCGCGGAACAGCGCCCCGAACAGGGCGAACATGTCCACGACCGGCGCGCACAGCGGCAGCACGATCTGGAACAGCGTGACGTAGAGCATGACCCGGCGGCCGAAGCGTCCCGCGGGGCCCACCTCCACCGCGGCGTGCCGGTGCTTCCACATCGCCTGGAGGGTGCCGTAACACCAGCGGTAGCGCTGGCGCCACAACTGCCGCACGCTGCTGGGCACTTCGGTCCAGGCGACGGCCGACTGCTCGTAGACGACGCGCCAGCCGGCCCGCCAGAGCGCCATCGTCAGGTCGGTGTCCTCGGCCAGGGTCTCGTCGCTGACTCCGCCGACGCCCATCAGCGCGTCCCTGCGGTACGCCCCGATCGCCCCCGGCACCGTCGGCATGCATTCGAGGACCTCGAACATCCGCCGGTCGAGGTTGAAGCCGAGCACGTACTCCAGGTGCTGCCATTTGCCGAGCAGGCGGCGCCTGTTGCCGACCTTGGTGTTGCCGCTGACCGCGCCGACCGCGGGGTGGGCGAGCGGCTGGACGAGCCGGGCAAGCGCCTCGGGCTCGAAGATGGTGTCCGCGTCGACCATCACGACGATGTCGTGCCGGGCGTGCGCGAGGCCGGTGTTGAGGGCGCTCGGCTTGCCGCCGTTGGGCTGCCGGATCACCGTCACCCGTGGGTCGTCGATCTCCTCGGCGATGTCGGCGGTGGCGTCGGTGGAGCCGTCGTCGATCACGATGACCTGGAAGTGCGGATGCGTGGAGGCGAGCAGCGAGTACACGGTGGAGGCGATACCGGCCTCCTCGTTGTACGCGGGCACCAGGACCGTCACCGGGTCCCGCACCTCGCGAAGCCGTGGCGCGCCGGGCCGGAACCGGTGCAGTCTGCGCACGTGCAGCCGGGCGAACAGCGCGAACAAAAGCATCCGCAGCACGCCGAGTACGCCCGCGAGGGTCAGCGTCCACACCATCACGGTGAGGAAGGCCTTGCCGAGCCGCTGCGACCAGATCAGACCCTGGCCCTCGATCTCCTTCGCGACGGGGACCCCTTCGGTGAAGGAAGGCCGGCCGAGACCGCCGCTGACGGTCGTGAACGACTTCACCCGGCGGTCCCGCAACAGCTCCTCGGCCTCGCGGTAGCCGAGGTCGGTCTGGCTGTGCTGCGTCACCAGGCCTTTCCAGGGCTTGCGGTCCTTGCGGTCCGACGCGACGACCAGGTATCCCTGCTCGGCCGCACGCCTCGCGGCCGGCCACTGCGGGCCGCAGAGCGTGTCCGCGGCAGTGGTGTGCGGCAGCCGCAGCAGGGTGGTGTTGACGCCGCCCGCGCCCGCGAGAGCGGTCTGGGTGAGCGACAGTTCGAGCCGGGCGCGCAACGGCGAGGCGACGCCGAGGTCGCCCCCGCTGTAGGTGTACGACCCGACCTCGTGGCCCTCGCGCAGGATGCGCCGCATCAGTGCGGGGTGCCGGGCCGCGTCCTTGCCGTGCACGAAGAAGGTGGCCGGCGCGTGGTGGTCGCGCAGCAGGGCGAGCAGGCGCGGCGTCCATACGGGGTCGGGCCCGCCGTCGAAGGTGAGCGCGACGGTGCCCGGTGGCATGGCCTCGGTGGTGACCCCCTGCGGGCCGAACCGCAGCAGTGGTTTCCCGTCGTCGGCCGCGCGCGGGATCGGCCGGGTGCACGGCGGTTTGGTGCGCGCGGCATCGACCTGGTGCGTCGTCCAGCCCTCGAAGAGGAGGGCCACGGCGACCACCAGGAGGACGAGCAGGAGCACGAGCCAGTGTCCGCGCGGTGGGCGGCGGACATCGGCGGCGCCCCCGCTCACTGCTTCGGGCCTCCGGCCGGCGGGTCGGATCTGGAGGAGCGGGCTGACTTGCCCGCCGAGGTGTCCGTTGACGTGCCCGCGGAGGTGCCCGCGCCGGAGGACGCCGGTGCGTCCGTACTGGGCGGGTGCGTGCCGACGGGCTGCCAGAGCCCGCTGATCACCGTGCCCGCGAACAGCAGATACCCGAGGCAGCCGCAGCCCACGAGCAGCCCGAGGCCCTGCAGCGTGCGTCTGCGCCACCCGGATCGGTCGATGAACACCGGAAGTTGCGCGGCTGCGGCGCCCGGCGGGTACGCCGACACGGACGGCAATCGCCCGTCATGCGGTGTGCTGGCTATGTGGGGGGTGCCCTGCACTGATGCTCCTGATCTGCGGCCGCGCACGCGCGACTCTTTGTGTGTGGGGGGTGCGGGCCCAGGGGCCCGCCGTACTGCCCGCGGCCTACCGGGTGGGGCCGGTGCGGCCGTTGGTCTCACGCAGCCCCCGACCCTACTCGGGCGGGCGGTGGCGGTCACGTGAGAAATGCCATGCCCGGCTCGCGCCCCTCGGGGGTACC
The DNA here is from genome assembly GCF_040655335.1 of Streptomyces sp. NPDC050439. Classification (NCBI taxonomy): domain Bacteria; kingdom Bacillati; phylum Actinomycetota; class Actinomycetes; order Kitasatosporales; family Streptomycetaceae; genus Streptomyces; species Streptomyces sp. NPDC050439. The sequence continues at coordinate 302,381 of NZ_JBFAJT010000005.1, forward strand.
GGGGTCCCATGGGCGACATTCTTGTGGGGACGTGCTCGTGGACCGATCCGGCGCTCGTGCGCAGCGGGTGGTATCCGAAGGGGCGGCGTGACGCGGAGGGGCGGCTGCGGTACTACGCCGAGCGGTTTCCCGTCGTCGAGGTCGACTCGACGTACTACGCGCTGCCCGGCGAACGCAACAGCCACCTGTGGGCCGAACGCACGCCGGACACCTTCACGTTCGACGTGAAGGCCTTCTCGCTGCTCACCGGGCACCCCACACGCCCGGCAGCGCTCCCCGGCGACCTGCGGGACAGAGGACCGGTCGAGACCCGGGACCCGGGTCTGCTCGACGAGGTGTGGAAGCGGTTCGCCGCCGGGATCGAGCCGCTGCGCGAGGCGGGCCGGCTCGGCAGCGTGCTGTTCCAGTTCCCGCCGTGGCTGCGGCCCGGCGACAGGGCCGCGGAGGTCCTCGCCCTGACCGCCCAACGGGCCCAGGGGTGGCCGGTGGCCGTCGAGTTCAGGCACCCCGACTGGTGGCGTGCGGAGCAGGCCGAGGCCACCAGGAGCCTGCTGGCCGGCCATGGCATGGCGGCGGTCGGCGTCGACATGAACCCGACACTGCCGTCCGCGCTGCCTCCCGGGGCACCGGTGACCTCGCCGCGGCTGTCCGTCGTACGCTTCCACGGCCGCAGTACGGCGTGGGGGCGGGGCAGCAAGGAGGACCGCTTCCGGTACGCGTACGCCGACGACGAACTCGCCGAGTGGGTCCCCCGGTTGCGCACGCTCGCCGAGCGGACCGAGCGGGTCCACGTCCTGTTCAACAACTGCTGCGCGGACGCCGCCGTGCGCGCCGCCGAGGCCATGACGCGGCTGCTGGGTCCGTCACTCGCCCCGCAGGTCGGGCGTGCCTGACCCGCCCGCGGCCCGGTCGGGCGCCGAGGCGTTTCCGGGTGCGGTGGCGGCCGTGAGGTGGTCGAAGGTGCAGGTGACCCGCAGCAGACGGTCCAGGCAGTCGGGGCGGCGGTTGAGCCGGAGGGTGACACCGCGGGCGTCCGTGACGCGCCGGGCCATCAGCAGGGACGCCAGACCCATGGAGTCGACGAACGTCAACTCCCCGAGTTCGAGGTCGAGTCGGTGCACCGCGTGGCCTCCCGTGCGGGCGGCCAGGTCGAGTTGCTCGGTTACGGCGGCGACGAGGCTGTCGGTCACCCCGTATTCCAGGCTGCCGCCGACGTGGACGGTCACGACGCCCTGCTGGAACTCGGTGCGCAGGTCGAGACGGGGCACGGGGCGGGACGCGGGGCGTGTCATACGGTCTCTCCGCTCCTGGGGCACGCCTGCCGAGCGCCGAGTGCATCGCGGGCGGTGTCGAGAACGCGCGTGGCGCGCGGGAAGTCGGCCAGTCTTCGGCCCAGGACGTCCAGGGCGAGGAGGAGGCTGCGGGCGGGGACGTGCCGCGCGGTGAGGATGTCCGCCGTCCAGTCGAGGAACCGGGCGAAGAGTCCGTCGTCGTCCAGGTAGAGCGCCGTGGCCAGGTAGTCCACGATGTGCGCGATGTCCTCGGCGGTGTGCTGCCGCTGCTGCGCCGTGTAGTGGGCCATCGGCGGGAAGAGCTCCTCCAGTTCGCGGAGCACCTCCCTGACCAGCTCACCCCGGCTGCGGGCGACCATCGAGTACTCCTGGTCGCTGAGGTGCGGCAGGTCGTCCACGGCCTGATGGAGCATCACCTTCGGCCGTGCGAGGCCCTGTTCGAGCAGATCGGCGGCGTCGCGCGCGTCGGCCGCCCAGGCGTCGGCGCCGAGAGCCTTGGCGTACCGCCCCTCCGGGCCGAAGGCGGCGCCGCCCACGAGCACCGGGGTTCCCACGGCCTGGCAGGCGGTGAGCGCGGCATGGGCGACCGGGAGGTTCGTCGGGATCGACGAGGAGAGCGCCACCACGTCGGGCACATGGTGGTGCAGGTGCCGCACCAGGTGCGGGGTGGGGGTGTGGGCGCCGAGGAAGTCGACCTGCCAGCCGCGCAGGCGCAGCACCTCGGCGAGCAGCCGCGCGGGCAGGGCGTGCCACTCCCCGTCCACACAGGCGACGGTGACACGGCCGCGTCGCCGTGCGGTGTCCGGGAGCGACAGACCGGCGTCCGCCGTGAGGGTGATGACCCGGTCGTTGATGGCCGTCGCGGCGTGCTCCTGGGCCACGCTGATGCGGTTCGCCGCCCATTCGACGCCGACCCGCGCCTGTACGGGGGCGATGAGGTCGAGCAGGACGCTCTCGTATCCGCTGCCCGCCTCGACCGCGGCGCGCACCGTGCGGGTGGCCGCGAGTTCGTCGCCCTCGCGCACGTCGTCCCACAGCTGCGCGCGGGCGACTTCGAGCGGATCGGACATCACGTCCAGCGCAGGCCCTTTGGTCAGATCGGAAAGGGGAGCGATCATCCGGTGTACCTGCCTCGGGTGTGTCCGTCCACGGCGCTGAGGTGCTGGTGGCGCGGGGCGGCTATGGCGACCACCGCCATGTCGTCGTGGGAACCTCGGCCCACCCACTGCGAGGCCAGCATCTGCACCCGTTCCACGACGGCTTCGGCCACCATGCCGAAGCACTCCGAGAGCGCCCGCGACAGCCGCTCCTCACCGAACATCTCCGTTCCCAACGGCCCTCCCTTGGCCTCGACGATGCCGTCACTGAACAGGAGACACACCTCCCCCGGCTTGAGCCGGACATGCGCGGTGCTGGACGTGACCTGCGGCAGGGCGCCGATCAGGGTGCCCCTCGTGTCGGCCTCGTCGACGCTGCCGTCCGCGCGGGCGATCAGCGGCGGGGGGTGGCCCGCGCTGGTGACGCGCAGGTCCACGGAGTTCCCGCGGCGGGCCACGGAGGCCAGCGCCAGCGTCGCGAACCGGGTGTGCTCGGTCCGCAGCAGCGATTCGTTGAGCAGGCTGAGCAGCTGCTGGTGGTCGTGGCCCATGGGCCGCAGCGCCTGCACCGTGTTGCGGATCTTGCCGGTGAGGGCGGCCGCTTCCAGGCCCTTGCCGCAGACGTCACCGAGGACGGCGAGCGTCTCGTCCTCCGGGGTCTGCCCGGCATGTACGTCGTAGAAGTCGCCGCCTATGTGCTCTCCGGCGCCCGCGGCGATGTATCCCCCGGCGAACTCCACGCCGTGCACGGGTCGCAGGTCGGGCGGCAGCAGGTCGCGCATGAGCGTGCGGGAGATGGCGCTCTGCTCGGCGTAGAGGCGTGCCGCGGAGACGGCCGCGCCCGCGCGGGCGGCGAAGACCCGGGCGAAGACTTCCTCGGCCTCGCTGAACGCGCTGCGCTCGGTGGACCTCAGCAGCATCAGGACGCCCGCCGGCACGCCGTGGCCGGGCAGCGGGGTGATCAGCACCGAGCAGACCGGGCCGGTGAAATGGGCGGGCACGGCCCACTCCGGAAGCGTCGCGGGGTCGATCCATCGTGAGGGCACCGGCGGGAAGCCCTGCATCGCCTCACTCAGGCCCGGCACCTCCGCGAGGTCGATCTCCACGGTGGAGTGGGTGACCTCCCCCGCCGGTCCGGTGCTGGTCATGGGGTGCACGTTGCCGCGGCCCGGCGCGATGACCGTCGCCGCGTCGCAGAGGTGTCCCGCCGCCATGGTGGCCGTCACCTCCATGCACCGCTCGACGTTGAGGGACGACAGCAGCTGCTGGGAGGCGTCGGCGAGCAGCGCCGTACGTCTTCGTTCGGCACGGAGGTCGTCCTCCGCGGTGCGCCGGTGCGTGTCCTCCGCCAGCCACCATGCCCAGTGCGTGCCGTCGAGCCGGGCGGGGCGGGCCTCGTAGCTCCGCTCGCCGATCTCGCCGCGTACGACGTCCGGCTCGGCACCGTCGGCCGCCCGGGGGTCCGCCGCGGTCAGCCGGGTGTGCGCGTCGGCGAGCCATCGCGGTGCGGCCTCGTGAAAGGCCGTGCCGTTCGCCGCGGTCGGCAGGAGAAGCCGCACGGCCTCGTTCGTGGCCGCGACCCGGCCCGCGCCGTCGGCGACGACCACGGGGTGTGGCGCGGTGACCCAGGCGTCGGCCAGGACCGTTGGTGCGATGCGCGTCTTCGTTTCCAGCTGTTCCGGTGCGTTCATGACGATGGGCACGCGATGCGAACCCCACCTCCCTCCCTGCGGGGATTTCACCCCATCCACGGCGATTTGCGGCACTTGGCCCTTTGGGCGCACGGGTACCACGCGTACGTTCGGCCAAACCGGGAACCCGGGATCAGTTGAGACCTGTTCAGTTCAGCGGCAGCGTGACGGTGATGTGCTTGCCGCCGCGCTCCAGGACGAGGTCGATCTCCGTGGCCAGTTCGCGGATGAGGGGCCAACCGTATCCGCCCGTCTCGCCCGTTCTCGTGCCCGGGTCGGCGGGGTGGCGCTGCTGGGGCAGGTCGGTCGAGCGGTCGCCCACGGTGACCCGCAGGACGTCGGCCTCCGTGCTCACCTCGAACCGCGTGACACCGCCGCCGTGCCGCAGCGCGTTGGTGAACAGCTCCGAGACCACGAGGAGGACGTCGGTCAGGACACGATCGCGGACCGTCCCCTCGCCTCGGCCCGCGCGGTACCGCAGGACACACCGCACATAGCCGCGCGCCGCGGCCGCCGTGGGCGGTACGGACGAGCCGACGGGGAACGACGGTGCGGCCGGCAGCGGCGCCGGACGCCCGTTCTCGCGGGGCCAGTCGGATGGTGCGTCGGGGCTCACACGCAGGACTCCTTCACCGGGCCGTGGACAGCGCCGTACCGAGGCCTCGGCCGACCCGCGTTTCTCCGAGACGTTCGTCACCTCGAACAGCCGGTTTACCACTTGCCGTTAGAGGTCGCACATTCTACGAACACGTACGTGTCCGGCGACACACTCCGTTCACTTCGCGGACCGCCGGGCGACGCACCATCCGACGCCAAGTCTTCACGGCAAGATCACAGAGTGGATTCGTCCTGCGGTACCCATGACAGAAAGGGATCCCTTCATGGCCGAGCCCCGCAGACCCCACCCCTCCTTCGCCATCCTCACCCGCCCCGCCCTGACCCGCCTCGCTCTCGTCGCGGCCCTCGCGGCGGTGGCGGCGACCGCACCCCTGAGCCCCGGCGCCCGCGCGGCCACGGCACTGCCCGCCGTGGAGCCGCGCGCCGAGACCGCCGCCCTGCACGACGACGACGCGGGCGGCAACGCCGACGCCGACGACCCGGCGATCTGGCGCAACCCCGCCGACCCGGGCCGCAGCCTGGTCGTCGCCACCGCCAAGCAGGGCGGGCTTCGCGTGTACGACCTCTCCGCGCGCGAGGTGCAGTCCGTTCCGGCGCCCGCGGCGCCCGGACCCGATGACGCACCCGGCCGCTTCAACAACGTCGACCTGGTGCACGGAATGCGGCTGTCGGCGGGCCGCGCCGACCTGGCCGTGACGAGCGACCGAGGCAACGACCGGCTGCGCGTCTACCGCATCGACCGCGAACGCCCCGGCGGCCCGCTCACCGATGTCACCGACCCTTCGGCGGCGCCCGTCTTCTCCTCCTCGCAGGAGGAGATAAACGAGCAGCGCACCGCGTACGGCCTCGCGACCTGGACCGACCCCTCCTCGGGCCGCTCGTACGCACTGGTCAGCCAGCGGGAGCGGACCCGGCTCGCGCTCCTCGAACTGACCCCGAAGAGCGACGGGAAGGTCGGCTACCGCAAGGTCCGCACCCTCGACCTGCCCGCCGACTTCCGCCTGCCGAACGGCACTTCATGGACCCCGTGCGGCGAGCCGGGTGAACTGCCGCAGGTGGAGGGCATGGTCGTGGACCCGGCCGACGGCACCCTCTACGCGGGCCAGGAGGACGTCGGCATCTGGCGGCTGCGCGCCGACCTGACCGGCAAGCCCCGGCTGGTCGACAAGGTGCGTGAGTACGGCGTTCCCGCGACGTACGACCCCGCGACCGAGGAGTGCACCGCGGGCGCCGACCCCGGTTTCGGCGGCAAGCGCCTCAAGGCCGACGTCGAGGGTCTGACGCTGCTCGACGAAGGCGACGGCGACGGCTATCTGCTGGCCTCCAGCCAGGGCGACAACACCTTCGCCGCGTACGACCGTGAGGTGTCGGACCGCAACGAGTACGAGGGCGGCTTCCGCGTCACCGCCGCCTCCGCCACGCTCGACGGCTCCGAGGAATGTGACGGCGCCGCGGTCCTCGACAAGCCGCTCGGCGCCGCGTTCCCGCACGGACTGCTCGTCGTGCAGGACGGCCACGACGCTCCCGGCGACGCCGAACGGCCCTCCACCGGCTTCAAGTTCGTGGACCTGGGCGACGTGCTCGACGCCGTCGACGACTGATACCCACGACGCGTGACCGCCAGGCCGGATATCGGTCTGGCGGTCATGTCGCGCCGGGCGTAGAGAGGAAGGTTCACGCCAGGAATCCCAGGGAGGCCGTCGTGGACAGGACCATCGGCAAGGGCACGTTCCGGGACGCGTTCAAGAACCAGGTCATCGCGGTCTCCGCACTCCCCGCGGGCACCGGGCGGCGGCTCGCCGAGCGGGCCAACGCGGCAGCGGGACCCGCCGACGCCTCGCTGCGGACGAAGGCCGAGTTCAGCGCGTTGTACGACCTGCTGCTCGCCGAGCAGGGCGACCTGGCCGGCGCCTCGGCCGACGGCAGCCTGGTCCTTCTCGACGCGGACGGACAGCTCACCCCGGTCGGGCGGATCGTCGACGAGTACCTCGACTCGGCGGAGAACAAAGCGGAGTTCTTCGCTCAGGACATGTATCAGGTCAAGGTCACCGGCTGGCCGCCCGGCGTCCTGACGGCCGACGAGGTGATGGAGGCTCCGCAGGGCGCCCGGCTGACCCTGGCCAGGAGCAACGCCCCGAACGACACGCTGCTCGCGACAGCGGCGTTCTCCATGGTCAACAGCGGCAACATGACCGCTCGCGCGCCCAAGCGCTCCTGGAAGATCAACTTCGAGGTCGGCGAGAGCGAGGACCGGCTCTACGGCATGGAGCGCGTCAACCTCAAGGCGATGTACAACGACCCGTCGCAGATGCGCGAGGCCGTCGCCTGGCGGCTTTTGGAGCGCGCGGGCATCCCGGCGGCGCAGCACACGTACGCGACGTTCCACCTCAACGACCGCTACATGGGTCTGTACTCGGTCATCGAGCAGGTCGACAAGAAGTTCCTGAAGGACCACTTCGGCAAGAACGCGGAGGGCAACCTCTACAAGGCGTACTGCGGCGACGTCGGCTGCGCGACCCTGGAGCACCGCCCCGGCACCGACGGCGCCGACAGCGGTCGGCAGTACTTCACCGCGGGGAGCCTGGAGGACGACCGCACGTACCGCCTGAAGACGAACGAGGACGATCCCTCCACCAACACCTACGACGACCTCGCGGCTCTGGTGCGCACCATCAACGGCGTCCATCTCGCGGGCGGCGAGGACCGGTTCGCCTCCGACGCCTTCCGCGAGGCGGTCGAGCAGACACTGAACGTGCCGGCCTTCCTGCGCTGGGCGGGTGCCAACGTCCTGCTCGGCAGCTGGGACAACTACTTCGCGACGCCGTCGAACTACTACCTCTACAACGCGGGGCGGCTCGGCGACCCGACGGGCTTCATGGTCCGCCCGTACTTCACGTTCATCCCCTGGGACTACGACAACAGCTCGGGCATCGACTTCTTCTCGACGCGGTGGCAGTACACGGACCTGCTCGACTGGCCGGCGATGAGCCGCAACTACTGCCGGATCACGCACGCGCCGCACGAGGAGTCACGCATCCCGCTGTTCACCAACCTGCTGCGCCACCACGACTTCTGCCAGTACTACCTCGATCACCTCGAGTACCTCCTGGACACGGAGTTCGGCCCCGAACAGGTCGCGGCGCTCCTTGGCGCGGAGGGGTCCGGGCGGTCCGACGGTCTGTGGCAGCTCGTCGCGTCCGCCGCCTACGGCGAGTCCACGAGCCCGCACGGACAGCCCTTCACCGGGCGGCAGTTCACCAACGACGAGGTGTACCGCGCCGGCTACCGGCAGTGGGAGATGAGCCGCGGCTCGCAGTTCACGTACGGGATCTTCCACTACACGCGCATGCGCTACGACCACGCACGTCAACAGCTCGCCGAGCTGCGCAAGACCTATCCCAACGGCGCCAGCGGGGCGTCGTTCCCCGGCGCGACGGAGGTACTGCCCTCATGACCGCAACGAAGAAGTCGGCCAAGCCCGATCGTTCGCACGAGCTCCGTCTCGTGAAGGAAGCCAAGATCAAGGACCTGATCGGGGACGGCGCGGGCTCCCGCCTGGAGGCGAGCGGTGTCCTCTACCGGGACGGCGCCTTCCTCGTCGTCTGCGACAACCTGACCTCCCTCATCCGGGTCAGCAGCGAACTGTCGCCCAAGGCGCCGGAGAACGGCGTGCTCAAGCCCGCCAGGACGAAGAAGTCCGGCAAGACGGGCAAGTCAGAGGCGAACGAGGGATACGAGGATCTCGCCCACGACGAGAAGCGCGACCATTACTTCACGCTGAGCGAGGCCGAGCCGGTCAAGCCCAAGGGCTTCCGCGCCCGCGTCCACGAGTTCGACGACAAGCTGCGTCCGTGCGGCTCGACGCTGCTCGACTTCGACGTGGCGGACGCCAACAAGGGCATGGAGGGCCTTGAGTGGGTGGAGCGCTCCGGTTCGGCGCACCTCCTGGCGCTGTGCGAGGGCAACCGGTGCGCGGGCGGCAAGAAGGGCAGGACGCCGGGCGGCGGACGCATCCAGGTCTTCCGGCAGGGCGGCAAGCGCTGGATCCACACCTCCACGATCCGGCTGCCCGAGTCACTGCCCTTCGAGGACTACAGCAGCGTGTCCGTGCGGGACGGGCGGATCGCCGTGCTGTCGCAGGCGTCGTCGGCGCTGTGGGTGGGCCGCATCTCCATGAAGAAGTGGGAGGTCGACGAAGGCACCGTCTACCGCCTCCCCACCGACGCCAAGGGCCGGACGGTCTACGGCACCGCGGAGGGCGTGTCGTGGGTCTCGGCCGACTATGTGGTGATCGTGTCCGACCGGGCCAAGAAGGGCGCGGCGAGCGAGCGGCACCGCGAGAAGGACCAGTCGATCCATCTGTTCCTGATCCCCAACCACCACTCCTGAGCTATTCGGCCGCCCACAGTCCGCGCACATGACCGAGGTGGCGGGTCATCACCGCGCGGACGGCTTCCTCGTCGCGGGCGAGCAGCGCGTCGAGGATCTCCAGGTGCTCCTCCGCCGAGGCCTGCAGCCGGCCCGCGTCGACGAGCGCCTGGAGTCCGTACAGTCGGGACCGCTTGCGCAGGTCGCCGACCACCTCGACGAGGTGGTCGTTGCCGCAGAGCGCGAGCAGACCGAGGTGGAAGCGGATGTCGGCCTCGACGTACGCGATGAGGTCGCCGTCCGCCGCCGCGGTGACGATCGCCTGCGCGGTGGGGCGCAGCGCTTCGAGGTCGGCGGGGTCCGCCGAGGTGGCGAGTTCCGCCGTGGTGGGGATCTCGATCAGCGCGCGGATGTGCTTGTACTCGTCGAGTTGTTTCCCGGAGACCGCGGTGACCCGGAAGCCCTTGTTGGGCACCGTGTCGACGAGCCCCTCCTTGGCGAGGTCGAGCATGGCCTCGCGGACCGGGGTCGCGGAGACACCGAAGCGCACGGCCAGGGTGGGCGCCGAGTAGACCTCGCCCGCGCGCAGCTCCCCCGCGATGAGCGCGGCGCGCAGCGCGTCCGCGACCCGTTCGCGGTAGCTGCTGCGCGTGCCGCCCAGGCTGGGCAGGGCGGCGGGGGCGGCGGACGGGGCGGGATTGCGCCGGGCGGCCATGGGGACGGTTCCTCCTGGGTGCAATGTCACGTGCTACGAGTGGCTATTATCCCGGCCCGTCAGAGCACGAAGCCCGCGGGGAAGGGGTCGTCCGGGTCGAGGAGGTACTGCGCGGTGCCGGTCACCCAGGCGCGGCCGGTGAAGCTGGGCAGGACCGCGGGGATGCCCGCGACCTCGGTGGTCCCCAGGAGCCGTCCGCTGAAGCGCGTGCCGATGAAGGACTCGTTGACGAACTCCGTCTCCAGGGGCAGCTCGCCGCGCGCGTGCAGCTGGGCCATGCGCGCGCTGGTCCCCGTGCCGCACGGCGAGCGGTCGAACCAGCCGGGGTGAATGGCCATCGCGTGCCGGGAGTAACGGGCGGTGGCGCCGGGCGCGTGGAGGTGGACGTGGTGGCAGCCGCGGATGGACGGGTCCTCGGGGTGCACCGGTTCGTCCTCGGCGTTGATCGCCTCCATCAGCGAGAGGCCCGCCGCGAGGATGTCGTCCTTGCGGCCGCGCTCGAAGGGGAGGCCGAACTGGTCTAGGGGCAGGATCGCGTAGAAGTTGCCGCCGTAGGCCAGGTCGTATGTCACCGAGCGGCCGTCGGGCAGGGTGATCTTGCGGTCGAGTCCGACGGCGAAGGACGGCACGTTCTGGAGCGTGACGGCCTTCGCCGCGCCGTCCTCGACGGCGACCTCGGCGACGACGAGGCCCGCCGGGGTGTCCAGGCGGATCGTGGTGACCGGCTCGACCACCTCGACCATGCCGGTCTCGACGAGGACGGTGGCGACGCCGATGGTGCCGTGCCCGCACATCGGCAGATAGCCGGAGACCTCGATGTAGATCACGCCGTAGTCGCAGTCGGGCCGGGTGGGCGGCTGGAGGATCGCGCCGCTCATGGCCGCGTGACCGCGCGGTTCGTTCATCAGGAGCTGCTTGATGTCGTCGCGGTGCTCGCGAAAGTGGAGCCTGCGTTCGTTCATCGTCGCGCCGGGTACGGTGCCGATGCCGCCGGTGATGACCCGCGTCGGCATGCCTTCGGTGTGCGAGTCGACCGCGTGCAGGACGAGTTTGCTGCGCATGGCGGAGCCCTTTCGTAGGTGGCCGTGCGGAGGCGTCAGGCGAGCCCGGCGGCGGCCGTCCGTTCGGTGGCGGCGCGCACGGCCTTCTCCTGGTCCGGGAGCAGCGGCACCCGCGGCGGACGGCAGGGGCCGCCGTGCCGTCCGACGATGTCCATGGACAATTTGATGGCCTGTACGAACTCGGGCCTGGAGTCCCAGCGCAGCAGGGGGTGCAGTTCCCGGTACAGCTCCTTGGCCGTGGTCAGCTCTCCGGTCACGGCGGCGCGGTAGAGCTCGACGCAGGCGGCGGGCAGTGCGTTCGGGTAGCCCGCGACCCAGCCCTTGGCGCCGGCGAGGGCGAGTTCGAGCAGGACGTCGTCGGCGCCGATCAACAGGTCAAGTTGCGGGGCGAGTTCGGCGATGCGGTAGGCGCGGCGGACGTCGCCGGAGAACTCCTTGACGGCGTGGATGTACCCCTCGCCGTGCAGCTGCGCGAGAAGTTCGGGCTGCAGGTCGACCTTGGTGTCGATGGGGTTGTTGTACGCGACGACGGGGAGCCCCGCCTTCGCGACCTCCTCGTAGTGGGCGAGCACGGAGCGCTCGTCGGCGCGGTAGGCGTTCGGCGGGAGCAGCATCACCGAGGCGCAGCCCGCGTCCTTGGCCTGCTCGGCCCAGCGGCGGGCCTCGGCGGAGCCGTAGGCGGCGACGCCGGGCATCACGCGGCTCCCGCCGACCGCCGCGACGGCGGTCGCCACGACCTCGGCGCGCTCCTCGGGGGTGAGCACCTGGTACTCGCCGAGCGATCCGTTGGGCACGACGCCGTCGCAGCCGTTCCCGACGAGCCAGGCGCAGTGCTCGGCGTAGCTGCCGTGGTCGACGGAGAGGTCGTCTTTCAGGGGCAGGGCGGTGGCGACGAGAACACCGTGCCAGGGGCGGGGGCTGTCTGCGGACACGTTCATGGGCGAGGTCCCTTCAGTGCGGTGCGGGGCTGGGTCCTAGGAGGAGGTCTGCTCGTCTTCGTCGGGTGCCTGTGCGAGCACGCCGAGCGGTACCGGTCTGGCGAACGGCCGCCGCGCGGACCGCTCCTCGCAGCCCGCGAGCCCGGCGACGGCCGCCGAGCACATGCGGCCCTGACACCAGCCCATGCCGGCCCGGGTCAGGAGTTTCACGGTCCGCGCGTCGGTGGCCCCGAGTTCCTCGACGGCCTCGCGGACCGCCGCCGCGGGAACCTCCTCGCAGCGGCAGACGAGGGTGTCGTCGCGCAGTTGCTCCGCCCAGTGCGCGGGCGGCTCGTACACGGCTTGGATCGCGGCGGCGAACTCCCGTGCTTTCGTACGTGCCTTGGCTGCGGCGGCCCATGTGCGCGGGTCAGGTGCGCTGCCCCGGAGCCGGGCGGCGGCCGAGCGTCCGGCGATGTGTCCCTCGGCGAGGGAGAGGGCCGCGCCGCCGATGCCTGTCGCCTCGCCTGCGGCCCAGACGCCGGGGACATCGGTGCGCTGCTCGGCGTCGACGGCGACGTCCACTCCGTCGATACGGCAGCCGAGGCCCTCGGCGAGATCGGTGTGCGGCAGCATGCCGTGGCCGACGGCGAGGGTGTCGCAGTCGATGCGCCGCTCGGTGCCGGGGCGCACCCGCCCCGCCGCGTCGAGCGCGGCGACGGTCACCGCCTCCAGCGCGTTCTTGCCGTGCGCTTCGACGACGGCGTGTCCGGTGGTCAACGGGACGCGGTGGCCGAGGAGTTGGGCGACGTACTGAGCACCCTCGGCGAGCTTGTACGGGTGGGCGGCGAGGGTGGCCGCGTGCCGCGCGAAGGCCTTGGGCCCTGCGGACTCGACGAGGGCGGCCACCTCGGCGCCGGCTGCCGCCAGGCCGGCGGCGACGGGCATGAGCAGCGGGCCCGTTCCGGCCACGACGACGGTGCGGCCCGGAAGGACGAGCCCTCCCTTGAGCATGGCCTGCGCGCCACCCGCGGTGAGCACGCCGGGCAGGGTCCAGCCGGGGAACGGCAGGACTTTCTCGTAGCCCCCGGTCGCGAGGAGCACGGCGTCGGCGGATACCGCCACGGACTCCTCCTGCTCGGGGCCGAGGAGCGCCTGCACGGCGAAGCCGCCGCCTCCCGCTACGCACTCCACGAACCAGACGTGATGTTCCGTCAGGTGGGTGACGCGGCCCGCCCCGATCTGTTCCGCGAGGCCGTCCCGCAGCCGCTCCCAGGTACGCCACTGGTGGTGCAGGGCCTGCGGGCGGCGGGCGCCGAGCGCGGCCGCGGGCTGGCGGTAGAACTGCCCGCCTGCCTGCGGGGCGGAGTCGATCACCGTGACCCGTACGTTCCGCTGCGCGGCGGCCAGCGCTGCGGCGAGGCCTGCGGGGCCCGCGCCGATCACCGCCAGCGTGCGGGGCGGCTTTGCCTCCGGCGTCACCGCCCGACCCCCTGCATCCGCCCCTTGCCGAACGGGCCTCTCCCGCCCACCCACCCGCAGCCCCGCATCCCACCCCGAACGAACAAGCTTTCCCGCCCACCCACCCGATTACCCCGCAGCGACCAGCGAATAGCCGCAGTCGGCAGCAGACGCGAGGGGACGTGCCGGTGAGTCTGCCCGGAGCACGATTCGCGGCACTCCGAGGCCGAAGCGGCCCCGCACCCCAGGCGGACCGGTCCCGCAGCACCGCCGCCGTCACCCAACGTCCCCACCTCCGCTCCTGATCACGTCTCCGGGCGCCGCCGGCACCAGGCAAGCCCGTTGGTTCGGGCGGCCGTTGACGTCGACCAGGCAGTCGAAGCAGACGCCGATCCCGCAGAAGATGCCCCTCGGCGCGCCCTCTCCTCGCGTCGTGCGCCACGCCGTGATGCCCGCCGACCAGAGCGCCGCGGCCACCGTCTGGCCCGGCAGGGCCGGGATCTCCCGGCCGTCGAACGTGACGGTGTGCGGTGGTCCCGGGCGGGCGCGGACCAGCTTCAGGGGGGTGCGTGTGCTCATGGCGCCTCCTCGGGCGGGCGGGCGTCGAAACGGTCGGGGAGGAAGGGGGTCAGGTCCAGGTCCGGTGGCGCGCCGCTCAGCACCTGGCCGATCAAGTGGCCCGTACCGGCGGCGAGTCCGATCCCCGCGCCCTCGTGACCGCAGGCGTGGATCAGCCCCGGCACCCGGGCATCGGGCCCGATGGCGGGGAGATGGTCCGGCATGTAGGGGCGGAAGCCGACATACGCGCGCATGGCCCGGACGTCGGCGAGGAACGGGAAGAGCCGCGTCGCCCCCGCCGCAAGCGCCCGCATGACCGGCAGCGAGAAGCTCCGGTCGAAACCGACCCGCTCGCGGCTCGCGCCGATCAGGACCGGCCCCGCCGCCGTGCCCTCGACCACCGGCGACGTCTGCAACGCGGCGGACCCGCTGGCCACGTCCGCCACATAGTCGGCGGCGTACACCTTGTGCCGGACCCTGCGCGGCAGCGGCTCGGTGACCAGGACGAAGCCGCGCCGCGGCAGCACCGGCAGGGAGACTCCGGCGAGGGCGGCGAGCTCGCCGCCCCAGGTGCCCGCCGCGTTCACGACGTACGGGGCGTGGATCTCGCCCCGGTCGGTGCGGACCCCGCGCACCTCGCCGCCCGCGGTCCGCAGTACGGCGGTGACCTCCCACCCCGTGCGGAGTTCGGCGCTCACGTTCCTTGCCATCCGCACCAGTTGGGCCGCTGCCAGCGACGGCATCACCTGGGCGTCCTGCGGGTAGTGGACGCCACCCGCCAGCCCAGGAGCGAGATGGGGTTCCAGGTCGTGCAGTTCGTCGGCCGCGACGGCCCGGGCGTCGACCCCGGCCGCACGCTGCCCCCTGACGAACTCCCCCAGCGCCGCGAGCCCTTCGCCGCTGGACGCGACGACCACGCCCCCCTTGGCCTCGTACTCGATGCTCGCGCCGATGCCCGGTTCCGCCGCGAGCTCCGTCCACAAGCGCCTTGACAGCAGGGCGAGTTCGAGCTCGGGGCCGGGTTCTTTGTCGGAGACGAGGATGTTGCCCTCGCCCGATCCGGTCGTGCCGCCGGCCACCGGGCCGCGGTCCACCAGGACGACGGAGAGTCCGGCGCGCGCCGCGTACAGGGCACAGGCGGCGCCCACCATCCCGGCGCCGACCACCACAACATCGCAGGTCAGCCGCTTTGTCACGCCAGTACTATGTCACATGTTCCCTTACGGGCCAAGGGTCTCTACGCTGGCGGAACCGCCCCAGAGCACTGCGCCACGAGCCCCGGAACGGGGAGAAAAGGTGAACCCGATGAGCGAGAAGAAGGCGTCCCGCCCCCGCAAGAACGGTCTGTATCCCGAGATCTCCGAGGAGCTCTCCGCCCTGATGCGGACGGGCTGGGCCGACACCGAGCAGCGCGACCTGCGTCCCGCCGAGCAGACCCCGCTCGCGGCGCGCCGCCGCGCCGCCCTCTCCGCGATGTTCCCGGGCGAGCGCCTGGTGATCCCCTCGGGCAAGCTCAAGGTCCGCTCGAACGACGACCATTACCCCTTCCGCCCGTACTCCGCCTACGTCCACATGACCGGCGACCAGGCGAGGGACTGCGCCCTCGTCCTCGAACCCCGCGCCGAGGGCGAGGGCGAGGGTCATGACGCGCACCTGTACCAACTCCCCCGCGACAGCCGGGACAGCGACGAGTTCTGGACCGGCATGACGGCCGAGCTGTGGATGGGCCGCAGGCGCAGCCTCGCCGAGTCCGAGCTGCTGCTCGGCCTGCCCTGCCGCGACGTCCGCGACGCCCCGGCCGAGCTGGCCGCGTCGCCCGGCGTGCCGACCCGCATCGTGCGCGGCCACGACCCGCGGTTGGAGGAGGCGGTGACGACCGACGAGGAGCGCGACGCCGAGCTGGAGGAGGCGCTCTCGGGCCTGCGCCTGGTCAAGGACGACTGGGAGATCGGCGAGCTGCGCAAGGCGGTGGACTCGACGGTCCGCGGATTCACCGATGTCGTACGGGAGTTGGCGACCGCCGTCGCCACATCCGAGCGCTGGATCGAGGGGACCTTCTTCCGCCGCGCCCGCCTGGAGGGCAACCACATCGGCTACGGCTCGATCTGCGCGGCGGGCGAGCACGCCACGATCATGCACTGGCAGGACAACGACGGCCCGGTGCGCCCCGGCGAACTCCTGCTCCTGGACGCGGGGGTGGAGACCCACACCCTCTACACCGCCGACGTCACCCGCACCCTCCCGGTCGACGGCACCTTCACCCCGCTGCAGCGCACGATCTACGACGCGGTGTTCGAGGCCCAGGAGGCGGGCATCGCCGCCGTGAAGCCGGGCGCCGCCTACCGCGACTTCCATGACGCGGCTCAGCGGCACCTCGCGCACAAGCTCGTCGAGTGGGGCCTGCTCGACGGCGACCCGGAGCGGGTCTTCGAGCTCGCGCTGCAGCGCCGCTTCACCATGGCGGGCACGGGTCACATGCTCGGACTGGACGTCCACGACTGTGCGCGGGCCCGCACCGAGGAGTACGTCGGCGGGGTGCTGGAGGAGGGCATGGTGCTCACCGTCGAGCCGGGCCTGTACTTCCAGCCGGACGACCTCACCGTGCCCGAGGAGTACCGGGGCATCGGGGTCCGCATCGAGGACGACATCCTCGTCACGGCCGACGGCAACGAGAACCTGTCAGCCGGTCTGCCGCGCGACTCCGCCGCGGTCGAGGCCTGGATGGACGGCCTGGTGAGCGGCCGCTAGAGCAGCGCAGCCGGGGTGAGCGGACTCGTCAGGACCCCTCTATACACTCGGTATATACACTCTATGTATAGTGCTCGCATGTCCGCTGCACAAAGCAAGATGAAGAGATCCGCCGCAGGGTTCCGCCGAGCCGCTTACATGACGGCCATGACCGCCGCGGTCATGGCCGTCGCCCTGACGGGCTGCACCAAGGTGGACACCACCTCCCCCAGCTCCGTGCGCAAGGACGCGCCTTCGGTGGGCGTGAAGGGCCGGGCAAAGGTCGGGACGGTCGACTGCCGCAGCATCAAGTGCGTGGCCCTTACCTTCGACGCGGGGCCCAGCGAGAACTCGGCGCGGCTGCTCGACATCCTCAAGGAGGAGAAGGTGCCCGCCACCTTCTTCCTGCTCGGCAAGAACCACATAGCCGAGCACCCCGAGCTCGTGAAGCGCATGGACGCCGAGGGCCACGAGGTGGCGAGCCACACCTGGTCGCACAAGATCCTCACCGACATCACGCCGGAGGAGGCGCGCGAGGAACTGCGCAGGCCCAACGAGGCGATAGAGAAGCTGATCGGCCACAAGCCGACGCTGATGCGCCCGCCGCAGGGCCGCACCAACCCGGACGTCAACAAGATCTCGCGCGAGGAAGGCCTCTCGGAGGTCCTGTGGAGCGTGACCGCCAAGGACTACACGACCAACGACTCCGCACTGATCAAGAAGCGCGTCATCGACCAGACCGAGCGGGACGGCATCATCCTGCTGCACGACATCTACAAGGGCACGGTGCCCGCGGTGCCGGGCATCATCGACGAGCTGAAGAAGCGCGGCTACGTCTTCGTGACGGTTCCGCAGCTGCTCGCGCCGGGAAAGGCCGAGCCGGGCATGGTCTACCGCCCGTAGCCTGGCAGGATCGCCGTGTGGCTCTCTTCCGTATCGACCGGGAATCATCCTTGCCCGCCGACGACGTCTGGCGCCGGCTCACCACCTGGGAGCGGCACGCCGACGTGGTCCCGCTGACGCGGGTCGTCGTGCGGACCCCGCCGCCCCACGGCGAGGGCACGGTCTTCGTCGCCCGCAGCGGGCTCGGTCCCGTCGGCTTCGACGACGTGATGGAGGTCGTGACGTGGCTTCCGGCCGAGGCGGGCGGCGGCCGGTGTCGGCTGGAGAAGCGCGGGTCGTTCGTGACGGGGTGGGCGGAGATCGAGGTGTCCCCCCGGGCCGGGGGGACCGGTTCGACGGTGCTCTGGCGGGAGGAACTGCGCGTGCGATGGCTGCCGGCGGTCTTCGACAGGGTGCTCGCGGCCGCCGGACGACGGATGTTCGGGCGGGCCGTGGACGGGCTGCTCTCCGGTCCCCCGCCGCGCCCCTTCGCGTGAGGAGCGCGAGGGCCCGGCGCCCTGTTCAGTCCCGCGAGGCCCGTACCCGCCCGTGCAGGGTCCGCGCGACCCTCGGGCCCAGCCACCGCTTCATCCGGCGCAGGGGCTCCAGCTGCTCGGCGGCGCGGTCGATCCGGTAGTACAGCTGCGGGGGGATGTGGGGCAGCAGCGGTGAGTGGCGCTGACCGAGCAGCGCGAACATCTGGGCCGGGTCGAGGCCGATGTAGCGCGGCAGGTTCTCGTACCACCGGGCGCTGTAGCGGGCCGCGCTCTGGACGGAGAGAAGGGCCGAGCGCCGCTCCCGTTCGTAGCGCGTGAGGGCGGCGGTGAGGTCGGTGTTGTCCCGCAGGGCGTCCGCCAGGGCGAGCGCGTCCTCCAGGGCGAGCGTCGTGCCCGCGCCGATCGAGTAGTGCGTGGTGTGCGCGGCGTCCCCGAGCAGGACCACGTTGCCGCGGTGCCACGTCCGGTTGGTCAGCGTCCGGAAGTTGAGCCACTGCGCGCTGCCGTCGGCCTGCGCGCGGCCGATCAGGCGGTGCCCGTCCAGGGGCCCGGCGAAGAGCCGCTCCAGGAGGGCGAGCCCGTCGGCCTCGCTTGCCTCGTGCAGGCGAAGGCCCGTCCAGGTCTGCGGGGAGCACTCGATGACACAGGTGCTCCTCTCGTCGCTGAAGCGGTAGCCGTAGCACCAGATCCAGCCGTGCGCGGTCTCCACGAAGGCGAAGGTGAAGGAGTCGAAGACCTTGGTGGTGCCGAGCCAGATGTACTTGTTGCGGCCGAGCGTGACCTCGGCGCCGAAGTGGTCCGTGTGGCGCTCGCGCAGGGCACTCCTGACGCCGTCGCCCGCGACGACCAGATCGGCGTCGGGAAGCTGGGCCGCGTCGGTGATCTCTTGCTCGAACTCGACGCGTACGCCGAGGGACCGGGCCCGGCTCGTGAGGATGTCGAGGAGCCGGTGGCGCCCGATGCCGTGGCCCTCGTCGCCGTGGTGGACCGTCGTGCGGTCGCCGACATGGGCGACGCCGTCGCTCCAGCGGACCGAGTGCTCGCTGATGGCGCGTGCGGACTCGGGGTCGCCGGCACGGAGTCTGTCGAGCAGGCCGCCCCAGTAGGTGACCCCCCAGCCGTACGTCGAGCCTTCCGGGTTGCGCTCGTGGACGGTGATGTCGTGGGACGGGTCCTGCCGCTTGAGCAGGATCGAGAGGTAGAGGGCGGCGGGCCCGCCGCCGACGCAGGCGACCTTCACGAATGCTCCTCTTGCGTCACGAAGTGATCAAGTCGTGACGCAAGGTAGCAGCAGGGGCGCGTCAGGCCACGGACCCGATCCGCCCGGCGGGCCGCCCCGAGCCGTCGTGGTGGATCGGCGTGTGGGCGCCCGTCAGCGAGACCCCGCTGCCGCCCCGGCGGTTCGCGACGATCTCCGCGGCGATGGAGAGGGCCGTCTCCTCCGGGGTGCGCGCGCCGAGGTCGAGGCCGATGGGCGAGCGCAGCCTGGCCAGTTCCAACTCGCTCACGCCGACCTCGCGCAGCCGCTTGTTGCGGTCCTCGTGCGTGCGGCGCGATCCCATCGCGCCGACGTAGGCGACCGGGAGGCGCAGGGCCAGTTCGAGGAGCGGCACGTCGAACTTGGCGTCGTGCGTCAGCACGCACAGGACGGTGCGGGCGTCGGTTTCGGTGCGCTTCAGGTACTCGTGCGGCCACTCGACGACGATCTCGTCCGCGTCCGGGAACCGCGCCGCCGTGGCGAACACGGGCCGCGCGTCGCAGACGGTCACGCGGTAGCCGAGGAACTTGCCGATCTTGACGAGCGCGGACGCGAAGTCGATCGCGCCGAACACGATCATGCGGGGCGGCGGGACGCTCGACTCGACGAGGAGGGTGAGCGGCTGCCCGCAGCGCGAGCCGTCCTCGCCGATCTCCACCGTGCCCGTGCGCCCCGCGTCCAGCAGGGCGCGGGCCTCGCCCGCGGCGGTGCGGTCCAGCTCGGGATGTCCGCCGAGCCCGCCCTCGTGAGGGGCGTCGGCGTCCGACCGTACGAGAAGGGCGCGGCCCACGAGTTCCGCCGGGCCGGAGGTGATGCGGGCGACGGCCGCGGCCTCGCCGGAAGCGGCGGCCGCGAGCGCGGCCGCGATGACCGGCCGCGCGGAGGAGTCCGCGCGGACCGGGGTGACGAGGATGTCGATGATGCCGCCGCAGGTCAGACCCACGGCGAAGGCGTCCTCGTCGCTGTATCCGAAGCGTTCGAGGACGCTTTCGCCGTCAGCGAGTGCCTGCTGGCACAGTTCGTAGACGGCGCCTTCCACACACCCGCCGGAGACGGAGCCGATGGCCGTGCCGTCGGAGTCGACGGCCAGGGCCGCACCGGGCTGCCGGGGCGCGCTGCCGCCGACCGCCACCACGGTGGCGACGGCGAAGTCGCGTCCCTGCTCGACCCACCGGTTCAGCTCTTCGGCGATGTCCAGCATGTCCGTCTCCTAACGGGTGTGTGAGGGCCTGGAGGGGCTACTTGACGCCCATCCAGTTCTCGATCGGGTGGAGCGCGAAGAAGGCCAGGAACACGAGGGCGAGCACCCACATGAGCCAGCCGATCTCACGTGCCCTGCCCTGCGCGGCCTTGATCAGGACGTGGGCGATGACACCGGCCGCGATACCCACCGTGATGGAGTACGTGAACGGCATCAGGACCGTGGTCAGGAACACCGGGATGGCGGTGGCCTGGTCGGTCCAGTCGATGTGCCGGGCGTTGCTCAGCATCATCGCGCCGATGACCACCAGGGCGGCGGCCGCGACCTGCGTCGGGATGAGCTGCGCGAGCGGGGTGAAGAAGAGGCACAGCGTGAACGCGAGGCCGGTGACCACGCTCGCGAAGCCGGTGCGCGCGCCGTCGCCGACGCCGGCGGTGGACTCCACGAAGACCGTCTGGCCCGACGCACCGGCGAGACCGCCGACGACGCCACCGGCACCGTCGATCGCCAGTGCCTTGTTCAGGCCCGGCATCTTGCCGTCCTTGTCGGCGAGGTTGGCCTGCTGGCCGATGCCGATGATGGTGCCCATGGCGTCGAAGAAACCGGCGAGGACCAGGGTGAAGACGATGACGCCGACGGTGATGCCGCCGATGTCGCCGATGCCGCTGAAGGACACCTCGCCGAAGAGCCCGAAGTCGGGCGACGAGACGACGGAGCCGTCGATCTCCGGGGCGTTCAGGCCCCAGTCCTTCTCGGACATGCCCGCGAACTGGTGGACGAGCGCGGCGAAGACGGTGCCGCCGACGATGCCGATGAGGATCGCGCCGGGGACCTTGCGGACCTGCAGCAGGAAGATCAGCAGGACGGTGACGGCGAAGCACAGGACGGGCCAGCCGATGAGCTTGTCGTCGATGCCCATCTGGATCGGCTTCGCGCCCATGTCACCGTGCTTGGACGGCATGGAGGTGACGAAGCCCGCCTGGACCAGGCCGATCAGCGTGACGAACATGCCGATGCCCATGGTGATGGCGTGCTTCAGCGCCAGCGGGATCGCGTCCATGATCAGGGTCCGCAGGCCGGTGAGGACCAGCAGGATGATGATGACGCCGTAGATGATGCACATCGCCATGGCGTTGCCCCAGGTCATCTCCGGGGCGACCTGGAAGGCCATCACGGCGGAGACGCCGAGTCCCGCCGCCAGGGCCAGCGGCACATTGCCGAGGATGCCCATGACGATGGTGGTGGCGGCCGCCGCGAAGACGGTGGCGGTGGTCAGCTGATCACCGTCGAGGCGGTGTCCCGTGGCGTCGGGAACCGAGAGGATCACCGGGTTGAGCAGGATGATGTAGGCCATCGCCATGAAGGTGGTGATGCCGCCGCGCACCTCCCGGCCGACGGTCGATCCTCTGTGCGTTATGTGGAAATACCGGTCCAGCCAAGACCTGCCGGCGGGGACGCGCGAGCCATTGCCCGCGTCCTCCGCGCTGGTCTTCGGCTCCGTTGACTGCTGGGTCATGGTGCCTAACTCCCAAGGTTCAAAGGGGCACCCGCAACAGGCGGTTCACAAGAGGGTTGGGCCTGTGGAGACTGCGGGATTTGGGATGCTGCGTTGGGCGCACGACCCGGGGGACGGCCCGAGACGAACTGGGGCTCCGAAGAGCGTGGGTGCTGCGTGGGTGACGCGTGGTGATGCGTGGGTGCTGCTCAGGTACTGCGATGACCGCGAGCGGTGCGGTACTGGGGTTCTCCGGGCGGCGCGAGCGGTAGGAAGTGTGACGTTCCCGAGGGAGGCGCGCGCCGCCCGGAGAGATCGTGGGAACAGGAGCCGGTCAGGTCCCGGTCAGGTGTTCGGGACGTACCGGCGTCTTGTTCAGCTCCAGACCCGTCGCGTTCCGGATCGCCGCGAGGACGGCCGGAGTCGAGGAGAGGGTCGGTGCCTCGCCCATGCCGCGCAGGCCGTAGGGCGCGTTCGGGTCGGCCAGTTCGAGCACGTCGACCGGGATGGTCGGCGTGTCGAGGATGGTCGGGATGAGGTAGTCCGTGAAGGAGGGGTTGCGCACCTTCGCGGTCTTCGGGTCGACGATGATCTCCTCCATCACCGCGACGCCCAGGCCCTGGGTGGTGCCACCCTGGATCTGGCCGACGACGGAGAGCGGGTTGAGCGCCTTGCCGACATCCTGGGCGGTGGCCAGTTCGATGACCTTGACCAGGCCGAGCTCGGTGTCCACCTCGACGACCGCGCGGTGCGCGGCGAACGAGTACTGGACGTGGCCGTTGCCCTGGCCGGTCTTCTTGTCGAAGGCCACGGTCGGACGGTGCCGCCACTCGGCCTCGACCTCGACGCTCTCGCCTTCGAGCAGCTCGGCCAGGTCCGCGAGGGTCTCGCCGCCGTCGGTGACGACCTTGCCGCCCTCCAGGAGGAGTTCGGCGGTGGCCCACGCCGGGTGGTACGAGCCGAACTTGCGGCGGCCGATCTCCAGGACCTTCTCGCGGACGAGCTCGCAGGAGTTCTTGACGGCGCCACCGGTGACGTACGTCTGACGGGACGCGGACGTCGAACCGGCCGATCCCACCTGGGTGTCGGCGGGGTGGATCGTCACCTGCTGGACGCCGAGCTCGGTGCGGGCGATCTGCGCGTGGACGGTGATGCCGCCCTGGCCGACCTCCGCCATCGCGGTGTGCACGGTCGCGACCGGCTCGCCGTTGATGACCTCCATGCGCACCTTGGCGGTGGAGTAGTCGTCGAAGCCCTCGGAGAAGCCGACGTTCTTGATGCCGACCGCGTAGCCGACGCCGCGGACGACGCCTTCGCCGTGCGTGGTGTTGGACAGGCCGCCGGGCAGCGCGCGGACGTCGGCGCCCTCGCTGGACTCCCACTGGCGCTCGGGCGGCAGCGGACGGGCCTTGACGCGGCGCAGGATCTCGGCGACCGGGGCCGGCGAGTCGACGGGCTGTCCCGTCGGCAGGAGCGTGCCCTGCGACATGGCGTTGAGCTGGCGGAACTCGACCCGGTCCATGCCCACCTTGTCGGCGAGCTTGTCCATCTGCGCCTCGTAGGCGAAGCAGGCCTGGACGGCGCCGAAGCCGCGCATCGCGCCGCACGGGGGGTTGTTCGAGTAGAGGGCGATCGCCTCGATGTCGACGTCGTCGATCACGTACGGGCCGACCGACAGGGAGGAGGCGTTGCCCACGACCGCCGGGGAGGCCGACGCGTAGGCGCCGCCGTCCAGGACGATCTTGCACTTCATGTGCGTGAGCTTGCCGTCCTTGGTGGCGCCGTGCTCGTAGTACAGCTTCGCCGGGTGGCGGTGCACGTGGCCGAAGAAGGACTCGAAGCGGTTGTAGACGATCTTGACCGGCTTGCCGGTGCGCAGCGCAAGGAGGCAGGCGTGGATCTGCATCGAGATGTCCTCGCGGCCGCCGAACGCGCCGCCGACGCCGGAGAGCGTCATGCGCACCTTGTCCTCGGGCAGGCCGAGGACGGGGGCGATCTGTTCGAGGTCGGAGTGCAGCCACTGGGTGGCGACGTACAGGTCGACGCCGCCGTCCTCGGCCGGTACGGCGAGGCCGGACTCCGGGCCGAGGAAGGCCTGGTCCTGCATGCCGAAGGTGTACTCGCCCTTGACGATGAAGTCGGCCTTCTTGGCGGCCTCTTCGGCGTTGCCCCGGATGATCGGCTGGTTGTGCACGATGTTCGGGTGCGGGACGTGCTTGATGTACTCGTCGCTGCGGCCCTCGTGGACGAGGACGGCGTCCGGCGCGGTCGCCGATGCCTCGTCGGTGATGACGGGCAGTTCCTTGTACTCGACCACGATCTTCGCGGCGGCACGGCGGGCTGTCTCCGGGTGGTCGGCGGCCACGAGGGCGACCGGCTCACCGTGGTGCCGGACCTTGCCGTGGGCGAGGACCGGGGTGTCCTGGAGCTCCAGGCCGTAGTTCTTCATCTCGGCCGGCAGGTCGTCGTACGTCAACACCGCGTAGACGCCGGGCGTCTTGAGGGCCTCGACGGTGTCGATCGAGACGATCTCGGCGTGCGCGACGGTGCTGCGCAGCGTCTGGCCCCAGAGCATGTCCTCGTGCCACATGTCCGAGGAGTACGCGAACTCGCCGGTGACCTTGAGGGTGCCGTCAGGGCGGAGCGTGGACTCGCCGATGCCGCCCTTGTTGTGCTTCTGGGTGACTTCGGTGGGCGCGCCCGTGGTGGTCTTCGTTCCAGCCATGATCAGACCGTCTCTTCCTGACGGGCGGCCGCCAGGCGGACCGCGTCCAGGATCTTCTCGTATCCGGTGCAGCGGCAGAGGTTGCCGGAGAGCGCCTCACGGATGTCGGCGTCCGACGGCGAGGCGTTGCGCTCCAGGAGCTCGTCGGCCGCGACGAGGAGACCGGGGGTGCAGAACCCGCACTGGACGGCGCCGGCGTCGATGAACGCCTGCTGGATCTGGGAGAGTTCACCGCCCTCGCCGGTCTGGCCGTCGGTGCCCTTCGCCTGCCACTGGCGGGCTTCCTGGAGGCTGGTGCCGCCGCAGACGGAGCCGCAGGCGCCGCCCGGGTGGGCGTCCTCGCGGTGCTTGGCGTAGTCCGCCAGGCCCTCGACGGTCACGACCTCGCGGCCCTCGACCTGTCCGGCGGCGACCAGACACGAACACACCGGTACGCCGTCGAGACGGACGGTGCAGGAACCGCACTCGCCCTGCTCACAGGCGTTCTTGGAGCCCGGGAGCCCCACGCGCTCGCGCAGCACGTACAGAAGGGACTCGCCCTCCCACACGTCGTCGGCTTCCTGCTGACGGCCGTTGACCGTGAAGTTCACGCGCATTATGCGACTCCCTCAGTGCTGCGGCCGTTGCCGCGGTACGACTCCCAGGTCCAGCCGAGCGTGCGGCGGGCCATGATGCCGACGGCGTGCCGGCGGTAGTTCGCCGTGCCGCGGACGTCGTCGATCGGGTTGGCGGCACCGGAGGCGAGCTCCGCGAACTGCTTGGCGATCGAGGGGGTGATGATCTTCTTGCTGTCCCAGAAGCCGCCCTCGTCGAGCGCCGCGTTCAGGAACTCCTCGGCCGCCTTCGCCCGGATGGGCGTAGGGGCCGCGGATCCGATGCCGGTCCGTACGGTCCGGGTCTCGGGGTGCAGCGCGATGCCGAAGGCGCACACGGCGATGACCATCGCGTTGCGGGTGCCGACCTTCGAGTACTGCTGGGGGCCGTCCGCCTTCTTGATGTGGACGGACTTGATCAGCTCGTCCTGGGCGAGGGCGTTGCGCTTCACGCCGGTGTAGAACTCGTCGATCGGGATGAGGCGCGAGCCGCGTACGGACTCCACCTCGACCTCGCAGTCGGCGGCGAGCAGCGCCGGGTGGGCGTCACCGGCCGGGGACGCCGTGCCGAGGTTGCCGCCGACGCCGCCGCGGTTGCGGATCTGCGGCGATGCGACCGTGTGCGAGGCGAGCGCGAGGCCGGGGAGCTCGGTGCGCAGCTCCTCCATGATCGTGGTGTACGGAACCGAGGCGCCCAGCTGGACCGTCTCCTCGCCCACCGCCCACTCGCGCAGTTCGGCGACGCGGTTGAGGTCAAGCAGGTACTCGGGACGACGGTGGTCGAAGTTGATCTCGACCATCACGTCGGTGCCACCCGCAATCGGCACAGCTGTCGGGTGCTCGGCCTTGGCGGCGAGCGCCTCCTCCCAGCTGGCGGGGCGAAGGAAGTCCATGAGGCTCTCTTCTTCGTATCGTGGGTCGTTCGCTTCAAGGGACTTCGTTCCGGCCACTGGGGCCATTCGTCCCTCGACTGCTCGTTCATGTGCTGTTAACGCGGAGTGGGGCAAGTACACCGCCCCTGCGTCCGATGGGGTCAGTCACCGAAACCATGAAGGAGTTGGCTGGCCAAGGCGCGCGTCTTGTAGATTCGTATGAAGAACGGGCCTCAGTAACCTCGCGGCTTCCCCCTGGAAACCGGAGGCTCCCCAGGACACGGGGGCTCCGGTCCACACAGAGTCGACAGACACGGACTGTCTGTACATCCCATTCGAGACAAGATCGGCGGCGACCACCATGCGGCTGCGCGCACTCCTTGACACCGACGCGCTGGGCCTGCGGCTGCTCGGCGGTGAGGACGAGCTCGACCGCACCGTGCGCGGTGTGATGACCACGGACCTGCGCGACCCCAGCCGGTATCTCGCGGGCGGTGAGCTGGTCCTGACCGGTCTCGCCTGGCGCCGCGACGCGAAGGACACGGAGCCCTTCGTACGGACCCTCGCGAGCGCCGGAGTGGCGGCGCTCGCGGCGGGCGAGGCCGAGCTCGGGGACATCCCCGACGACATCGTCGAGGCCTGCGCCCGGCACCGTCTGCCGCTGTTCGCCGTGAACGAGTCGGTCGCCTTCGCGACGATCACCGAGCACGTCGTACGCCAGGTGTCCGGCGAGCGGGCCGGTGACCTGGCCGCCGTCGTCGACCGGCACCGCCGCCTGATGACCTCGGGCCCCACCGGCGGCGGCCCCGACGTCGTCCTCGACCTGCTGGGCTCCGACCTGGACCTGCGGGCCTGGGTCCTGTCCCCCGCGGGCCGCGCCATCGCGGGGTCGAGCGCCGCGGGCCCCGCCCTGCCCGCGGCCGTGTGCGCGCGTCTGGCGGGCGAACACCTGGCCGCGGCCCGTACGGGGCGCCGGGGCCCTCACCGGGTCCAGGTGGACGGCTCGACGTACTCCCTGTTCCCCATCCGGAGCAGTGGGCGCGGTTCGGGTTCCGCGGCCACCGCGGCGAGCACGGCGGCGCTGCGCGACGTCCGCGAGACGGTCCTCTCGGACTGGCTCCTCGCGGTCGAGGCGGACGCCGGCGACTGGCCCGAGGAGCGGCTCGACCTGCTGCAGGGCGTCACCCAGCTGATCGCCGTGGAGCGCGACCGGCGCGACGCCGCACGCACCGTACGGCGCAGACTCGCCCAGGAAGTCCTCGAACTCGTCCAGACGGGCGCGGCCCCCGCCGAGATCGCGGCACGCCTGCGGGTCGCCGCCCCCGTGCTGCTTCCGGGCCTGGGCGCGGCACCGCACTGGCAGGTCGTGGTGGCCCGCGTGGAGTGGGACGGGGGCGAGATCGAGGGCGGCCCGGTGGCCCAGTCCCTCCTGGAGGAGATCCTCGTCGACCCCCTGTCGGCGGGCCCCGAACCGTCCGACCGCATCGCGGTGGCCCATACGGGTGACGAGGCGATCGCGCTCGTGCCGCTGCCCGCGGTCTCCACGGAGCACGACGGCTCGGAGACGGGCCTGCTTGCCGACTCCCTCCTGGAGTCCGTCCGCGACCCCCTCTCGGCGGGCCTCGACGGCGACGGCCGCCTCACGCTCGGCGTCAGCGCGTCCGTGCACTCGGCCGAGGGCCTGCGCGGCGCCCTGGAGGAGGCCCGGCACGCCCGCCGGGTCGCGGCGGCGCGCCCCGGACGAGTCTGCGCGGCGGGCCACCAGGAACTGGCCTCGCACGTCCTCCTCCTTCCCTTCGTCCCCGACGACGTGCGCCGCGCGTTCACGGCCCGCCTCCTCGACCCGCTGCGGGACTACGACCGGCGCCACCGGGCGGAGCTCATCCCGACCCTGGAGGCGTTCCTCGACTGCGACGGTTCCTGGACCCGCTGCGCGGCGCGACTGCACCTGCACGTCAACACGCTGCGCTACCGAGTGGGCCGTATCGAGCAGTTGACGAGTCGTGACCTCTCGCGCCTCGAGGACAAGCTCGATTTCTTCCTGGCACTGCGCATGAGCTGACACGGGCGACCTGCGGCAAACACCTTTCATGGCCCGCCCTTTGTGAAATCTTTCACCCAGCCTCTTGGCCGGGTGCGCCGATCCATGCTGAGATGCGCCCACTACTCAACAGCTCAATGGCGTGCTCGGGGAGGGCAACGTGGCGCATACCGCCATGTCTGGTTCCGGAACGACTGCAGGGGACGATCCACTCCAGACCGCGGTATGGCGGCTGCGCTCGCGCGGCTGTTGGACCGACGCGGCCGCACTGCTCGCCTCGCGGGAGGGACCGGGGCCCGCCCTGCAGAGAACCTCACTCCTGGTGGAGCGGTGCCTGTTCACGGGAGAGGGCTGGGCCGAGGCGGAGGACGGACTGCGGACCGCCGAGGCGCTGGCCGTGCGGGACGAGGACCGCGGGGCCGCGGCCTGCGAGCGCGGCCAGCTCGCGTACGCCTCCACGGTGCTCGCCGTACGGGACCGGGCCGACGAGGCGCGTACGGCACTGGGGCGGGCGGCGGCGCTCCTCGCCCCGAACACGCCGGGACGCCCCCTGCTCGACTTCCGCCGGGGCCTCATCGCCGAGCACATCTCGGACTCACCTCAGGCGGCGCGGGCGGCCTACCGTCGGGCGCATGCGGGCGCGACGGCGCATTCCGACCCTCTCCTGCTCTCCTTCACGTGGCGCCATCTGGCCGGACTCGCCCTGCGCGAGGGCGAGTTGGCGGAGGCGCGGCACGGGTTCGCGGAGTCGCTGCGGATCCGGGAGGAGCTGGGGTACTTGGTGGGCACGGCTCCGGCGCTGGCGGCTCTCGCCGACACGGAACCCGAACCGGAGGCGGGCCGCCTCCGAGCCGAGGCGGCCCGCCTCTTCCGCCTGATGGGCGGGGTCCCGTCCTGGCTGGCCCAGCATCTGTCACCACCGGCGCCTGCGGCTTAACTCCGCCGAGTTCGTCCTCAAACGCCGGACGGGCTAGAGATTTCCCCGGCTCGGGGAAATCTCAGCCCGGCCGGCGTTTGAGGCCATCTTTTCGGGGGCCCAGGGGGCGGAGCCCCCTGGTTTCGGGAAGGGGTGGGATTGGGGAAAGCCCCGCAGGGACCGCCCTGACCTAGCCCCCCGCCCCCGCAAAGTGCTCCCGCACCAGGGTCTGGACAACGGCCAGATCCTGCACAACCAACGCCTCCAGCAAAGCCATGTGCTCCGCCGCGTCAGCCACAAGATCCGCACGCCGAGCATGGACGGGCCCACTCACGAGGGGCCACTGCGACCGCCGA
The DNA here is from genome assembly GCF_040655335.1 of Streptomyces sp. NPDC050439. NCBI lineage: Bacteria > Bacillati > Actinomycetota > Actinomycetes > Kitasatosporales > Streptomycetaceae > Streptomyces > Streptomyces sp. NPDC050439. The sequence continues at coordinate 331,722 of NZ_JBFAJT010000005.1, forward strand.
TGGAGATCGTCCGCCACCTGCACCAGCTGCTTGTTCCCCGAGAGGGAAAGGACCGCCCCGTGAAAGGCCCGGTCCGCCTCCGCGTACCGGGCAAGATCCCCGCCCGCCGCAGCCACCGCACTCGCCTCGGCAAGCGGCCGCAACTCACACCACCGCGCGGCAGGCACCGTACGGGCGAGCCGCAACATCACCGGCACCTCGATCAGCGCCCGCACCTCCGCCAGCTCCCCCAGCTCCCGCGCGCTCCGCTCGGTGACCCGGAAGCCGCGGTTCGGCACGACCTCCACCGCCCCCTCGATGGCCAGCTGCTGCATCGCCTCGCGCACCGGGGTCGCCGAGACCCCGAAGCGCTCGCCGAGCACGGGCGCCGAGTACACCTCGCCGGGCGCGAGATCGCCGCCGACGAGCGCGTCCCGCAGGGCGTCGAGGATCTGGCCGCGCACCGAATTCCGCTGCACCGTCTTGCGGGGCGCGGGCACCGGCACCCGTACGGCCGATTCCCCATGCGTGTGCTCACCGCGAGCCGCGTCGCGAGCCGTCGCCGCCCGCACCTGCTCCGGCACACGGACGGCGGAGCGGTACGCGTCATGCGCTCTGGCCTGCTCCACGAGTCCACCCCAAAGTCCGCCGGGTCCGAAAGGTACGAGAGGCACCATAGGCGGACAGCCCCGCAGTTGAAACCTCGATCATTCTGGGTAAGGTTAGGCTTACCTGTAATCGATCGTGATTCGGTGGTCCCCGCATGTCCGTTCCCACCTTGGCGAAGCGCGCCCCGAGCGCCCTCGCGGACGCCTATGCCCGCCTCACCGAAGTGTTCCCCGGACTGCTCGTGACCGAGCTCGGCGAACGCGAGCAGGCCCCACAGGGCGACGGCTGGGTCACCGCCGCCCGGCTCGCGGAGGGCGGGGCCGACCTCAACGCGTTCATGGCGTGGGACGAGGCGCAGGTTCTGCGGGACTACGGACAGGCGGGGCGCCCGGACGTCATCGCGAGCTTCGCGCTGCACCGCTACGCCTGGCCCGCCACCCTCCTCATCACCATGCCGTGGTTCCTGCACCGCCGTGTGCCGCGCTACCCCGTGGAGAACGTGTCCTTCCAGCGCACCCTCGGCCGCCTCGCCGTACGCAGCACAGGCTTCGCCTGCCTGCCCGGCGATCCCGCCGCCGCGCTCCCGGGCGCCCGCGTCGTGCCGGACGAGGAGGCCCTCCGCGCGGAGGTGCGGGCCTCCGTCGCCGAGCACCTGGGACCGCTCCTCGACGCCTTCGGGCCGCGGATGCGGCGCCGCTCGCGCGCCCTGTGGAGCGTCGCCACGGACGAGATCGTCGAGGGGCTCTGGTACATCGCCCACCTCCTCGGCGAGGAGCAGCGGGCCACGACGGAGCTGGAGCGGCTGCTCCCCGGCGCCACCAAGCCGTACGTGGGCACGGCGGGGTTCCGTGAGCTGCGGGGGCCGAACGGCGAGTCCCTGCCGACGCGGGACCGCGCGAGTTGCTGCATGTTCTACACGCTGCGCCCCGAGGACACCTGCGTGACCTGTCCGCGCACCTGCGACGCGGAACGCGTCGCGCGCCTCAGCGCCGCCGCGGCCGCCTGACCCGAGCCTCGGCCCGAGCCGAAACCGCACCCCCTCCCCCTTGAACCACCCGTTCGTGTCCGTTTAATCGAACTCAACTTCCCGTGCCGGGCCCCCAGTTCGAGCAAAACGGCGCGCGCCGCACCCCTTTGCACCCCCCTTGGCGTCTTCTTGCCCAAAAACCCCTCTGGGGGTCATCGGGATTGGGCCACTATGGCGCCCGAACGCCCTACCGCGACGCAAGGGACCCCAGATGAGACTGACCGACATATCGCTGGACTGGCTGCTTCCGGGTGGCGTCCTGCTCCTGGGCATGCTGGTGGCGGTGGCGGTACTCGCACGCGGCAAGCGCGCCGGGCAGAAGGCGGCAGCCGGAGCCTCCGGCGACGACTCCTGGGAACGCAGCGAGGAGCGCCGCAGGCGCAAGGAAGCCATCTACGGAACGGCCTCGTACGTTCTGCTGTTCTGCTGCGCGGCGGTCGCCGCCGCACTCTCCTTCCACGGCCTTGTCGGCTTCGGCCGGCAGAATCTCAACCTCACCGGCGGCTGGGAGTATCTGGTCCCGTTCGGGCTCGACGGCGCGGCGATGTTCTGCTCCGTGCTCGCCGTGCGCGAGGCCAGCCATGGCGACGCGGCGCTCGGCTCGCGGCTCCTGGTGTGGACGTTCGCGGGCGCGGCCGCCTGGTTCAACTGGGTGCACGCGCCCAGGGGCCTCGGCCACGCGGGCGCCCCGCAGTTCTTCGCCGGGATGTCGCTGTCGGCGGCGGTGCTCTTCGACCGTGCGCTGAAGCAGACCCGCCGCGCGGCTCTGCGCGAACAGGGCCTGGTGCCGCGGCCGTTGCCGCAGATCCGGATCGTACGGTGGCTGCGCGCACCACGGGAGACCTTCGGTGCCTGGTCGCTGATGCTCCTCGAAGGCGTTCGCAGTCTGGACGAGGCGGTCGAGGAGGTCCGCGAGGACCGGCGCGAGAAGGAGCGCACCCGGACCCGCAGGCGGGACCGGGAGAAGCTGGAACGTGCGCAGCTCAAGGCGATCAGCAGGGGCCATCGCAGCCTGCCGAGCCGTGGCGGCGGGCGTCAGGTCGATCTGCCGGCGGTCGCGCCGGCGACCGGGTCCGCGCAGGTCGGCGCGGACCCTGCCATAGCGCCGCAGGACCAGGAACAGGAGCAGTTGCCCCTGCGCTCCCGTCCCGCTCTGCAGGCCGTGAAGAACGGCGCTGAACCCGTCACCGTCGACCTCACGGCCGAGGACGACACCCAGGCGCTGCCGCGGCTCGACTCCCTTGAGCGCAAGCTCAAGGATCTGGAGCAGCAGTTCGGCTGATGTCAGCGGCGCAGAAAGGGAGTTGACCGGCGGTCCGGCTCATGCCGGGCCGCCGTCCAGCTCGAACCACACCACCTTCCCGACCCCGTGGGCACGCACGCCCCACGCGTCGGCGAGGGACTGCACGAGCATCAGGCCCCGGCCATGCGTGCTGTCGTCGGCATTCGGCACGCAGAGCTTCGGGCGGCGTCCCACGAAGTCCCTGACCTCGACGCGCAGCCTGCCGGGCCGCACGGTCGCCGTCAGGATGGCGTCGCGATCGGTGTGCACCAGTGCGTTCGTCACGAGCTCGCTGGTAAGCAGCTCGGCCACCTCGGATTTTCCGGGCCTCCCCCAGGTCCGGAGCAGTTCGCGCAGTGCGCCCCTGACCTCAGGGACCGCCCGCAGGTCGGATCTCCCCAATCTGCGCCGGAGTTGAGCCCTATGGAGCTCCACCGGCTTGTCGTCGATCGGCCCGTCCCTTGCTATCGGCGAAGACGTCCCGAACTGGATGGGACTGCCCCCTCTTGCTTGCCTTGTCATGACCCCCGCCCACAAACGAGTCAATTCCTCCCTGCTCGAACACGCTCACGGAATTCATGCCCGCCTCGGTTGGCGGCACTCATGTCCATTCGTCAACCATTGGAGTGGGTGCGCCCGAGCCCGGCGGGGAAGTGAAGCCGTGAACCGTTTCTGCTTGATCCCGACCGGGCCCGATCGCGTCACATCGGCCCCGCCCGAGTGCTTTGAGGAGCCGCCGTGCACGACGACCGACTGCTGGTGGAGGGACGCCTGGAGCGCGCCCTGCGGCAGTTCATCCGCCCCGCCCAGTACGCGGACCGTGTGCCGCTGAGCCTCTCCGTCTGGCACGCTCCGGGCGAACCCGTGCCCGTCGCCGAGGCCCTCGACGCGACGTACGAGCCGTTCGAGACGGGCACCGCCTGGGGAAAACCCTGGTCAACCAGTTGGTTCCGGCTGCGCGGTCAGGTGCCCGACGACTGGCGCGGGCGCCACGTCGAGGTGGTCGTCGATCCCGGCTTCACCGGTGAGGGCCCCGGCTTCCAGGCGGAGGGTCTGGTGTACGACGCATCGGGCGTCCCCCTCAAGGGCATTCACCCGCGCAACCGGCACATTCCCGTGGCAGCCTCCGCACGGGGCGGCGAGCCGGTGCACCTCCTCCTGGAGGCGGCGGCCAACCCCGCGATCCTGCACGACTTCGAACCGACACCCCTGGGCGACGTACTGACCGCGGGCGATGGTCCCATCTACCGATTCGCGTCTGCCGACCTCGCCGTACTGGACGAGGACGTCTGGCGGTTGACGCTGGACATCGAGGTCCTTTCCGAGCTGATGTACGAACTGGACGCGGCCCGTCCGCGCCGTCACGAGATCCTGCGCGCGCTGGAGCGGGCGCTCGACGCACTCGATCTGCACGACGTGTCGGGCACGGCCGCGGCGGCGCGGGCCGAGCTGACGGAGGTCCTCGCCAGCCCCGCCCATGCCAGTGCGCACCGGGTCTCGGCCACCGGGCACGCCCACATCGACTCGGCCTGGCTGTGGCCGCTGCGCGAGACGGTGCGCAAGGCGTCCCGCACCTTTGCCAATGTGACGGCGCTCGCGAAGGACTACCCCGAGCTGGTCTTCGCCTGTTCACAGGCCCAGCAGTACGCCTGGGTCAAGGAGCACCAGCCGCACATCTGGGAGCGCATCAAGAAGGCCGTCGCGGACGGCAACTGGTCCCCGGTGGGCTCCATGTGGGTCGAGTCGGACGCCAACATGCCGGGCGGCGAGGCGCTGGCCCGGCAGATCACGCACGGCATGCGCTTCTTCCGCGAGGAACTGGGCGTGGAGACGGAGGAGATCTGGCTGCCGGACTCCTTCGGCTACACGGCGGCGTTCCCGCAGCTGGCGAAGCTCGCGGGCGTCCGCTGGTTCCTCACCCAGAAGCTGAGCTGGAACCAGTCCAACAAGATGCCGCACCACACCTTCTGGTGGGAGGGCATCGACGGCACCCGCGTCTTCACGCACTTCCCGCCGGTCGACACCTACAACTCGCAGATCCATGGTGCCGAACTCGCGCACGCGGAGCGGAACTTCACCGAGAAGGGCCGCGCGTCGCGTTCCCTGGTGCCGTTCGGCTGGGGTGACGGCGGGGGTGGTCCGACCCGCGAGATGCTGGAGAAGGCGCGGCGGCTGCGGTCCCTGGAGGGGTCCCCGCGCGTCGAGATCGAGAAGCCGTCGAAGTTCTTCGCCGCCGCCGAGGAGGAGTACGGGGCGGGGGCGCCGGTCTGGTCCGGCGAGCTCTATCTGGAGCTGCACCGCGCCACGTACACCACGCAGGCGGCCACCAAGCGCGGCAACCGGCGCACCGAACACGCCTTGCGCGAGGCCGAGTTGTGGTGCACGGCCGCCGCGGTCCGCGACCCCGCGTACGTCTACCCCTACAGCACCCTCGACCGGCTGTGGAAGACGGTGCTCCTGCACCAGTTCCACGACATCCTGCCGGGTTCGTCGATCGCCTGGGTGCACCGGGAGGCGCGTGACACCTACGAGCGCGTGCTCGCCGAGCTGGACGAGATCACCGCGGCGGCGGTCCGGTCCCTCGGCGCGGGCGGGCCCGTCGCGCTCAACTCGTCGCCCTACGCCCGCAGCGAGGTCGTCACGGCCGACGACGGCTCCCTCGTGCACGTGAACGTCCCGGCCCTTGGGAGCAAGAGCCTCGACGAGGCCGCCTCCTACACGCGGGAGACCGGGGCGACCGCCCTGCTGGCCGACGGCGAGATCCAGCTCCTGAACGAGCACCTGCGCGTCGCCGTCGACGCGGACGGCCTGCTGACCTCCGTGCACGACATCGACGCGCACCGCGAGGTCCTGTCCCCCGGCTCGCGCGGCAACCTCCTCCAGCTGCACCCCGACCATCCCACGCACTACGACGCCTGGGACCTGGACAAGCACTACCGCAACACACACACCGACCTCACCGAGGCCGAGTCCGTGGAGCTGGTCGAGGACGGACCGCTGCGGGTCGCCGTCCGCGTGGTGCGCGCCTTCGGGAAGTCGCGGATCACCCAGGAGATCCGTCTCGCCGCGGGCAGCCGACGCGTCGACGTCGTCACGGAGGTCGACTGGCAGGAGTCGGAGAAGGTGCTCAAGGCAGCCTTCCCCCTTGACGTGCACGCCGAACGGTCCGCCGCCGAGATCCAGTTCGGGCACGTGCACCGCTCCACGCACGCCAACACCGGCTGGGACGCGGCCCGTTTCGAGATCTGCGCGCACCGCTGGCTGCGGGTCGCCGAGGACGCGTACGGCGTGGCGGTGCTCAACGACTCGACGTACGGCCATGACGTGACGCGCACCCCGCACGGCGAGGGGCTCGGCACCACCGTGCGGCTCACCCTCCTTCGCGCGCCGCACAGTCCGGACCCGGAGACGGACCTGGGCGTGCACCGGTTCACGTACGCCCTGCTTCCTGGCGCGACGACGGGTGACGCGGTCGCGGAGGGGCTCGCCCTGAACCTGCCGCTGCGGGTGGCCGACGCGCCCGTCCTGCCCTCCCTGGTCGGCGTGGACAATCCGGCGGTGACCGTGGAGTCGGTGAAGCTCGCGGACGACGGGAGCGGGGATGTCGTGGTGCGGCTCTACGAGTCGCGGGGCGGGCGCGCGGCGGCCACGCTCACCACGTCGTTCGCGGTGGGCGCGGCCGAGGTGACCGACCTCCTGGAGCGTCCGCTCGAACCCGCCCACACCGATGAGGCGGGGCTCGTGCTCGCGCTGCGTCCATTCCAGATCGTGACGCTGCGGCTGCGTCCAGTTCGCTGACCGTACGTCAGGGGCGTGGCACGTTCCGCAGGTTGGAGCGTGCCATCTGGACCATGCGGCCGACGCCGCCGTCCAGGACTATCTTGCTGGCGGAGAGCGCGAAGCCGGTCACCATCTCGGAGCTGATCTTGGGCGGGATGGAGAGGGCGTTCGGGTCCGTGACGATGTCTACGAGGGCGGGGCCCTTGTGCGCGAAGGCGTCCTTCAGGGCGCCCGCGAGCTGCTTGGGCTTCTCGACCCGTACTCCATAGGCACCGGCCGCCCGGGCGACGGCGGCGAAGTCGGGGTTGTGGTTGTCGGTGCCGAACGAAGGGAGCCCGGCCACCAGCATCTCCAGCTCGACCATGCCGAGGGACGAGTTGTTGAAGAGGACGATCTTCACCGGCAGGTCGTACTGGACGAGGGTGAGGAAGTCGCCCATCAGCATGGAGAATCCGCCGTCGCCGGACATGGAGATGACCTGCCGCCCGCGGTCGGTGAACTGGGCGCCGATCGCCTGCGGCAGGGCGTTGGCCATCGAGCCGTGGCTGAAGGAACCGATGATGCGGCGTCTGCCGTTCGGCGAGAGATAGCGGGCCGCCCAGACGTTGCACATGCCCGTGTCGACGGTGAACACCGCGTCGTCTGCGGCGAGTTCGTCGACGACGGACGCGACGTACTCGGGATGGATCGGGACGTGCTTGTCGACCTTGCGCGTGTAGGCCTTGATGACGCCTTCCAGGGCGTCCGCGTGCTTCTTCAGCATCTTGTCGAGGAACTTGCGGTTGCTCTTGGGCGCAACGCGCGGGGTCAGACAGCGCAGGGTCTCGCGTACGTCGCCCCAGACGGCGAGGTCCAGCTTGGAGCGGCGGCCGAGCCTCTCGGGGCGCACGTCGACCTGGGCGATCTTCACGTCGTCGGGCAGGAAGGCGTTGTACGGGAAGTCGGTGCCAAGCAGGATGAGCAGGTCGCACTCGTGGGTGGCCTCGTACGCGGCGCCGTAGCCGAGCAGCCCGCTCATGCCGACGTCGTACGGGTTGTCGTACTGGATCCACTCCTTGCCGCGCAGGGCATGGCCCACCGGGGACTTGATCTTCTCGGCGAACGCCATGACCTCGGCGTGCGCGCCGGCCGTGCCGCTGCCGCAGAAGAGGGTGACCTTGTCCGCCTTGTCGATCATCGCGGCGAGCTTGTCGATCTCCGTGTCGCCGGGGCGCACGGTGGGGCGCGAGGTGACGAGGGCGCTCTCGGCGGACTTGTCGGGGGCGGGCTCGTCGGCGATGTCGCCGGGCAGGGTGACGACACTGACGCCGGACTGCCCGATCGCGTGCTGGATGGCGGTGTGCAGGAGCCGCGGCATCTGCTTCGGGCTGGAGATCATCTCGCTGTAGTGACTGCAGTCCTGGAAGAGCCGGTCGGGGTGGGTCTCCTGGAAGAAGGAGAGACCGATCTCGCTGGAGGGGATGTGCGACGCGAGGGCCAGGACGGGCGCCATGGAGCGGTGGGCGTCGTAGAGGCCGTTGATCAGGTGGAGGTTGCCGGGGCCGCAGGAGCCGGCGCAGACGGCGAGGCTGCCGGTGATCTGGGCCTCGGCACCGGCCGCGAAGGCAGCGGTCTCCTCGTGCCTGACCTGCACCCACTCAATGCCCTTGGTGCGTCTGATCGCGTCCACGACCGGGTTGAGGCTGTCGCCCACGACTCCGTACATCCGGCGCACACCGGCGCGGTGGAGGATGTCGACGAACTGTTCGGCGACGTTCTGCTTGGCCATGGCTTCACGAACCCTTCAGTCCCCTTGACTCTCTTGGGTCCATGAATTCACAGGGCGGGCGCTCACGCCTCCCAAACGGCGGCCGCGGTCCTGTCGTCCGCGTACCCCTTGACCCTGACCTGGATGTCCGTGAGGAAGGTCGCCAGGCCCGGGGGGCCGCCCTTCGCCCACCGCTGGGTGAGGTGAGCGGCCAGTTCGGGTTCGCCGCGCAGGGGCTCGGCGAGGCCGCCGCTGCAGAGCATCAGGGCGTCACCCGGGCGGGCTACGGAGGCCCGGAAGCGGAAGGGTTCGCGGGGTGGCGGCTCGGGCGCGGGCTCGTACGGACTCGGGGGCGTGACGATCCCCATGTCCATGGTGAGCCGGTCGCCGTCGGGGGTTTCCGGCGGCACCGACCCGAAGCCGACCACGGGCGGCCCCGGGTCCACGGCGGCGTCGCTGACCTGCGGCTCGATGTCCTGCCATGCGCCGTCCCTGAGCCGGAAGAGTCCGCCGCCGCCGACGCCGAAGAAGACGCGGGTGCGGCACTCGGGGTCGGCCGTCAGAAGGAGGCAGCGCAGGGACGCCGCGTACTCCTCGGGCTCGATGCCGAGGTCGGCCGCGTGCGCGCGGAGCTTGCCGAGGCTGCGGTCCGTGAGCCGGTGCAGACCGCTCTTGAGGTCCCCGCGCCGGGCGGCCCTGATGTCCTCGGACAGCCGCTGATGGCTGCGGCCCACGGCACGCCCGATCCAGGCGCACGCCTCGGCGGCGGCGCGGTGGGCGCCGGGTGTGGCCCGCGCTCCGGTGGCCATGGCGACCAGGACGAGTGCGCTCTCCCCGGTCCCGAAGCGCGCGGTGAGCAGCGAGTCGCGGCGCGGCTCGCCCCGGTAGCGCGCGGAGTCCCCGCGCACGGAGACGGCCCGCAGGGTGGAGGTGCCGTACCGCGCGCCGTCGAGCACGGTGTCGGCGACCAGATCGCCCAGGTCGTCGGGGTCGGCGACGGGCAGGACGGTGGGCTCGGCGTCGTAGGTGGGCGGCCCGTCGCCGACGTACGGGACGGCGGCCACGGAGGGGTTCGGTGCGGGCCGTGTGGGCGGCGGAGGCGGCGCGGGCGGCTGCGGTGTGGGGGCCGCGGACTCTTCGGGCGCGCGGGGTGCGGGGACGGCGGTGGTGCGGCTCGGGTCTTCGGGCGGCCTCGGCGGCCCCGTCAGGAAGGTGACCGGCCCCGCGGACCCGGCGGACGGCTCCCAGGGGGCGACGTCGGGGCGGACGCGGGCGGGGGGCTCCCCCGGCGGCGGGGTTGGTTCCGGGGTGGATTCCGGGGCCGCGTTCCGCCGGTCCCGGAAATCCGGGGGCGGCGGCTCCGGGTCGGGGAAGCGGCCGGCGCGCGGAAGTGTCCCTTCCGTGCCATCGCCCCCCGGGGAGGAATCGACCGCACCCTCGCCCGCCGCCGCGGAAGCCGAGGCGAACCTGTCGTCGAGGGTGTCGGCCGCCTCCGCCGGACCCGTGTCATGAGCGGAGTCGTCGTAGAGCTGACCCCACCAGTCGTCCTCCTGGCCGGAGGCTCCGTCGTGCCTCTCCCCCTGCTGGCTCATGCCCCTATTGTCCACCGCAAAGGCCGTACGAAAACGGTGCATCCGGAAAATCCGGCCACCGGAAGAGTGATGAGGGCCGCCGGGCGGGCCCACCCCCCACGGGAGGACCGCCCGGCGGTGTCTGTGTGTTTATCGCACGTCGTAGGCGCGGGCCACTGTCTGAGTGACGGAACTTCCGTTCGTATCCGTCAGTTCGGTCCTGAGCCAGACCTGCTTCCCCGAGGCGCCCGCGTGGTCGACGGTGGCGGTCCACCTGCCGCCGGATGCGGACGTCTTGGCCTCGGTCCAGGTCTTGCCCTCGTCGTACGAGTAGGACAGGGCCGCCGCCTTGAGCGCGCCCGGCTCGTAACCCGAGTGCCCTGTCGCCGTCAGCCCAATCTTCTGGCCGTCCTTGGCCGCGAGGGTCTTCATGCCGTCCTCCGGCAGCCGATAGCGCGGGAACAGCATCGGGATGCCCTGCGAGTGGACCTTTTCGTCGAGGTGCGAGCGGAACGCCCACGTGGTCTGCGTCTCCGAGGACCGGTGCCAGACCTTCGAGCCGATCTTCCGCGTGTTCAGGGTGAGTTCGTACGCGGAGTCCTCCGCCGGGACGGAGAACACGCCGGACGGCCAGCCGGACTCGCCCACGACCTCGCCGTTCCGCTTCAGCTGGACGCTGCCGATGTCGCCGAACCCGCCCTGGATGCCCGCGTGTTCACTGTCGGCCCAGAATCCGGGCGCGACACCGATCAGGTTGCCCTGCCGCTCCCCCGCGAGGCCGGGACCGCCGTCGGCGTCGCGTGGCGCGGCGGGGGTGAGCACTCCCTCGTACCAGCTCTCGCTGCGCCGCTCCCCCTTCTCGTAGGTCCGCACCGGGTCGATCATGAATTCGCCGAACGGGAAGCTGCTGGAGACCTGGTGGCCCCAGCCGGTCGTGCCCGCCGAGTAGTACTCGGTGCGCTTGCCGGGGGCCGGGACCGACTCGATGTCGGCGAAGTACACCTCAAGGCCCGAGGGGCGGACGGCGGACGGCAGGTCCACGTAGTCCGTCGCCGTGCCCATCGCACGGTAGGTGGCCTCGTTCGCGGCGAGGTCCTTGTCGCGTACGCGGTAGGTGCGGTCGTCGCGGATCTGGCCGGTCTCGGGGAAGGCGAGGTTGTAGACGTAGGGGCTCTTGGCCGTGCCCTTCCACTTCAATTCGACGTCGCCGTCGCCCAGTTGGGCGAGCAGGGCGGTCGCCTCACCTGTCTGGATGCCGAGGACCGGCAGCGGGGAACCGCTGAGGCCGGCCGAGGGGTACCAGCGGCCCGGTGCCGTGCGGTGGGCGATGACGGCGAGTGCGCCCGCCGCCTTCGCGTTCGTGGCGACGGCGTTCGCGCTGCCGCTGTCCGGGACCTTGACCAGGGCGATCTTCCCCTTGACCCCGGCTGCCTCCAGCTCCTCCGGCGTACCGGAGCCGGCGTCCACGAGCGCTGCCTTGCCCGTGCCGTCGAGGTTGGCCGAGCCGGTCGACGCGGTCACGGGGTGCAGCGGCTTGCCGCCCACTACTGCGAGTTCGGAGAGCAGGGGCGCTGCGGCGCGCCAGTAGCTGCCGGACTCGAAGGTGCCGTCGGTGGCCTTGCCCTCCACGGACTGGTAGAAGCCGCGGATGGAGCGCGGCCCGGCGGCGGTGCCCGCGTGCACCCAATTGTCGGTGCCCCAGGTGCGGGCGAACCCGAGGGTGGCCCCGCGCACCTCGGACTTCTTGTCCGTCCTGACGGTGAGGCGGTGTGCCTCGCGGGCGTCGAGCGTGACGGTCATGTCCTTCTTCACCTCGACCTGGGGCCGGGCGATGTGCGTGAGCGAGTCGGTCAGGGTGCCGCCGTCCGCGTCCGGGGTGGCGATGAAGCCCGTCAAGAAGTAGGCGCCGGGGCGTACTTGGTATGTCTGGTCGTTCGCGCCCTCGTTGAAGCGCCGCTCGCCGGTGGCGTCGTCGGTGCCGATGAGGTCGACGGACGAGGGTCCCGCGGCGGGCTTCCCGTCGCGGTCGACGAGCTTCACGCGGAGGCTGACCGTCTCCGGCTGCACGTAGAGGGAGAAGGGCGTGGAGACCGCGACACCGCCGGACTTCGCCAGGACACGGCCGGTCACGTCGCCGTACTGGGAGCGCTTGAGGTGCGCGTCGGGGGCGAGCTTCAGCGGGACCTTGACCGTGGCCCCGGCGGCGACCTTCACGGAGCGCGCGCCGAGCTTTGCGACACCGGACTGCACGGCCGATCCGTCGTTGCCGGTGACGCCCTGCACGGACAGCTTCAACTCCACTGCCTTGCCGGTGGTGTTGGTGTACGGGACGTCGACCGTCGTACGGTCCGAGTGGTCCTGGGGCCAGCCGAAGGTGCCGCCCTGCACCGCGGGCGAGCCGAGCACCTTCTGGTCGACGGCGGCCTTCACGTCGAGCCGTCCGCCGCCGGTCTCGGTCACGTCGCCGGGGATGCGGCTGTCCGCGGACGACACGAGGGCCGACTTGATCTGCTGCGCCGTCCAGTCCGGGTGGCGCTGCTTGACCAGGGCGGCGGCGCCCGCGACGTGCGGGGTCGCCATCGACGTACCGCTCATGGACCGGTAGGCGTAGACACCCCTGCCGCCCGCGGCGGCCGCGGAGATGTCGACGCCCGGCGCGGCGATCTCCGGCTTGAGGGTGTGCGAGCCGTAGGCGGGCCCGCGGCTGGAGAAGGGGGCCGTCGAGTCGTCGCGGTCGACGGCGCCGACGGTCAGGACGCTCGGCGCGCAGCCGGGCGAGGAAACGGAGTTGAGGCTCGGGCCCGTGTTGCCCGCCGCGAGCACGAAGAGGGTGTCCTTGCTCGACTGCGCGAGCTCCTCCGTGGCCGTGCTCATCGGATCGGTGCAGTCGGTACGCGCCGGGTTGCCGAGGCTCATGGAGACGACGTCGGCCTTCTCGTCGACGGCCCACTGCATGCCCGCGATGATCCACGAAGTGGCGCCGGAGCCGCTGTCGTCGAGCACCTTGCCGTGCAGCAGCTCGGTGCCGGGCGCGACGCCCTTCTTCTTGCCGCCGCTGGCCGCGCCGCTGCCGCCGACGGTGGAGGTGGTGTGGGTGCCGTGGCCCTGGCGGTCCTCGTTGTCCGGCGACTCGGTGAAGTTCTTGACCGCGCCGATCCGGCCCTTCAGGTCGGGGTGCTCCGCGTCGGCGCCGGTGTCGAGGACGGCGACCTTGGTGCCCTTGCCGTCGTACCCCGCGGCCCAGGCCTCGGGGGCGTGCACCTGCTTCGTCGACCGGTCGAGAGTGGCCTTGACCTTGGCGTCGAGCCAGAGCTTCTTCAGGTCGGACGCGGCACGGGACTTGGGTGAGGTGATGTCCGCCCAGAAGTCCGCGGCCTTCTTCTTGTCGGCCTTCATCGCGACCCCGTCGACGGGTTCGAGGACGGGCCCGCGTTCGGCGCCGCGCGGAGTGGCGGGCACGGCGCGCGTGACGTCGACGGTCTTGTCGTACACGGCGATCAGCGGGAGCTGCTCGGCGTGCGCGTCGTCATAACCCTGGCGGACGAGGCCGGTGACGTTGAAGAGCTCCTCGTCGACCCTGCCGTCGGCGATCGCGTGGACGGCGCCCTCCGGGTAGACGTACAGGTCCTTGCCGGACTGCCTGGTCTGGACGACCGGCACCGTGCCGTCGGCGCCGGGCAGGGCGCTCGCACCCGCACGGTCCTTGCCGTCGGACGTCGTGCCGGACGTCACGAGGACGCGGTCGCCGGTGACGAGGGTGACGACGGAGCTTCCCTCGCCGCGTGGGGCACTGCCCACCAGCGGACTCGTGTCCGCCGTGGCCGTACGTGGCTCGGCCGCGGACGGGACGGCCGCGGTGACGGCGAGGACGACGGCGGACGCCGCCCCCAAGGCCGTACGCGATATCGGGCGCATCGCTCTCCCCAGGGTTGATGGGCATGCGGAACCACAGCCGAAAAGGGACCAAAGGCCCTAATCACGGCTGCCGTTGGTGCTGCGGTGGCGTCACCTTGGCAGAGAGGCGGGGGGTGCGGGGATGATGTCCTGGGGCGGGTTTACGCCGTGGCTGTTTCCCGCCAGGGCGCCGTCGGAACGGATCTCTGGGGAGGGACGTCGCCGCATGCTGGCTGCGATAGGTCTGGACGAGCTGCACGAATCGGCGTACCGCGCGCTGGTCGCGGTGGGCGCCGCCGACGTGCCCGATCTCGCGCGGCGGCTCTCGCTCGGCGAGCCGGAGACGGTCCGCGCGCTGCGCCGCCTCGAACTGCACGGCCTCGCGGCCCAGGCGTCCGGCAAGGCGGGCCGGTGGGTGGCGGCCCCGCCCGGCGTCGCGCTCGGCGCGCTGCTGACCCAGCAGCGGCACGAGCTGGAGAAGGCGGAGCTCGCGGCGAAGCTGCTCGCCGAGGAGTACCGCGCGCAGGCCGCCGAGCCCACCGTGCACGACCTGGTCGAGGTGGTCACCGGCGCGGGCGCGGTCTCGCAGCGCTTCCTCCAGCTCCAGCTGGGCGCGAGCCACGAGGTGTGCGCCCTGGTGACCGGCAACCCCGTGGCGATCACCGGCATGGAGAACGACGCGGAGGAGCAGGCCGCGGGCCGTGGCGTGACCTACCGCGTGGTGGTCGAGCGCTCCGTCCTCGCCCTGCCCACCGGCCTGATCGAACTGTCGACGGCGATCGGCCGCAACGAACAGGTGCGCGTCGTGGACCGCGTCCCGACGAAGCTGGTGATCGCCGACGGCTCTCTCGCGATGGTGCCGCTGACCTCGCGCAGGGCGGAGCCCGCCGCGCTCGTGGTGCACGCCAGCGGCCTGCTCGAATCCCTGACGGGCCTCTTCGAGGCGGTGTGGCGTGACGCGCTGCCGCTACGGCTCGGCGAGGCAGGCCACTCGGTCACCGAGGACGCTCCCGAGGGCCCCGACGGCGCGGATCTGGAGATCCTTTCGCTGCTGCTCGCGGGCCTGACGGACGCGAGCGTCGCCAAGCAGCTCGACCTGGGCCTTCGGACCGTGCAGCGCCGGGTCAAGCGGCTCATGGAGCTGACGGGCGTGACGACGCGGCTGCAGTTGGGCTGGCACGCGTATGAGCGGGGCTGGGTGGCGCGCTAGGGCCGGGCTAAGGGGGCTGTGGGGGCTTTGGGGCTTGCGCGGGCTGTGGCGGCTTGCGCGACCTGCGGTTTTCTCCCGCTTCCGGCACGCTTGACAGATGGGAGCCTGGGAACTCCTGCTGGTCGGAGTCGTGCTGCTGCTCGGGATCGGCGGAGTGCTCGTACCTGGCGTGCCGGGGCCGTGGCTGGTGTGGGCCGCAGTGTTGTGGTGGGCGCTGAAGGACCCTGAGCCGGTCACCTGGTGGGTCCTGGTCGGCGCGTCCGTCGTGCTCCTCGTCGCGCAAGGCATCCGATGGCTGCTGCCGCCGCGACGCTTCCGGCAGAGCGGCGCCACGCGCCGGACCGCCGTGTACGCGGGTGCCGGGGCCCTCGTCGGGTTCTGCGTGGTGCCGGTGATCGGGTCGCTGCCGGGGTTCATCGGAGGGATCTACGTGAGTGAGCGGCAGCGGCTCGGCGGGCATGGGCAGGCGGTGACGGCTACGCGGACGGCCATGCGGGCGGGCGGCTGGAGCGTGCTGACCGAGCTGTTCGCATGCCTGCTCATCGCGGGGGCGTGGCTGGGGGCCGTGATCTGGGGCTGAGCCTCCGGTTCACGTTCGTACGCGATACCAGCTCACGTCGCTGTTCTCGTTCACGTACATGTACGCCCATCGGATCTATCCCGACTCATTGACGCGGTGCCTCACCTTCTCTAGCTTTCAGCGAGGCAAAGCTCCGATGACTCCATGATTGCGATATGCGGCACTGACTCGGGAGACGCGATGGCCGGACCGTCCAGAAGAACCGTGCTCGCCACCGGATCGGCGGTCGGCGGCGCGCTGATGGCCGGCGGCCTGCCCGCCCAGGCCACCGCCGCACCGGCCGTACCCGCCGCACCGACCGCCCCCCGGGAGGCGGCGGACGTGCGCGTTCCAGGCGACCCCTGGCGCACCGTCCTCGACGACGCCGACCTGGTCTGGCAGAAGCTGCCGAAGACCTGGTACGAGGGCCCCTACCTCGGCAACGGCTTCCTGGGCTCGGGCATCTACGCGGAACCGAGCCCGCAGCCAGGCGGCGCGACCACGGCCCTGCGCTTCAACATCCAGCATTCCGAGGTGCAGGACCACCGCCCCGAGTTCGGCTCCCTCTTCGGCCTCGCCCGCCTGCCCATCGGCCACTTCACCCTGGAACCCGTCGGCAGGATCACCGGCATCGACTGGCGCCTGCGGCTGCGCGACGCCGAGCTGACCGGCACTCTCACCACGAACAAGGGCACCCTGAAGCTGCGCGCGCAGGTGCACACCACGCGCTCCGTCCTCGCCGTCGAGGTCACCCCGAGTTCGGGCGAGCGCGGCTTCCGCTGGGTGTTCCACCCCGCGGAGGCGATCAGCCCGCGTGCCGCGTTCAAGCCGCTGCCGGAGGGTTACGCGGGCAACCCTCCTGCCGAGGTCAAGGAGCACGACGGCGTCACGGCCGCCGTACAACCGCTGCTCGCCGGCGGGCAGCACGTCACGGCGTGGCGGGAGCGGACGCGGGGCGGCGCCCGGACGCTGTACGTAAACGTGGCGCACTCACACCCGGGGACGACGGCACGCGACCGGGCGGTCCACGCGGTGCGGAGTGCGGCGGTCCTCCCATACGGCGGTCTCGCGGCATCGCACCGGGCCTGGTGGCACGCGTACTACCGCAAGAGCTTCCTGTCGCTGCCCGACGCCAGGATGCAGCGCTTCTACTGGATCCAGCTCTACAAGACGGCGGCCGCCGCCCGCCGCGACGCCCCGGTGATGGCCACCTGCGGCCCTTGGCTGGAGCCCACGCCGTGGCCCAACACCTGGTGGAACCTGAACGTGCAGCTGGAGTACTGGCTGATCCACGGCTCCAACCACCTCGAACTCGACGCCGTCACACGCGCGTTGAGTGAATTCCGGGCCAACCTCACCCAGGAGATGGCGGCCCCCTATCGCGCCGACTCCCTCGGCATCCCCCGCACCACGGACCCGTCCCTGGTGAACGGAGCGTCGGTGACGGACGGCGGCTACGGAGTCGGCATCCCGGGCCAGGACCCACCGACCCCCGAGGTCGGCAACCTCACTTGGGCGCTGCACAACGTCTGGCTGAGCTACCGCCACACCATGGACGAGTCGATCCTGCGCGACGTCCTGTTCCCCTTGCTCCGCAAGGCGATCAACTACTACTTGCACTTCCTGGAGCCGGGCGCGGACGGCAAGCTGCACCTCCCGGCGACCTACTCCCCCGAGTACGGCGGCAACTCACGCGACTGCAACTACGACTTGATGCTGCTGAAGTGGGGCTGCCGCACGCTCCTCGAAGCGGCGGAACTCCTGGGCTTGGACGACAAGTTGGCGCCGCGCTGGAGGGCAGTGACGGGCAGGCTGACCGCGTACCCGACCGACGCGAACGGCTACATGATCGGCGCGGACATCCCCTTCGCGAAGTCGCACCGCCACTACTCCCACATGCTCGCGGTGTACCCGCTGTACGAGGTGACGGGCCGCACGGCGGAGGAACGCGCCCTGATCGAGCGGTCGTTGACGCACTGGGTCGGCTTCGAGGGAGCGCTGCAGGGCTACACGTTCACGGGGGCCGCGTCGATGTCCGCGCTGCTCGGCAAGGGCGAGGACGCGCTGAAGTACCTTGGGCAGCTGATGACGCGCTTCATCCAGCCCAACACCATGTACAAGGAGTCGGGCCCGGTCATCGAGACCCCGCTCTCCGCCGCGCAGTCCCTGCACGACATGGTCTGCCAGTCCTGGGGCGACACCATCCGCGTCTTCCCCGCGCTGCCGTCGGCGTGGGCGGACCTGACGGTGCACGACTTCCGTACGCAGGGGGCGTTCCTGCTCAGCGCTGTCCGCGAGGGCGGGGCGACCCGGTGGGTGCGACTCGTGAGCGAGGCGGGGGCGCCGTGCGTCGTACGGCATGGGATCGCGGGGGCGATCGAGGTGCGGGACGGGCGAGGGCGTCCGCTGCGGTACGAGGATGCGGGCGACGGCGCCGTCAGGATCACCCTGCGGCGGGGCGAGTCGGCGCTGATCACCGCCGAGGGAGACCGGCCGGATCTGCGGATCGCTCCGGTCGAACCGAACGAGGCTGCTCCGCGCTGGGGCCTGCCCGCGGCTTAGGCTCGCGCCATGACCGAATTCAGCGAGGCCGAGCGGGCGTACCTCAAGTCCCAGCGTCTGGGCCGGATGGCCAGCGTGGACGCGACGGGGCAGCCGCAGGCCAATCCTGTCGGGTTCTTCCCGCAGGACGACGGGACGATCCTGATCGGCGGGTACGCGCTGGGCACGACCAAGAAGTGGCGCAACCTCCAGAAGAATCCGAAGGTGTCGCTGGTCGTGGACGATGTCGTGAGTGAGCGGCCGTGGAAGGTGCGGGGGGTTGATATCCGGGGGGAGGCGGAACTCCTCACGGGGCCGCATGAGTTGGGCCCTCACTTCAGCGAGGAGCTGATCCGGATTCATCCTCGGCGGATCCATAGCTGGGGGCTTGAGCAGTAATTCTCCCCAACCCCGCCCCTTCCCAAAAACCGTGCCTGCGCCCCGGACCTACCTGGGGCTCCGCCCCAGACCCCGCTCCTCAAACGCCGGAGGGGCTGAATCTTTCAGCCCCTCCGGCGTTTGAGGAGGGCCCTCGCGCCGAGCGACCCGCGGCGGAGCCGCAAATGTCACAGCCGGGGGCGGGGTTGGGGACCAATCCCTAACCCGCCGCCAACACATGCCGCACCCCATACGACCGCCAAGGCCGCCACCCCTCAGCCGCCCCCCCCCCCGGCCACCCCACGTCCGGATCCCCCAACGCCCGCATCCGAATCAAGGCAACCACCCCCGCATCCACCCCACCCTCCAAGGCCACAAGACCAGCCTCCGCATCCTCCCGGTCCGCCCCCGCGTCCAGCCGCACCCGCCCGTCGGCGAGGGCAGTCGCCAGCTCGCCCAAAGGCCCCGGCTCCCCGGCAAGCGCGCCGGGCTCCGGGAAGACATGGGTCAGCGTCCCGCACGGCGCGTCCAGCGCCTTCCCGTACCGCTCCACCAGGAGCGAGGCAACATCGCGCCCCACAAGCGCCCGCACCGCGAACTCGTCGGGATCGGCGGCACCCGGCGACCGGAGGCCCGGCCGCGCCGCGACCAGCGGGGCGAGGCGGGGGTCGGCGCCGAGCCGCTCGTCGACGGCGTAGGGATCGGCGTCGAGGTCGAAGAGCCGGCGCAACCGCTGCACGGCGGTCGTGAGGTCCCGCAGGTCGGTCAGGTGGAGCCGCGCGTCCAGCCACCCGCCGACCCCGTGGTCGCTCTCCTCGACGGCCACGATCCCCGTGCCGTACGGCAGCCGCAACGTGCGCCGGTACGTCCGCCCGCCCGGCTTCCCACCTGGCTTCCCACCCCGTGCCCCGCTGACCTGCTCGATTCCGGCGACGGCCTCCTCGGCGAGCAGGTCGAAGACGGCGCCCGCCTGATAAGCCCCCCGGTAGGCAAGCCGCAGCGGCACCCCGGCCGCCGGGGTCGCCTGCCCGGCGCCCCCGCCGCGCGGCGCGGCGGCCCGCAGCGCGGTGGGCGTCAGGGCGTACACCGCGCGGATCGTGTCGTTGAACTGCCGGACGCTCGCGAACCCCGCGGCGAACGCGATCTCCGTGATCGGCAGACCCGTGGTCTGGAGCAACACCCGTGCGGTGTGCGCCCGTTGGGCCCGCGCGAGGGCGACGGGCCCGGCCCCGAGCTCGGCGGTGAGCTGCCGCTGCACCTGCCGGGGGCTGTAGCCGAGCCGCACGGCGAGACCGGAGACGCCCTCGCGGTCGACGACACCGTCACCGATCATGCGCATGGCGCGCCCTACGACGTCCGCGCGTACGTTCCACTCCGCGGACCCCGGCACGGCGTCCGGGCGGCAGCGTCGGCAGGCCCGGAATCCGGAGCCCTGGGCGGCGGCCGCAGTGGTGTAGTAGCGCACGTTCTTGCGCTTCGGGGTGACGGCGGGGCAGCTGGGGCGGCAGTAGATGCCGGTGGTCTCGACGGCGAAGAAGAACTCTCCGTCGAAGCGCGCGTCGCGGCTGCGAACCGCCTCGTACCTGGTCTCTTCATCGATCACGTAATCCAGTGTGCGGGGTGGGCGGCGCTTCGGCTGGCGGAATTCGGACACCGTGCTGCGGGGGCGCGGACACACGCCCCCGCAACACGGATGCTCCTAGCGGATACGGCCCCGCTTGGCTTCCATGGCCGCCTTGCCCTCCGCGCCCCGCAGCTTCCACATGCGCCGCATGTCCGCGCGGAGCTTCGCGTCCGTCTTGGCGACGATGCGCTGGTTCTCGCGGATCAGCTTGCGGTAGCTGTCGAGGCGGCGATCGGGGAGCGTGCCGTCCTCCACGGCCGCGAGCACCGCACAGCCGGGCTCGGCGGTGTGGGCGCAGTCGTGGAAGCGGCAGTCGGCCGCGAGCTCCTCGATCTCGGAGAAGACCTGGCCGACGCCCGACCCGGCGTCGAAGAGGCCGACACCTCGCAGGCCCGGCGTATCGATGAGGACACCGCCCGCCGGGAGCACGAGCAGATTGCGGGTCGTCGTGGTGTGGCGGCCCTTGCCGTCCACGTCACGGGCGGCGTTGACGAGCATGACGTCCTCGCCGATCAGTGCGTTGGCCAGTGTCGACTTGCCCGCTCCGGACTGGCCGAGCAGGACCGACGTACCGCCGGCGACGACGGCGCACAGGATGTCGACGCCTTCCCCGGTGGTGGCGCTGACCGGGAGCACCTGGACGCCGGGCGCCGATGTCTCGACGTCCTCGACGAGGTAGGACAGGCCCGTGGCGTCCGGCACGAGGTCGGCCTTGGTGAGGACGACCAGGGGCTGGGCCCCGGACTCCCAGGCCAGCGCCAGGAACCGTTCGATCCGGCCGAGGTCGAGCTCGACGGCGAGCGACACCGCGATGATCGCGTGGTCGACGTTGGCCGCCAGGATCTGCCCCTCGGACCGCTTGGACGAGGTGGAGCGGACGAAGGCGGTACGGCGCGGCAGCAGCGTCCGTACGTACCGCGGATCGCCGCCGTCGGGGTCGAGCGCGACCCAGTCCCCCGTGCACACGACCTTCATCGGGTCGCGGGGCACGACGAACTCGGTGTCCGCACGCACCGTGCCGTCCGGCGTGACGACGTCGCACTGGCCGCGGTCGACACGCAGGACACGGCCGGGCAGCAGACCCTGCGCCGCGTACGGGGCGAACTCGGCCTCCCAGTTCTCGTCCCAGCCGTAGGGCGCGAGCGGGTCCGAGGACGAGAGAGAAGCCTGAGGTGAAGAGGATGAAGCGGATGAAGCGGAAAGCGAGGAAGACAAGGGGTGACCCTTCACAGGGTGGCCCCGGCGCACACGCGCACTGGCGCGTGGAAGAAAGGTAGGTCAGCCGGTGGCCACGGAGGTGGAATGGACGGACTTCTCGATGCGGGCAGCGCCCATCTCAACGACAGCCATCGGTCACACCTCCTGGATCACACTCAACCGGCACCGGCGGTCAACGGACCGCCGGACGAACGGGACCAACCCTAGCCCCGCCCTCAGGCGGAGCGCCAACCTTTTTCGCTCCCGGCGGCGACGGGCTGCGCAGCCGCCCCCGCACCGCTGGCCGCCGTACGGGCCCGGCGCACGGCGGACAGGGGTGTGGGGGCGAGCGTCTTGCGCAGGTTGGTGCGCATCGTCGACGCGGCATCGAGCACGTAGTTCTGCCGGACCTTCCAGGGGCTGCGGTCGCCCTGGCGGGGGAAGGCGTCGATGGAGCGCTGGACGTAGCCCGACGCGAGGTCGAGCAGCGGGCGTTCGCCGAGGGTGCTCGTCGGTGTCGGTTCCACCGCCGCGTAGGCGTTGTCGCGCATGTGGTTGAGCACCTTGCAGACGAGGCGGGACGTGAGGTCGGCGCGCAGCGTCCAGGAGGCGTTGGTGTAGCCGATGCACACGGCGAAGTTCGGGACGCCCGTCATCATCGCGCCGCGCCACACGAACTGCTTGTTCAGCTCGACCGGCCGGCCGTCGACGCGCGGGGCGATGCCGCCGAAGGCGAGCAGTTGGAGCCCGGTGGCGGTCACGACGACGTCGGCCTCAAGGACGCGGCCGGACTTGAGCCGGATGCCCTCGGGGACGAAGCGGTCGATGTGGTCGGTGACGATCTCCGCGTCGCCCGTCTTCAGGACCTCGAAGAGATCGGCGTCCGGCACCGCGCACAGCCGCTGGTCCCACGGGTCGTACGACGGCGTGAGGTGGTCGGCGATCAGCCGGTCGTTCTTGACGATGCGCTTGTTGAGGCCGGTGAGCAGGCGTCGCGCGGCCTTCGGGCTGCGGCGGCAGAACTGGTAGAAGCCGATGGTGAAGAGGATGTTCTTCGTCCGCACGACCCGGTGCGCCAGGCCCGCGGGCAGTACGGCGCGGACGCCGTCGGCCAGCCTGTCCCGCGAGGGGAGCGAGCCGATCCAGGTGGGGCTGCGCTGCAGCATGGTGACGTGAGCCGCGGTCCGCGCCATCGCGGGGACGAGGGTGACGGCGGTGGCGCCGCTGCCGATGACGACCACGCGCTTGCCCGCGTGGTCCAGGTCCTCGGGCCAGAACTGCGGGTGCACGACCGTGCCGGTGAAGGAGTCGGCGCCCTCGAACTCGGGGGTGTGGCCCTGGTCGTAGTTGTAGTAGCCCGCGCAGGAGTAGAGGAAGTCGCAGGTGACGGTGGTCAGGGTGCGGCTGCCGTCCTCGTCGGTGCGCTCCAGGGTCACCGTCCAGCGTGCCGTCGCGGTGGACCAGTCGGCGCCGACGACCTTGGTCCCGTAGCGGATCTTGCGGTCGATGCCGAACTCCGCGGCCGTCTCCTTGATGTAACTGAGGATGGAGCGGCCGTCGGCGAGGACCTTCGAGTCGCGCCAGGGCTTGAAGGCGTAGCCGAGGGTGAACATGTCGGAGTCCGAGCGCACCCCCGGGTACCGGAACAGGTCCCACGTCCCGCCCATGGACTGCCGCGCCTCGATGATCGCGTACGAACGCTCCGGGCATTCGGTCTGCAGCCGGTAGGCGGCGCCGACACCGGACAGACCGGCGCCCACGATCACGACGTCGATGTGCTCGACCGGGGCGGCGCCGTCGTCGGCGGCGGTCCTTGCTTCGTGTGCGGAGTGCGTCATTCCTTCAGTGTCCGGAAGCACACCCGGCAGGAATTGACCCGGCGCGACAGATCTTTGACCCTGGACGACATGTCCGTGATCAGATCAGCGGGGCTCCGGGGTTTCCGCGCCACGGTGGCGGAGCTCGGGGGCGACGCCGAGGCGTACGCCCGGCAGGCGGGCTGTCCCACGGCCGCGCTGGACGCGGACGACGTCCTGGTGCCCGACGAGGCGATGGCCACCGTACTGGAGCTGGCCGCCGCGGACCTCGACTGCCCCGATCTCGGCCTGCGGATCGCGGCCCGGCAGGACCTGGGCATGCTCGGCGCCCTCGCTCTGGCCATCCAGAACTCCGAGACACTCGGGGACGCCCTGGAGTGCACCACGCGCTATCTGTTCGTCCACGCGCGCTCGCTGAGCCTGAGCCTGGAGCCCGATCCCTACGGCACTCCAGGGGTGGCCGCCCTGCGGTACGGGATGCGCGAGGGGTTCGAGGCGCCACCCCAGGGCATCGACCTCTCCCTGGGCTTCATGCACCGGGCGATCGTCTACCTGGTCGGCCCGTACGGCCTCGGCTCGGTCGAACTCCCCCACCCCCTGCTCGCTCCTTTGCCGGTGTACGAGGACTTCTTCGGCGTACCGGTGAAGGCGGACCGCCCGGCGGCGCTGCTGCGGGTTCCCCTGAGCCTGGCGGACCGGCCGCTCGGCGGCGGCAACGCGCACTTGCGCCGCCTGGCACTCGCGTACCTGGACGAGCAACTCCTGAAGGAGGGGGCGGACATCGTCGGCAGTGTCCGCGCGGTCGTGGCCAGGTCGCTCGGCACCACGCCACCCGAGATCGGCACGGTGGCCCGCCTGCTCAACGTCCACCCCCGGACGCTCCAGCGAAGACTGCGGGACGAGGACACGACGTTCGCCCGGCTCGTCGACGAGGAACGCCGCGGAGCCGCCCACCGCTACCTCACCACCACGGAACTCCCGCTGGGCCAGGTGGCGTTACTCCTGGGCCTCTCCGAACAGTCGGCCCTGAACCGCTGCTGCAGGCGGTGGTGGGGGGTGACTCCGCGGGATGTTCGGAGCACCTCTTGTGAAGCAGGCTCATAGGCGCGGCCGTTGCCGACCCCTCATGCTGGCGGGGTGGGACTCAATCCGGCCGAAGCGGCGATCATCGGCATGACGCTTGGCGCCGTGGCCTCCTTCTCCGGCGCCTGGCTCACCCAGCACGCGACGGACAGGCGTGAGCGCGAGAACCGCGTGTGGTCGCGGTGCATGGACGTCTACGAAGAGGCCATGATCGCCGTGCACCGGGTCGGCGCCCTGCGCGCGCAGTTGTCGGACACGGGCGACTGGCCGGACGGCACCGGTGCGGCGGTGAGCGACGTCCATGTCCTCGCTGCCCGGCTGGAGATCTACGCGACCAACCCGGTCCTCGACGCGCACTGGGCCGCCTTCCAGGCGATGCGCGCGTGGATCGGCGCGTGGCACGAGTGGGACAACCAGGAGGGGACGAATCCCCGGGTGAGTCAGACGGACCCGCTGTGGCGCGAATTCACCGCACGTGTAAAGGAATCAGAGGATTCCGACCATCTGCTCCTGGGCATCCTGCGCGAAGAGGTGCACGGAACGAGGAAACGAAGAGCCTGAGAACGTTTCTTGTGCGGTAGCTCCCGGACCGGAACCGATCGTGGCTACCATTGCATATTCACAGCGCACGAGCAGCGCGCCGCCGCACACGGCAGTTGCTCACTCCTGGGATCGGACGGGGGGACGAACCCATGACGCATCAAGAGCCGCGCCATAAACACTTGATCCAGATATTCCGGAACAACGATCGCATCGGTTCCGGTGTACGCCTCACCAGGCACTTCGCTCTGACTGCGGCGCACTGCCTGGGAGATGACAAAGAGAAACGCATGCGCCCGGTCCTCCTCCGGCTTCCGGACGGCAGGCGCCTGGAGGGCGAGGTCCAGCAATTCGATCTCCTTTCCGACATGGCTCTGGTGAAGATCCTTTTCCAGAAAGGCGAAAAGGTACCGCTCCCCGGAATCCACTTCGATGTCGCGCGCGAAGGAGAAGCGTGGACCGCGGGCCGCAGGCCGTCGAGCAACGGCAGGCTGCGGGGAACCGTGAGCCACGTATCGGTCATCTATCAGAGCACGGGCGAGCAGGCCGTCAGCTGCCACCGGCTGCGGCATGACGGTTCCTGTGACGACGTACGGAAGTTCGCCGGCAGCCCCGTCGACCGCGGCACACCCGATCCCGACCGTCCCACGGTCGTCCTCGGGCTGATCGTGGCACGTCCTTCCACCACGGAAGCCGAGGAGGACACGCTGTTCGCCGGCACGATCGACGAGGCGGTGCGCCGGTTCGACACCTTCAAGTTCCGCCCCGAACCACGACAGCCGCTGTCCGACTCCGAGCGCGTCTACGAGGTGCGTCAGGACCACGAGGCGGAAGCACTGGCCCGCAAGGACCGCACGGTGCCGGCCGGACTGGCCGCCGTGACCAGCTATGTGAACCTGCGCTGGCACCGGCCCCGGCCGTGACGAGCATGCCGCACACCCATGGCGGCCCGTCTCCTGGAGGGGACATGACGACGATCGCGAACGTCAGCGAGGCGCTGGCGACTGCGGAGGACGCCCTCGAGGCGCACGGAACGGCCCGGTCCGACCTGAGGGAGGCGCTGGCGGGTTACGTGGATCGCC
Source organism: Streptomyces sp. NPDC050439 (assembly GCF_040655335.1). Classification (NCBI taxonomy): domain Bacteria; kingdom Bacillati; phylum Actinomycetota; class Actinomycetes; order Kitasatosporales; family Streptomycetaceae; genus Streptomyces; species Streptomyces sp. NPDC050439. The sequence goes on from NZ_JBFAJT010000005.1 coordinate 357,642, forward strand.
TCACCAACCCGGAAGCGCCCTACGCCCGCCTCCGCCCCCACGCCCGCCAGCACATCAACCTCGCGCAACTGCTCCTCGAACTCGACATGAGGGAACGCTCGCACGCTCTCGCCGCGGTGACCCTGCGCCACATGGAGCTGGCCGAAGCGGACCAGGAGCTGTTCGTGGCGGACACCTGGAACGAACTGGGCGCGCTGCTCGCGGAGCACGACGATCTCGACCGGGCCCGCATGGTCCTGAACTACGCCCTCAACCGCGCGCAGCGCGCCGCCGCCCCCGAACTGGCCCGTATCCTTGCCAACTTGAGTGCCGTGAGCTTACGCGCCGGGTATCTGGAGGACGCCAAGGTCTGGGCGCAGAAGGCCGTCACCGTGCTCGGCAGGTACTACGGCGGCGACCCGGAGGCACGGCTGACCGCCGACTGGGTGCGGGTCGAGGTGGCGTCGATCCGGCGGGACACCGCCGAACTCACGCGCACACTTGATGACTTCACCGCATCGGTCGACTGGTTCACGAGTTTCAAGGATGACGACGACCCGAAGGCCGTCGCGGCCTGTTCGGCGCTGGCCCAGGCGAGGTTTCAAGCCGCCAAGGCGGTCCAGGACGAGGCGCGGATCGAGGCGGAGCTGGGTGAGCTGGAGATCGCGCACCTCCGTGCGTCCGCCCTCCTCGGAGCGGATCACCAGGAGACGCTGGTCGCTCAGGCGGCGCTGGCCACCGCGGAGTTCGACGCGGCCGACGGCACCGCGTTCTGCGCGTCACGCAGGCAGCAGGCCGTGTCCCTGCTCGACTCGGCCACCACCCGGGCCGCACGGACCCTGGGCCGCGACCACTCCCAGACGCTCGCCCTGCGCGCGGCGCTCGCGGACATGCGGGATGCCACGGCGCCGTCGGACGAACTCCCTTATCTCATCGAGCACGTGTACACACCCCAGGAGAACAGTGCGCGCAACAAGGCGAAGGGCGACTCCCTGCGCCACGAGCGCAATGTGATCAGGCTGGTCGCGCACGCGGGTGCGTCGTTCTTCCTGAAGGACCTGAAGCTCTTTCATCCGCAGGTGATCCACGCCCTGAACCAGGGCAGTTACTTCTACGCCATCATCAGCAGCCCTTGGAACAACCTCGCCATCTTCACCAAGCACGACGCGACGGCGGAGCGCCCCAACTCCCACAACATCGTGGACATCATCGCCGCGAGTGACTATTACTCCAAGACTTTCCTGCACGTCATCGAGGCCTACCGCACGCTTCGCGAGACGTATCACGACCGCATCGAGTTACGGCTCACCCATATCGACATCCCCGGCTCGACCCTGCTGACGACGGACCGTGGTTTCTTCGAGCCCTACATCACCTCCAACCCGGAACGCAGGACTCGCCGCAAACTCAACGTTCTTGAGGTCGAGTTCCACAAAGACAGCAGGTACTACTCCGACAGCCGGGCGGAGTTCGACATCCAGTGGGAACTCGCGAGCACGCTCGACCAGTTCGAGGCGAGCGAGGAACAGCACAAGACAGCGCTACGGGACGCGGTGCGTGCCCAGTCGGACGACCGTCTCAAGGGAGATGGAGAGCCCCGCCCCTGACGCTGCGCAGCACCCCCGCCGATCCCACGAACAGCGCGTCGGGCAGCTCGTCCAGGCGCCAGAACTCCCAGCGCAGGCACCGCTCGGGCTCCAGGACCTGCGGTTCTCCGGTGAAGTCGAGGATCTCCACGCCGACCTGCATGTGGTGATTGGCCGCCGGGTCGGGATCGGTGACGCAGGCGACGCGGGTGCCGATCGCGCGCAGGCCCGTCTCCTCCGCGAGCTCCCGGCAGGCGGCGCCGGTCAGGGACTCGCCGACTTCGAGATGCCCGCCGGGCAGTCCCCAGGTGCCGTCGCCGAAGGTGTTGGCCCGCAGTCCGAGCAGCACGCGGCCGCCCGAGCGGACGATCGCCTGGACCCCTACACGTACCTGTGCCGTCATCGCGGGCTCCTCACGCGTCCGGGTAAGTGCCGGTGAAGTTCTCGACGTTCCGCGTTCCCTCGACCGGCGGGGGCAGCTCGCCGAAGCTCTCCGCGAGCCTCTCGAAGAAGTTCCCGATCCTGCGCTCCCCACCCTCGTCGACTACTACGACCTCGCAGTCCGGGTCGATGAAGAAGTAACTTCCCGTGCGGGTCCTGTTCCGGTAGACGCGCAGCGTGACGCCGCGCTTCTCGGCCGCCATCTCGCACCGGTCCACGATGTCCTCGAACTCATCGTCCCCGATGGCGAGCCAATCCCTGTTGTCCGCACCGTAGTTGGTCTCCGACATCTGGTAGACCTTCCACACGTCGGGCAGGAAGGCGTCGTCCTCGATGAGGTTCAGCACGTCGGGCGCACCCCCGACGTTCAACCGTGTGACGACCGTGCCGAGCTTCACCTTGACGTGTTGGTGGTTCGTGCGCACCGCTTCGAGCAGCGCAAGCATCTTGTCGCGGTGTGGCGCGACGCCGGTACGCAGTGCCCGGTGCTCGTCCGCGTCGGCGGACTCCAGGGGCAGCGCGATCCAGGAGAGGCTGGGGAGGATGCGTTCCATCGTGCGCATCGGGGCCAGCCCGTTGGTGCTCAGCACGACTCGCGGTGCGCTGCCGTCCTCGCCGGGCTCCCGCAGTGCGGCCGCGAGCTCGGGGAGGTAGGGGAGCAGGGTCGGCTCACCTCCGGAGATGACGACGCCGCGCACGCCCCCGTCCCTCAGCGCTGCCGCGACCTTGAGCGCGACGCCCCGGGGCATGGAGGGAACCTCGTGCCTCGGCCCGAAGCAGAAAGGGCAGCTGAGATTGCACCTCCCGATCGGCCGCATGTCGACGAAGGCGGGGATGAGCATGGGGGGACCCTAGCGACAACTGAGGCCTGATTTCGACGTTTCAAGGGCCATCGCGCATCGAACTTTTATCGGGTCGCGTAGGGCAAACGCACGTCAGGGCGGAAGGGTCCGTTCCGGCCAGATTCAGGTGCCGAAGAGGCAGCTATCTGGCTTGTCTTGTCGTGGACCAAATAGATGCCCCAGGCATCCAATGGGAGAGGTAAGAGGAGCCCCTCCGCTTGTGAGGTCTGTCCATGACGGAATCAGTCGCGTCCGAACCGATCACCTCCGCACCCACCCCCTACACACATACACCCGCACCCACCACCCCCGACCCCATCCCCTTCCCCCAGAACCGCACCTGCCCCTACCACCCCCCGGAGTCGTACGCCCCCCTCCGCGACGCCCGGCCGCTCTCCCGTGTCCGTCTCTTCGACGGGCGTTCCGTCTGGGTGGTCACCGGGCAGGGGGTCGCGCGTGATCTGCTCGTCGACCCGCGGCTGTCCACCGATCGTGAGAACGAGGCGTTCCCCGCCCCCACCGAGCGCTTCGCGACCGTACGCAACCGCCGTGTCGCCCTGCTCGGCGTCGACGACCCCGTGCACAACACGCAGCGCCGCATGCTCATCCCCAGCTTCTCGGTCAAGCGGATCGCCGCGCTGCGGCCCCGCATCCAGGAGACCGTCGACCGGCTCCTCGACGCCATGGAGGCGCAGGGACCGCCCGCCGAGCTGGTCGGCGCGTTCGCGTTGCCGGTTCCTTCCATGGTGATCTGCGCGCTGCTCGGCGTGCCCTACGCCGACCACGAGTTCTTCGAGGAGCAGTCGCGGCGCCTGCTGCGTGGCCCTCTCGCCGCGGACACCGAGCGGGCCCGGGACGAACTCGACGCCTACTTCCACGCGTTGATCGAGCGCAAGCGGCGCGAGCCGGGCGAGGGGCTGCTCGACGAACTCATCCACCGGCAGCTCGCCGAGGGTGCCCTCGATCCCGAGGAGCTCGTCAGCCTGGCGACGATCCTGCTGGTCGCGGGGCACGAGACCACGGCGAACATGATCTCCCTGGGGACCTTCACCCTCCTCCAGCATCCCGAGCGACTCGATGAACTGCGGTCCGACGAGGCGCTGATGCCTGCTGCCGTCGAGGAGTTGCTGCGTTTTCTGTCCATCGCGGACGGGCTGCTGCGGGTGGCCAAGGAGGACATCGACGTCGCCGGCAGCAGCATCCGCGCGGGCGACGGCGTCATCTTCTCCACCTCCCTCATCAACCGCGACGACGCGGCCCACGCGGCCCCGGAGGAACTGGACTTCCACCGCGCCGACGGCCACCACCTCGCCTTCGGCTTCGGCATCCACCAGTGCCTCGGCCAGAACCTCGCCCGAGCCGAGATCGACATCGCCCTGCGGACGCTCTTCGCGCGGATGCCGGGGCTTCGCCTCGCGGTGCCCGCGCGGGAGATCCCGTTCAAGCCCGGCGACACCATTCAGGGGATGCTCGAACTCCCCGTCACTTGGTAGGCCCCCATAGCAGGGCCCTTCGTAGGAGTTGAGATGAGCTTGCGTGTGACCGTGGACATGGAGCGGTGCGTGGGCGCGGGGATGTGCGCGCTCACCGCTCCGAGCGTCTTCACCCAGGACGACGACGGCTTCAGCGAGGTGCTCCCCGGCCGCGAGGACGGCGGCGGCGATCCCCTCGTGCGTGAAGCCGTGCGGGCCTGTCCGGTCCGGGCCGTCAGCGTCGAGGAGTGACGGCCTGGAGAGGAGTGACGGCCCGGTGAGGAGTGACGGCCCGGACCAGAGGGGGCGGGCAGGCGGCCGTCAGCCGCGCAGCGTCACCGTGAAGCTGCGGCCGTACGCGTGGTGGGTGTTCACGTCGATCCGGGTGCCGCCATGGGCCCGGCTCACGCGCACCCCATCGTCGGCCGCCACCTGCCGCAACGTTTTTCCCCGGACCAGCACGCTGATCCTGTCGCGGTCCATCGTCGGATCGGACACCGCCACGGTGGTCGTGCCGCGCCGCTCGCGCTTCACCAGCACCGAGGCGGGGCCGTCGATCCGCAGCCCGGCGGCCTCGTGGCGCCCCGCGGTGAAGCTGTTCGCGGCGGTCAGACCGAGGCCCGCGTGGCTGACGGCCTGCAGCCGCACCGTGTTCGCCAGGACCCTCAGCGGATGCCCCGTCCGGTACGACCTCAGCCCGGCCTCCGCCGCGTTCGGCACCAGCGCGTACGCCAGCGAGGCGGGCCTGGCGCCGGCCGCTCCGTCCACCGTCACGCCGAGGACCTGGCGCGTCACGGCGGTGTCCGGGTTGGCGGTGCGAACGACCCGGCGGCTCCGGGTGACCTCGTCCAGGGTGACGCGCACCTTCGGGGTGTCCAGGAAGACGTAGCCGACGGAGGTGCGGCGCGTGGCGTTGGCGTACCGCAGCCACCGCAGGTCCCCCGTGCCCGCCCCGCTCCACGCGCGGCCGTCACGCAACTGCCCCGTCACGGAGACCTCGTCGTCCGGCGCCGCGGTCCTGGCGTCGACCGTGGTCGTCACGGCCCGCCCCGCGCGATCGCCCACCCCGGCCGCCAGCACCACGATCTCCTCGTCGAGCAGGAACCACGACTTCGTCGCGGTGGCGTTGCGGTACTCGACGAAGTCGGCCGGCAGCAACTCCCGGTCCTGGAAGGCGACATCACTCGACTGCACTGCCCCCGCCACGCCGTAGGCCCCGAGGACGGCGCCCCCGGAATGCTGGTTGGTGCCGCGCGGGAAGTAGACGTACTTGTTCTGCGACTCGGAGGATGAGGTGAAGTTCAGGGGGTGGCCCGGGTTGTCGTAGTACGGCTTCCCGTAGAGGTCGGGGACGGTGCGACGCTGCTCGACGGGCGCGGTCACCCCCGCGAGGCCGTACGGGGAGACCGTGGTGAAGTAGTCGACGCCGTAGGCCTGCGTCTGGTCCTGCCCGGAGAGGTAGAGGTAGTACGCGCCGTCGCCCTGGAACCACGGCATGAGGTTCTCGCCGCTCATGTACTCGTACTTGCTGATCCGGTCCGAGCTGCGGGCGAGGGCGAACGCGTAACCCGGTCTGCGGTGGACGTTCTTGTCCATGGCGTTGAAGGCGACGCTGCGCGAGGCGGGGTTGAGGTCCGCGGCGGGCAGCGAGGTGTCGCCGATGATGTCGCTGTAGCGCACGATGCTGACGGGCGAGACGAACCCCGTCGGGTTGAGCGCGGCGCGCGAGGTGGCCCGGATGTGCTTCACATAGCTCTTCAGGGCGGTGGCGTCGGTGTCGGTGGAGAGGGAGGAGAGGTCGACGACGGCCTCCACGACTACGGCGACGTCGACGTAGCCGCCGTCCGGCCGCGACACCGCGCGCCCCTTCACGATCTCCATCATCCAGCCCTCGAAGATGAGCGGCGCGAAGCCGTCGCGCACCCATCTCCGCACGGTCGGCACCAGCTCCTCGCCGTGCGCGAAGCCCGTGCCGTCGAGGATCTTGAGGGTCTGCACGACCCGGGTGAGCAGGGCTTTCCCGTACGAGCCCGTGTAAGCGACGGAGGCGTGCTGGATGAACGAACCGTCGGCGTAGTGGCCGTCCGTCACCCCGTGGACGAGGTGGTAGGGGTCGACGGTGACGAAGACCGTCAGCTGGTCGACGAGGGCCTTGCGGATGCGGGCCTCACCGCTCGCGCCCAGGAGCGCGCCCTGCAGGATCCGGTTGGTGGTGATGTCGGCGAGATTGGCTCCGGTGTGGAAGCGCGAGTCGAGGTTCACGTCGCCGTCGGTGCCGTTGCGCAGGTAGGCGTCCATCGAGGCGACGTAGGTGCCGATGAGCTCGGGCCGGTAGGTCCGCACCTCCTCGACGAGGAGTACGAGGGTCTTGCTGACGTGCTGGGAGATGCCGATCTCCCAGTTGAACCAGTTGCCGTAGTAGCCGTTGGTCTGGTCCCCGTAGTGCCGCTCGTGCAGCCACACGAGGCCGTCGATGACGCGGCGCTGCACGGCGGTGTTGCCGTAGAGGTCCGAGGGGGCGGTGGGGTTCGGCGCGCGGGTGGCGAGGGCGATCTCGTACAGGCGCCGGTAGGCCGTGTTGAGGTTGGCGTCATCGGTGCCGAGCGCCAGACCGGCGAAGAGCTCGCCCTCGCCCGCGTCGTCCATCGTCTTCAGGTTCGTCCGCGCGGTCCGGTCGATCGCGGTGAGCTTGGCGGCGGTCTCGGGGCGCGCGTTGGATGTGGCGGTCCCCGCGAACACGTCCACGGTGTTGGCCAGCAGTCGGGCGCTGTCCGCCGCTGCCTCGGCGGCGCTCGCCGGAAGCATGGGGATCACCGCCAGGAGACCGGCGGCCGAGAGGGCGGACAGCAGGCGTCTGCGGGTGATCTCCATGGCGTCCTCCGCCGGTACGTTGGCGTTATGGGGGGATCTGGCGTGCTGGCGGGCGGAGTCAAGCAGATGACCCGACCGGCGACAAGGGTGTTGCCGTTGTGCGCCGCTACGCCGGGTGACCGCTCACCGGATAGGCTCAGTACATGCCGTCCGAGCAGCGCGCCCCAGAGGATTACGCCGTCGTCGCCATCGCGTCGTCGGCCGGTGGCGTCCAGGCTCTGATCAGCCTTCTCGCGGAGTTCGACGCCGGGCTGCCGGTGCCGCTGCTCGTGGTCCAGCACCTCGATCCCCGGCATCGGACGGTCCTGCCGGAAGTGCTCGCACGGCGTACGGAGCTGGCGATCAGGCTCGCGGAGGACCAGGACCGCATCGAGCCCGGAACCGTGTATCTGGCGCCGCCCAACCGGCACCTCGTGGTGAAGCAGAGCGGCACGATCACCCTGTCGGACAGCGAGGTCGTGCACTTCGTCCGCCCCTCCGCTGACCTCCTCTTCGAGTCGGTGGCCGAGACCTACGGCCCGCGGGCGATCGCGTGCGTCCTCACCGGCACCGGCGTGGACGGCGCGAGAGGGGTAACCGCGATCAAGGCTCACGGCGGCCACGTGCTGGTCGAGGACCCGAAGACGGCCCAGTTCACGGGCATGCCCACGGCAGCGGTGAAGTCGGGGGTCGCCGACCAGGTACTCCGCCTGGAAGAAATCGCCGCGGTCCTCCGCGGACTCGTCGAGAGCAAGAGGCAGTGATGAACGAGCCGTCCGGTCCCGTAGACGGGCCCGAGAACAGCACCGGGAAAGAGCAGGCGCCGGAGCCCACGACGGAAAAGGCCGCGGAGCCGACGGCGGAGAATGATGCCGAGCCCACGGCCGAGCAGACGCCACAGTCCGCTCCGGAGCACGCATCCGAGCAGTCACCCGCGAAGAGGTCCGGACGCGCGGGCGACGCCGTCGACCAAGGGCTCGAGGACCTGCTCGAATTCATCCGCGACGCCCGCGGCTTCGACTTCACGGGCTACAAACGGTCCACCCTCGGCCGCCGCATCCGCAAGCGCATGAGCGACGTCGGCGCGCAGGGCTACGCGGACTACCGCGATCTCCTGGAAACCGACACCGTCGAGTTCCGCGCCCTGTTCAACACGATCCTGATCAACGTCACCTCGGTGTTCCGCGACCCCGACGCCTGGGACCTCATCCAGCGCGAGGTGCTGCCCCAACTCCTCACGAACGCGGACCCCGAGAGCGAGATCCGGGTGTGGAGCGCCGGCTGCTCCAGCGGCGAGGAGGCCTACTCGCTGGCGATCATGTTCGCGGAGGCCCTCGGTGTCGAGGAGAGCCTCAACCGCGTGAAGATCTACGCGACGGACGTGGACGAGGAGGCACTGCGCGACGCCCGCGCCGGCCGCTACCCCGCGAAGAACCTCGAAATGCTCGCCACCGAGCTGCGCGACAAGTACTTCGAGCGGCACGACACCCACTACGTCTTCCGCCCCGACCTGCGCCGCCGGGTGATCTTCGGCCGGCACGACATCACGCGAGACGCGCCGATCTCCCGTCTCGACCTGCTCGTCTGCCGCAACACGCTGATGTACTTCAACGTCGAGGCGCAGACCCAGATCGTCGACCGCTTCCACTTCGCGCTGCGTGAGGGCGGCTATCTCTTCCTCGGCAAGGCCGAGATGCTCCTGAGCGACAGCGACCGCTTCGAGGCGATCAACATCCGTCAGCGGGTGTTCCGTCGCCAGCCCGGCAACACCCTTCCGCCCTATCCCGCCGTCCCCCTCAAGATGCGGCAGAGTGTCGGTGCCGAGGCGCAGGCGCTCACCCGGACACGTCATCTGCGGGACCTCATCCTCGACGCCTCGCAGGGCGCTTCCGTCGCGCTCGACCAGGACGGCCTCGTGGTGATGATCAACAACGAGGCGCGCGCCCAGTTCGGGCTCTCCGTCCACGACGTGGGCCGCCCCTTCCAGGACCTGGAGCTCTCCTACCGGCCCACCGAACTGCGCTCGCTGATCGACCAGTCCAACTATGAGCGCAGGCCGCTGCGGGTGAACGCCGCCGAGCGGCGCGTGGGCAACGAAGTGCAGTACTTCGACATCGTCGTCCAGCCGATCTCCAGCAGCCACGGCGTGCCGGTCGCCACCAACGTCATGTTCACCGACGTCACGGTGGCCACGCAGCTGAAGGCCGAAGTCAAGCGTGTGCGCGAGGACTTGGAGACGGCCTACGAGGAACTCCAGTCGACGAACGAGGAGCTGGAGACCACCAACGAGGAACTCCAGTCGAGTATCGAGGAACTGGAGACCACCAACGAAGAGCTCCAGTCCACCAACGAGGAACTGGAGACCACCAACGAGGAACTCCAGTCGGGCAACGAAGAGCTCGAGACGATGAACGACGAACTGCGGCTGCGCTCCACGGATCTGGACGAGGCCCGGGCCTTCCTGGAAGGCGTGGTGAGCAGCATCGCGGCGGGTGTGGTGGTCCTCTCCGCGGACATGCGCACCCGCAGCTGGAACCGCGGCGCGATCGAGCTGTGGGGGCTGCGCGCGGACGAGGTGCTCGGCAAGAACTTCTTCTCCCTCGACTTCGGGCTGCCCACCGACAAGCTGCGTGAACTCATCCCGGAGTGCGTCGCGTCGGGCAAGCGGTCGGGTCCCGTGGTGATTCCCGCCGTGAACCGCATCGGCCGGCACATCGACTGTTCCGTCATCTGTTCACCGTTTGACGCGCACAGCGGAGGTGTCGTCCTTCTGATGGAAGACCTCAAGGCAGTACGGGGCAACTGACCCCGCGAGTCGTATTCTGTTGGACATGAGCGCCATGGAAGGCAGTTCGCGAGAAGCGGGCGACCAGGGCGACATCGCCTGGGGGCGTGCCGTCCGGGCGAGGGAACGCGCGGCCCGGGAATTGGCGACAGCCAAGCGATACGACCGTTTGTACGCGGAGAACGGCCGCCCGTTCAACGCGGAGGTGGCGGAGCGGCACCACTCCGCGGTCGAGAGGCACCTCACCACCGCCCGGCTCCAGGAGAGTTACGCACGCAAGATGTGGGCCTGGGCGGCGAAGCGCCCGTCGCCCAGACCCCCACCTCCGGACGAGCACCGCCCCTTGTTCATGGCGGGGGTGGCCGAGGCGTGCGGGACGCGCAGCGCGGCGCTCACCCTCGTCGGGGAGGACCTGGGTCAGCTCGCCGTCGCCGCGTCCGACGGACGCGCACGCAGCGCCCAGGACCTGGAGTTCGTCCTGAACTCGGGGCCCGGGCTCGACGCCGCCGGGAGCCGCCGCACGGTGTTCGCGTCGGGCGCCGTCCTCGAGCGGCGCTGGCCGGGATACGGGGCGGGGCTCGCCGCCCTCGGCCTCAGCACGGTCGCCGCACTGCCGCTGAAGGCGTCCGACAACTGCGTCGGGGCGCTCATCCTCTTCGACCCCGCCTCGCCGGTCCGGCCGGACACGTTCCACACGGTCGCCCGCGCCCTCCTGAACGGAGTACTGCTCGGTCCCGACGGAGACCTGGATCTGTACGGCGGTGCGGACATCCGGGCGGTGGTCCATCAGGCTGCGGGCGCGCTGTCCGCGCAGGCGGGCAGATCACTCGGCGATTCCCTCGCCCTCATCAAGGCCCGCGCGTTCGCGTACGGCGAGTCCCCCGAAGTGATCGCGCGGCGCTTTCTGTCCGGGACGATGGAGCTCTAGCGGCGCACGGCCACCACCCTTGGCCCGGCGCCCGGGGTCCGCGGTCCGGTTGATAGCGTCTCCCCTTCGATCTTGGAAGGGGGGCCATGCCGGGGATGCGTGACGTCCGCAGGCGTACGTGGCTCGTGGCCATCGGGGTGGCCGTCCTGGCTCTGGTGGCGTCGGGCACCGGGATCGCCGTGTCGCGCTCCCAGGACCGCGACGACCGTCTGGCGGCCAACCAGGATCAGTTGACCCACGCCTGCGCGGGCCTGCTCCCCGGGGAGCTGCGTTCCTTCGTGCCGGACGACTCGGCGGGCGTACTGGACGAGTACGGCACGCTCCTCGCGCCGAGGCAGCAGAGCAGGGCACTGCTCGACTGCACGCTCACCTGGGGCGGTGGCGACGAGCGCTGGGAGCCTGACGCGCAGGTGAGGGTGCGGGCCCAGGCCGTGCTTGGCCGGGCCGACACACCGGGCGGCGGTTTCGAACTCCCGCTGCCGGACAGTGCGTTGGGCGGGGTGTCCACCGATGACCGGCTGCACGGCAGTCAGGTGTCGGCCACGCTGCTCACGGAGTGCCGGAAGGGGCTGAGCGGCCGGGTCAGGCCGTCGAAGGATCTGCTCGTCTCCGTGGATCTGCCCTCGCGCGCCGACAGCGAGTACGACGTCCCGAAGGCCGACCGGCTCCTGGCATCCCGCACGGCGGTCCGGGTCGCGGACTGGGTGAGCCGGGAACAGGGCTGTGGCGGGCGGCCGTTGGCCGACGCGAAGTCGCCGAAGAGGGCCGACTCGCTCTGCGACTGGCTCTCCCCCAAGGCGCTGAAGTTCTCCGCCGGACGCTGGAAGTTCGACGCGAACGACACCACCTACAGCAAGCGCGCCGGGGCCTGCGGCGGGCGGTGGGACGACACCGCCGGGCAGGCGGCCGAGGGGATGACCAAGGCCGCGAGCGCGGAGAGCTGGTCCGGCGTTCTCGCGCCCGGCGCGTACGAGAGTTTCGGCGGCAGCGGTGACGTCCCCGGGACCGGTCGGAGCCGCCACAAGCGGGGTCCCGACGGGCAGTTGACCTTCAAGAGGTCGGGCGACGATCCGCTGCTCGCGCTCTGGGCGCGGTCGGTGTGCGACGGCGGGCCGACGTTCCACCGCGTCACGGTGACACCCGCACTCGACTTCCGGCACCAGGACGAGGTCGTCCTGGACAAGAAGGAGTGGCGGCGGGTCTCGGCGGACGGGCGCGCCGTGCTCGACCGGTATCTGACGGCGGACGACGGCTGGCCGCGACGCGCGCACTGCCGGGACACCGAGATCATGGGAGAGGTGGAGGAGTGGCAGGGCTGACCTGGCGTTCCGGTGTCGGCCGCGGGCTCGCCACGGCTGCCGGGGCGGTGCTCGCCCTCGCGCTGGTGGCGGGCGGGTACTTCTGGTTCGGCGGAGGTTACGACCGGTGGGTGGCGCAGCGCCTGGTGGGCGGGGCCTGTGGCGGGGTCCTGCCGGCCGACGAGGTGCGTGACGTACTGGGCGACGGTCCCTTCGAGGACGAGACGCGCGACCGGGTGGACGGCGAGCTGGGCGACGCGTCCTTGCGCGTGGACTGCACGATCACCCGTGACGCCGGGGGCAGGTCGGCACGCGACGGCTCGGTGACGGTGAACGTGCGGGCGGTGCCAGGCCCGGAGGCCCGGGGGTGGCGGCGGGACGCCTTCAGCGGCGAGTACGACGGGGCGTATCCGGACGTGCGCTCGGCGCTGCCGCCGGTGGCGGTCGGGTCCGGCTGGAACGGTGTCTTCACGGCGAGCGGTTCGAGCGGTTCGAGCGGTGGGGACGTGTCGGCCACCACCGCGGTCCTCCTCGACTGTGCGCGCGGCCGTGGCGGGCTCCTGGTCACGGTGGACGCCGAGAGCGAGGGCGCGACCGTGGACGACCCCGGGCAGCGCACCGCGTTCGCGCGGGTCGCCACCGCCACGGCGGCGAACGCCTCCGCCCACTGGAACTGTGACGCAGCGCTGGGCCAACCCCCGCGCACCGTGCCGCTGCCGGTGGACACGGACGAGGCCGTGCCGCTCGCCGACGCCGCCGCGTCCTGCCGGGGCGTACCCGGACGTGGCTCCGAGGTCGCCCGCGCGTGGGAAGGCGGGCGGCGCGGGACGCCGGTCGAGGTGTGCGTACTGGGTCCCGCCACCGTGACGCGGGACGGGCTGCCGGTGGCCGAGTCACCCGAGGACGTGGGCGGTCGCTATCGGCTGACCGCGTACTACGGCCCGTACGCGCAGGACGAGCGCCACCGCTACCAGGACCACTTCGACTACCTGGACCGCGACCGCGTCCCCGGCGTGACCCCTTCGGGCCGACTCCCGGCCGGCGGCTACTGGGTGAGCGCGGCATGCGAGAAGGACGGCGAGCACGCCCTGTTCACCGTCGAACCACCGGGGTCCGACGAAGCGTCATACGACCAGGACAAGCCCACGCCCGCCGATCGCACCTACCAACACGCCGCACTCAAGGCGTTCGCACAAGGCTCGGCGAAGGCACACGCCTGCGACACACCCTCCACCGCGAAACCCTGACCCGCGCCTAAACCCGCCCTGGGCCCGGCGACGCGCGAACAGGGCGGGCGAGCGCACGTCTGCCGATCGCACCTACCAACACGCCGCACTCAAAGCGTTCGCACAAGGCTCGGCGAAGGCACACGCCTGCGGCACACCGTCCACGCCGAAGCACTGACCCGCCTCAACCCCGACCTGGATCCGGCAACGCGACGTACGAGCGGGACGAGCCCACGCCTAGCGTTCGCGCAGGGTTCCGCGAAGGCGCATGCCTGCGGGACACCCTCCACCGCGAAATCCTGACCCGCCTCACCCCCGCCCCGGGCCCGGCGACGCGACGTACGAACAGGACGGGCGAGGCGAGAAGGGCGAGCGCACGTCTGCCGATCCCGCCTACCAGCGCGCCGCGCTCAAGGCGTTCGCGCAGGGTTTCGCGAAGGCGCATGCCTGCGGGACACCCTCCACCACAAAGCCCTGACCCGCCTCAGCCCCGACTTGGGTCCAGCGACGCGTCGTAAGAGCAGGGCGAGAGGGGCGAGCGTACCTCTGCCGCTCGCCCCTACCAGCGCGCCGCGCCCGGCGAAGGCGCACGGCTGCGGGGGGCCCTCCCGTCGCGAACCCCTGACCCGTCTCAGCCCTGCCGCGTCCCGCCCCGCGCGGCGATGTGCGGTGGGGCCGCGATGCCCGGCGGGAGCAGCGGGTCGGCGGTCGGGGTGCCCCAACTGGTCGTCAGGGGGAGGTTTCCGGCCCAGATGCCGAGATCGGCGTCGGGGCCTTCGCCGTCGTCCGGTGGGCCCTCGCTCGTCTTGACCGACGCCTCCTCCAGGGAGAGGGCGAGCAGCTTCGTGGCGGCGAGTTCCTTGCGGCTGGGGCGTCGGGCGTAATCCCACTGGCCCGGGGCCGCGTGCTCGGTGAGCAGGCGCAGGCCGGTCAGCTTCTCCTCCGGGTCGGTGACCTCGCGCGGGACGCCGTAGATCATCGCGCTGCGGTAGTTGACGCCGTGCTCGAAGACCGAGCGGGCCAGGATCAGGCCGTCCACGTGGGTCACGGTCACGCAGATCTCGGCGGCCGGGTCGGCGGCCAGGCTGCGGCTCGCGACCGAGCCGTGCAGATACAGCTGGGTGGCGTCGCGTCCGTAGACGGTGGGGACCACCATCGGATGGCCGTCGACCACGACGCCCAGGTGACAGACGAACCCGGCGTCGAGTATCGCCTCCAGGTCGGCGCGGTCCAGGCTCCCCTGATCGCGCAGACGGCGGTGGCGGGTGCGGTCGGTCTGCGGGAGCGTGGCGGACAGGCGCGGGGGCGACGGCATGTGCGGCTCGCTGGGCTGCTGGCTGGAGCTGGTGCTGGTGCTGGTGGTCACACTTCGGCAAGCTACCGATATCGTGGCGGAAACGCCAGGCTTCGATTTATTACGGCTGTAGAGGCAGGAGCACACGACTAAATCCGCAATCCACGCGCCTTTTGTCCAACTCGGTCTCCGAGAATCCAACAACCCCCGCCGCGTGACGGTTGTGACGCCTCGCCTCCCCGCTGTCTGATGGAGGTCATGGAGCTCCCCTACCTTGAGGACGTATCCCCCGGCACCGGCAGCCTCCCGCCCCGCGCGTGGTATGCGACGTCGGACGCCATCTCCCTCTCGCTGAACGGCAGTTGGAACTTCCGGCTCTCCCCGGCCGCCGACACCGCCGACGACTCCTTCGCCTCGGAGGGCCACGACGCACGGGACTGGGACACCGTGACCGTGCCCGGCCACTGGGTGCTGCAGGGCCACGGCGCACCCCTCTACACGAACATGGTCTATCCCTTCCCGGTCGATCCGCCCCGCGTGCCCACCGAGAACCCGACCGGCGACCACCTGCGCACCTTCGACCTGCCGGACGGCTGGCCGGAGACCGGCGACGGCACACTCCGCTTCGACGGCGTCGAGTCCTGCGCCCGCGTCTGGCTGAACGGCACGGAGCTCGGCGAGTTCAAGGGCTCCCGGCTCCCGCACGAGTTCGCGGTCGGCCACCTCCTGAAGCCGTCGGGCAACGTCCTCGCGGTCCGCGTCCACCAGTGGTCGTCCGGTTCCTACCTGGAGGACCAGGACCAGTGGTGGCTGCCGGGCATCTTCCGGGACGTGACCCTGCTGCACCGCCCCGAGGGCTGCGTCCTCGACTTCTTCACGCACGCCTCGTACGACCATCGCGCGGGCATGGGGACCCTGCGCGTCGACTCGGACATTGAGGGGCGGGTCAGCGTGCCCGAGCTGGGCATCGACGTCGCCACGGGCGAGTCCGTGACGGTGGCCGTCGAACCCTGGACGGCCGAGACGCCACGCCTGTACGACGGCGCCCTGGCCACGGCGGGCGAACGCGTCCCGCTGCGGATCGGCTTCCGCTCGGTCGCCGTCGAGGACGGCGTCATCAAGGTCAACGGGCGGCGGATCCTGTTCCGGGGCGTGAACCGGCACGAGTTCCACCCGGACACGGGCCGCGCCCTCGACCTCGACACGATGCGCACCGACGTGCTCCTGATGAAGCAGCACAACATCAACGCGGTCCGCACCAGCCACTACCCGCCGCACCCCGCCTTCCTCGACCTCTGCGACGAGCTGGGCCTGTGGGTCATCGACGAGTGCGACCTGGAGACGCACGGCTTCACCGAGCAGGGATGGCGCGGCAACCCCGTCGACGACGACCGCTGGACGCCCGCCCTCCTGGACCGCGCGGCCCGCATGGTCGAGCGCGACAAGAACCACGCCTCGGTGATCATCTGGTCCCTCGGCAACGAGTGCGGGACGGGCCGCGGCCTGACCGCCATGGCCCGCTGGATCCGCGCGCGGGACGCGGGTCGCCTGATCCACTACGAAGGCGACCCGACCTGCGCGGACACCGACATGTACTCGCGCATGTACGCCGAGCACGCCGAGGTCGAGCGCATCGGGCACCGGGCGGACACCGGAGGACCCGAGGCGCGGCGCCAACTCCCCTTCATCCTCTGCGAGTACGGGCACGCGATGGGCAACGGCCCCGGCGGCCTGAGCGAGTACCAGGAGCTGTTCGACGCGCACGAGCGCAATCAGGGCGGCTTCATCTGGGAGTGGATCGACCACGGCCTCACGCACCCGGAGTTCGGCTACGCCTACGGCGGCGACTTCGGCGAGGAACTGCACGACGGGAACTTCGTCTGCGACGGCCTGGTCTTCCCCGACCGGCTTCCGTCGCCCGGACTCGACGCGTACAAGCGGGTCATCCAGCCCGTGCGTTTCGCGTACGACGGCGACGCGGGGACGGTCACGGTCACCAATCTGCACGACTTCGCGGACTTGTCCCATCTGTCGTTCGGGTGGCAGTACATCAGCGACGACGAGGATGCCCCCTTCGCAGCGGGGGAGCTGGCGGTGCCGCCGGAGCTCGGGCCCGGCGAGTCCGTCGAGCTGAAAGTGCCCGGCGCGCCGCCCGCGAGCCGTGACGCCGAGACCTTCCTGCATCTTTCGGCCATGGTGGGCGTCGAGACGAACTGGACGAAGCTGGACCACGGCGTCGCACGGGCCGAGTTCGCGGTCGCTCCACGGCCCGAAGTCCACCCCGCCACCGGAGAGCGCCCGGTGCGTGACGGCGACATCATCACGCTCGGTCCCGGCACCTTCGACGCCCGTACCGGCGAGCTGCTCACTCTGACCGACGTCCCGCTGAGCAGCGCCCCGCGCCTGGACATCTGGCGGGCCCCCACCGACAACGACAACGGGGCGTCCTGGCAGGGCGGGCAGCGCAACGGCATCGTCTGGCGCGAACTCGGGCTGCACCGGATGCAACACCGCCTGGACGCCGTTGAGTTGACGGAAGACACCCTCACCGTCCGCAGCCGCGTGGCGCCCGCCGCACGCGACATCGGCCTGCGCACCGTCTACCGCTGGACGTCCGACGGCGCCCACCTGCGCCTCACGGTGTCCGTGGTGCCCGAGGGCGAGTGGACGGTGCCGCTGCCCCGGCTCGGCATCCGGCTCGGCCTGCCCGCCGCGTACGGGCACGCGCACTGGTTCGGCGGCACCGGCGAGGCGTATCCGGACACGGCGGCGGCGTCCGTCATCGGTCGCCACTTCGAGCCGGTCGACCGCATGCAGACCCCGTATGTGCGCCCGCAGGAGAACGGCGCCCGCGCGGACGTCCGTTGGGCCGAGCTGCGGACGGGATTCGCGGACGATGGGCTGCGGGTGGTCGGTGAACCCGCCTTCTGGTTCACGGCGCGCCGCTGGACCACCGAGCAGCTCGACGCGGCCACGCACCGCACGGATCTCGTCGCCGGCGACACCGTGTGGGTGCACCTCGATCACGGGCAGCACGGCATCGGCTCGCAGTCGTGCGGCCCCGGGGTCCTGCCGCAATACGAACTCCACGCCGCACCAGCGGAGTTCGCGTTCACCTTCTCGCGTCAGGAAGGCACGTCGTAGGACGGCGTTAGGACGTCGCAGGACAGTCAGTCGAGGGGTTCCCGGTCTCCCTGGTCGAGCCGGTAGGGCGGGTAGACGTCCGTGAGCAGGAGGCCGTAGACGAGGACGCGCGCCGCCCAGCGGTGCAGGCCGATGTTCAGGTCGTGCATGCCGCGGGGGTAGTGGCCCGTGAAGAGCAGGGTCACGCCCGCGTAGAAGGCGATGAGACCGGTGAGGCCGACGTTGAGTCGCAGGCCGCCCGTGAACAGCCCGACCACCAGGAGCTGCGGCAGGATCAGGAGCCAGCTCTTGACCAGGACGAGTCCCCTGGAGAGGTGCTCGGGGTAGGCGATGTCCAGGTGGGCCGGGTAGTCGGCGGCCTCGCGCAGCGAGAAGGGCGGGTAGCGGTCGGTGGCGAGTGATCCGTACGCGTAGTACTCGACGCGCCAGGTCCAGCGCAGCACACCGACCGTGTAGTCGAACAGCGGCCGTGGATAGCGGCCGGTGATCAGGACGGCGAAGAACGCGACGAACGTGACGAGGACGAGGCCGAGCCACAGGAAGGCGAGGACGATGTAGTGCGGGACGCCGAGCAGCCACTTCACCAGCCAGAGCCAGCGTGACAGCGCCGGGTCGTACCGCGCCTCCAGGCGGACCGGTCCGGCCCGGTGCTTGCCCGGCGCGGGCACCGTGGGCGTTGCGGACGTGGCGGGCGTGGCGGACATGGCGGTCAACTCCCCTTGTCGCCCTGATTGCGCTCCTGCCCACATGTACGACCGGGCGCGGGCGGCGGCAAGGAGTGGCGCGTCGTCCGTTTTCTTCAAGACGGGCGGAGGGCGGCTGCCTACGCTGCGAGGCATGAACACGAACATCACACCCCGCTTCGACCTGATCGGCGTCGTCGTCGCCGACATGGCCGCCACACTCGCCTTCTACCGTCGCCTCGGCCTGGAGTTTCCCGCCGGTTCCGAGGAGCAGCCGCACGTCGAGGCGGCGCTCCCCGGCGGTCTGCGCCTCGCGTTCGACACCGAGGAGACCATCCGTTCCTTCACCGAGAACTGGGAGCCGCCGCAGAGCTCGGGCCGTATCGGGCTCGCGTTCCACTGCGAGACCCCCGAGGGCGTCGACGCGGTGTACGCGGAGCTGATGAACGCCGGGTACCACGGCGAGCTCAAGCCGTGGGACGCCTTCTGGGGCCAGCGGTACGCCTCTGTCCTGGACCCGGACGGGAACGGCGTCGACCTGTTCGCGCCGCTGCCTACACCGCCGGGTCCGGCCGCGGGCTGAGCAGCTCGCCCAGCGGCATGCCCGTCAACTCCTTGACGTCACGCGCCAGATGGGCCTGGTCGGCGAAGCCGGCCACGGCCGCCGTCTCCGCATACGCCACACCCCTCCTGGCCAGGGCGAGCGCGCGCTGCAGGCGCAGGACGCGGGCCAGCGTCTTGGGGCCGTAGCCGAACGCGGCGAGTGAACGCCGGTGCAGGAGCCGGGCGTTGATGCCCGCCTCCTCGGCGGTGGACGCGATGGACCGCCCCGAGTCCAGGGACGTGACTACGTGCGTGAGCAGCGGGTCGGGCGGCCCCGTCACGTCCGCCCGCGCCAGGGCGGCGGACTCCAGGACGGCGGCCGGATCGCGGGCCGCGTCCATGCGCTCGGTCAGCCGGCGCGCCTCGGCGGAGGGCCACAGGTCGGCGAGGTCGACGCGCCGGTCACGCAGTTCGTGCGCGGGTACGCCGAGGAAGGCGGGGGCGGTGCCGGGGTAGAAGCGGATGCCCACATACCGTGCGGCGCCGTGCGACTCCGGGCGGTACGCGCGGGTGTCGGGGCCCGCGACCAGGAGCCTGCCGCCGGTCCACAGCAGGTCCATGCAGCCGTCGGGCAGGACGGGGTACACGGGGCCGGTCCTGGCACCCCCGGCACGGGTCCACAGGACCGCGCCGGTGACCCGGGACGGCCGCTCCGCGTACTGCACAGGCGCGAACGACACGCCTCAAGGCTACGCCGTCCGGGGTCACGCGGCCCGTGAGCGGTGCTCCTGCGGGCTGACCCCGTACACCCGCTTGAAGGCGCTGGACAGCGCGAACGCGCTGCCGTACCCGACGCGGCGGGCGATCGCGGCGATCGTCTGCTCGCCGTCCCGCAGCAGGTCGGCGGCGAGCGCGAGCCGCCAGCCCGTCAGATAGGCCATCGGCGGCTCGCCCACGAGTTCGGTGAACCGCCGGGCGAGCGCGGCCCGTGAGACACCCGCCTTCGCGGCGAGTCCGGCGATCGTCCACGGGTGGGCGGGGTCGTCCTGGAGCAGCCGGATCGCCTGCCCGACCACCGGGTCCCCCATCGCCCGGTACCAGGCGGGGGCCTCCGCCTCCGGCCTGGAGAACCAGGCCCGCAGCGTCGCGATCATCAGCAGGTCGAGCAGCCGGTCGAGCACGACGTCCTGGCCGGGCTCGTCCTTGGTGATCTCGTCGGCGAGCAGCGGGGTGAGCGGGCAGTCCCACACCTCGGTGGGCAGGACCAGGAGCGGGGGCAGCGCGTCGAGGAGCCGCCCGGTGATCTCACCGCGCGCCTGGTAGGTGCCGATCAGCATCTCGGCGGCGCCGTCGGGCGATTGGCCCCAGGTGCGCGGACCGAGGTCGCGGTATTTGTCGGCCGGAGTGTCACCGAGGGGCACGCAGTGTTCGCCCGGCCGGATCTCGACCTGGGGCGCGGCCGCCTGCTCTTCCGCGACGGTGTAGTGGTCGGGGCCCCGGGCCACGGCGACGTCACCGGGCCGGATCAGCTGGGGTTCGCCGTCGTCGGGCACGATCCAGGCGGTGCCCCGCACCATGATCATGACCGACAGGGGTGCCTCGTCCGCGATACGGACGGACCAGGGCGGGTCGAAGCACGCGCGGATCATGAAGGCTCCTCGCGCGCGGGGGCCTTCCAGCAAGCCTGCGAGTACGTCCATGCGGGAAGCGTAGACGTACGCGTATGGGGGCGAGTTCCTGACGGATGGTTCCTTGTGGCGCAGACCAGTTCACTGAAGTCATGACAGAGACCGCAGAGAACACGCAGAACATCCGGCCCACGCAGAAGATGACGGTGCTGGTCACGGGCGCCACCGGCCGGACAGGCCGCCGGGTCGCCGAGGCCGCGCGGGCCGCGGGTCACACGGTGCGGGCCGCGTCGCGGTCGGGTGCCGTGCGCTTCGACTGGTACGACCCCTCGACGTGGGACGACGCACTGCGGGGCGCGGACGCCGCCTACCTCGCCTACATGCCGGACGTCGGCGCGCCCGGCGCGGGCGAGACGGTGGGTGCGCTGGCACGGCGGGCGGTGGGGCTCGGTGTGCGGCGGCTCGTGCTCCTCTCCGCGCGGGGCGAGGACCAGGCGGAGCCTGCCGAGCGGGCGGTCCGGGAGTCCGGGGCCGAGTGGACGGTCGTACGGGCGAGTTGGTTCGCCCAGAACCTCAGCGAGGGACCGCTGCTCGACGGGATGCGCGCCGGAGAGCTGGTGTTCCCCGCCGACGAGGTGCTCGAACCGTTCATCGACGCGCGGGACATCGCCGATGTGGTGGTGGCGGTGCTGCGCCCCGACTCGGGCTACGCGGGACGGGTGGTGGAGATATCAGGTCCGCGGCTTCTGTCGTTCCGCGACGCCGTGGCCGAGGTGTCGGCGGCTGCGGGGCGGGAGATCCGGTATGTCGCGGTCTCGGCGCGGGAGTACGGGGGTGCGCTTGCGGAGTTCGGGGTGCCGGCGGAGGAGACGGAGTTCCTGGTCGAGCTCTTCGAGACGCAGTTGGACGGCCGCAACGCGTATCTCTCCGAGGGGGTGCGGGAGGTGCTGGGGCGGGCGCCGCGTGACTTCGCCGATTTTGCTCGGGAGCAGGCGGAGGCGGGCGTCTGGAAGGGGTGAAATTTCCCCAACCCCGCCCCTTCCCACAAACTCGCTCGGCGCGAGGGCCTTGTCCTCAAACGCCGGTCGGGCTGGATATCCAGCCCGACC
>NZ_JBFAJT010000005.1:379459-409131 GCF_040655335.1 Streptomyces sp. NPDC050439
CGTCTTGTATGTGTTAAAAGAACCCCACCCCCCCCCCTCCCAAAAACCGCGCCCGGCGCGCGGCACTTGCCAAAAACCGCGGGGGGGGGTGTATAACCCCCCCGACCGGCGTTCAGGACTTCTCCTCGTTCCCCCCGGGCTTCTTCACATGCGTCCGCAGCCGTGAGGAGACGTCGTCCGGCGGCAGGAAGCGGGACCACCGCTCCGGGAACTCCGACGGCATGTCGGGGTCGTCCGGGTCCTGCGAGGCCTCCCGCGCGGCCGCCGCACGCGCCACCATCTCCACCGCCCGCGCCTCCCGGATCCGATCGTTGGCCGCTCGCGCGGCGGCCGTGGCGACGGAGGGCCACACCCGGTCGATCGCGGCGTTCACCGCCGCTCCCACAAGGACCGCGAACGCCGACACACCGATCCACAGGAGCACCGCCACCGGTGCCGCCAACGAGCCGTAGATCGTGGGCCCTTCGACCGTGCTCGTGAGGTAGATCCGGAGCAGGAAGCTGCCGAGCACCCACATCCCCAGGGCGATCAGCGCACCCGGCATGTCCTCCACCCAGGGCGAACGCACCGGCACCGACACGTGGTACAGCGTCGTCAGGAACACCACCGAGAGCAGCGTCACCACCGGCCAGTACAGGATCTGCACCACCGTCGTGGAGCCGGGCACCAGCTTCACCACCGCGTCGGGGCCCGCCACCATCAGCGGCAGCGCGACCGAACCGATCAGCAGCGCCACGATGAACAGGCCGAACGCCAGGAGGCGGGTCTTGACGATGCCGCGCGCGCCGTCCAGGCCGTACATCACCGTGATCGTGTCGATGAAGACGTTCACGGCGCGCGAGCCCGACCACAGGGCGAAGACGAAACCGATGGAGATGACGTCGGGCCTGCCGACCCGCATGACGTCCTCCAGTATCGGCTGCGCGATCTGGCTGACGCCCCGGTCGGAGAGGACCGTGCGGGAGGCCTCGAGGATGTTGTTCTCGACGCTGGCGATCGTGTTCGCGCCGGTCCACCGGTCCACGTACGCGAGCAGCCCGATCAGGCTCAGGAGCAGCGGCGGCACCGAGAGCAGCGTGAAGAAGGCCGCCTCGGCGGCGAGCCCCAGGATGCGGTACTCCACGCATGAGTTGACCGTGTCCTTGAGCAGCAGCCAGGCAGTCCTGCGCTTGGAGACGTTGCTGTAGAGAGCGCGGGCCCGGTTCCAGCGGCCCGACGGCCTCCCGGGTGTTTCATTTGCCTGGTGCACCTCCTTACCGTAGCGGCATGGCAGCCACCACCCACACAGTGACCAACCAGGCTCCGCCCCTGGTGGGATATGACGTCTTTACGTCTGACCGCGCGCTCACGGAAGGGGTCGAACGGCATCTCGACCCCGCGCTCCTCGACACCGCCCGCGAGCAACTCTCCGAACTCGGGCGCACCGCGGGATCGGAGCAGGCGCGCGAATGGGGGTTCCTCGCCAACGAGAATCCGCCCGTTCTGCACACCCATGACCGCTATGGGAATCGCATCGACGAGGTCGCCTTCCACCCCGCGTGGCACCGGCTGCTCGGCAAGGCGGTGTCGTCGGGTCTGACCACCGCCTGGTCGCGTCCGGGCGGGCATCTGCGGCGCGCCGCCGGGTTCCTGGTGTGGTCGCAGGTCGAGGCGGGGCACGGCTGCCCGGTCTCGATGACGCACGCCGCCGTTCCCGCGCTGCGGGCCGACCCCGCGCTCGCCGCCGTGTGGGAGCCCCGGCTCACCTCGCTCGTCTACGACGAAGGCATGCGGCCCGCCTCGCAGAAGGCCGGAGCGCTCTTCGGGATGGGCATGACGGAGAAACAGGGCGGCAGCGACGTACGCGCGAACACGACGCGCGCGCGTGCCCTGGCGGAGGAGGGCGCCTATGAACTCACCGGGCACAAGTGGTTCTGTTCCGCCCCCATGTCCGACGGCTTTCTCGTGCTCGGGCAGACCGACGCGGGTCTCACCTGCTTCCTCGTGCCGCGGGTCCTTGAGGACGGCACGCGGAACGCCTTCGCCATCCAGCGCCTGAAGGACAAACTGGGCAACAAGTCGAACGCGTCGAGCGAGGTCGAGTTCGACGAGACGTGGGCGCGCCGGGTCGGGGACGAGGGGCGCGGGGTGCGCACCATCATCGAGATGGTGGCGGCCACGCGGCTCGACTGCGTCATCGGCTCCGCGTCGCTCATGCGGCAGGCCGTCGCGCAGGCCGTGCACCACGCCACGTACCGCGAGGCCTTCGGCGGCAAGCTCATCGACAAGCCGCTCATGCGCAACGTCCTTGC
This sequence comes from Streptomyces sp. NPDC050439, assembly GCF_040655335.1. NCBI lineage: Bacteria > Bacillati > Actinomycetota > Actinomycetes > Kitasatosporales > Streptomycetaceae > Streptomyces > Streptomyces sp. NPDC050439. The sequence goes on from NZ_JBFAJT010000005.1 coordinate 381,751, forward strand.
GGATCTCGCCCTGGAGTCGGAGGCCTCCACGACCCTCGCGCTGCGCCTGGCGGCCGCGTACGACGACGGGAGCGAGCAGGAGCGGGCCTTCCTGCGCATCGCGGTGCCGGCCGCGAAGTACTGGGTGACCAAGCGCTGCACGCCGCTCGTGGTGGAGGCCCTGGAGGTGCTCGGCGGCAACGGCTACGTCGAGGAGTCGGGGATGCCGCGGCTCCTTCGCGAGTCGCCGCTCAACTCCATCTGGGAGGGCTCGGGGAACGTACAGGCGCTCGACGTGCTGCGTGCGCTGCAACGGGAGCCGCAGGCCCTGAACGCTTTCCTCCAGGAGGTGGGCAGCGCGCGCGGCGCCGATCACCGCCTGGACGGCGCGATCAAGGGGCTGCTCACCGAACTGGCCGACCTGGACGGCGTGGAGGCGCGGGCGCGGCGCCTCGTGGAGCGGATGGCCCTGGTGCTCCAGGGGTCGCTGCTCGTGCGGTACGCGCCTTCGGAGGTGGCCGACGCGTTCTGTGCCTCGCGGCTCGGCGGGGACTGGGGCTCGGCGTTCGGGACGCTGCCGCACACCCTCGATCTGGCCGCCGTGGTGGAACGGGCGGCTCCGCGCGAGGCCTAGACGTCCGGAGAGTCGCGGGGGTGGTGCTGCGCCGACACGGCACCACCCCCGCTCTCAAGCCCCGTTGAGGAGCGTCAACGCCGCGAACGGCGTTGCACATCAGCTTCGATCTCCGTACGGCCGTTCGCGAGAGTTGCAGACGGTTGCAAGCCAACAGTTCATTACTGAACCAATACCCTTGCGGACGCCGAGGGGGCACGATGTGTGAATGCCCCCGACGCACTGGCTCTGCTCGGGAAGGACCGGTCATGAACGTGACTTCGACGATCGACCTCGCGAGGATCTCCGCCATGGACTGTGCTCAGGCCGCCCGACTGCTCGCGGGTGTCCGCCAGGCGTCGCTGGCGGGTCAGCGGCCTCGCATGCTGCCCCGTCCCGTGATCGAGGAGTCCTGGGCGCGCATGAAGCTCGTCGGGGTCGACCCCGACCACGACTTCCGTTCCCGGCTGCTCGGTGTGGAGGAACTGGAGGAGCGCCGGCGCGCGTCGCCGCTGACGGAGATCATGCCCGTGCTGCGGGACGCGCTGGTCACCGTGGCGGACGCGGCGCACCACATCATGGTCGTCTGTGACGCGGACGGCCGGGTGCTGTGGCGCGAGGGCAGCTCCCCGGTGCTGCGCAAGGCGGACTCGCTCGGCTTCGAACTGGGCGCCGACTGGAACGAGGCCGTCGTCGGCACCAACGGCATAGGGACACCGCTCGTCGTCCGCCGTCCCGTACAAGTTTTCTCCGCCGAGCACTTCGTGGAGACGCATCACGCGTGGACGTGCACGGGCGCGCCCATCACCGATCCCCGTGACGGCCGCCTCCTCGGCGTGGTCGACATCAGCGGTCCGCTGAACACGATGCATCCGGCGACGCTCGCCCTGGTCGACTCGGTGGCCAAGCTCGCCGAGGCGCGGCTGCGGGAGACCCACGTGGCGGCGCTCGACCGGCTGCGCTCGGTGGCTGCGCCGGTCCTCGCGCGCCTTGGTGGGCGCGCCGTGGCGGTGGACGTCCACGGGTGGACCGCGGCGGTTACAGGAATGCCGCCCACGGACCGGCTCCCCCTCCCCAAGGCCATGACCGCGGGCCACCTATGGCTGCCCTCGCTCGGCACCTGCGCGGTGGAGCCACTGCCCGGCGGCTGGCTGCTGCGCGTCGAGGAGGACCCGCAGCCGCTGACCGCGACGCGGGTCATCCTGGACGTGCGGGGCCCGCACCGCTGGTCGGTCACCGTGGAGGGCGGCGGGGCGGGCGGCTGGACGCGTGAACTGAGCCCGCGGCACGCGGAGTTGCTCTTCCTCCTCGCCACCCATCGCAAGGGCCGCAGCGCTTCGGGACTCGCCGAGGACATGTTCGGCGACCCGGCGCGCACGGTCACGGTCCGCGCCGAGATCTCCCGGGTCCGCCGCTACCTGGGTCCCCTGCTCGCCCACCGCCCCTACCGCTTCCCGGAGGACGTGGACGTGGAGGTGATCCTCCCGGAGCACCCGGCCCACTTGCTGCCGCACTCAACGGCACCGGCGGTCCGAGAGGCACGCAGGGTGCCGGAACCTTGAGTACGGAAGCGCCCGCCTTGGCCACCACTCCACCCCCATGATTCTCTGACCGGCATGAGCCTCACTGTCACCACCTGGTCGCTGGAGCAGACCGCTCCCACCGACCTGCTGCCCGCCGCCGCACCCGAGGGCGACGACGTACGGATCGTCCGGGCCGAGATCCCCTCCCCGGAGTTCAGCCGCTTCCTGTACGCCTCCGTGGGCGGCGACATCCGCTGGACGGACCGCCTCTCCCTCTCCTACGCCCAGTGGCAGGAGGAGCTCGGCAGGCCGGGCGTCGAGACCTGGGTGGCGTACGAGAAGGGGACACCCGCGGGATACGTGGAACTCGCAGCCCGCGAGGAGGGCGTGGTCGAGATCGTCTACTTCGGCCTCATCCCCGCCTTCCGGGGCCGCCGCATCGGCGGCCACCTGCTCTCCCAGGGCGTCCGCCGCGCGTGGGACCTGTCCGAGCGCTGGCCAGAGCTCACCCCCACCAAGCGGGTGTGGCTCCACACGTGCTCCAAGGACGGCGAACACGCGATGGACAATTACTTGCGGCGCGGCTTCAAGCTCTTCGACACGAAGGTCGAGGAAGAGCCGGACGTGGCGACGCCCGGCCCTTGGCCGGGGGCGTGAGGGGGGCAAGGTCCGTCGCGTAGCAGAAAACTCCCGTCCTGCACCGTGAGCACAGGGATACAGCCGGGACTTTCTTGTAAATCGCGCCTACTCGGCCACTCCCCCGCCCGCCGCGCGACGACGCAGGACGGTGACGATTTCGTGCACCGCTCGATGTGGAGCGCCCCAGGCCTGACGCGCTCGGTGATCACGGACGGCTCCACGCAGTACCGCCAGCATGCCGACAACGACGACCGTCACCGAGAGGGCGATCGCCGTGGGAATTCCCCACCAGCCGGACCACGCCACGAAGGAGTAAACCGCCGTGGCGGGCAGGAACACCAGACCGCTGAGCACCTGCCGCCACTCCTCCGCGCCCTCGGGACCCCCGTATATGTAACTGCTGAGCAGAGGAACAGTCGCCAGCATGAGTTCCTCGCTGTCGTCCGACGTCTGGCCGAGCCACAGCGCAAGCCAGCCGAAGATGATCGCGCCGAGGGCGGCCCAGCCCAGCCACCAAGGCCCCCAGCCGTCCACCATCAGCGCGGCGAGCACGGCACGGACTCCCGCCACCGCCGAAAGCGCGACGAGTAGGCCGAACACGAGCCGGTAGTGCCAGCTCTCGTCGAAGTCGTAGTCGGCGTCCGGCGGCGGTTCTGCGCAGGTCTCCCACAGATGCGGCTGCATGCGATCGCCGAGCCACCAGAGACCGAGCGTGCGCAGGCGCTCGGTGACCGGAAGTTCGTCCAGCAGACGTAACGTGCGCTCGGCCGCATCCCCCGAAGAGGTCATCGCCCGGCGGCACAGTTGGTACACGTCGTCGTGGCCTCCTGCCTCGACGGGCTTGGCCACGGGGAACCTTGCAAAGACCAGATCCTGCCCCAACTGCATATGGACGGATTGAGGCACTGCGCCCGCATAACGCGAATCGATGCGGAAGGCGGTGCTTGGATACCCCAGCAAGCCCTCCAGCTCTTCGAGATGTACGGAGCCGGCCGGTAACTCCAAGTTGCCCCGCACACCATGGGAGGGAAGCAGCAAGGCCGCTGCCAGCCGTGCGTCGAGTCTCGCCTCCGCCGGCAGTTCACCCTCCTCGAAAGCCTGCCCGACCAGTCCCGCGACCAGACCCATCACCGGGATGATCGGGTCGTCGACGCTCTCCGCGAAAGGGGCCCAAACGCGCGGGTGGCCGCTCAGCCTCGCCAGCAGGCCAGGCGGCATCAGCTCGTCGAAGAGTTGGGGTTTCGCCTCCCGCAGCGCCTCCTCCACCTCATGTTCCGCGACGAGGCCGCCGAGCAGGACAGCGCATCGGCCGCGTAAGGCCACATTCACGTCGGTGTTCGTGGCCATGACAACCGCCAACGCCACCGCCGCCCGTCCGGTTCCCACCACCCCGAGCGCGTCGACAGCAAGCCCACTCCCCGCCAGCGCGACTTCCCTCAGGGCCGGCACCGCGATGTCACCCATGCTCGCCACTGCAGCACTCGCCGCCGCGCAGTGATCGAGCAAGGGAGCGAGACAACGCGCCGCGCGCGGGGACGCCGTCGCGGCGAGGGCCCGGATCGCTGCGTCGCGTACCGCTCCCGGTGTGGACGGGGCGCTGGCAAGCGGTTCGAGGAGCGCGAACACCGCGTCCGACGTGACCGCCGGGCCCGTGGCCGCTACCCCCAGCGCCGCCTCCAGCGCCGCGCCCGACGCGTCGCCCGATCCGAGGTGCGCGCCCGCATCACGGACCATCTCCCGGGTCAAGGCCCCGTCCACGTACCGCGCTTCCGCCAAGCACTGGAACGAAAGGAGCAGATCACGCCCCCGTAAGTCCGAGATCATCGGCGAGCAGTCGCGGCGGGTCACCCCGCACCACAGGCGGACCGTCTCCCGCCAGCGCTCGGGGTCCGCGTCATAGCGGGTGAGCAGCGCGGGCCAGTCGTCGGCGAGGGCCTCGGCTGCCAGGTACTCCTGGAGGGAGATGTGGGCGAACTGGTAGTAGCGGCCGTTCTCGATCTTGCTGAGGAGACCGCTTCGTACAGAGATCTCGTCGATCACGCGCCGGGCCTTGTCCGGCGTCTCGTGCTGCCGCTCCAGCGCCTGCGCGACCCATTCCATCAGCACCCCGGCGGGAAACTCACGGCCCACTCCCTCGTCGGCGCTCCGGCGGTCGGCCGACTCGGCGAGGGCGTCCTGGGCCCTGAGGCCTGCATTGCACAGCACCGCACGCTTCAGTTCGCTGTCGAACTCGCCCTGTCGGCCGCGGTCGTCGACGAAGGCGTCGGACACCTGCTGGTAGAACTCCGCCCGGGTGCGGGGCAGTTCCTTGTCGGTGTCCGGATAGACGTAGCTGTAGAGGTAGGCGATCGCCGTCAGAAGGAGGGGGTTGCGGGCGAGTGACATCAGGCGGGGGACCTCGCCCAGCGCCTTCAGGAGGCGTTCGACGGAGTCCGGCGCCGTGCGCTCCGGCCAGCGCCAGCCCCGTAGGAACTGGTGGATGTGGAGATCGGTGAACTCCTGGATCGCCAGCGAGCGGTCGACCGTCTCCTTGAGATGCTCGCGGTGCGCGGGGTACACGGCCGTCCGGCAGGTGACAAGCATCCCGGCTGCGGGGTACTTCCTCGCGACCCTCTTGATCCAGTGCACCAGGTCGTACCGCTCCGCCGCCGGGACCTCGTCGAGGCCGTCCAGGTAGAGCGTGATGCGGCCGGCGAGCAGCTGAGTCTCGATCCAGCGCGCGGGAACATTGCGTCCCGCCGGGCTGGCGAAGTGCTGGGTGAGGAGCGCTACGACGTCGAGAGCTCCGGACACGATCGCGTCCGGCTTCAGCTCATGCAGTTCCAGGAGTACGGGGACACGTTCCGGCCGGGCCTCGCGACGCCCGCTCCCGCGACGCCCGCCCCCGCGCCTCACGCGCACGGCCCGGCGGTCCCCCTCGGCAGCGCCCGCGCCCCATGACTCCGCCCACGCCAGCACCGCCCGCCGGAGGTACATGCTCTTGCCCGCGCCGGGGTCGCCGCAGACGATCACCTTCTTGCCGGCGGCCAGGAGCGCGTCCACCGCCTCCCAGCCCAGGGCCTCGGCTCCGGCCGGGCCTCGCGAGGAGATGCCTTCGGCCGCTCGGAGAGGGACGTATACAGACGCGACCGAGATCTTTACGTCGGGGCCGGACGGGACCGCGAAGGGGGTCGGGACCTCGTGGTGGCGGGCGTGGAGGTCGGCGGCGTAGCGGTCCAGGAACCGTCGCTCCCCGCCGCAGGCGAACAGGAGCCTGCCGGGCAGGCCCGTCAGCCAGCCCTTGAAGGCGTCGTTGGCCACGGCCACAATGGAGGCCCCGAGCACCGCGAGGCCGGACACCGCCCAAGTGGCCAGCCATCCCCACGCCTGTCCCCACACGAGAACCCCCCTCGGCCCATACGCCTGCTCAGCAGGATAGGGCGACAGCCGGTCAAAGTGACCCACGTCACTCTGTCTCATCAGGTGGGACAACAACGTCCACACTTCGGACAGTGGTGGACTGGGCCGAAAGTCCCGTGACACGCTTCCGTCATGGATCGCACTGGAATTGCCTTGGTGAGTCGGCGTCACGTCGATCTCTGCCGCATGTCCAGCGCCATGTGTCCGGCGAGCTGACAGCAACAGCGCCGACGACTCCCTCTTTCTGATCACTCCCCTCCGCACCGCCGCGCCCTCAGCGCGAAGTGCGCAGTTGAGAGCCGCCCTCAGCCCGCCTTGAAGGACGTATAGCCATGGCTGCCACCCCTGAAAAGCCCACGACTGCCGCGCCCCGGCGCAAGGCGAGCCGTCACCGTGGTGAGGGCCAGTGGGCCGTGGGACACTTCACGCCGCTCAACGGGAACGAACAGTTCAAGAAGGACGACGACGGTCTCAATGTGCGGACACGCATTGAGACGATCTACTCCAAGCGTGGGTTCGACTCGATCGACCCGAACGATCTTCGTGGGCGTATGCGCTGGTGGGGGCTCTACACCCAACGCCGGCAGGGCATCGACGGCGGCAAGACCGCGATCCTGGAGCCGGAGGAGCTGGATGACGAGTACTTCATGCTCCGGGTGCGCATCGACGGTGGTCGGCTGACCACCGAGCAGCTGCGGGTCATCGGCGAGATCTCGCAGGAGTTCGCGCGCGGGACCGCCGACCTCACCGACCGGCAGAACGTGCAGTACCACTGGATCCGCATCGAGGACGTCCCCGCCATTTGGGAGCGGCTCGAGGCCGTGGGGCTCTCCACCACCGAGGCCTGCGGTGACACGCCCCGCGTCATCCTCGGTTCGCCCGTCGCCGGTGTCGCCGCGAACGAGATCATCGACGGCTCGCCCGCCATCGACGAGATCCAGCGCCGCTTCATCGGCAGTCCCGAGTTCTCGAACCTGCCCCGCAAGTTCAAGACGGCCATCTCGGGGTCGCCGCAGCTCGATGTCGCGCACGAGATCAATGACGTCGCCTTTGTAGGGGTCAATCACCCCGAGCACGGGCCCGGCTTCGACCTCTGGGTCGGCGGCGGGCTCTCCACCAACCCGAAGCTGGGTGTGCGGCTCGGCGCCTGGGTGCCGCTCGACGAGGTGCCCGAGGTGTGGACCGGCGTCATCGGCATCTTCCGCGACTACGGCTACCGGCGGCTGCGCAACCGCGCCCGCCTGAAGTTCCTCGTCGCCGACTGGGGGCCCGAGAAGTTCCGGCAGGTCCTGGAGGACGAGTACCTCAAGCGGAATCTTGTCGACGGGCCTGCGCCCGAGCAGCCTGCCGGGACCTGGCGCGACCACCTCGGCGTGCACCGGCAGAACGACGGCCGCTTCTACGTCGGGTTCGCCCCCCGCGTCGGCCGCGTGGACGGCGCGACACTCACGAAGATCGCCGATGTCGCGGACGCCCACGGCTCGGGGCGGCTCCGTACCACCGCCGAGCAGAAGATGATCGTGCTCGACGTGGAGGAAGCCCAGGTCGAGTCCCTCGTCGCCGGGCTCGAGGCTCTTGATCTGCGGGTCAGCCCTTCGCCCTTCCGGCGCGGCACCATGGCATGCACCGGCATCGAGTTCTGCAAGCTGGCGATCGTCGAGACCAAGGCGCGCGGCTCCCAGCTCATCGACGAACTGGAGCGCCGCATCCCGGAGTTCGACCAGCCGATCACCATCAACATCAACGGCTGCCCGAACGCCTGCGCCCGTATCCAGGTCGCCGACATCGGCCTGAAGGGGCAGTTGGTCCTCGACGGCGAGGGCAATCAGGTCGAGGGTTTCCAGGTGCACCTGGGCGGCGCGCTGGGCCTGGAGGCCGGATTCGGCCGCAAGGTCCGTGGCCTGAAGGTCACTTCGGCCGAGTTGCCCGACTACGTCGAGCGGGTCCTCAAGCGTTTCGAGGAGGAGCGCGCGGACGACGAGCGCTTCGCCACCTGGGTGGCCCGCGCCAGCGAGGAGGCCCTCTCGTGAGCGAGCGTGCCGCCCCCTTCCACTGCCCCTACTGCGGTGACGAGGACCTGCGCCCGAACGAGACCGGTCACGGCGCCTGGGAATGCGCCGCATGCAATCGAGCCTTCCAGTTGAAGTTCCTCGGGCTGCTCGCCCAGGGAGTTCAGCGCGACAACGGTGGAGGGGAACAGATATGACGACCGCTCAGGAGCAAGAACAGCGCACGGACGACGAGTTGAAGGCACTCGCCGAGCAGGCCGGGCGTGACCTGGAGGACGCCTCCGCCCTGGATATCCTCCGGTGGGCCGTCGACACCTTCGGCGAGCGCTTCTGCGTGACCTCCTCCATGGAGGACGCCGTCGTCGCCCACCTCGCCTCGCGCGCCCGCCCCGGCGTGGACGTCGTGTTCCTCGACACCGGCTACCACTTCCCGGAGACCATCGGCACCCGTGACGCCGTGGCCGCCGTGATGGACGTCAACGTCATCACGCTCACGCCGAAGCAGACGGTCGCCGAGCAGGACGCCGAGTTCGGTGCGAAGCTGCACGACCGCAACCCCGACCTGTGCTGCGCCATGCGGAAGGTCAAGCCCCTTGAGGAGGGCCTGACTTCGTACGCCGCGTGGGCGACGGGCCTGCGCCGCGACGAGTCCCCCACCCGGGCGAACACCCCGGTCGTCGGCTGGGACGAGAAGCGCCGCAAGGTCAAGGTCTCGCCGATCGCCCGCTGGACGCAGGACGACGTGGACGCCTACGTCAACGAACACGGCGTTCTCACCAACCCCCTCCTCATGGACGGTTACGGCTCCGTGGGCTGCGCGCCCTGCACCCGCCGCCTCTTGGAGGGCGAGGACGCCCGCGCGGGACGCTGGTCGGGCAACGCCAAGACCGAGTGCGGGATCCACTGATGACAGAGCCGCAGAACGCGACAGAGCCTCGACACGAATCGGAGAAGCGCGTGACCACCGGAGCCACCATCTGGCTCACCGGCCTGCCCAGCGCGGGCAAGACCACCATCGCCTACGAACTCGCGGGCAAGCTGGGCGAGGACGGCCACCGGGTCGAGGTGCTCGACGGCGACGAGATCCGCGAGTTCCTCTCGGCGGGCCTCGGCTTCAGCCGCGCGGACCGGCACACGAACGTGCAGCGCATCGGCTTCGTCGCCGAACTGCTCGCCCGTAACGGCGTGAAGGTCCTGGTGCCGGTGATCGCGCCCTTCGCGGACAGCCGTGAGGCGGTGCGCAAGCGCCACCAGACGGGCGGCACGCCCTACCTGGAGGTCCATGTGGCCACTCCGGTGGAGGTCTGCTCCGTACGCGACGTGAAGGGTCTGTACGCCAAGCAGGCGGCCGGCGAGATCTCCGGGCTCACGGGGGTCGACGACCCGTACGAGGCACCCGAGTCACCCGATCTGCGCATCGAGTCCCAGGACCAGACCGTGCAGGAGTCCGCGGCGGCCGTGCGCGCGCTGCTCATCGAAAGGGGTCTGGCATGACCACGACCGTGGCCACAGTGACCGAGGAGACGGACAGCCCGTACGCGCTGTCCCACCTGGACGCCCTTGAGTCCGAGGCGGTGCACATCTTCCGCGAGGTGGCGGGCGAGTTCGAGCGGCCGGTGATCCTCTTCTCCGGCGGCAAGGACTCGATCCTCATGCTGCACCTCGCGCTGAAGGCGTTCGCCCCCGCGGCGATCCCCTTCTCGCTGCTCCACGTCGACACCGGGCACAACTTCCCCGAGGTGCTCGAGTACCGCGACCGCGTCGTCGCCGAGCACGGCCTGCGGCTGCACGTCGCCTCCGTGCAGGAGTACATCGACGCGGGCAAGCTGCGCGAGCGCCCCGACGGGACGCGCAACCCGCTCCAGACCGTGCCGCTCACGGAGAAGATCCAGAGCGAGAAGTTCGACGCGGTCTTCGGCGGCGGACGCCGTGACGAGGAGAAGGCCCGCGCCAAGGAGCGGGTCTTCTCGCTGCGGGACGAGTTCTCGCAGTGGGACCCGCGCCGCCAGCGCCCCGAGCTGTGGCAGCTCTACAACGGCCGCCACGCCCCCGGCGAGCACGTCCGCGTGTTCCCGATCTCCAACTGGACCGAGCTGGACGTCTGGCAGTACATCGCCCGTGAGGGCATCGAGCTTCCCGGGATCTACTTCGCGCACGAGCGGGACGTGTTCGCGCGCTCCGGCATGTGGCTGACCGCCGGTGAGTGGGGCGGCCCCAAGGACGACGAGACGGTCGAGAAGCGGCTCGTCCGCTACCGCACCGTCGGCGACATGTCCTGCACCGGAGCCGTCGACTCCGACGCCACCACGCTGGACGCCGTCATCACCGAGATCGCCGCGTCCCGGCTCACCGAGCGTGGCGCCACCCGCGCCGACGACAAGATGTCCGAGGCCGCGATGGAAGACCGCAAGCGCGAGGGGTACTTCTAAACATGACCAGCACCACCGAACCCGACAAGGCGCAGCCGCTCTCCGCCGAGCAGCTGTCGGCCACCACCCTGCTGCGGTTCGCCACCGCGGGCTCCGTCGACGACGGCAAGTCCACCCTCGTGGGACGGCTGTTGCACGACTCCAAGTCGGTCCTCACCGACCAGTTGGAGGCCGTGGAGCGCGCCTCCGCCAGCCGCGGCGCCGAGGCGCCCGACCTGGCGCTGCTCACCGACGGCCTGCGGGCCGAGCGCGAGCAGGGCATCACCATCGACGTCGCCTACCGCTATTTCGCGACCCCGCAGCGCCGGTTCATCCTCGCCGACACCCCGGGGCACGTGCAGTACACGCGGAACATGGTCACCGGCGCCTCGACGGCCGACCTCGCCGTGGTCCTGGTCGACGCCCGCAACGGCGTCATCGAGCAGACCCGCAGGCACGCCGCCGTCGCCGCACTGCTGCGCGTCCCGCACGTGGTGCTCGCCGTGAACAAGATGGACCTCGTCGACTTCGAGGAGACCGTCTTCGCGAGGATCGCCGAGGAATTCACCGCGTACGCGAGCGAGTTGGGCGTCCCGGAGATCACCGCGATCCCCATTTCGGCGCTCGCCGGCGACAACGTGGTGGAGCCGTCCTCCAACATGGACTGGTACGGCGGCCCCACCGTCCTTGAGCACCTGGAGACGGTCCCGGTCAGCCACGACCTGACCTCCTGCCACGCACGCCTGCCCGTCCAGTACGTGATCCGCCCGCAGACCGCGGAGCACCCCGACTACCGGGGCTACGCGGGTCAGATCGCGGCGGGCACCTTCCGGGTCGGCGAGTCCGTGACCGTGCTCCCCTCGGGCAAGACGTCGAAGATCGCGGGCATCGACCTCCTCGGCACGCCTGTGGACGTCGCGTGGACGCCGCAGTCCGTGACGCTGCTCCTGGAGAACGACATCGACATCGCGCGCGGCGACCTGATCGTGCCGAGCGGTGACCAGCCGGCGACCTCGCAGAACCTCACGGCGACGGTCTGCCACGTCGCGGACACCGCGCTGACCGTCGGCCAGCGGGTGCTGCTCAAGCACACCACCCGCACGGTCAAGGCGATCGTCAAGGAGATCCCCTCGCGGCTCACCCTGGACGACCTCTCCCAGCACCCGGAGCCGGGGCAGCTGGTCGCCAACGACATCGGCCGCGTCGTGGTGCGCACCGCCGAGCCGATCGCCGTCGACTCGTACGCGGCCTCGCGCCGCACCGGTTCGTTCCTGCTGATCGACCCGGCCGACGGCACGACGCTCGCGGCCGGCATGGCGGGAGACGCGTTCGCCGAGACCGTCGAGACGGTCGAAGAGGCCAAGAAGGCCGCGGACGACGAGGGCTGGGACTTCTGACCATGGCCACGATCGACTATTTCTCGACCTTCGCGAAGGAGGGCGGCCGCGTCGGCAGCGGCGCCCTCGGCGCGGGGCAGGGCGGAGTCGGGCGATGTGCGTAGTGACGTACGCGCACCGCTTGCGCGCCCACACCCCCCGCGAGTTCCACCTGCGAAGACGAAAACCTGCCGATCTCCCGGCCACGCCCTGAGGGCGTAGGGACCGGGCCGACGAGAGGACCACCTCCCGTGTCTGCCAGCTTCCGCACTCCACGCACCACCGGGGGCCGACGTGCCCTGGCCGCCGTCGCCGCCCTGCCGTTGCTCGCCGTGGTGCTCACCTCCTGCGGGTACGGGTCCTCCGCGGACGACAAGGACGACAAGGCCGAGGTGGCCGCGGGTGCGAAGAAGATCGAGGGCCTCGACGAGGTGAAGATCGGGTACTTCCCGAACCTCACGCACGCCACCGCGCTCGTCGGTGACCAGGAGGGCCTGTTCCAGAAGGAACTGGGCGCGACGGAGGCCAAGTACACGCAGTTCAACGCGGGTCCGTCGGAGATCGAGGCGCTGAACTCGAAGTCGATCGACATCGGCTGGATCGGCCCGTCGCCCGCCATCAACGGCTACACCAAGTCCCAGGGCAAGAACCTGCGCATCATCGGCGGCTCGGCGTCCGGTGGCGTGAAGCTGGTGGTCAACCCGGACAAGATCAAGTCCCTGGACGACGTCAAGGGCAAGAAGATCGCGACGCCGCAGCTCGGCAACACCCAGGACGTCGCCTTCCTCAACTGGATCAAGGAAAAGGGCTGGAAGGTCGACGCGGAGAGCGGCAAGGGCGATGTCTCGGTGGTCCGCACCGACAACAAGATCACCCCTGACGCCTACAAGTCCGGTTCCATCGACGGCGCCTGGGTGCCGGAGCCGACCGCGTCCAAGCTGGTCGCCGAGGGCGGCAAGGCGATCCTCGACGAGGCCGACCTGTGGCCGGACAAGAAGTTCGTGATCACGAACATCATCGTGTCGCAGGACTTCCTCAAGAAGCACCCGAAGGTCGTCGAGGCCGTTCTGCGCGGTTCGGTGAAGACCAACCAGTGGATCAAGGACAACCCGGAGAAGGCGAAGGCGTCCGCCAACGCGGCCCTCAAGGAGGCGTCCGGCAAGGAGCTGCCCGCCGAGGTCATCGACCCGGCGTGGAAGTCCATCCAGACCACCGATGACCCGCTGGCCGCCACGCTCGGCTCCGAGGCCGATCACGCGGTCAAGGCGGGCCTCCTGGAGAAGCCGAACCTCAAGGGCATCTACGACCTCAAACCGCTGAACAAGGTCCTCAAGGGCGAGGGCAAGTCCGCTGTCGACGACGCCGGCCTCGGCGTCAAGTAACCCCGGAAACCGGATCATTTCCCAGGAGGTGACGACCATGGCGACACCCACCCTCGCCAAGGCGGCGGAAGACATCACGGCCGCCCCGCACGCAGCCCGGATCGAGCATGTCTCGAAGTCCTTCGCCACACCCGCCGGGCAGCAGCTCGTCCTGGACGACATCACGCTCGATGTCGCTCCGGGCGAGTTCGTCACCCTCCTGGGAGCCTCCGGCTGCGGCAAGTCGACGCTGCTCAATCTGGTGGCCGGGCTCGACAAGCCGACGGCGGGCGACATCGCCACCGACGGCCGCCCCGCCCTGATGTTCCAGGAGCACGCGCTGTTCCCGTGGCTGACCGCGGGCAAGAACATCGAGCTCGCCCTGAAGCTGCGCGGCGTCGCCAAGGCCGAGCGGCGCGAGCGGGCCGAGGAGCTCCTGGGTCTCGTACGCCTCCAGGGGGCGTACGGCAAGCGGGTGCACGAGCTGTCGGGCGGCATGCGCCAGCGGGTGGCGCTGGCCCGCGCGCTCGCACAGGACGCCAAGATCCTGCTGATGGACGAGCCGTTCGCGGCGCTCGACGCGATCACGCGTGACGTCCTGCACGACGAGCTGACCCGCATCTGGCGCGAGACGAACGTCTCCGTCCTCTTCGTCACGCACAACGTGCGCGAGGCCGTGCGCCTCGCCGAGCGCGTCGTGCTCCTCTCGTCGCGTCCCGGCCGGGTGGCGCACGAGTGGCGTGTCGACATCCCCCACCCGCGCCGCATCGAGGACTCCGCCGTCGCGGAACTGTCCGTCGAGATCACCGAACAACTGCGTGGGGAGATCCGCCGACATGGCCAGCACTGACACTCCGGTCGACAAGACCGAGAGGGACAGCAGTCAGGACCTGGCAGGTCTGGAGGCGGGCCTGGACGCGCTGGACGCGGTCCAGACCCGGCGCGTCCCCTTCCGCCAGACCTTCGTCCAGAAGATCCTGCCGCCGGTCACCGCCATCGTGCTGGTGCTCGTGGTCTGGCAGGTCCTGGTGTGGGCGAAGGTCACCGACTCCTACAAGCTGCCCGCGCCCTCCGCCGTCTGGGACGAGGTCGAGGAAGCCTGGCTCCAGGGCACGCTCCTGGAGTACATCTGGACGTCCGTGTCGCGGGGTCTGCTCGGCTTCCTGATGGCACTCGCCATCGGTACGCCGCTCGGTCTGATCGTGGCCCGGGTGCGGTTCGTCAGGGCCGCGATCGGCCCCATCCTGTCGGGCCTGCAGTCGCTCCCCTCGGTGGCGTGGGTGCCGCCCGCCGTGATCTGGCTGGGTCTCAACGACCAGATGATGTTCGCGGTGATCCTGCTCGGCGCGGTCCCCTCGATCGCCAACGGCCTGGTCGCGGGCGTCGACCAGGTGCCCCCGCTGTTCCTGCGGGCCGGGCGCACGCTGGGCGCGACGGGGCTGCGTCACACCTGGCACATCGTCATGCCCGCCGCGCTGCCCGGCTACCTGGCCGGCCTGAAGCAGGGCTGGGCTTTCTCCTGGCGCTCGCTGATGGCCGCGGAGATCATCGCGCAGTCGCCCGACCTGGGCATGGGGCTCGGTCAGCTCCTGGAGGCGGGCCGCACGAACAGCAGCATGTCTCAGGTGTTCTTCGCGATCCTCCTCATCCTGATCGTCGGCATCGCCATCGACCTGCTGATCTTCAGCCCCCTTGAGCGGCGCGTGCTGCGCAGCCGCGGACTCCTCGTGAGGAGCTGACCCACGATGTACGCCCGTCCCTCCCGTCCCGTCCTGTTCGTCGTCGCCCACGGCAGCCGCGACCCGCGGCATGCCGCGACGGTGCGCGCCCTGGTGCGCCGGGTGCGGGAACAGCGGCCGGGGCTGCGGGTGGAGACCGGCTTCCTGGACTTCAACTCGCCCTCGGTCCCCGAGGTTCTGGAATCCCTGGACGCCGAGGGGGTACGCGACGTGATCGCCCTCCCCCTGCTCCTGACGCGGGCGTTCCACGCGAAGTCGGACATCCCCGCGGTCCTGAGTCAGGCACCGCCCCGCCTGCGCATCCGGCAGGCGGCGGTGCTCGGCCCCTCCCCTCTGCTCCTGACCGCCCTGGACCAGCGGTTGTACGAGGCGGGTCTCATCCCCGCCGACAAGTCCTCGACCGGGGTCGTGCTGGCCTCGGCGGGGTCCTCCGACCCGGAGGCGATCGCAGTGATCGCTGAAATCGCGCGGGAGTGGCGGCACACCGGTTGGTGCGCCGTGCGGCCTGCGTTCGCCTCCGCATCTCTGCCCCGCACGGAGGACGCCGTGCGGGAGCTGCGCGCTCTCGGGGTGCGCAGGGTGGCGGTGGCTCCCTATGTCATCGCGCCGGGTTTTCTGCCTGACCGCATCGAGCGCGGCGCCGCCGAAGCCGACGTACTGGCCCAAGTCCTCGGCCCCTCGGCGGGGTTGGCGCGGCTGCTCGTGAGGCGTTACGACGAGGCATGCGCCGAGAACGGTGTGGTCGGGCGGGTGGCGCGGGTTCCCGTGCTGGCCTAGCTTGTGGGTTCATGACCCTCTCCAGATCCCGCACGCTCTGGCTGCGGACCGAGCCCCTGCACGCCGTGATCTACTTCGAGGAGCGCTGCCGGGACCTGGGCAGGGCGCTGGGCCTCAAAGGCTTCTGGATGGGCTACTTCGCGGCCCGTACGGCTCCCATGGGCCCGGTCGAGTCGGGTCCGGCGACGGCCGCGCTCGGTGTGTTCGCCCCGGACATGGTGGAGCGGGCCCTTCCGTCCGCCTGGCAGTACGTGTCGCCCGGCCGGATAGTGGAGGAGCGCGCCGCCTACACCGCGCGGGCCCTGCGCGCGCTGGTCCCCGGCATCGACGACCAGGCCCTCGCGCTCTGTCCGCCGCTCACCGCGATGGTCGAGGACGCCCCGTCCCTTGCCCGCCCGCTGTTCACGGCCAACCGTGACGTGAGCGAACGGACCGACCCGGTGCAGCGGCTCTGGCAACTGGTCACCTGCGTACGGGAGTTCCGGGGCGACGCGCATGTCGCCGCGCTCGCCGACCATGGCCTCGACGCCTGCGAGGCGCTGGTGCTCGCCGCCGCGACGGGCCGCGTGGACCACGACACCATCCGGCACGACCGGGGGTGGGAGGAGCAGGAGTGGGAGCAGGCGGTGGACCGGCTGCGCGGGCGCGGTCTGGTGGACGGCGACGGGCACATCACCGAACACGGCCGCACCGAGCGCGAGTTGATCGAGGACGCCACGGACCGCCTGTCGGCGCGCCTGCTGCGCCCGCTGGCCGCACGCGACGCGGACACGCTCCTGGCGGCACTGGAACGGCCGGCGCGGCAGATACTGGCGACGGAGATCATCCCCTTCCCCAATCCGATCGGTCTTCCGCGTCCCACGAATTAGTCAATCGGGTTGCTGAAGTGCCGCCCGTGCGCCTACCGTCACGCCGATGACCCCCGTACTCCGTTCCGAGCGCCTGAGTCTGTCCCCCTATGTCGCCGCCGACGAGGAACAGTTCGTCGCGCTCCTCCAGGAGGAGGCCGTGGGCCGCTGGTTCGGGGACGGGATGCAGAGCGTGGAGCAGACCCACGCGCTGTTCCGCCGGATCTTCGGCCTCATATACGCCGAGAACCAGTTCCCGGTGTGGGCGGTGCGGCACGAGGGGCGCTACATCGGCCACGCGGAGATCAAGCCGTCGCCCGAGCCCTGGCTCGACGGCCACGAGATCGTCTACGGCCTCTTCCGGGGCAGCTGGGGCATGGGGCTGGGCACGGAGCTCGCCCGCCTGCTCACCGCGTACGGCCATCAGACGCTGGCCCTGAGCGAGGTGCACGCGACGGTGGACGCGGAGAACATCGCCTCCCTCACCGTCCTCAAGCGCCTCGGCTTCACCCAGGGCCGCTCTGTGGCGGAGGACAACGGCCGCACCACGCTCCTGATGACCTCGGTGCTCAGCTGACCCGCTCCTGCCGCTCCTCCGCGCCGGCCACAAGGCCCAGAAGTTCGCTCACCGGCATCGACCCAGCCTCGCGCCGCTCCCGCGCGAAGGCGTTCGCCACCGACTGGAGGGTGTCGTTCACCGGCGTCGGCACTCCGTGCAGGCGGCCGAGCAGGGCGATCTCGCCGTTGAGGTAGTCCGCCTCGATGGTGCCCGTGCCCCGGCTCAGGCTCTGCCAGGACGAACCGCCGCCGCGTTCCGAGCCGTCGAAGGGCTCGAAGCGGATGCGGTCGCCGCGGGCCTCCTTCTGCTCCTGCTCGCCGACCGCCTCGATGCCGGCGGCGGCGAGCACCGCCTCGCCCTCCGCGCGGGCCCTGCGGTAGAGCGCGATGGCCTCTTCGCCGGAGAGGACGCCCGTGACCGCCTCGACGGCGTTGGCCAGGTTCGCGAGCAGCTTGCCGTACTTCCAGCGCATCACGTCCGCCACGACCGGCGAGAGCAGCTTCGACTTCTCCAGGCCGGCGGAGATGAGCCGGGCCGTGTCGTCCGTGCCCCGTGGGTAGCGGCCGATGTGCAGTATGCCCGTGTAAGGGGCACCTGCCGCTGAGACCGAGCCCGGCTCGACATGCGCGGCGGGCAGCCACACGCACATCCCGTACACCCGCCGGAAGCGGCGCAGCGCGATGCGCTCGCTCTCCACGCCGTTCTGCGCGCAGACCAGCGGAAGGAGCTCGCCCGCCGTGCCGCCGCCCGCCACCGGGCGTCCGGCCCAGGTGTCGAGCGCGGCCGCGCCGTCCTGTGTCTTCACGGCGAGGAACAGCACGTCGTCCGCCCGCAACTCACCGAGTTCGGCGGGATCTTGGACGACGGGGAGCCGGTGCGTCAGCTCCCCCTCGGGGGTTCTGACCCGGAGGCCGCCCTCCCGCACCGCCTCGTAATGCGCACCTCGCGCGACGAGGACCACGTCGTGTCCGCTCTCGGCGAGGCGCCCGCCCACGGTGCCGCCGATCGCCCCTGCCCCGATGATGATGTAGCGCATGGGGCCGAGCCTCGCACATCGCGCCGGAAAGATCAGTCCCCTGGCGGCCTCCGGCGTGATCAGGCTCCGGGCGGCCCCTCCGCGGTGAACGGCGTTCCCTGGTGGAACCAGAGCAGCCACTCGCCGTCGCACAGCCGCCACAGCGAACTGCGGTGTGCCAGGCGGCCGTTGCTCTCGGTGTCGAAGGTGAGGTGCACGAGGTCGTCGGCGAGCTGGGCGCCGCGCATCCGGGAGGTCATGATCGGGCGTCCGGTCCTGTTCGTGCTCTCGGTCAGGGCCTTGATGATCGACGCGCGGTCCCAGTGCGTGCCGGAGGTGCCGAACTCGGTGAACTCCGGGTGCAGCAGCTGCCCGAGCAGCTCGGGCGAGGCGCGCACCTCGGGGGCGAGCAGGCGCAGTTCGGCCTCGATGGCCGCCTCGACGGCGGGTGTGCGGTCAGCCACGGTCCAGCTCTCCCGTCAGCTCCACCAGTTTGGCGACGGTGTTCCAGTTGCGGCTGGTGGCGATGACGCCCTTGAACAGGGCGGGGCGCGACAGGACCTCGCCGAGCTTGGAGCGGCCGAGGCCGTCCGGGGCGTAGAGGTACAGCGCGCGGTCGCCGAGCCGGAACTCCTCGGGCAGGAAGGCCGCCGTATCGATCGAGTCGAGCCGGGTCGCATCGACCTGCTCGGAGAAGTACGTGACGTGCAGTTGCTTGCCTTCGAGTGAGGCGGCGGGGAAGGGGCAGGCGTCGGCGACCGCCTTCAGGTAGGCGCCGTCACGCACCAGGACGCTCACGTCGAAGCCGAAGTGCCCCTGGATGGCCTCGGCCACCCGCGCGGCCAGGGCGTCCTCGTCGGTGTCCGCGCTGGTGAAGACCGCGTTGCCGCTCTGCAGATGGGTGCGTACGTCCCCGAACCCGAGACCGGAGAGCAGCGGACGCAACTCCCCCATCGGCACCTTCTTGTTGCCGCCCACATTGATGCCGCGCAGGAGCGCCGCGTATGCCTTGACCGTCATCCGCACACCATAAGACGGCCGTCGCACCCCGTGGGGGTGGGCGCGACGGCCGTCGGTTTTATGGGTGTTGCCCGACCGGGTGTTACTCGACGACCTTGAGCAGCTTGTTCGGCGTGCCCTCGCTCGGGTTCGAGATCTTGTCCGCGGTCGCGCCGTCGGTCAGCGCCTTGGCGACGGCGTCCGGCTTGGCGTCCGGGTGGGCCGCGACGTAGACGGCGGCGGCGCCGACGACGTGCGGGGTCGCCATCGACGTGCCGGAGATCGTGTTGGTGGCGTTGTCGTCGGTGTTCCAGGCGGACGTGATGTCCGAGCCCGGGGCGTAGATGTCCACGACCGAGCCGAAGTTGGAGAAGTCCGACTGCTCGTCGTCCTTGGTGGAGGAGGCGACCGTGATGGCCTCCTTCACGCGGGACGGGGAGCCCTGACCGGCGTCCGATGACTCGTTGCCGGCCGCGACCGCGAAGGTGACGCCGGAGGCGATCGCCTTCTGGACCGCCGCGTCGAGCGCCTCGTCGGCGCCGCCGCCCAGGCTCATGTTGGCGACCGACGGGCCCTGGTGGTTCTTGGTGACCCAGTCGATGCCCGCGACGACCTGCTCGGTGGTGCCGGAGCCCTGGTCGTCCAGGACGCGGACCGCGACGATCTTCGCCTTCTTGGCGACGCCGTGCGCGTCACCGGCGATGGTGCCGGCGACGTGCGTGCCGTGGCCGTTGCCGTCGTCCGCGTTGTCGTCGTTGTCGACGGCGTCGAAGCCGGACGTGGCGCGGCCGCCGAAGTCCTTGTGGCTGACGCGGACGCCGGTGTCGATGACGTACGCCGTGGCGCCCTCACCGGCCGCGTCCGGGTACGTGTACTTCTTGTCGCCCGCGGTGTCCGCCTGGTCGACGCGGTCCAGGCCCCACGACGGCGGGTTGTCCTGGGTGGCGTTGATGGAGAACTTCTTCGACTGGACGACCTTGCCGACGGCCGGGTCGGCGGCCAGGCGCTTGGCCTCGGTCTCGGTGAGGCTCTTCGCCGAGAATCCGTTGATCGCGGACGAGTAGTTCCGCTTGAGCTCGCCGCCGTACTCCTCGGCCAGGTCCGTCTTGGCGCCCTTGTCGGCCTTCTCGTCGAGCATGACGATGTAGCTGCCGGAGACTGCGCCCTTGGCGTTCGCTCCGTAGACCTTGCCCTCGGCGGGGGTTGCCGCACCGGCGAACGAGGTGGCGAAGACGGTGACGCCGACCGCGGTGGCGGCCGTGGCTATCGCCGCGACGAGCTTCACGGAGCGGACACGCTTGTGAGTTGCCATGAAGAGGGGGCTCCTCGTGGTGATGTGGGGGGATGTGGGGGGTTTCAAAACTTCGCTGCAACGGCCCCCGAGATCCGGAAGATCTCCGGGCGTTGGGACGAAACCATGTCTGATTGACGCGCGCAGATCAATACCTACATACACCTGTGACTTGTTCAACAAGGTTCTGTAATAACAAAACGGGCCCCCGTCGGCAGATCGGACACCTCGTGGCCGGATCCCTCAAGTCGTCATAGATGTAAGGGGCTTGTGACGGCCGGAGTCCTTCTTGACGAGGAGACGTTCCGGTCCCGAGGGAGGAGATCGTGCCGACCCGGTTCGTCGGCCGGCAGGACGAGCACTCCCCACCCCCCGCCCTAGCTTCGAGCCATGGCGAATCAGAACACGCGAGTACGGGGGATAGCCGCACGGGCCGGCGGATGGAGCGCCAGGCACCGATGGGCGGCCGTGGGCATCTGGGTGCTCTTCGTCGTCGTGTCGATGGCGCTCGGCTCAGCCGTGGGCCGGACCGACGTCGACCAGAACGACCTCAAGGGCGAGATCAACCAGGCGACACAGATCGTGGACGACGCCGGGATCAGGGAGCCGGTCGGCGAGAGCGTCCTGATCCAGACCAAGGACGGCGGCGGCAACGCCCTCAAGGCGACCGACCCGCGCTTCCGCGCGGCCGTCGACGACGTCATGAAGGCGGTCGAGGCCACCGGCGAGGTGACGGCGGTGACCTCGCCGTACAAGAGCGACTCGGTCTCCAAGGACGGCCGGAGCGCGCTGGTGCGCTTCGACATGCGCGGCGACGACGAGACGGCGGGCGACCGCGTCGGGCCTGTCCTCGACGCGGTCGGCAAGGTGGCGGACGCACATGAGCGCGACGGGCTGCGGGTCGAGGAGATCGGCGGCGCGAGCATGCAGAAGACGTTCGACGACGCCTTCGGCGAGGACTTCCAGCAGGCCGAGTACTCGGCGGTGCCCGTCGCCTTCGGCATCCTGCTGATCGCGTTCGGCGCGCTGGTCGCCGCGCTGCTCCCGGTGGCGCTCGCCGTCACCGCGATCATGGCGACGATGGGCCTGATGGCCCTGGTGAGCCAGGTCCAGCCGATGAGCGAGACCGCGAACTCGGTGATGCTCCTGGTGGGCCTCGCCGTCGGCGTCGACTACTGCCTCTTCTATCTGCGGCGAGAACGCGAGGAACGTGCCAAGGGCCATGACGCGCAGACCGCGCTGAACATCGCGGCGGCCACCAGTGGCCGGGCCGTGGTCGTCTCGGGCATCACGGTGTGCGTGGCGATGGCGGGCATGCTGTTCACCGGCATCGGCGAGTTCGAGGCGATGGGCGTGGCCTCGCTGATGGTGGTCGCGGTCGCCATGGTGGGTTCGGTGACGGTCCTGCCGGCGCTGCTCTCGCTCCTTGGCGAGCGGGTGGAGAAGGGCCGCGTGCCGTTCCTGCGGCGCCGGGAGCGGGCGGGCGGTGTGCCGAGCGAGAGCAAACTGTGGCGCGCGGTCGTCGGCCGGGTCCTGCGGCGCCCGGTGGTCTCGGTGGCGATCTCGGCGGGCGTCCTAGCCGCCGTCGCGCTGCCCGCGCTCGGCATGAAGACGCAGCAGCTCACCCTTGACCAGGAGTTCGGTGACTCGCTGCCCATCGTGGCGACGTACGAGCGGGTGAACGAGGCGTTCCCGGGCGGCTCGGAACCGGCCGAGGTCGTGGTGAAGGCCGATGACATCGACGCCGCTCCGGTACGGGCGGCGATCGCGGACTTCCGTGAGCAGGCGGTGAGCTCGGGGGCGTCCGGCGGGCCGGTCGAGGTGAAGGTGCACGAGCGGCAGAACGTCGCGTTCCTGACCGTGCCGCTGGTCGGCGGCTCGGACCAGACGAAGGCGGAGAAGAGCCTCGACCTGCTGCGGGACAAGGTGCGGCCCGCGACGCTCGGCGAGGTCGACGGGGTCGAGGCACCGGTGACCGGGCAGGTGGCGGGCTCGAAGGACTTCAACGACCAGCTCTCCTCGTCGGTCCCGCCGGTCTTCGCGTTCGTGGTGGTCTTCGCCTTCGTGCTGATGCTGCTGTCGTTCCGCTCGCTGACGATCGCGGTCACGTCGATCGTCCTCAACCTGCTGTCGGTGGGGGCGGCCTACGGAATCCTGGTGATGGTCTTCCAGCACGGCTGGGGCGCGTCCCTCGTGGGCGCGGAGGGAGTGGGGGCGATCATCGCGTGGCTGCCGCTGTTCCTGTTCGTGATCCTGTTCGGCCTCTCGATGGACTACCACGTGTTCGTCGTCTCCCGGATCCGGGAGGCCCGGCTTCAGGGGCGTACGACGAAGGACGCGATCAGCCACGGGGTGGTGACCACGGCGGGTGTCGTGACGAGCGCGGCCGTGATCATGGTCGCCGTCTTCGCGATCTTCGGGACGCTGTCCATGCAGTCCATGAAGCAGATGGGCGTCGGCCTCGCGGCGGCGGTCCTGATCGACGCGACGGTCATCCGGGGGGTGCTGCTCCCGGCGGTGATGGCCCTGCTCGGGGAGCGGAACTGGTACCTGCCGCGGTGGCTGCGATGGATGCCGGACCTGACGCATGACGAGTCCTCTGCGGAGGGGGCAACGGTGGCTCCGCCCGCGGAGCGGGTGCGGGCGTAGCTGAAAAAGCATGTCCTCAAACGCCGGACAGGCTGAGAGTCTCAGCCTGTCCGGCGTTTGAGGACGAACTCGGCGAAGCCGGTGAGCCTTACGCCGCAGCCATGAGCTTTCGCTCCTCGAAGGAGTCGATCGTCCGCGTGAAGTCCCGCGTCGAGAGCAGCAGCTTGTAGATGATCGCCAGCTCGAAGACGAGGAGCAGGACGCCGGAGACGATCGTCGCCGGCAGCACCACGTCGAACAGCGGGCCGATCATGAAGACGCCCATCTGGAACTCGATGCCGCTCACCAGGTGCGTACGGATGCGGTGCCGCAGCAGGAAGGAACGCGCCCGCAGGTACGCGGGGAACTTGCCGCGGAACTCCTGGTGCAGGTCGATGACCTGCCGCTTGGGTGCGAGCACCGGAGCCTCGGGCGCCTGCTGAATGCCCTGCTCGGACTGCGCCTTCTGCATGTCCTGCTCGATGTCCGCCTCGGGGTTGTCCCGGAGCAGGTCCTCCATGAACGCCAGCTCGGCCTCGTTCTCGGCCCGGCGGGCGGCGCGCATGCGGATCTTGATCTGCTTGCGCATGGTGTGCCGGATCTTGAAGATCTCCAGGCCGTTGATGTAGCGCAAGGTGTCAAGGGCGACCACGGCGACCGCGGCCCAGATGTAGAAGGCGTCCCCGGTGCGGTGGAACTGGCCGCCCATCAGGGCCACCGCGCACGCCATCACGCGGATGCGGTCGAAGACGAAGTCGAGCCACGCGCCGAACACCGAGCCGGTGCCGGTGAGGCGGGCGACCTTGCCGTCCATGCAGTCGAGGATGAAGCTGAAGTGATAGACGATCGCACCGACGACGAGCCACTGCCAGTCACCCATGGCGAAGAACGCGGCCGAGACAAGGCCCAACAGGAACGCGCCCCAGGTGATCTGGTTGGGCGTGATTCTGGTCCGCATCGCCGTCCACCGCACGAGCGGCGTGGCGACCGGATCGACCAGGATCACGGTCCACCACGCGTCGCGCTTCTTCTGTGTGATGCGGCGCACCTCGTCGAGGGGCGGTATGTCTCGTCGCATGTGGGGTCAACTTCCTGGCGTTCGCGGAACGTTCACCTCACGCTATGAAGGTATTGGTTCAAGGAACAAGAACCTGACTGTGCAACCTTTGGCCGGGGGTAACGGTCAACCTTTCAGGACGAGTCAATACCCATGCCAGAACCACCCTGCGTTACCTGAGCGTTATCGAGCGACAGGTATGTAACAGAAACACCCGTGACGCAACGGAAAAGCCTCACGGAGTGTCACACCCCGGCCGCCTTCGCGAGCTCCTCCTCGATCAGGTCCGCAGCCATCTTCGTGCCGCCCTCCCCCGCCATCGAGGCCCGCACCTCGGCGAGGCGGCGCGCCACCTCCGGGTCGCCGACCAGGCCGAGCACGGCCTCCCGCAGCGTCCGCGCGTCGGCCTCCTCCATCGGGACGTGCCGGGCCACCCCCAGGCCCTGGAGCATGTCCGCGTTGCCGAACTGGTCGACGGCCTGCGGCACCGCGACCATCGGTGTCCCGGTGGCGAGCCCCTCCTGACTGCCGCCCGCCCCGGCGTGCGTGATGAAGGCGTCGGCCTGCTTGAGCACCGCGAGCTGCGGCACCCACTGGCGGACCTCCACGTTCGCGGAAATCTCCCCCAGCTCGCCCGGCTCGACGTGCTTGCCGACCTGGAGCACCACATGCCACCCGGGCAGATCCCCGAACGCCTCGATGCACGCGCGGTAGAAGTCGGGCTGCTTGGTGAAGGACGAGCCGAGCGAGACGAGCAGCACCTTTTCCGCGCCGGCGGGACGCCGCCAGTCACCCTGCGCCGAGCGGTCGCCCTGACAGGCGCCGACGAATGTGTGAATCGTCTCGTCGACGCGGTCGGCGTTCGGCTGCAGCGCCTTGGGGATCAGGACGAGCGAGCGCGGCGGGCGTCCGACGAAGGGGTCGCAGTGCTGGGTGATCCCGTTCTCCTCCAGCCAGGCATGGAAGCGCGCGTAGTAGGCCTTGCCGCGCTCGGTCTCCTTCAGGTCCGCGTACATCGGCTCGGCGACCTCCTCCTCGTATCCGTCCCAGGCGACCAGGTTCGGCGAGAGCGAGATCTCGGGGACGCCCCACCGGCGGGCGAGCACGCGTGCGGGGTAGGAGGTGATGTCGTGCAGGACGAGGTCAGGTTCGTCACCTTCGTACGCCGCCGCCAGCTGCGGCAGCGTCTCGATCGCCTCGGTGAGGAACGGCTCGATGTTGTCGATCAGTTCGGTCCCCCAGGCCTCGGGGTCGTCGTCCGGGCCCGGCAGCGTCGTCTCGAAGAGCACGGGCTCGGCACCGGTCTCGGCGACCTTCTCGGCGAAGAGGGGCGGGATCGCGTACGTGACGCGGTGGCCGCGGGCGACGAGCTCGCGGATCACTTCGAGGCTCGGGTTGACGTGCCCGTGCGCGGCGATCGAGAACATGGCGATGTGGGCACGCTGGCGTGAGGTCATGCGCCGACTCTAACGAGACGAGACGTCTCGTGCAACCTCGCAGCCCGTCTTTCTCCCACGAACTCCCCGCGCCCTACTCGACGTCCGGGCCACCCCGCGACGCGGCGTCGTTGTACCGCAGCAAGCACTCGGCGAACTTCTCCAGGTCCGGCTCGCTCCACTCGGTGAGCCGCTCGTGGAACGCGACCCGGCGCGCGTCCGTGACCTGCGCGAGCACCTCGATGCCCCGGTCGGTGAGGTGCAGCACGTGCACCCGGTGATCGGTCGGGTCGAGCCGCCGCTCCACGAGGCCGGCCTTCTCCAGCGCGCCCACCTGCCTGCTGATCGTCGACTTGTCCAGCGTGTAGTGCGCCGCGAGATCCGTGGCCCGACATCCGCCCTGGTACTCCAAGTGACTCAGGAGTGTGTACGAGACGAGCGACAGCTCCGGGTGCATGCGCGCTGCGGTGGCGCGGGCCCGCCGGGCGAACGCCGTCATCTCCCGCTGAATGATCTCGATGGACCCGTCCCTGTCGGCCACGATTTCTCCCTCTCCGCGAATGGTTGTACAGTACAACACCGAGATTGTGTGTATAAGCCAACTATCGCGAGAGGTCTTCCGATGACCGCCACCTCGGCGCCCGCCCACAAGGCATCAGCCGGCCCGGCAACCGCCCCCGGACCACTCCGTCACGTCCTGCTGCACCTGGTCACGCCCCTGCTGATGTGCCTCGGCATGGGTCTCGCCTACATGGGCGCGTTCGTCACGCCGGAGCCGCACGAGCTGCCGGTCGCCGTCGTCGGATCGGGCGAACAGACGCAGGCCCTCGCGCAGACCGTCAAGGACAAGGCGGGCGATGCCCTCGACGTGCGGACCGTGGCCTCGCGCGCGCAGGCGGTCGACGAGCTCAGGTCGATGGACATATCGGGGGCCTACGTCCCCGACGCCAAGTCGCCCGAGGTGATCGTCGCCACCGCGGGCTCCGACATGAGCGCCATGGCGGTCGAGAAGATCTTCACGCCGGTCGCGGCGGAGCGGGGCGTGCCGCTGAAGGTCTCCGACGTGGCGCCGACGGTGGACGACGACCCCACCGGCCAGGGCCTGTTCTTCCTGCTCGTCGCGGTGAGCATCGGCTCGTACGCGTCGGTGGCGGCGCTGGGGGCCGCGGGCGCCGGGATGCGGATGCGGGCCCGTGCCGGGCTCGTCGTCGGAGTCTCCTTCGCCGTGAGCCTGATCGGCGCCGCGCTCGCCGGTCCCGTCTTCCACCTGGCCCATCAGGGCCTGTGGGGCGTGTGGGCCATGGCGTGGCTGTACGCCGCCGGCATCCTCTTCATCGGCATCGGGCTGCACACGTTCCTGAAGCGCTGGACGACGCTGGCGATGATGGTCCTCTTCGTGATGCTCAACTTCACGTCGTCCGGCGGCCTGTTCAGGCCGGAACTGCAGAACGGCTTCTTCGGCTCCCTGCACGCCTTCTGGAACGGTGCCGGATTCGTCGAGGGCATCCGCAGCCACCTCTACTTCGGCGGGCACGAACTCGGCGGTCACGTCTGGACGCTGGCCGCGTGGCTGCTGCTCGGCCTGGTGATCACCGGCATCGCGGCGCTCTGGGAGCGGCGTGCGCGACCGGCGGCGGACGCGCCCGTGCCCGGCCGCGAGGCCGGGCACGGACAGCGGGAGCAGGAGGAGGAGATGGAGGAGTCGGTGGCCGTGTGACGGCCACC
>NZ_JBFAJT010000005.1:409141-754030 GCF_040655335.1 Streptomyces sp. NPDC050439
GCAGTCGCCCTCGGCGTTGTAGCCGAGGTAGAGGCCGGAGATGTCGTGCCGGTAGCGGTGTGCCTGGGCCGGGGCCGTGTGACGGCCACCGACTCCCTGGGGGTGGCGCTCCTACCGGTGTTCGGAGTACTCCGGGGCCGGTGCGTACGGCCGGTACGGCTCGGAAGCGGGCAGCGGCCCTTCCGGTGCGTGGTGGTGGCGGCCCTGGGTCCGACCGGCCCTGCGCGGCCACCACAGCCCGCGGCCCAGGAGCGCGGCGAGCGCGGGCACCAGGACGAGGGAGAGCACGAGCGAGGACAGGAGAATCCCCAGGCCGGTGGCGAAGCCGATCTCCTGGGTGGCCGGGCTCGCGGCGAGACTCGCGAAGGAACCGGCGAGCACGATGCCGGCCGTGGCGACGGCGGGCGCGGTGTGCCGGACCGCCTCGGCCACCGCGTGCCGCGCCGGGACCGGCTTCTCCATCTCTTCCCTGATCCGGTCGGTGATCAGGATGTTGTAGTCGGTGCCGAGGGCGACGACGAACAGGAAGAGCACCAGGGGCAGCGTGAACGAGACCCCGGGCCGGTCGAGTCCGTGCTGGAAGAGCAGCGTGCTCGCGCCGAGGGTGGCCACGAAGCCGAGCCCCACGGCGATCATCAGCACGACCGGTGCGAGCAGGGAACGCAGCAGCAGGAAGAGGATCACCGCGATCAGCAGCGCGGCGACGGGGAAGACCAGGCGCAGATCCTTCTCCACGGCCGTCGAGATGTCGGCGAAGACGGCGGCCGTGCCCGTGACGTACGCCTTGGTGCCCTGCGGAGCCGTCCGCGCAGCCGTGTCCCTGATGGACCCGGAGACCAGGTCGCGCGCCTTCTGCGTACTCGACTTGACGCTCAGGAAGAGGTCGACCCGTGCCGCCGTGCGGTCCTTGCTGAGGACCGGCTTGCCCACCTCGCCGACGCCCTCCGCCTTGGCGAGGGCACGGGTCATGCCGTTGAGCGCGCCTTCCTTGATGTCACCGCCGTCGGTGCTCTGTACGTAGACGCTGTGCGGATCGGAGACCCCCGCGGGCAGGCTCCGGGAGATCTGTTCGGCGGTCCTGACCGCCGCGGTCTCGTGCAGGCCCTGCTGGTCGTAGCTCATCTTCATGCCGACCGCTCCGGCACCGAGGGCGCCGAGCAGCACCAGGCTGCCCAGCGCGTACCGCACCGGCCGTGCGCTCACCGCGTGCCCCAGGCGTGCGCTGATGCCGCCGGTGCGCTCCTTCTTCCAGGCGCGGGCGGGCCAGAACATGCCGCGCCCGAGCAGCGCGAGGAGTGCGGGCATCAGCGTGAGGCTGGCGAGGAGCATCACGAGTACGGAGATCGCGATGGCGGGACCGAGGACCCGGAACTGCCCGAAGCTCGCCAGGCCGAGCGTCGCGAACGCCGCCACGATCGTCAGGGCCGCGGACGTGATCGCGCTGCCCACGCGCCCTGTCGTCTCGGCCGCCGCCGTACGGGCGTTCTGCTCGGGATGGTTCCGCAGGTGTTCCCTGAACCGGAACATCAGGAAGAGGAAGTAGTCGATGCCGATTCCCAGGAGGACGACACCGATGAGCGAGGGGGTGGACGAGTCGAGGTCGATGCCGAAGAGCTTCGCCGCGCCGACCACCGCTCCCGACGCGACACCGCCGATCAGCGCCACCGCGATCAGCGGCACGAACGCGGCCGCGAGGCTGCGGAAGACCAGCACGTTCAGAAGGACGATGAGGCCCATCGTCAGGTTGGCGACGACTTTCGCCGTGGGTTCCTCCGCCTCGGTGTCGTCCACCGTGGAGGCGATTCCGCCGGTGAATCCCACCCGCAGGCCGTCGGCGGCGAATGTGTCCTTCGCGCCGTCCCGGAACTTCTTGTAGACGTCCTGCAGGCCCGGGTCACTCGGATTTCCGGCGAGGGACACCGTCAGGAGCCGGAAGGACTTGTCCGGGGCCACGGCTCCCGGTGACACCCGCGGGGTCTGCGAGTGGTCCTTCATGAGCGGTTCGGGCTTGGGCGCGGTGATCCGCTCCCGGCCCAGATCAGCCGCGGTGGCGGCGATGTGCCGCTGGTCGGACGGCGTGAGTTTCTTGCCGTCGTCCCTGCCGACCAGCACGGTCAGGGCGTTGGGGTCGGGCTTGTGGCCGAACTCGTCCTCCGCGATGCGCAGCGCCACGGCCGAGTCGTACTTCTTGGGCAGGAAATCCCCGGCCTGGGAGTCGGTGACGTCGTACATCATCGTGTTCCCCACGAACGACAGGGCCGCTCCGAGGATGGTCCAGACGACGATCGTCAGCCATCGGTGCCGGGTGGAGAAGGAGGTCAGCTTGCGGATCATGCCAACAGGTCATCACGCGGGGCCCCTTGAGGTCGTCGGCCGCCGGAAGGGGACGCACCCCTGACCCCGGTCCGGTGCTTCGCCGCGGGCAGTACTCCGGTACTGGGTACGAGAACCGCCCTCGCGCCGATCCCCGGCGCCGTGGGCCGGGATGTAATGGACCGGAAAGACGGGCACATCAGGGCCCCCCGCACCGCTCCACCAGGAGGCGCCCGGATGGGCCGCGATTTCTTCCCTCCGGCCACGCCCACGGGCGGGCCGCGGCCGACCCCGGGTGACATGGCGGTCGCCGCCGTCGCGGTGGGACTCGACGTACTGGCCTACCTCGCCCCGGGTGAGGAGGGCCCGGGGGCGCCCGTCACCGTGCTCGGGGTGCTGCTGGTCGCCGTTTCCTTCGTGCCGTTGCTCTTCCGGCGCCAGCACCCCGTGCCGGTGCTCGGCGCGGTCCTCGCCGTGCAGCTGGCGGTGAACCTGGGTCTCGCCGTCGACCCGGGCTCTCCGATGTCGAACAGCTACGGAGGCGCCGTCGCGGTGGCGCTCTTCACCGTGGCCCGGTACTGCGGGCGCCGTGCGGTGGTCCTGAGCATCGTGGCCACCGCTCCCGTGCAGCTCGCGCGGTACCTGAACAACGACGTGCCCTTTCTGGGGGTGGGCCTCACCGACGTGGTGGTCACGCCCTGCCTCATCGTCGCCGTGAGCCTGGCCGTACGGCAGTGGAAGCACCAGCTGGACATCAACCGCAAGCTCCTGGCCGACCGTGCGGTGACCGAGGAGCGGCGCCGTATCGCGCGGGAGCTGCACGACATCGTGGCCCACCACATCACCACCATGTACCTGATGTCCGGCGGCGCCCGGTCGACCCTGGACCGCGACCCCGACACGGCCCGCGAGGCGCTGGTGACCCTGGAGGAGTCCGGCCGCACCGCCCTGCACGAGATGCGGCAGCTCCTCGGGGTGCTGCGCAGCACCGACACCCCGGAGGAGACGCCGTCGGAGCCCCAGCCCGGGGTGGACGGCATCGAGCGGCTCGTCGCCGATTCGACCGCCGCGGGTCTGCCGGCCGAACTCCACGTCACCGGGGAGCCCGTGGCCCTGCCGATGCCGGTCGGCCTCACCCTCTACCGGATCGTCCAGGAGGCGCTGACCAACGCCCGCAAGCACGCGGGGCCCGCTCGCGCCACGGTGCGGCTCGCCTATCTCCAGGGCCGCGTCACCGTCGAGGTGGCCGACGACGGGGCCGGTGACGGCAGGGCGCCCGGCGGGAAGGGCGAGGGCGGTGGGTACGGTCTGCTGGGCATGCGGGAGCGCGTCGCCCTGCACGACGGGTCCTTGCGGGCCGGTGGCCGCGAGGAGGGCGGATTCGCGGTGACCGCGAGTGTGCCGCTGCCCACCGACACGTACGAGAAGGGCAGCATCCGATGACATCCGCAGCTGAATCCGGAGCCGGAACCGGAACCGGACCCGAACCCGGAGCCGGAACCGAACCCGGGTCCGACGGCATCACCGTGCTCATCGCGGACGATCAGCCGCTGGTGCGCAGGGGTCTGTCGCTGATCCTGCTCTCGGACCCCTCCATCAGGGTCGTCGGTGAAGTGGGTGACGGGGAGCAGGCCATCGCGTCGGCGCTCGAACTGCGCCCGGACGTCGTCCTGATGGACATCCGCATGCCCGTGCTCGACGGCGTGCGGGCCACCGAGCGCCTGAGCGCCGAGCTGCCCGGCTGCCGGGTCCTCGCGCTCAGCACCTTCGACATGGACGAGCACGTGGTCGGTGCCCTGCGGGCCGGGGCCTCGGGGTTCCTGCCCAAGGACGTCTCCCCCGAGGAACTGGTGGCCGCGCTGCGCACCGTCCACCGCGGCGAGGCCGTCGTCGCCCCGCGGCTCCTGACCCGGCTGCTCGCCACCTTCGTGATGCCGGCCCCGGCTTCGGGCCCGCCGTCCGCGGACCTCGCCGGGCTCACCCCGCGCGAGGTCGACGTACTGCGCCTGATCGCCGCGGGACTCGACAACACCGAGATCGCGCAGCGCATGGAGATCGGCGTCCAGACCGTGAAGAACCACGCCACCGGCATCTTCGCCAAGCTGGGCGTCCGTGACCGCGCGCAGGCGGTCATCGCCGCGTACGAATCGGGGCTCGTGCGGGCGGGACAGGGGAATGGCCCCTCCCGCTGACCCGTGCCCCTGTGACCCTGTGACCCTGGTGACGACCTAACGCTGGTACCTCTTGAGCACCAGGTTCCCGTCCGTCACCAGACGTTTGCGCAGCTCCTCCAGTCCGATCGCCCCGCTGTAGTACTCCTGGAGCGCCGGGGTCGCCACCTTGTCCTTCCACTCCGGATAGCCACGGACCGACTGGGCCGGGGCCGAGCGAAGGTCCTTCGCCAGGGCCGTGCCCGTCGCCCAGTCGTTCTTCTCGGTGCGCAGCGCCGGGGCCTTCAACGCCTCCGTGCCGGTGGGAAGCATCCAGTCGCCCCGCGCGAGGCGCACCATGTTCTCGGGCTGGAGGAGGAAGTCGATGAACTCGACCGCCTCCTTCTTGTGCTCGGTGTCCTCGGAGACCGAGAGCGTCTGCGGGCTGACGCCCTGGGCGAGGCCCTCCGCCCCGGCCGGTGCGGGCAGCACCTGCCAGTCGAAGCCCTTGGGCGCCTGCTGGACGATCTGCTGGCGGTAGGAGAAACCGAGCGGCACCATCGCGTACTTGCCGCCGAAGAACCCCGGCAGCGTGTCGGAGCCGCCCATGCCGAGGGTGGTGCTCGACGCGCTCTTGTCGACGTTGACCTGGTCGTGGACCGTGCGCGGCATGGTCTCGTCGGCCTTGCCGAAGCGGATGTCGACCTTGCCGTCGTCGCCGCGGTGGAACACCGTGCCGCCGGTGGAGAGCGACAGGTTCAGCGTCGCGGAGACCGGTTCCTTGAGCGGCCAGGCCACGCCGTACTTGTCCTTGCCGTCGCTCAGGTCTTTGGTGACCGCCCGGAACTCCGCCCAGGACCAGGGCTTCTCGGGGGTCGGAATCCGTACGCCCGACTCCTTCAGCCACTTCGCGTTGGCGATCAGGACACGGGGTTCCTGGAGGAACGGCACGCCGTACACGCCGTCCCCGAACGTCGTCGTCCGCCAACTCCGCTCCGGGATGTCGGACTTGAGCCGCTCGGGGAGCAGCTCGTCGAGGTCCGCGAGATAGCCGCCGTACGCGAAGTCGGCGAGGTCGTCCGACGCGTCATGGATGATGTCCGGCGCCTCGCCGCCCTCGAAGGAGGTGAGGAGCTGGTCGTGGACGCTGTCCCAACTGCCCTGTACGTACTCGACCTTGACGTCGGGGTGGGTGGCGTTCCACTCCTTGACGAGGGCCTTGTTGGCGTCGACGGACTCCGCCTGCCAGGCCAGGGACTGGAACTGCAGGGTGATCTTCCCGTCGTCGTCACCCGAGTCGCCGCTGCAGCCGGCGAGCAGCAGCGCGAGAACCGCGGTGGCGGCGGTCATGAGCCGTGGTGCTGTGCACATCGGTACTGTGCGCATCAGGCCTTCACCGCCCCGGCCATCATGCCGCCCGTGATCCGCTTCTGGATGATCGCGAAGATGACGAGCGAGGGGATGGTCGCGAGGAACGCCGCCGCGGCGAGCGGCCCGAGGTCCGCGACACCCTCGGAGCCGATGAAGCGGTTGAGGATGACCGGCAAGGTCTGCTTCTCCGGGGTCTTGAGCAGGACGAGCGCGAAGAAGAACTCGTTCCATGCGGTGATGAAGGCGAACATCGCCGTGGCGACGATGCCGGGGGCGAGCAGGGGCGCGACGACCGAGACGAACGTGCGCACCTTGCTCGCGCCGTCGACCGCGGCCGCCTCCTCCAGCTCGGTGGGCACGGCTCGGACGTATCCGACGAGCATCCACAGCGCGAAGGGCAGCGACCACACGACGTACACCATGATCAGGCCGACCAGCGAGTTGATCAGGTGCAGGTTCTTCAGGATCAGGAACAGCGGAATGATGATGAGGACGAAGGGGAACGCCTGGCTGATCACCACCCAGCCCGTCGCCGCCTTCGAGACGCGGTTGCGGTGCCGCGCCATGACGTACGCCATGGGGGTCGCGATGACGACCGCGATCAGGGAGGCGCTGAGCGCCGCGATCAGGGAGTTCCCGGCGGCCTGGAGCAGCGGCTGCTCGTCGAAGGCCTGCCGGAAGTTGTCCAGGGTCGGGTTTTCCGGAATCCAGGTGGGGTTCAGGCTGCCCAGTTCCCGTGCGGGCTTGAAGGCCGTGGAGATCAGCCAGAGGAACGGGAAGGCGAGGAAGACGAGATAGGCGGCGAGCGCCACGTACTGCGCGGTGCGCGTGGACTTCTTCGTGCGCATCATGACTCGTCGGCTCCCTTCAGGCGGCCGACGAGGTAGAAGGCGAGGATCACGGAGATCACCGCGACCATCACGCAGCCCATGGCCGCGGCATAGCCGAACTGGCCGTAGCGGAAGGCTTCTTCGTAGGCGAAGAGCATGGGCAGGCGGGTGCGGCCGCCGGGGCCGCCCTGGGTGAGGACGTAGACCAGGGCGAAGGAGTTGAAGTTCCAGATGAAGTTGAGCGCCGTGATGGCGAGGGCGATCGGCTTGATCGCGGGCCAGGTGACGGTGCGGAAGCGGCGCCAGGCGCCCGCGCCGTCCATCGCGGCGGCCTCGTGCAGTTCGCGCGGGGTGTTCTGCAGTCCGGCGAGCAGCGCGACGGTGGTCTGCGGCATGCCGGCCCAGATGCCGACGACGATGACGGCGAAGAGCGCGGTGGCCGTCCCGGTCAGCCAGTCCTTGCCCTCACCCAGGCCGAAGTTGGACAGCGTCTCGTTCAGCACGCCCGCGTCCGGGTGGTAGACGAGCCGCCACATGATGCCGACGACCACCTCGGGCATCGCCCACGGGATGATCGCGAGCGCCCGCGCCAGCCAGCGCATCCGCAACGGCTGGTTGAGCAGGAGGGCGAGGCCCAGGGCGAGGAAGAACTGCGGCACGGTGACGCCGAACGCCCAGAGCAGGCCGATGCGGAACGAGTCCCAGAACAGGGTGTCGTGCAGCAGATCCTGGAAGTTCAGGAGGCCGATCCACTCGGTGGGCTCGGTGCGGCCGGACTGGGAGTCGGTGAACGCGAGCGCGATGCCGTAGAGGAGCGGTCCCACGCTCAGGACGAGGATCGGGATCAGCGCGGGCAGCACCAGGAACCAGGCGCCGTGGTCCGCGCCTCTGCGGGCGGACGCGCCGTTCGCTGACCGCTTTGTCGCGGTCGCCAATGTCACGGTATCGGCTCCTTTGGGCGGCTCATCGGGGTTTGGCCGCCCAGGCGGCCCCCGTCATCGTGCTGATGGGATCT
This sequence comes from Streptomyces sp. NPDC050439, assembly GCF_040655335.1. Classification (NCBI taxonomy): domain Bacteria; kingdom Bacillati; phylum Actinomycetota; class Actinomycetes; order Kitasatosporales; family Streptomycetaceae; genus Streptomyces; species Streptomyces sp. NPDC050439. The sequence continues at coordinate 416,821 of NZ_JBFAJT010000005.1, forward strand.
TGATACGTCAAGCAGCTACGCAGGCCTCGCAGCCGCTTGGCCTGTACGAATGGGAGACTGTGCCGGGCTGCGTGGCGAACGCAGCGAGCGGTGCGGGAGGCAATGGATGGACGAGGCGCGGGCACGGGACGTACTGGGCGCCGCGGGTCTCGATCGGGACGCGACGCTGCTCGCGCTCGGCGAGAACGCGGTGTTCGGCGACGGCGGGACGGTGGTCAAGGTCGGGCGTGCGGCGCCCGAGCTTCTGGACCGCGCGCGCCGGGAGTTGCGGATCGCGCACTGGCTGGAGGAGTCGGGCGTGCCCGCGGTGCGGGCCGCCGAGGGCGAGCCCCGGCTGGTGGACGGGCATCCGGTGACGGTGTGGCACCGGCTGCCGGAGGCCGTGCGCCCCGCCGAGCCGCGCGACCTGGCCGCACTCCTGCGGCTCGTGCACGCCCTTCCCGCGCCGGAGTTCGAGCTGCCCCGGCGCGAGCTGCTCGGCGGGGTCGAGCGCTGGCTGCGGCTCGCGGGCGAGGCGATCGACGTCGAGGACGCGGACTATCTGCGTGAGCGCAGGGACGGCTTCGAGGCCGCGGCGTCGGCGCTCACCCCTCGGCTCGCTCCCGGCCCCATCCACGGCGACGCGCTGCCCCGGAACGTCCTCGTGGGCGCGGACGGGCCGGTTCTCGTGGATCTTGAGACGTTCTCCTCCGATCTGCGCGAGCACGACCTGGTCGTCCTGGCGCTCTCCCGGGACCGCTACGGGCTCCCTGCCGATGCCTACGACGGTTTCGTCGCGGAGTACGGCTGGGACGTGCGGGAGTGGGAAGGGTGCGCGGTGCTCCGGGGCGCCCGGGAGACGGCAAGCTGTGCGTGGGTCGCGCAGCACGCCCCCAGCAACCCGAAGGCCTTGGTCGAGTTCCGCCGCCGGGTCGCGTCGCTGCGTGACGGGGACGCGAGCGTGCGGTGGTACCCCTTCTGAGGGTGGCGGCCTCTGGAGAGAGGGCAGCCTTTGGAGGGAGTCAGACGCCGGACGCGCTGAACTCCTCCTTGAGCGGCCACGTGCCGTCCACCACCGCGTCCGCCTCGCCCTTCTTCCGGAGGAACTTCTGGAAGTCCGCGGCCCACTGCGCATACCAGTCGATCTGACGGCGGTGCAGCTCCGCAGGGCCGAACGCGGCCAGCTTGGGGTGCCGCTCGGCTATGGCGGTGGCCAGGCGGGCCGCGGCCAGGGCGTCCGACATCGCGTCGTGCGCCGACTCCAGGAGCACGCCGTACTCGGTGCAGACCGCTTCCAGATTTCGCTTGCCCTTGCGGTAGCGCTCGACCGAGCGGTCGATGGTGTACGGGTCGATGACCGGGGCCGGCTCCGCACCGCCCAGGCGCTCGCGCAAGGACGGCAGGCCGTACCTGTACAACTCGGCGGAGAGCAGGGTCAGGTCGAAGGTGGCGTTATAGGCGACGACCGGGACGCCCGCCTGCCAGTACGACACGAGCACCGCCGCTATCGCGTCGGCGACCTCGGCGGCGGGTCTGCCGTGCGAGGCGGCCCGTTCGTTCGAGATGCCGTGCACCGCCACGGCCTCCGCGGGGATCTCGACCCCAGGGTCGGCGAGCCACTCCTTGCGGCCCAGCGTCTCGCCGGCCCTGACCTCGACGACCGCCGCCGTGACGATGCGCGCCTCGCGCGGGTCCGTCCCGGTCGTCTCCAGGTCGAAACCGATCAGCAGCTCCTGGTGCCAGCCCATGGCCGCCCCCTTCTCTGTGGTGCTTTCCCCCATTGACCACCACGATCCCACGCGCCACTGACAATCCGAGGCGCGCGTTCCGCTTGCCCAGGAGACCGCTTGTTCAGGAGACCGGCCGCGAGTCGGCCCAGGCCAGCTCGAACTCCTCCCGGTACGTCTCGAAGAGTCCGCTCTCGTCCGGCTCGTCCGCCTTCACCACCCGGCGGCCGCCGCGCAGCACGAGCACCGGCGCCTCCATCCCGCGCGTCCGGCGCAGGTACGACTGGACGACCGCGATGCCGTCCGCGCCGTCCCCGTCGACCAGATACGCGGTGAAGCGCGGCGTCTCGTCGAAGACCTGGATCTCGAAGGCACCCGGGTCGCGCAGGCGGGCCCGCACCCGGCGCATGTGCAGGATGTTCATCTCGACGCTGCGGCTCAGCTCACCCCGCTTCAGGCCCAGTTCGCGCTCCCTGCGCTTGACCGCGCTGCTGGCCGGGTTGAGGAAGAGCAGGCGCACCCGGCAGCCGGACTCGGCCAGCCGCACCAGGCGTCGTCCGGAGAAGTTCTGGACCAGGAGGTTCAGGCCGATCCCGATCGCGTCGAGGCGGCGCGCCCCGCCGAAGATGTCCTCCGCCGGGAACTGCCGCAGGAGCCGCACCCGGTCCGAGTGGACGCCCACCACGTCGGCGTACCGGTCGCCGACCAGGGACTCGACGGCGTCGACGGGCAGCCGGCGCGCGGAGGGCGTGTCGGTGCCCGTGCCGAGAATGTCCAGGAGCCTCGCAGAGGCGCGCTCCGCCTGGGCGAGCACGGCGGTGGACAGGGCGCGGTTGCGGGAGACGACGTTCCGGGTGACCTCCAGCTCGTCCAGGGCCAGTTCGACGTCCCTGCGGTCGTCGAAGTACGGCTCGAAGCACGGCCAGTGCTGCACCATCAGCTCCCGCAGCTGGGGCAGCGTGAGGAAGCTGAGGACGTTGTCGTCGGCCGGGTCCAGCAAGTACCCCTTGCGGCGGCTCACTTCGCGTACGGCGACGGCCCGCTGCACCCACTCCTGCCCCGCGGGTCCCGCGGCGGCGACCACCCAGTCGTCGGCGTGGACCGGTTCGTAGATGGGGCGCAGAACAGCGGCCACGACCGCGCGCAGCCGCTGTTCCACGAGATTCAGCCAGATGTAGGCCCGCCCGGCGCGCTGGGCGCGTGTGCGCACCTCGCGCCAGGCGTCGGCGCCCCAGTCCAGTTCGGGTCCGATCTGAGATCCCATCTCCATCGGCCGCGCCAGGGACACCGCTCCGGGCGGGCCGTCCGCGGAACTCCCCTCGTGACCCTCGTCACCAGGGGGCAGTTCCCGCCCTCCCGAGCTCACCCGACGCACCCCTTCCGCTCCCCCGAGCACTCCCCCGTTCAACGATCAAGGAAGGGTACTCCGGGAGCGGCGGCCGGTGCAGCCGGATGGGGAGGGTGGATTCTCAACCACCCAGCGGCGGCTGGCCGTTCTGGTCGGCCAGCTCCTGCGGAGTGAGCGGGCTCATAGCGGTCACGTCGCGCGCGGCCAGCGAGAAGCCCTGCCAGTGGACCGGCATCGGCTGCTGGTCCTCGTCACGGGCGATGTGGTGGAAGCCCACGTGGACCCAGGTGACCGGGTGTGTCAGAGACTGACCGTTCACCCACTTGTCGACGCTGTCCGGTGCTCCGTTGGCGCACCCCGGGTTGTTGCTCGCGTACTGCTCGCACTTCTTGTACTCGGTGAAGTACACGTCGTGCTTGGTGAAGGGGCGTCCGGCGTGCTTGGTGCTGGCCCCGGGCACGATCTCGTACGAACGGGGGTGGCCGTCCTTGTTCTTGCCCGCCCCGCTGACCACACGCCACCAGCGCATGTCCTTGCGGTCACCGGCGAGTTCCTTGGTGACCTTGGTGCGGGTCGTCTTCGTCTTGGGGCTGCCCTGCCCGGTGGGCGGGGTGACCTTGGAGTCGTACTGCTCGACCTTGGCCTTCGGGGAGCCGTCCAGGCCGAAGTTGAGCCGCCAGAAGACGTTGTGGGCGTGGCTCTCGGCCTTGGCCTGGTCGCCCTTGCCGATGGGCCAGCCACGGCTGTCGCCGCCGTCGTAGTCGTACGGCGAGAGGCTGCCGGTCGCGCCGACCTGGGAGGTGATGGTGCCGTCCGAGGAGAACCGCCACTCGGTGATGTATTCGTACCAGGAGGCCTTGTTCACCGTGTAGACGAGCAGGTCCTTGCCCTGCCCGGTGAAGACCTTGCCGGTGCCGCCGGTGCTCTCGTCGTCGTTGAGGCGGTACGCGTGCCCACGCGCGCGCGTGGTGGTGCACAGGCCCTTCACGTCGCCGCGCTGCGGGACCTTCACGGTCTTGATGGTGCCGCCGGGGCACTCGCCGGGGTTCAGGTTCTGCAGCGCCTGGCCGAAGTCGGTGCCGGTGACGTCGTCGTACTCTGCCTCGCCGTCGTCGTAGGGGACGTGGACCTGCGCGAGGCGGGCGCTGGTCAGGACGGGTATGGGCTTCGCCTCGTCCTTGGGCTGGTAGCTGATCTTGTCGAGGATCAGACCGGAGAGCGTGTTGTAGTGCCAGCACATGCGCCAGGTCGTGCCGCCGTCGACGGTCTGCTCGATCTTGTAGGCGTCACTGCAGTCGGCCGCCGCCGCGGGGGCGCTGGGCGCCTTGGGGGTGGCCGATGCGGGCGAGGCGACGGTGACGACGCCGCCGATCAGCGCGGAGACCGCGAGGGCCATGCCGGCCCTTTTGCGGGCGCGCGAAAGTCTGTTGACGTGCATTGTGTTGTGAACTCCCTCGTACGAGGAGAAGCAGAAGTGTGGAGTCGTGCGGGTCCGGCCGGGATCAGCCGAGGCGGCCCACGGTGCGGGTGCTCAGGTCGACGACGAGGGACCGGGTGTCGATCCACGGGCCGTTCTTGACCTTGGTGACGACCTGGAGGCACCGGTGCTTGCCGCACTCGGCGAGGCCCGACGGCACACGCTCGACGGTCTCCTTGCGGAAGACCATGCCGCTCAGCTGCAGCTGTCCGGGGCCGGTCAGCGCCTTGCCCGTGGCGTGCTTGAAGTCCTGCTTCAGGCCCTTGCCGAGCGGGTCGGCGATCAGCAGCTGGGCGCCCTCGGTGAGCTCTTCCTGACTGGGCGGCGGCTGGGCGTTGCTCCTGGTGTTCGTGCTCTCCACCTTGCCGGTCTCCACGTTGACCGTCTTGGTGATGACCACGTCCTTCTTGTAGTCGTAGTAGACGACCTCCGCGCGGCGCGGGGCCGCGGCGCCCGCATCGGTGGGCTCCGGCTCACTGAGGTTCGTCGACAGGAGCTGCGGGCCGCGGTCGCCCTCGACGTCCCTGGCGCTGGAGCGCAGGGCGCCCGACACCGACGCCTTCTCGGCCCGCTCCATCTCCGCGTCGGTCAGCGGGTCGCTGCCTATGCCCTTCTCGCCCTCGTCGGGCGCGGCCTCGACGACGCCGTCCTTGGCGATCGCGTTCTGCTGCGCGTCCGCCGCGTTGGCCCGGCCGCCCCCCGGCTCGCCCGCCCCCGGCAGTGTGACGCCCACCAGCACCGCGGTGGCGGCCACGGCGACCGCCGTGCCCCCCACCACCTTCCCCAGGTGGCGTCTGACTAGCTCTCTCACTTACTCCCCTTTTCCCCCACGAGCCCCAAGAAGGGGCATACAGATGAGTGGTCGGTCGGTTAGACGGCTTCAACTCCCGCGTGGTTGCCCCACTTTCGGGGAGACTCTGACCAAAGTGACCCCGAGCCGAGGGGGCGGTAGTGGAAGAGTCGTATGCATGCAGGTGTGGCCAGGGCAGGCGTATCCACTCGGTGCCACGTACGACGGCGCCGGCACGAACTTCGCGGTCTTCTCCGAGGCCGCCGACCGCATAGAGCTCTGTTTGTTGCACGACGACGGCTCGGAGACAGCCGTCGAGCTGCGCGAGTCCGACGCTTTCGTGCTGCACGCGTACCTGCCCGGCGTGATGCCGGGCCAGCGGTACGGCTTCCGCGTGCACGGTCCGTACGACCCCGCGCAGGGGCACCGCTGCAACTCGGCGAAGCTGCTGCTCGATCCGTACGCCCGCGCGGTCAGCGGCAAGGTCGACTGGGGCGAGGAGGTGTACGGCTATCGCTTCGGCGCCCCGGACAAGCGCAACGACATGGACTCGGCGCCGCACATGATGACCTCCGTGGTGGTCAACCCGTACTTCGACTGGGGCGACGACCGGCCGCCCCGCACCCCGTACAACGAGACGGTGCTCTACGAGGCCCACGTCAAGGGCCTGACCATGCTCCACCCCGACCTGCCGGACGAGCTGCGCGGGTCGTACGCGGCGCTCGCGCATCCCGCGGTCATCGATCACCTCGTGCAGCTGGGGGTGACGGCTCTGGAGCTGATGCCGGTGCACCAGTTCGTGAACGACCACCGCCTGGTGGACATGGGCCTGAACAACTACTGGGGCTACAACACGATCGGCTTCTTCGCGCCCCACAACGCGTACGCCTCATGGGGCGACCGGGGTGAGCAGGTCCTGGAGTTCAAGCAGGCCGTGAAGGCACTGCACGAGGCGGGCATCGAGGTGATCCTCGACGTCGTCTACAACCACACGGCCGAGGGCAACCACCTGGGTCCGACGCTCTCCTACAAGGGCCTGGACAACGCCTCGTACTACCGCCTGACGGACGACCCCCGCTACTACATGGACACCACGGGGACGGGCAACTCGCTCCTGATGCGCTCGCCGCACGTCCTCCAAATGATCATGGATTCGCTGCGGCACTGGGTCACGGACATGCACGTGGACGGCTTCCGCTTCGACCTCGCGGCGACGCTCGCCCGCCAGTTCCACGAGGTGGACCGCCTGTCGTCGTTCTTCGACCTGGTGCAGCAGGACCCGATCGTCAGCCAGGTGAAGCTGATCGCCGAGCCCTGGGACGTCGGCGAGGGCGGCTATCAGGTGGGCAACTTCCCGCCCCTGTGGACCGAGTGGAACGGCATGTACCGCGACACCGTGCGTGACCTGTGGCGGGGCGAACCACGCACCCTCGCGGAGTTCGCGTCCCGGCTCACCGGCTCGTCCGACCTCTACCAGGACGACGGGCGGCGCCCCCTGGCGTCGATCAACTTCACCACCTGTCACGACGGTTTCACCCTGCACGACCTCGTCTCGTACAACGAGAAGCACAACGAGGACAACGGCGAGGACAACCAGGACGGCGAGAGCCACAACCGCTCCTGGAACTGCGGCGCCGAGGGCGAGACCGAGGACCCGGACGTCCGGGAGCTGCGCGAGCGGCAGATGCGCAACTTCATCGCGACGCTGATGCTCTCGCAGGGCGTCCCGATGCTCAGCCACGGCGACGAGTTCGCCCGGACGCAGGGAGGCAACAACAACGCCTACTGCCAGGACAACGAGATCGCCTGGGTGCGCTGGCCGGAGGGTGAAAACACCCAGCTGGAGTTCACGCGCGCGATGGCGTGGCTGCGGCGCGACCACCCCGTCTTCCGAAGGAGGCGCTTCTTCCACGGGCGTCCCGTGGAGGGCACGCACGACGAGCTCTCCGACATCGCCTGGTTCACGCCGGAGGGCGGGGAGATGACACAGGAGGACTGGGACGCGTCGCACGCGCGGGCGCTGACGGTGTTCCTGAACGGCAACGCGATCTCCGAGCCGGGCACCCGCGGCGAGCGGATCTCCGACGACTCGTTCCTGATGATGTTCAACGCCTCCCCGGAGCCGCTGGACTTCGTGATCCCGGTCAATCACGGCCGGCAGTGGCAGGTGGTCGTGGACACCTCGCGGGCGGAGGGCGTGCCGAAGGACTCGGGACCGAAGGCAGGGGCCGGTGAGCGTCTGACGCTCACCGACCGGAGCCTCACCGTCCTGCGGCGCCCGGCGTGACCCGTGGCCTGCCCTCCGCCGGGGGGCGGGCCACCAGCGCGACGAGGAACGCGACGGCGGCGGCCGCGCTGCCGAGCGCGAACGCCGCCCCGGGGCCGTGGGACTCGGCCAGGCGGCCCGCCACCGCGAGCGTGACCGCCTGGCCGCCGACGAAGGCACTGGCGGCGAACGTCATGCCCTCGGCGAGGCGCCCCGGCGGGCAGGAGCGCTCGGTCAGCGCGAAGCCGGTGATCAGGTTCGGGGCGTAGACGGCGCCGAAGACGGTCACCACGAGGTACAGGGCCGTCATGCTGTCCGTCCACACCAGCGGCAGCGAGAGCAGCGCGGCGGCGGCCGTCGCCACGCGCCAGCGCGCGTACAGGCCGAACCGCTCGGGCAGCGCGGCCATGGAGAGCCCCACGACGGCGCTCATCACGCCCATGGCGGCGTAGACGAGGCCCGCCTGCCCCGGCTGCCCCAACTCCTCGGTGAGGGCCGTGATGCCCGCTCCGCAGGCGCCGAGCAGGACACCGACGAAGACGAGCCCGACGCGTACGACGACGACCTGGCGCGGGAGGCGCTCCCGGCCGCCACGCGCGCGTGGCGCCCGCCCCGTCACGAGGGTGGTCCGGCCCGTGGGGTGCAGCGCGAAGCCGGAGCCGCAGACGGCGACCAGGAGTGCGGCTACGCCGAAGGCGTACGCCGGGTGGCCCGCCACCGCGGCCAGGCCCACGAAGGCGGGGCCGAGCACGAAGGACAGCTCGTCCATCGTGCTCTCCAGGGAGAGGACGGTGTTGACCAGGCGGTCGTCACCGCCCGCCCCGCGGACCAGCGGGACGGCGCGTGCGCGGGCCAGCGGGCCGATCCCCGGGATGCTGGCGCCGGCGAGCACGGCGAGGGCGACGAGCGCGGGCGTGGGCAGTCCGAGCAGGGCGCCGAGCGTGTAGACCGCGATGGCCACGGCGTTGAGCAGCGAGAACACGAGGACGACGGGGCGCTGGCCGCGGCGGTCGGCGAGGCGGCCGACGAGCGGGCCCATGGTCACCTGGCCGAGCGCGAGGGCGCAGGCGACGACGCCGCCCGTGGCGAGCGATCCGCTGGTCTCGGTGACCAGCAGGACACTGCCGAACTGGATCATGGCGACGGGGAGCCTGCCGAGGAACGAGATCACCGGCAGGAGCGCTCCGGTGTGCCCGATCACTTCCCGGTAGGTGTCCAGGAAGCCGGGTGCGCCCCGGTCCTCCGTCCGTCCCTCGTGCGGGTCCTGCGCGACCTGTGCTTTTGCAGCCATCGTCCGAAGCTAGTCACACCATGACGCCCAGAAGCATGAGTCGATGGCACGAAAGCCCGCCAGGCGGGTACGTACGTTCGCATGACGCCTGAGCGCCCAGAGCCCGCGGTTCCGCCGCCGCCCACCGCCACGTACCGGCTGCAGCTGCAGCCGGAGTTCCCGTTCGACGCCGCCGAGGCGGCCGTCCCGTACCTGGCATCGCTGGGGGTCTCGCACCTGCATCTGTCGCCGGTGCTCGAGGCCGTCCCGGGGTCCACGCACGGCTATGACGTCGCGGACCACGCGCGCGTGCGTGACGAGCTGGGCGGCGAGGAAGGGCTGCGGTCCCTCTCGCGCACCGCGCGGGCGCACGGGCTCGGCCTGGTCGTGGACATCGTGCCGAACCACATGGCGGCGGTGCCGCGCCACAACCACGCCCTCTGGGAGGTGCTGCGGGAGGGCCCCGATTCGCCGTACGCGCGGTGGTTCGACATCGACTGGGACGCGGGCGGCGGGCGCGTGCTGCTTCCGGTGCTGGGGCGCGGGGTCGGGGACGAGCTGGCGAGCCTGCGGGTGGACGGCGACGTGCTGCGCTACCACGAACACGCGTTCCCCCTGCGGGAAGGCACCGGCGACCTGCCGCTGCCCCGGCTCCTGGACGCCCAGTGGTACCGGCTCGCGTGGTGGCGCCTCGCCCGCACAGAGCTCAACTACCGGCGCTTCTTCACCATCTCGGACCTCATCGGGGTGCGCGTCGAGGACCCCGAGGTGTTCGACGCGACCCACGCGAAGATCCTCGACCTGCTGCGGGAAGGCGTCGTGGAAGGCCTGCGGATCGACCACCCCGACGGACTCGCGGACCCCGGGGCCTACCTCCAGCATCTCCAGGAGGCCACGCACGGGCGCTGGACGGTCGTGGAGAAGATCCTCGCCGACGGGGAGCAGCTGCCCGCCGCGTGGCCCGTCGCGGGCACCACCGGGTACGACGCGCTGCGCCACCTCGACGGCCTCTTCACGGACCCGGCCGGGGCGGGCGAGCTCCTCGGCCAGTACCGGCGGTTCACGGCCCCCGCGGTCGACCGGGGCGGCGACTGGGACGCGACGGTGCGGCGCGCGGCGTACAAGGTGCTCACCCATGAGCTGGCCGCCGAGACCGACCGCCTCACGCGCGAGGCGACGGCCCTCTGCGCAGCGGACCCCGCCCTGCGCGACCACGCGCCGTGGGCCCTGCGCACCGCGCTTCTGGAGCTGCTCGTGCGGCTTCCCGTCTACCGGCCGTACGTCTCCGGGGGCGCCGAACCGGCTTCGGTGCTCACGGTGGGGGCCGCCGAGGAGGCCAAGGCCGCCTTCGCGGTGCGGGAGGAGGCCGAGGCGGTCGACGTCGTACGGGACCTGGTCCTCGGGCGGCTCGGGTCGGGGCCCGCGGTCGACGGCTTCCGCGCGCGGTTCGCGCAGATCTCGTCGGCGCTGCGGGCCAAGGCGGTCGAGGACACGGCGTTCTACCGGCACGCGCCGCTCCTCTCGGCCGCCGAGGTGGGCGGCTCCCCGGAGCGTCCCGCGGTCTCTCCGGAGGCCTTTCACGCGTACTGCGCGCGCGTGCAGCGCGACTGGCCGTACTCGGGCACGGTGCTCACCACGCACGACACGAAGCGCAGCGCCGACGTACGGGCGGGCATCGCCGTCCTCACGCAGTGCCCCGAGCAGTGGGCCGACCTCCTGGTCGACGTGACCGAACAGACCGCGCGGATGGGCGGCGCGAGCGCGCCGGACCCCCAACTGGCCTGGGCGGCCTGGCAGACGGCCGTCGGCTTCGGCTTCCCCTACGACGAGCGGCTGCAGAAGGCTCTGCTCAAGCATGTGCGCGAGGCGGGCCTGCACACGAGCTGGACCGAGCCGAACGAGGCGTACGAGAAGGCCGTGACGGCGTTCGTGGAGGCGGGGCCCTGCGGACCTCCGCTCTACACCGTCGCGGAGTTCGCGAACGGGCTGCGGCCCCATGTGCGGGCGAACGTCCTCGGGGCCGCGCTGCTCCAGCTGACGATGCCCGGGGTGCCCGACCTCTACCAGGGCACGGAGGGCGAGTACCGGGCCCTGGTGGACCCGGACAACCGGCGGCCCGTGCGGTTCCAGCCGCATGTCCTCGAGCACCTGGAGCAGCACCGTGACCGCTGGGACCTCTCCGAGGAGAAGCTGGCGCTGACGGCGACCGCGCTGCGGCTGCGCAGGCGCCGCCCCGAGCTGTTCGGCGGCGCGGCGACGTACGAGCCGCTGGCGGCGCGGGGTCCAGGCGCCGCGCACTGTGTGGCGTTCACGCGCTCCGGAGAGGTGATCGCGGCGGTGACCCGGCTCTCCCTGCGGTTGGCGGAGGCGGGCGGCTGGCGCTCCACGGAACTGGAGCTTCCAGAGGGGCGGTGGGCCGATCTGCTCACCCCGGGGCGGGAGTTCACCGGGCACGCGCGCGTGGAGGAGCTTCTCGGGGAGCTGCCGGTGGTGCTGCTGGAGCGGGTCACCACGGGGCCGGGCTCAGCGGGGGCGGACGAGTAGCCGGCGTGGGGCCCGCGCCAGCACGCCCTGGGGCGCGGGCCTGGGGCCGGGCGCCCAGCGCAGGCCCGGCATGGCGTCGAGGAGGGCCCGCAGCCCGCATTCGGCGGTGAGAGCGGCCAGCGCGGCGGCCGGGCAGAAGTGCTGTCCCGCGCCGAACGCCAGGTGTGCCGGGTCCGGGCGGAAGATGTCGTAGCGGTCGGGGTCCGCGAAGCGGAACGGGTCGCGCCCGGCGGAGCCGACCAGGCAGGCCACCGTGGCGCCCGTGGGCAGCGTGGTGCCGCCCACGGATATCGGCGCGAGCACGCGGCGCAGCACCACGTGCGCAGGCGGGTCACGGCGCAGGGACTCCGCCCAGGCGCCGGGTATCAGCCCCGGGCGGGCGCGCACGAGGGCCAACTGGCCGGGATGGTCGAGGAGGTTGGCGAGGAAGGAGGCCAGCGCCAGGCCGGTGGCCTCGCCGCCGCCGACAAGGAGCGCCCCGGCGAGAGCGGTGACCGCCTCGTCGGAGAGCGCCCGCCCGTCCGCCCCGGCGCCGCACAGCACGGAGAGCAGGTCGCGGCCGGGGTGGGCGCGCCGCCGAGCGACGAGGGGGCGCAGCAGCCCGCCCAACTCCGGGTGCGGGCCGCCGGGGTGCGCGGGCGTCGTACGGCACCACTCCCGCACCCGTGCGGCGTCCTCCCAGGGCAGCCCGAGCGCGGCGACGGCGGCGGCCGCGGGCAGCCAGGCGCTGAACTCGGCGACGAGGTCGACCTCGCGCCGCCCGGCCATCCGGCGCGCGAGGACGAAGGCGGTGCGTTCGGCGGCGGCCCGCAGCGCGGGCTCCACGAGCCCTCGCCGGACCGGGCTCGGCCCGGCCTCCGCCGCACCGAGCCGTACGTCGACGAGCGCGGCCCGCACATCCGCGTACCGGCTGAGCAGCCAGGCCCCGAGCAGCTCGTCGCGGACGAGGGGGTGGCGCTCACGGAGGAGGCGGTAGTGCGGGAAGGGGTCGCGCGCCACGTCGGCGGACAGGAGGCTGGGCAGCGCGGCCGGTGCCAGGAAGTGCCCGTGGGGGGCCGAGCTCGACAACACGGCAGACTCCCCGTTCCTCTTGGGCACCCCCGCCGGAACGGGCGTGGTCGGTGGGTTTCAGGGGACCACCGCGGGGCGCCGCACGCAGTCCGCATACACCCATTCGAGTGACGCTGCGGGACAACGCCGACGTGGGCTGACATCCCTTGGGTCGCGCGCTTGACACGTGCCCGACCGCGTGGCGTACTGCGGATTGCGTCAGCGGACAAGACGGGGGTGAGTCAACTGGCGGACCAGCGCTATCCCAATGTGGCCGAACTGGTGCTGTCCGCCCGTGAGTTGGCGGCCCACCGCCCCGAGCTCAGCGCCTTGCGTCAAGTGGGCGCATCGCGCGCCGGAAGACCTCTGCACCTGCTGTCCGTCGGCCGCTCCCCGCGTGCCGTCCTGGTCGTCGCGGGCGCGCACTCGAACGAACCCACGGGTGGCTCGACGCTGCTGCACCTCGCGGAGTGGGCCCTGCGGGACGAGGACCTGCGTGCCGACACCTCCTGGCACTTCCTGCTGTGCGCCGACCCGGACGGGGCGAACCTGCACCGCACGCCCGCCCCGCGCACCCTGTTCGACTACCACCGGCACTTCTTCCGTCCGGCGGGCCCCGAGCAGCCGGAGTGGTCCCCCTCGGTCCTGCCGCCCGACCGGCTGCCTCCCGAGACCCGCGCCCTGACCGGCGTCATCGACGAACTGCGGCCCTATCTGCAGGTGTCGCTGCACGGCACCGATCTCGGCGGCAGCTGGGTGCAGTTGACGCGGGACATCCCGGGGCTCGCGGAGCCGTTCGCCAAGTCCGCGGCCGAGCTGCACATACCGGTGGAGACGGGGGCCTCGGACGCCGCGGGCTGGCCGGTCTCGGGGCCGGGGGTCCATGTGCTGCCGGGGCCCGGCTCGGCGGCCGCCTACCCGAGCCTCCCCGAGGACGCCCGGCACACGACCTGGCACCACGCGCACCGCTACGGCGGCCTGACCGCCATCGTCGAGGTCCCCATGTGGGCCAGCGACCTCGTGGACGACGGGTCCGCACATCCGGCCCCGGTGCGCGCGCTGCGCGGCTTCTCGCGGCGGCTGCGCCATGACGCGGGGCTGGTCGAGAACATCCTGCACGAGGCGCTGCCGCGGCTCCCGGAGGCGCAGGGGCCGCTGCTGCGTGCGGCGCGCTGGGCGCTCGACCTGGTGCCCGGCCTCGCCGACGACTGGGCCAGGCTGCCGCCCGCGGGGACGTCGATGGCGTACATCGGGAGCGTCGACGCCTTCGGGCGCCGCCTTCCGCTGCGGGCCGCCGCGATGCTGCTGCGGGTCCTCGAATCGGCGGGCGACCCGGCGGCGCCCCGCCTGGAGCGGCTCGTCCTGCGGTGGAGCGACGCGTTCGCCGAGCGGTTCGGGGCGCGCTGGGTGCCGCTGGAGGACCAGGTCGAGCACCAGTCACGGACGACGGTCGCGGCCGCGCGCCACGCGCGCGTGGGGGCCGGTTAGCCGCGCCCACGGAACGCGGCCTTCCACTGGGGGCTTCACGAACCGGAGAGACGGAAGCCCATCTTCCCGAAGCTGACCTGATCGCCGTCCTGGACGACGGCAGCGCCGATCACCCTGCGGCCGTTCACGGACGTGCCGTTGGTCGACCCGAGGTCGCGCAGCACCCACATGCCGCCCTGCCTGCTCAGCTCGGCGTGCACCCGGGAGACCGTCTCGTGGCTGAGCCTGAGTCCGTTCGCGGGGTCACGGCCGATCCGCAGCGGGCAGGGATTCCCGGCCACCGGCAGGAGCAGTTTGGGGAGCTTCTCGGCCTGCCAGGCCCTGCGCAGCCGGACCGTGAACCCGGAGACCGCGCCGACGGTGCCGAACACCGCCCGCGAGAGCCGGCCCTCGGTGCGCAGATCCGCGGTGAGCGCGGCGAGTTCGTCCGGCTGGCGGGCCGCGAGCGCCAGCTCCATGCGCCGCACGAACGTGTCGTGCGACAGCTTGCCGAGGGCAGCGCCCTCCCTGAGCACCTGCAGCGCCCTGTCGCGCTCGGCGTCGGTCAGCCGCGCGGGGTAACTGTGGATCTCAAAGGACGACGTCACCCTGGTGATTGTCGGTCAGCTCGGCCGGGGTGTCCAGAAAACGCGTAACGACCGCGAACCGATCACTTCTGCAGCACGATGGACACGACGGACGAGAACGACGAACGACGAACGACGGACAACGGACGACGGACGACGACGGATGGCGAACGAGGGGGAACTGTCGGTGGAGTTCGAGGTGTGGGCACCTGAAGCCGAACGCGTCGCACTGCTGTGCGAGGGCGCCACGCGTGCGCTGGAGCGCGCCGAGGGCCGGGCAGGGTGGTGGACCGTGGATGCGGACGCCGCCGACGGGGCGCGGTACGGCTTCTCGCTCGACGAAGGACCCGTGCTGCCCGACCCCCGCTCACGGCGCCAGCCGGACGGCCCCGACGGGCTCAGCGCCGTCGTGGACCACGGCCGGTACGCGTGGCGCGCGCCCTGGGCGGGGCGCGGGGTGCGGGACGCGGTCCTGTACGAGCTGCACGTGGGGACGTACACACCGGACGGCACGCTCGACTCGGCGGCGGGGCGGCTCGGCCATCTCGCGGAGCTCGGCATCACCCATGTGGAGCTGATGCCGCTCTGTCCGTTCCCCGGGCGGCACGGCTGGGGGTACGAGGGTGTCTCCCTGTGGGCCGTGCACGAGCCGTACGGCGGCCCCGAAGCGCTGAAACGATTCGTCGACGCCGCGCACGCGCAGGGCATCGGCGTCGTGCTCGACGTGGTCCACAACCACCTCGGCCCGTCCGGCAACCATCTGCCCGCGTTCGGCCCCTACTTCACCGAGACCCACCAGACCCCCTGGGGCGCGGCGGTCAACCTCGACGCCCCGGGCTCGGACGAGGTGCGCGCGTACCTGATCGGCAGCGCGCTCGCCTGGCTGCGCGACTACCGTCTGGACGGCCTGCGCCTGGACGCGGTGCACGCGCTGCGGGACACGCGCGCGTGCCACTTCCTGGAGGAGCTCTCGGCGGCCGTGGACGAGCTGTCCGAGGAGCTCGGCAGGCCGCTCTCCCTGATCGCCGAGTCCGATCAGGGTGACCCGCGAGTCATCACCCCGCGCGCTCAGGGCGGTCTTGGCCTGCACGCGCAGTGGAACGACGACTTCCACCACGCGCTGCACACCACCCTGACCGGGGAGGCACACGGCTACTACGAAGACTTCGCCCGGGCCCCCTTCGCCGCGCTCGCCAAGACGCTGACGGGCGGCTTCTTCCACGACGGGACGTACTCGACCTTCCGGGGCCGCCGGCACGGCCGTCCCGTGGACCGCGCCCGCACGCCCGCGTACCGCTTCCTCGGCTACACGCAGACCCACGACCAGATCGGCAATCGCGCGCAAGGAGACCGGCTCTCCGCCACCCTCTCCCCCGGTCTGCTCGCCTGCGCCGCCGCGCTCACCCTCACCGGACCGTTCACGCCGATGCTCTTCATGGGCGAGGAGTGGGGCGCCGCGACGCCCTGGCAGTTCTTCACCGACCACACCGATCCCGAGCTCGCTGAAGCCGTGCGCCGGGGCAGGCGGCGGGAGTTCGCGGCGCACGGCTGGGCCGAGGGGGACATCCCCGATCCGCAGGACCCGGCCACCAGGGACCGGTCCTGTCTCGACTGGGCCGAGCCCCTGACCGACCCCCACGCGCGCGTGCTGGCCTGGTACCGCGAACTGATCGCCCTGCGCCGCGCCCGCGGCGACCTCCTCGACCCCGACCTGGCGGCGCTCCGGGTCGCGTACGACGAGGAGAGGCGCTGGTTCGCGGTCCGGCGCGGCGACCTGCGGATCGCGGTGAACATCGGCAAGGAGCCGGCCGTCATCCCGTTGGAGGGCCGGGGCGCCCGGGTGCTCGCGGCCTGGGAGCCGGTCGCCGCACCCGGGGCGGACGGAGTACTGCGGCTGCCCGCAGAGTCGTGCGCGGTGCTCGCGACGCCATGAGGCCGAGGTGACTCAGGAGGCGTACGGGGGCAGTCAGTTGACGATCGCGAGCTCGCGCGGGGTGGAGTTGAGGCGCCGTACGCCGTCCTCCGTGACCGTCACTATGTCCTCGATGCGCACCCCGAAGCGGCCCGGCAGATAGATGCCGGGCTCCACGGAGAAGCACATGCCGGGCACGAGCGGCAGTTCCTCGCCCTCGATCATGTACGGCGGCTCATGGGTGGTGACGCCGATGCCGTGCCCGGTGCGGTGGATGAAGTTCTCGCCGTACCCGGCATCGGTGATCACCGCCCGTGCCGCCCTGTCGACGTCCTGGCAGGCGGCACCGGGCCGCACCCCTTCACAGCCGGCCTGCTGCGCCTCGCGCACGATGTCGTGCACCCGCTGCTCCTCGGCGCCGGGCTCGCCCACGTGCACCGTGCGCGAGGTGTCCGAGCCGTAGCCGTGCAGGAGGCCGCCGAAGTCGAGGACGACCATGTCGCCGTGCTCGATGACGCGGGCGCCCGCCTCGTGGTGCGGGTTGGCGCCGTTCGGCCCGGAGCCGACGACGGTGAAGTCGACCTGGGAGTGCCCGAACCGCCGCAGCAGATCGGCGAGGTCGGCGGCTATGTCGGTCTCCTTGCGGCCCGCGAAGGGAACCTTCTTGATCTCTTCGTACGCCGAGTCCGCGGCGGCGCCGGCCGCCGCGAGGCGCTCGAGCTCGGCGGCGTCCTTGACGGCGCGCAGCATGGGCAGCGCTTCGGTCAGGGACACGTAGGAGGTGTTCGGCAGCTCCTTCTGGAAGCCCAGGAGATGCATGGCCCAGGAGTTGTCGCTGATCCCGAAGCGGCCGTCGACGTCAAGGAGCGGCGCGGTCGCGGCATAGGGGTCCTTGCCGTCGGTCCAGTCCCGCAAGGAGAGCGCCCGCGCCCCCGCGGCCAGTTCCGCATCCGGTGCCTCCAGGGTGGGCACCACGAGCACCGGCTCCTGGCCAGCGGCGAGCACGAGGACGGTGAGGCGCTCGGTGGCGGCCGTCGGCGCGTAGCCCGTGAGCCAGACCATGTCGGGGCCCGGCGCGACGAGCAGTCCGGCGAGCCCCGCGTCCGCCGCGGCTGCCGCGGCGCGGTCCATGCGGGCCTTGTAGTCGTCGGCGGTGAAGGGCGCGGGTATGCCGGTCATGGGGGCCTCCAGGGCTGCTCGCTGCGGCGGGTACGGCGCGGTGCCGGTGCTGCCGATCCTGCCCCTGCCCCCGGGCATGCGCGAGCCGATTACGGCGGCCCCGGTCACGTCATCTCACGCCGGCTCGCATCACGTCATGTCACGAAGCCCGGTGTCACCGACAGGACCTGCCGCCCCCCGTTCGCGTGGCGGACGGTCACGGTGACGTTCCTTCCCGGGGCAGCGGCGGCGACCGCGGCCGCCAGCGCCTTGGCCGACGCGATGCGGGTCTTGCCGAGGGCGAGCAGTACGTCGCCGCGCACGAACCCCGCGGTGTGGCCGGGACCCGGGCTGTGCACGCCGACGAGCAGGGCCCCCGCGCCCCCGGGGGCATCGACGGCCTCCACGCCGAGCGTGGGGCGCGCGGTCCGCTCCCCGGCCCCGCCCGGCTCCTTCCGCGGCGGCTTCGGCGGGGCGGCGGGCACGGCCGCGCCACCCTGGGCGGCTTGGCTCCCCTGCCCCTTGGCGCCACCCTGGGCGGCCTGCGCCTGCTTCTGCATGTCGGCGAGTTTGCTCATGCCGATGACAGTGGCGCTCACGGTGCCGAGCCCCACCCCCGCCAGCACGAGGACGACCGAGAAGAGCAGCCCGAAGAGCAGGGCGCCGAGCCGCCGCCCGCGCCGCCGCGCGGCGTGCGGACGGCGGCCGGGCCCGGACCTGCGGCCCGTGCCGGGTGTCTGCCCGGCGGGGGCCTTGCGCCCGATGCCCAGCCTTCGCCCGACGCCGAACTTCTGGCCGGCACCGAATCCGCCGCCTCTGCCTCTGCCGAACTTGCCGCCTTTACCGAACGCGCCTGGGCCGGGCTCCTGTCCGGGCATCGGCTTGGGACGCAACGCAGTCTGTTCCATGGCTCGCCTCCGGCCACAGCCCTACCCGGCGTGATGCGGCGCGACGATTCACGAACGAGTGACGTCCAGGTGTGCGCCCTTCACGGCCGACGCGGCGGATACCGTGCCCGCATGACGACAGCCTCCGACATCGCGGCCCTCTGGGCCCGGACCAGCCGAGTCGAGATCACCGGGACGATGGGGCAACCGGAGCTGGAGCGCGACGTGCGCGACCCCGACGAGCTGCGCGAGCTGGCCGGGCTGCTGGCGGTCGACCTCACCGCAGACGCCTTCTGCTGCATGTGCTGGGGCGATCTGCGGTTCACGCTCAGCGATGCCCGCGGCAAGCACGTGGACCAGCTGACCCTGCATCTGGGCACGTCGAGCAGTGACGTCGCATACGGCCGGAACGGCCAGTTCCCGCTGGTGGACTCCGAGGGCCTGCGGGACTGGCTGTCCGTCCGGGGGCTCTGTCAGCCCGTGTGACTTGCTTCGTCCTTTCCCCCGCCGTGCCCGCCGTCATGACCGCCGTGCCCCGCCCCGTGGTCGAACTTCAGGGCTTCCTTCGGCATGACCACGAAGGGGCGCATCATGCCCATGTCCTCGTGCTCCAGGAGGTGGCAGTGGTACATGAAGCGGCCGTACGCACCGTCGAACTTGCCCATCACCCGCAGCAGTTGACCGCCGGGGACCAGGAAGACGTCCTTCCAGCCCCGCTCGTTCGGAGCGAGGGGGATCTCCGTCTTCGGGTCGAAGGCGATCGGGGCCAGGGTGCCGCCCACGGTGACGTCGAAGCCCGACACGTCGTACGCGTCGCGGCCCAGGAGCTGGAAGTCGGCCAGGTGGATGTGCATGGGGTGGGTCACCGGTGGGTTCACCGCGAGGTTCAGGAAGCTCCACTGCTCGTGGCTGCCCTCGGCGAGGGTGAAGCCGAGGCCGTCGTTGAACGTACGGGCCGTCCGGCGGTAGGTCTTGGTCTTCCCGTCCGCGCCCCGCAGCTGGATGATCCCCTCGGTCGGGACCCGGACGTCGCCCGCGTCCTTGACCTCCGTCATCTCCCAGATCTCCGGGTGGCCGCCGCCGCCCTTCGTGGCGGGCGGTGTCAGGACGATCAGGCGGTGACCGTGGTCGATGTCGTGGCTCAGCGGGCGGAACGAGCCCGAGAGGACCTCCGGGAGCGAGAAGGGGTCGTCGGCCTCGGCGTCCCGCACACGGAACTCCATCACCTCCGGATAGCGCACGTCGTTCGCCGGGTCCGGCACTCCGGGTGCCTGACCGCGGCCCTTGTTCACCAGACGCACCCGCTTGCCCGCCAGCGCGCGGAAGTCGATCAGGAGGTCCATCCGCTCGGCCGGGGCGACGGTGAGCGTGGGCAGCGCGTCGTCGAAGTCGACCGGCACCGGCCGCGGCAACAGGCCGCCGTCGCTGCCGATCTGGTGCATGACGCCCCGCACCGGGTTGTTGTCCTCGTCGACGAGGACCAGGTCGTAGATCCGGGCGTTCGACGCGTTCACCAGGCGGAAGCGGTGCCAGGCCGCGTCGACGTCCGCGTACGGCCAGATGCGGCCGTTCACTGTGCTGTACGGGCCCGTGAAGGGCAGCGTGACCGGCTTGCCCGTCTCCGGGTTCTTGGCCTGGACGATGACGGTCTTGTGCAGCAGGCGGCCGTTCAGCCGGCCGTCCTCGTCCGTGTCCAGGTTCCGGTCGGCGAGCAGCAGCGGGATCTCCCGCTCCCCGCAGGGGAGATGGAGCGCGTCCTCTTCGTCGTCCCGCACCAGATACGTGCCGTACAGCCCCGCCTGGACGTTCCACCGCGTGATGTTCATGGCGTGGTCGTGATACCACCACTGGACCGCCTGGTGGTCGTTCGGATACTCGGACAGCTGGGCGTCGCCGAAGCCCACCGCGTTGTCCGCCCAGCCGTCGTTGCCCCCGCCGGTCTGCGCGCCGTGCAGATGCGTCACCGACCAGGCGGGCAGCGCGGCCACGTCCTTGTTCGGCTCGACGCCCGCGCGCCCGGGCAGGGTGCCGGGGCTCGGGACGGCCCGCGGGACCTCGACGGCGGTGACGGGATACTCGCTGTCCTTCGGGATGCGGTTCGTCCACGCGATCCGGATGCGCCTGCCGCGGCGCACCTCGATCGTCGGGCCCGGCACGCAGCCGTCGTACCCCCACATCAGGGTCGGCGGCAGCTGCGGGTGCAGCCGGATCCAGGCCGGGCGCAGCGCGATCTCGGTCTCCGCGGGCACATCCGTCTCGTCGCGTACGTCTACGGAGTCCGGCCGCAGGACCGGTGGCACCGGCAACGGCGTGACGAACGGCGTCAGCTCCCCCGGTGCCCGCGTCGCGTCCGGGTCCGTGTGCGCGTCGGCCGGAGAGCGTGTCGGCCGGTCCGTGTCGCGCTCGATGATGTCGGTCATGATGAACACCCCCGTGTTGATCAATGCAAACGCAAGGGCCGCTCTGGCGCGGCCGGTTGGGCGGCCCGGTCAGTGGCCGCCCCCCTCACACAAGAAGACTCCCGGGGCCCGGCCCAAGTTCCACGAATCCCCCATTCCGCAGGAAAAGTATCGGAAAGCACATAGGGAATCGGGGAGTCCTGTTGTGGGTCTGGTGTCAGTGAGCGCTGTTACTTTCGGAGCATGACCGAACGTGCACTCCGTCTGCTGCGTCAGGACCCACGCCTGGCCGAGCTGGCCGCGTTCCCTTTCGCATTCGACCTGTCCCGCGCGGACCACGTCGAAGAGGTCCGCCTGGCGTCGGGCGGCCCACTGGAACCGATCGCGGGGGACGATTCCGGGGGCACGTACTTCGTGTGCGGGGACGGCTCCGTCCTGTACGCCGATTCCGAGGGGTCCGCCGGGACCATCGGGGACAGCGTGGACGAAGCCCTGGAGATCCTCGTCGGCCTGCCCGGCTGGCATGACTACGTGGGCCTGTCGCCGACCGACGGCGAGGCGCGGATACTCGCCGAGATCGCCGACACGGAGGGCGACTTCCGCGAGGACTGCGTGCCCGATCTCGACGCGCGCCGCACCGAGCTGCGGGCCGCGCTCGGGCTTCCCGAGCGCTCCCCCTTGCAGCTCGTCACGCGTCTGCATGCCGCGCTCCTGCGCACCGAACCGGACCACCTCCTCCTCAACGCCGCCGAGCACCTGGCGTACCGGCGCCTCGACCCGCATCCGCGCCCGCCCCTGTGGGAGCTGGTGCTCGCCAGGGGCCGCACCGACCTGGCCCTGCTGCGGACGGGCGATCGCACGGTGTGGGACGCAGTGGCGGTGGACCGGGCCCGCAGGGTCGCGGCGCTGCGGGCCGCGCAGTACGACCGGCGGAACACGGACCGCGCCCTCCTGCGCCACCTCCTCAAGCATGAGGCGGAGGCCCCCATGTCCGACGAACTGCGGCTCGCCGTGGTCCTCGTGGGGCTGTACGGCCTGGCGGAGGATTTGCCGCTGCTGCGCGAGGTCCACGAGACGACGTACGACACCTGGTGCGGCCGGGCCGGTCTTCCGGAGGAGGCCGGTCTAGTGCGCGAGTGGGCGCGCTCGTTCGACGACTCCAACTATGGGACGGACCCCGACGACGAGCCGGAATCCACCTGGCTGGAGCTCGCGCGGGAGCAGGGAATGGTGGAGGCGGCCCGCGCCTACCTGATCCGCGAGCTGGATGAAACCGGCCCCGACCCGGCCCAACTGGCGGTTCTGCGGGACGAGTTGGCACTGATCGGCGACTACACCCAGGCGATGCGGGCAGCGCGTCTGCACCGCTCCCTGCAGCACACCGACCAGGGCCGCGCAGCCGCCGACACGCACCTCGCCGAACTGGAACGAAAGGCGGTGGAGGCCCCGGCGACGGAATCGTAGGGTCCGCCTCGACTTACGCCTCGGCGACGAAATCGCAGGGACCAGCGCGGCTGAGGCCCCGGCTGCGGAATCGTGGGGACCACCGGCTCGGACGCCGGCGGCGGACTCGTGAGGGCCAGCCCAGCTCAGACCCCGGCTACGGACTCCTGGGGGCCAGCCCAGTGCAGACCCCGGCTGCCGACTCGTCGGGGACCACCCGGCTCACGCCCCGGCCAGCCCCGCGCGACCCCACGCACCCTTGCGGCCCCGGAGGGTTGGGGTCACCGTGGTCGCGGGTCGTCGCGAGCGGCCCTCCCCCGAGGTGATCGGAGTCGACGTGGCCTCCTCCCCCTTCCAGCTCCCCCATGCCCTCCTGGGCGACGGCCCCCACAAGGTGATCGCCGTGCACGGCTGGTTCGCCGACCGGTCGGCGTACGCGCCGGTGCTCGCGGACCTCGACCTCGCCTCGTTCCAGTACGCGGTGGTCGATCTGCGCGGGTACGGGGAGGCGAAGGACGCGGCGGGCGCGTACACGACCTCCGAGGGGGCCACCGATGTCGTCCACCTCGCGGACCGCCTCGGCTGGGACCGCTTCTCGCTGATCGGCCACTCCATGGGCGGCAGCGTCGCCCAGCGGGTCCTCGCGATCGCGCCGCACCGGGTCCGCAGACTGGTCGGCATCTCCCCCGTGCCCGCCTCGGGACTCGCGCTGCCGCCGGAGCAGTGGGAGCTGTTCGCCGAGGCCGACCGGCTGCCGGGAAACCGCCGCGCGATCATCGACATCACCACCGGCGGCGCCCGCCCCGCGGCCTGGCTCGACCGCATGGTGGAGCGCTCGCTCGACGTCAGCGAGGCGAAGGCCTTCCGGGCCTGGCTCGACTCCTGGGCGCGCGAAGACTTCCACGACCGGGTCGAGGGCTCGACCGTCCCGGCACTCGCGGTGGTCGGGGCGTTGGATCCCGCGCTGGGGGCAGAGCTGATGCGCGCGACCTGGCTGCGCTGGTACGCCCGCGCCGAACTCACCGAACTCGGAGAGGCGGGCCACTACGCGATGGACGAGACGCCGCTCGCCCTCATCCGCGCCGTGGAGGACTTCCTGCGGGCCGACAAGGACGGCGGCCAGGACGCCCCGGGCCACGGCGGCTCGTGAGCACCGGACTCTCCGCCGTGCCCGATCCGCCTGGCGTATCTGATGTACCCGACGTCTTCGACCCCAGGCAGTACGCGGCCGGAGTGCCCCACGACCGCTACCGCGTCCTGCGCGACCGGCACCCCGTCGCCTGGCAGGACGAGCCGCAGGTGCTCGACTGGCCCGCGGGACCCGGTTTCTGGGCGGTGACCCGGCACGCGGACGTCGTCCGCGTGCTGAGGGACTCCGCCACCTACTCCTCGCATCTGGGCGCCACCCAGATCCGTGACCCCGACCCGGACGACCTGCCGTTCATCCGCCGCATGATGCTCAATCAGGACCCGCCCCACCACGGCAGGTTGCGCCGCCTGGTGAGCCGCGCCTTCACGCCCCGCCGCGTGGAACGCTTCGAGTCCCTGGCCCGCGACCGGGCCCGCGGCCTGATCGACGCGGCGGTGACCCGCGCCCGGGACGGCGACGGCACCTGCGATCTCGTCGTCGACGTCACCGACGACTACGCGCTGCTGAACCTCGCCGATCTCCTCGGCGTACCGGAGAGCGACCGCGGTCTGCTGCTGCACTGGACCCAGCGCGTGATCGGTTACCAAGACCCGGACGAGGCAGGCGAGTTGACGCTCGGCCCGGACGGCAAGCCGCTCAACCCGCGCTCCCCCGCGATGCTGCGCGACATGTTCGCCTACGCGCAGGACCTCGCGGCACACAAGCGACGCCTGCCCGCCGACGACATCATGACCACCCTCGCGACCGACCCCGAACTCCAGCCCGCCGAACTGGAGATGTTCTTCTTCCTGCTCACCGTCGCCGGCAACGACACCGTGCGCGGCGCGGCGCCGGGCGGCCTCCTCGCGCTCATGGAGCACCCCCGGGAGTACCGCCGCCTGCGCGAGGGCGCGGTCCCCGTCGCCACGGCGGTGGACGAACTGCTGCGCAGGCACCCTCCCGTGCTCACGTTCCGGCGCACGGCCACCCGGGACACGGTCCTGGCCGGCCGAACCATCCGGGCCGGGGACAAGGTGGTCGTCTTCCACGCGTCGGCCAACCACGACGAACGCGTCTTCACCGACCCGCACCGCCTCGACCTGTCCCGCTCCCCCAACCCCCACGTCTCGTTCGGCGAGGGCCCGCATGTCTGCCTCGGCGCACACTTCGCACGGCTCCAACTACGCGTGCTGTACGAGGAGTTCCGTGCCGTGAAAGCCGCGCCGCTCGAACCGGCGGGGCCTCCGCGGCGCCTTGTCTCCAACTTCATCAACGGGTTGAAATCGCTGCCGGTCCAGGTGCCGGTCCAGCTGCCGGGGACCCGATAGCCATCGGATACGGTTCAAGATCTACCGCGAGCCCCGCGCGCGAGCCCGCGCGCCACCGACCACGGAGACCCCCGCATGCACGGCGCAGCCGTCCCCGCAGCCGAGGACGAGAACCACGACGACGTCTTCCCGAACGTCGACGCACCCGAGGACGGCTCACCCTGGCAGGCGCCCGCCGACCTCGAAGAGCACCTGTACGAACTGTGCGAGGCCGACGACGCGTACACCTACCTGCGGGCGATAGCCGTCACCGGCCTGTACCGCCCGGTCGCGGTGGCCGACGTCGAGCCGGGCGCGACCGAGCGCCCGGTCCTGACCGTCGACCTCCCCGACGGCCGCCGGATCGCGCAGATGTACACCGCCGGACTGCTCCCACGCCCGCACCCCGAGGTGGTGTACGAGTTCGTCACGCTCGGCACGCTCGCGGACCAACTGCCCGACGACATCGACATCTTGGTGGTCAACGCGGCCACGCCCTGCCAGCAGTTCTATCTGACGACCGATGAGGAGCGGGACGTCTGGGCGGATCTGCACGCGGACCTCTACGTCGACGGCCGGCTGCACGATCGCGTCGAGACCCGCCGCACCGGCGCCCCGGACTCCCCCACCCTGCTGCACGGCCTGGCCTGCGGCGCCCACCTCTGCTTCGCCAACGGCGACGCCTGGAACACCCTCGACTGGCACGGCGCGGGCTACAACTCCGAGGTCGAGCGCCTCGCGGAGTGGTGGGACGTGCACAGCCGCGAGGACTGGCTCGCCACGCAGGAGCGGCTGCTGCGGTGCGAAGTCAGCCCGTGGTACTGGGACTTCGTGCTCGGCGCCCGTACCTCGCTGATCGAGCGGTTCGGGCCGCGCGTCGACCCCGAGACGTGGCGCGAGTGCGTGGAGGTGACGATCCGCAACCGCATGGCCGAGTCCGGCGGCCCGGATTCCCCGCACAAGCCGGGCGACGACCCCGACCTGGACGACTTCGTCGCGGCGCTGCGCGGCCTCGTCGGCAAGGTCATCCGGTACGAGTCACGCTTCCGCGCCGACGAGCTCCTGCCGCCCGACGGCCATGTCCGCTCCGTCGCGGCCTGGGACATCGGGCGCGCCTCGAAGATGGCCCGCTGGGGGCGCGGCGCCCGGTACGCGACGCATGCGGAGCTGGTGGCGGCGGTCGAGCGCACGAGCCATGCGGCCACGTCGTCGGCGTACACCTCGTGGGAGGAATTCTCCGCCGGGTACATCCTGGGCCGCTGCCTGCACTTCGACGAGGAGCAGTTCGGCGACTGGTACACGACGGTGCTCCAGGCCCACCGCGAGCTGGTCTCCGATCCCGACAGCCCGTGGCTGGCGGTGCCTTTCGGGTGATCCGGCAGCGGCCCGGGGGCTCCCCCGGCCGCTTCTGACCACTCCGCTCACCTGAGCACCTCGCATCACAATCTGGTCTCGCTGACCCGTCAGGGTCTTGTCACCCGTCCATGTAATCGATTCCAATCCTCCGTGTAATCGATTCCACGAGGAGGTGGACCGGCGATGGCGAGCATCAAGGACGTCGCGGCCGAGGCAGGCGTATCCGTCGCCACGGTCTCGCGCGTCCTGAACAGTCACCCCTCGGTCAGCCCGGCCGCCCGCGCCCGCGTCATCGCCGCGGTGGAGAGCCTCGGCTACCGCCCGAACGCCGTCGCCCGCTCGCTGCGCACCGACCAGACCCGCACCCTCGGCCTGGTCATCAGCGACGTGCTGAACCCGTACTTCACGGCCCTGGCCCGTTCCGTCGAGGAGGCGGCCCGCGCGCTCGGCTACAGCGTGATCATCGGCAACGCCGACGAGCGGCCCGAGCTGCAGGACCACCACGTGCGCACGCTCCTGGACCGCAGGATCGACGGACTCCTGGTCTCCCCGACCGACGGCGGCTCCCTGCTGATGCTCGACACCGCGCGTTCCAGCACCCCGATGGTCTTCGTGGACCGCTGGATCCCGGGCGTGGACGTCCCCGTCGTCCGTGCCGACGGCCGCGAGGCCGTCCGTGACCTGGTCGCCCATCTGCACGCCGTCGGCCACCGCAGGCTCGCGATCATCGCCGGGCCCGCCGCCACCACCACCGGCAGCGAGCGCGTCGAGGCCTTCCGCGAGGCGCTCGGCGCGTACGGGCTCCCGCTGCCCGACGACCACATCGGGCAGGGCGACTTCCAGGCCGACAGCGGGCGCCGGGCCACCGAGCGGTTCCTGGCGCTGCCGGAGCCGCCGCAGGTCATCTTCGCCGCGGACAACCTGATGGCGCTCGGCGCGCTCGACGCGATCCGCGCCCGCGGTCTTCGCGTGCCGCACGACATCGCGCTCGCCGCCTTCGACGACATCCCGTGGTTCGTGCACACCGATCCGCCCATCACCGCCATCGCGCAGCCGACCGGAGAGCTGGGCCGGGCCGCGGTGCAGGCCCTGGTCGACCGGATCGAGGGCAGGCGCCCGCAGTCCGTGACCCTGCCCGCCCGCCTCGTCGTACGCCGCTCCTGCGGCGCGTCCCCCACCGAGCTAAGGAGCAACACGTGAGCGACACGGACGAGTTGCCGCGCCGCACTGACGGCGGACCCGCCGCATTGCTGAGGATCGAGGGGATGCGCAAGACCTTCCCCGGCGTCGTCGCGCTCGACTCGGTCGACTTCGACCTGCGCCGCGGCGAGGTGCACGTCCTGCTCGGCGAGAACGGCGCGGGCAAGAGCACGCTCATCAAGATGCTCTCCGGCGCCTACCGCCCCGACAGCGGCCGCATCCTCGTGGACGGCGAGGAAACCCGTATCCACGGGGCGCAGGACGCCGAGCGGCTCGGCATCGCCACGATCTACCAGGAGTTCAACCTCGTACCCGACCTCACCGTGGCCGAGAACATCTTCCTGGGCCGCCAGCCGCGCCGCTTCGGGATGATCGACCGGAAGGCGATGGAGTCGGCCGCCGAGGAGCTCCTCAAGCGGGTCGGCGTCCAGGTGTCGCCGCGCGCCAAGGTACGTGAACTGGGCATCGCCCGGCTCCAGATGGTCGAGATCGCCAAGGCGCTCAGCCTGGAGGCCCGCGTCCTGATCATGGACGAGCCGACGGCCGTCCTGACCAGCGAGGAGGTCGACAAACTCTTCGCGATCGTGCGGCAGTTGCGCGCGGACGGCGTGGGCGTCGTCTTCATCACCCACCACCTGGAGGAGATCGCGGCGCTCGGCGACCGCGTGACCGTCCTGCGTGACGGCCGCAGCGTCGACCAGGTGCCCGCCTCGACCCCCGAGGACGAGCTCGTGCGGCTGATGGTGGGCCGCAGCATCGAGCAGCAGTACCCGCGCGAACGGCCGGACACCGGGGGCGCGTTACTCACCGTGGAGGGCCTCACCCGTGACGGCGTCTTCCATGACGTCAGCTTCGAGGTGCGGGCCGGCGAGGTCGTCGGCCTCGCGGGGCTCGTCGGCGCGGGACGGACCGAGGTGGCGCGTGCCGTCTTCGGCGCCGATCCGTACGACGCGGGCTCCGTCGATGTACACGGTGAGCGGCTGCCCCGGCATGACGTGAACGCCGCGATGGGCGCGGGCATCGGCCTCGTGCCGGAGGACCGCAAGGGCCAGGGGCTGCTGCTCGACGCCTCCGTGCAGGAAAACCTCGGTCTGGTGACGCTGCGTTCGGCGACGCGCTCCGGGCTCGTGGATCTCAAGGGCCAGCGCGTCGCGGCGGCCCGGATCGCCGAGCAGCTCGGCGTGCGGATGGCCGGGCTCGGCCAGCATGTGCGCACGCTGTCCGGCGGCAACCAGCAGAAGGTCGTCATCGGCAAGTGGCTGCTGGCCGACATCAAGGTGCTGATCCTCGACGAGCCGACCCGAGGCATCGACGTGGGCGCGAAGGTCGAGATCTACCAGCTGATCAACGAACTGACGGCCTCAGGGCACGCGGTCCTGATGATCTCCAGCGATCTGCCCGAGGTCCTCGGCATGAGCGACCGCGTGCTCGTCATGGCGCAGGGCCGCATCGCGGGCGAACTCGCGGCGGACGACGCGACGCAGGACGCGGTGATGGCGCTCGCCGTCAGCACCACGCCGGCAGACACCTCAGCGGCGGACACCTCCGCGGCGACAGAGAACGAAGCAACCGAAGGGAAGGCCTCCCGTGGCCACTGAAACGCTGAAGAGCAACGCGGGTGGCGCCACCGGTCTGCGCCGCGTGCTGCTCGACAACGGCGCGCTGAGCGCCCTGGTGGTCCTCCTGGTGGCGATGTCGCTGCTGTCCGGGGACTTCCTCACCACCCAGAACCTGCTCAACGTGGGTGTACAGGCCGCCGTCACCGCGATCCTCGCGTTCGGTGTCACCTTCGTGATCGTCTCGGCGGGCATCGACCTGTCGGTCGGCTCGGTGGCCGCGCTGTCCGCGACGGTCCTCGCCTGGTCGGCGACGTCCGAGGGCCTGCCGGTCTGGCTCGCGGTCATCCTCGCCGTCGGCACCGGCGTGGCGTGCGGGTTCGTGAACGGCCTGCTCGTCTCGTACGGCAAGCTCCCGCCGTTCATCGCGACGCTGGCGATGCTCTCGGTGGCCCGCGGACTCTCCCTGGTCATCTCGCAGGGCAGCCCGATCCCGTTCCCGGACTCGGTCTCCAACCTGGGTGACACCATCGGCGGCTGGCTGCCGGTCCCGGTCATCGTGATGATCGCGATGGGTCTGGTCACCGCCCTCATCCTGGGCCGTACGTACATCGGCCGCTCCATGTACGCGATCGGCGGCAACGAGGAAGCGGCCCGCCTCTCCGGCCTGCGCGTGAAGCGGCAGAAGCTGGTCATCTACGGCCTGTCGGGCCTCTTCGCCGCCGTCGCGGGCATCGTCCTCGCCTCGCGCCTGGTCTCCGCGCAGCCGCAGGCCGCGCAGGGTTACGAGCTGGACGCGATCGCCGCGGTCGTCATCGGCGGCGCGAGCCTGGCGGGCGGCGTCGGCAAGGCGTCCGGCACCCTGATCGGCGCGCTGATCCTGGCGGTCCTGCGCAACGGCCTCAACCTCCTTTCCGTGTCCGCCTTCTGGCAGCAGGTCGTGATCGGCGTCGTCATCGCCCTCGCGGTGCTCCTTGACACCCTGCGCCGCAAGGCCGGGGCGACCCCGGGCGCGTCCACGGGCGCGGCGGCCGGTGGCGGGAAGAAGGGGCCGCAGATCCTGAAGGTGGGGCTCGCGGCCGTACTGGTGGCGGCCGTCATCGGCGGCATCTCCTTCTTCAACAAGGACTCCTCCTCCGGCACGACGACGAAGGTCGGCATGTCGCTCTCCACCCTCAACAACCCCTTCTTCGTCCAGATGAAGGAGGGCGCGCAGGCGGAGGCCAAGAAGGCGGGCATCGACCTGACCGTGACCGACGCGCAGAACGACGCCTCGCAGCAGACCAACCAGCTGCAGAACTTCACCGGCGAAGGCATGAAGTCGATCATCGTCAACCCCGTCGACTCGGACGCGGTGGGCCCGGCGGTGCGCGGCGCCAACAAGTCGGACATCCCGGTGATCGCCGCCGACCGCGGCGTGAACAAGGCGAAGGCCGCGACGCTCGTCGCCTCCGACAACGTCGCGGGCGGCAAGCTCGCCGCGAAGACCCTCGCGGAGAAGCTGGGCGGCAAGGGCAGGATCGTCACGCTCCAGGGTGTCGCGGGTACGTCGGCGAGCCGCGAGCGCGGCAAGGGCTTCGCCGAGGGCATCAAGGAGTACCCCGGCATCAAGGTCGTCGCCTCGCAGCCCGCGGACTTCGACCGCACCAAGGGCCTGGACGTCATGACGAACCTCATGCAGTCCAACCCCGGCATCGACGGCGTCTTCGCCGAGAACGACGAGATGGCCCTCGGCGCCGCGAAGGCGCTCGGCGCCAAGGCCGGCAAGTCGGTCTCGGTGGTCGGCTTCGACGGAACTCCCGACGGCCTCAAGGCCGTTGAAGGGGGCACGCTGTACGCGTCCGTGGCGCAGCAGCCGAAGGAGCTGGGCAGGATCGCCGTGCAGAACGCGGTCAAGGCGGTGCGCGGCAAGGACGTCGAGACGATGGTGAAGGTCCCGGTGAAGGTGGTCACGAAGAAGAACGTGGCCGACTTCTCCTGACCGCGCCTTCGCGCGCCGCGCTCCCGTGAGCCGCGCCCCCGTCGCCGTAACCCCGTACGAGCAGGAGTTGGACCCACAGATGCACGACCGCGAGCCCGACATCGTTCCCGACATCGATGACGCCACGTACGACCTCCTGGTCGTCGGGTCGGCCAACGCCGACCTGGTGATCGGCGTCGAGCGCCGCCCCGCCCCCGGCGAGACGGTCCTCGGCTCCGACCTCGCCACGCATCCCGGTGGCAAGGGGGCGAACCAGTCGGTCGCGGCGGCCCGCCTCGGCGCCCGCACCGCCCTGCTCGCACGGGTCGGCGACGACGCGCACGGCAGGCTGCTGCTCGACTCGCAGCGCGCGGCGGGCGCGGACACGGTCGGCGTCCTGGTCGGCGGGGCGCCCACGGGCGTCGCGCTGATCACCGTCGACCCGTCGGGCGACAACAGCATCGTGGTCTCGCCGGGCGCCAACGCCCGGCTGACGCCCGAGGACATCCGCGCGGCGGGCAGCCTGCTCGCCGCGTCGCGGGTGGTGTCGACGCAGCTGGAGATTCCCGTCGAGTCGGTGACGGAGCTCGTACGCACCCTGCCGGATGCGGCGCGCTTCGTCCTGAACCCCTCGCCCCCGGCCCCGCTGCCGCCCGAAATCCTCGCGGCGTGCGATCCATTGGTGGTGAACGAGCACGAGGCGCGTTACATCCTGGGCGGCACGTCCTCGGACCTTCCCGAGGACTGGGCGCGCGAGCTCCTCGCCCTCGGCCCGCGCTCCGTGGTGATCACCCTGGGCGCCGACGGGGCACTGACGGCGGAGGGCAACGGCTCCCCCGTCGCCGTCGCCAGCCCGAAGGTGGACGCGGTGGACACGACCGGCGCGGGCGACGCGTTCACGGCGGCGCTGGCCTGGCGCCTCGGCCTGGGCGATGACCTCCCGACGGCGGCGGCGTACGCGGCGCGCGTGGGGGCCGCTTCGGTCACCCGGCGCGGCGCGCAGGAGTCGTACCCGACGGCGGACGAGATCGAGGTGCTGTCCGCATGAAGAAGACCGGCATCCTCAACCGCCATCTCTCCGGCGCGCTGGCCGAGTTGGGGCACGGGGACACGGTCCTGATCTGCGACGCGGGCATGCCGATCCCGCCGGGTCCCCGGGTCGTGGACCTGGCCTTCCGGGCGGGCGTCCCGTCCTTCGCGGAGGTCTTGGACGGGCTGCTCGCCGAGCTGGTGACGGAGGGCGGCACGGCGGCAACGGAGGTCCAGGAGGCGAACCCGACGACGGCCCGACTCCTCTCCACCCGCGTCACGCCCCTCACCCTGATCCCCCACGAGGAACTCAAGCGCCGCACGGCGACGGCCCGCCTGGTGGTACGCACCGGAGAGGCCACCCCATACGCGAACGTACTGCTGCGGTGCGGGGTGTTCTTCTAACCCCGCACACCCCCCGCTCCGCCGGGAAAACTCAGCGTCCGGTACACCGTCACCCCGCCCGTCAGTTCCCCGCACGCCTGTGCTGCCGCGCTGACGCGCTGGGTGTACGCGGGGTCGGCGGTGTCGAGGAGGATGCCCAGGGTCGTGCCGCTGTGGGCGACGGCGACGCCCAGGCCGCCGACCTCCCGGCAGATCTCCCGCATCGGCTCCAACGACCATTTGTGGCGCAGGAGTTGGTTCATCTGGGCGCTGCGCGTCGCGACCCTGCCGACCTCCGCCAGGTCGCGGCGGCGTACCGCGCACGCGAGCCGGTCGAGGAGGCGCGCGTACTCGTGGCGGTCGGCCAGGGTGAACGGCTTGGGGATGCGGTTGAAGTCGACGGTGTCGACCGAGCCGCCCTCGTCGATCCCCACCACGGCCATGACCGGGAGCGATCCGAGGATGCCGCGCAGCCGCACGGTGCGGTGGTGGAAGGCCACGACCGCCGGGTAGAGCACTCCGTCCGTGGGCTCGATGTCCGCGAGCAGCCGCTCGATCCGCGCCGGCGGCATCTCGACGCCCAGCGCCTGCCCGACCGCCCGCGCGGTCGCCACCAGGTCCGCCGATGAGCTCGCCAGGCCCTTGCCCTCGGGGATGACGCTGTTGACGCGCAGGATCCCTCCGCTCGGCACGCCTGTTTGCCGCTCCGCCAACTCGCTGATCGTACGCGCCAGTTGGAGCGCCTTGGTCTTGCCGCCCGGCCGGACCACCACATCCCCGTAGCCGGGCTCCGGACGGAACGTGGCCATCGTCCATCGCGCGACGGGCAGCGTCACCAGGAAGTCCCCGTCCTCCTCCGGCAGCACGCCCTGAAGCAGCTCGCCGAAGGTCCCGAAGGCGGTGCCCACTCCGATTCCGGCTGATCCCGCACCTGCCGGGCGGGGCCGCGGTCCGGCCTCCTGGAACAGCTTCACAGGTCTCCTCACAACGTCACGACGCCTCCAGTGCCCACAGGCTGCCACAACCCTATGCGTCTTGACAATCATTTTCATCTAGTGTGATGCTCTCGGCTCGGCGACCGGCACACGACCACCGGCACAAAGAACACAGGGGGCAGACGTGCACGACCACATAGCCGAAGCAGTGAAGAAACCCGATCTCATAGCCCTCGAACCGGACTTGGTCTGTCTCCGGTTCGAGACAATGAAGATCTATTCGGCTCTGGGAGCGGTCCGTCACCTCCTCGATTCCGGCGCCG
Organism: Streptomyces sp. NPDC050439; assembly: GCF_040655335.1. Taxonomy (NCBI): domain Bacteria; kingdom Bacillati; phylum Actinomycetota; class Actinomycetes; order Kitasatosporales; family Streptomycetaceae; genus Streptomyces; species Streptomyces sp. NPDC050439. The sequence continues at coordinate 450,304 of NZ_JBFAJT010000005.1, forward strand.
TGAAACCCGGCGACACCCTCATCGACAGTTCCAGCGGCATCTACGCGCAGGCCCTCGCACTCGCCTGCCACCGCTACGGAATGAAATGCCACATCGTGGGTTCCACGACCGTGGACCACACTCTGCGCGTCCAGCTGGACATACTCGGCGCCACGCTGGAACAGGTGCGGCCCTCGAAGAACCTCCGGCTCGACCAGGAGCTGAGAGTGCGGCGCATAGCCGAGATACTTGAGGCGAATCCCTCGTACCACTGGATGCGGCAATACCACGACAGCATTCATTACCTCGGCTACCGCGAGGTGGCCCAGACGATCGACGACGAGGTACCGACGGGGCCGCTCGCCCTGGTGGGCGGGGTCGGCTCGGGGGCCTCCACCGGCGCCATCGCCGGTTATCTGCGGGACGCGGGACGCGATGTGTCACTCGTCGGCGTACAGCCTTTCGGCAGCGTCACCTTCGGCTCGGAGCACGTGGCGGACCCCGACATGATCATTGCCGGGATCGGCAGCGCCATCCCATTCGAGAACGTCCGGCACGAGGCGTACGACCGCGTGCACTGGGTGAATTTCGACTGCGCGGTGTCCGGCGCGGTCTCGCTCCTGCGGACCACCGGAATCTTCGCCGGCCTGTCCACCGGCGCCGCCTATCTGACCACCCGATGGGAACAGCGCCGCGACGATTCCCGTACGTACGTCTTCATCGCCGCCGACACGGGCCACCGCTATGTCGAGAGCGCCTACGCCAAACACGCTCAGGCGCCGGACTTCGACACCTTGAAGCCGCACGAAATCACCTCGCTCGACGAATTGCAGCACCCCTGGTCGACCACTTCCTGGCCCGACCTTCCCTGAACCGCGGCACCACCACCCACCGGCACCACCACTTACCGCGTCCCTTCACCACACGGAGAGAGCTCCCCATGTCACACCCCGATCCGCGCACGCCGCACAACGTCGCGGAGCTCATCGACGCCGTCCTGGCGGGCGAGTACGGACCCCACCCCAAGGACCTCTCCGTCACCAGCGCCTTCTGGCTCTACAACACCACCCGCCTCGCGGGCAGCCAAGTGACGTACCACAACCACTACTTGCTGCTGCGGGTGGGCACGGCGTTCGGCGCCTGCTCCTTCGAGGCCGGTGAACTCGCCCCGGACTTCTGCGAGAACGCGTCGGGCCACAGCCTCGACAAACTGCTGCGCGCCGAGTCCACGCCCGTCCGCATCGCCGCGCTCGACGCCTACCTCGCACAGGTCGACCCGCACCGGGACGCCGCCGATGCCGAGCGAGTCATGCTGCCCACCGGCACCCCGGAGATCCGGGCGAAGGCCCGCGACGCGGCCATCGCCGGGCTCCTCGACATCGAACCGGGCGCGAAGGTGGCGCTCATCGGCGTGGTCAATCCGCTGGTCGCGGCGATACGCGAGCGGGGCGGCGTCTGCCTGCCCTGCGATCTCAATCTCCGTACGACCCAGTGGGGCGACCGCATCACCGACGACATGACGGAGGTGCTCAAGGAGGCCGACGCCGTGGTCGCCACCGGCATGACGCTGAGCAACGGCACCTTCGACCTGATCCTCGCGCACTGCCGCGAGCACGGTGTGCCGCTGGTGGTGTACGCGCAGAGCGGCAGCGCCGTGGCCCGCGCGTTCCTGCCCGCCGGGGTCACCGGGCTGTCCGCCGAGCCCTTCGCGTTCTCGCAGTTCAGCGCCGACGAGACGCCGCTCTACCGCTACAAGGAGGCGGCGTGAGCGTCGACTCCAGGTCCACGGGTCCTGACGGGGCTTCCGACGTGACGACACCCCCCTCCCCCTCCCCCGCCGCCGCCACCACCGCCGAGGAAGCCCTGCCCGGCGACCTGCGGATGGCCCGCACGCTGTGGCCCGTCCTGGTCGCGTCCGCGGTCGGCCTGCTGCCGTTCACCGTCTTCAGCACGTATCTGGTGCCGATGGCAGAGGACGCCGACAGCAGCGTCGCCACACTGGGCGGGCTGCGCGGACTCGGCGGTCTGGCGGCCCTGTTGGTGGGCACCGCGCTCGCCCCGCTGATCGACCGGGTGCGCAAGGAGTGGGCGGCGGCGGGCGGCCTGGCCGCGCTCGGCGTGTCCGCCGCCCTCGGCGCGAGCGGGGACTTCATCCTGCTCGCCGTGTTCTGCCTGCTGGTCGGCGCCAGTACGTCGGTGCTGAATCCCGCGCTCACGGCGGCCGCCGCCGACCGCTTCGGTTCCGGCAAGGCGGCCGGACGCGCGGCGACGCTCGTGACGGCGACCCAGTCGATGACCGCGATGCTGGCGGCGCCGGTCATCGCGCTGCCCGCTCTGTTCTGGGGCTGGCAGGGCGATCTGTTCGCGGTGACAGGAGTGTCGCTGCTGCTCGCCGCGATCTTCTTCGTACGCGGCAAGAACACGCCGGTCGAGGAGAGGGACGAGACTCAACGCCTGGGCTACGTCGCGTCGTTCAAGGCGCTCGGGGCCATCCCCGGGGTCGTGCCGCTGCTGCTCATCGCCCTGCTGCGCACCGCCGTCTTCATGGGCTACCTGTCCTACCTGGCGGCCTACTACGACGACCGGTTCCAGCTCGACCCCGGGCTCTTCGCGTTCGTGTGGACGCTCAGCGGCGCGTCGTTCTTCGTCAGCAACCTCCTCACCGGGCGGATCACCAACTCCGAGGAGCCGCGGATCGGCACCGAGCGGATGCTCGCCATCGGCCTGGTCGCCGCGCTCGTCTCGGTCGTGGGCTTCTACTTCACGCACTGGCTGCCGCTCGCGCTCGCCATGACGTCCCTGCACGCCGCGAGCCACGCCGTCGTCGCCGCCTGCGTGGTCAGCCTCCTCGTCCGCCGCTGCGGCACGCAACGCGGCGCGGCCCTGAGCGTGAACGCCGCGGGAATGAGCCTCGGCGTCTTCGTGGGCGCGGGCCTCGGCGGGCTCGGCCTCGGTCTCGCCGGTTACCCCGGGGTCGCCGTGACCTTCGGCGCACTGGTGGTCGTGGCGCTGGTGGCCGCGGGGCTCGTACTGAAGGCCGGACCCGGAGCGGTGACAGAGGAGCCCACCCCCTAGCTCAAGGCCGGACCCTCTCCGTAGCTCCAGGCCGGTCCCTCTCCGTAGCTCTAGGCCGGCCCCTCCCCGTCCACCCCTGCTCCGGCGCCCGACGCACCCACCAGAAAGGCCCGACCCCCATGCCCCCGCCAGCGCTCTCACCTACGGCAGGCGATGCCTCGGCAGGCCCTGCCACGGCAACCACTGCCATGGCGTCCGACGCGCCTCCGCAGGCCCCCCCGGCGAAAGGTGCGCGGAAGCGGCTCGCCTCCCCCGCGGGCCTGGCGGTGACCTGCGCCGTGCTCCTGCTCGTCCTTCTCGTCTCCGTCGTCGTGGGGATCGGCCTCGGCTCCGCCGTCGTCTCGCCGGGCGACACCGCCCGACTGCTGTGGGCGGCGCTGAGCGGCGGAAGCATCGACGCGGACGAGGTGACGACGTATCAGATCATCTGGCAGATCCGCACACCTCGCGTGCTCCTGGCGGCACTTGTGGGCGCCGGCCTCAGCGCGGTCGGCGTCGCCATCCAGGCCCTTGTGCGCAACGCGCTCGCCGATCCGTTCGTCCTGGGCGTCTCCTCGGGCGCGTCGGTCGGCGCGGTCGCCGTCACGGTCACCGGCGGGCTCGCGGCCCTCGGCATCTACGCGGTGTCGGCGGGAGCGTTCATCGGGGCGCTCGTCGCCTCCCTCCTGGTGTACGTCGCCTCGGCGAGCCGCGGTGGCGGGCTCTCGCCGCTGCGGCTCGTCCTGACCGGCGTGGCCATGGCGCTCGGCTTCCAGGCCGTGATGAGCGTGATCATCTACTTCGCGCCGGACAGCGAGGCGACCAGCATGGTCCTCTACTGGACGATGGGCAGCTTCGGCGCCGCGAGCTGGGGGACCCTGCCCGTCGTGGCCACCTGTGTCCTGCTCGGTCTCGCCGTGCTCCACCGGTTCAGCAGGGCCCTGGACGTCCTGGCGCTCGGCGACGAGACCGCGACGAGCCTGGGCGTCAGCCCCGACCGGCACCGCAAGGGCCTGCTCCTGCTCGCCTCGCTGATCACCGGGGTGATGGTCGCCGTCAGCGGCGCGATCAGTTTCGTCGGCCTGGTGATGCCCCATCTCGTCCGCATGGTGGTCGGCGCCACGCACGCCCGGGTGCTCGCCGTCGCACCGCTGGTCGGGGCGGTGTTCATGGTCTGGGTCGACCTGGTGTCACGCACACTCGTGGCGCCGCGCGAGCTGCCGCTCGGGGTCATCACGGCGCTGGTCGGGGTGCCGGTGTTCGTCGCGCTGATGCGGCGCAAGGGCTATATGTTCGGGGGCCGTTGAGATGGAACTCGTACTCGACGGACTGTCCGTGACGATCGACGGCAAGCTTCTCGTCCGGGAGCTGTCCCTGGAGGTGGGCAGCGGTCAGATCGTGGGCCTGGTCGGCCCGAACGGCAGCGGCAAGTCCACCGCCCTCAAGTGCGTCTACCGTGCGCTGCGTCCGAGCTCCGGCGTGGTCCGGGTGGGCGACGACGACCTCTCCCGCCTCTCGCCGCGCCGGAGCGCGCGGGTCGTCGCCGCCATGGCCCAGGACGGCGCGGTGGACCTGGACTTCACGGTGGAGGAGGTCGTGGCCCTGGGCCGCGCGCCGCATCTGCGCGGCAACCAGGCACTCGGCGAGCGCGAACGCGAGCTGTGTGCGCGGACCATGGCCCGACTCGACCTCACCCGCCTCGCCGACCGCGGCGTACTGACCCTGTCGGGCGGCGAACGCCAACGCGTCCTGCTGGCGCGGGCGTTGGTGCAGGAGCCGCGCATCCTGGTCCTCGACGAGCCGACCAACCACCTGGACGTGCGCCACCAGATCGAGCTCCTCTCGCTCCTGAAGGGATCGGGCCTGACCGTCCTCGTGGTCCTGCACGACCTCAATCTCGCGGCGGCCGCGTGCGACCGCATCGGCGTGCTGTCGCAGGGCGCGCTGGTGGCCGCCGGAACGCCGGAAGAGGTGCTCACCACGGGCCTCGTCGACGAGGTGTTCGGCGTCAAGGCCAGCGTGATCAGCCACCCCCTGACCGGCGACCCACAGCTTCTCTACGCACTGAGCCCGTCCACTCCCCTCTGACACCCGAAAGGCACCACCAAGCCATGCTCAGAACACGCACCACCATCGGATCGGCGCTCGCGGCGGCCTTGCTGCTCGGCGGCTGCGGCGCCGAGGTCGATTCGGACTCCGGCTCCAAGGCGGCGGGCGAGTCCGAGAAGGTCACCGTCAAGCGTTGCGGTGAGCCGGTCACGTACAAGACTCCGCAGCGTGCGGTGGTCTATGAGGGCGGCAGCGCCGACAAGATGTTCAGCCTCGGCCTGACGAAGCACGTCCACGGCTATGTCATGCCTCCGGCCAACCCGCCGGTGAGCGAGTCCCCTTGGGCGTCAGAGTACGCCAAGGTGAAGATGCTCAGCGACGACCTGCTCAACAAGGAGCTCGTCGTGGAGGCCAAGTCGGACTTCGTGGTCGCGGGCTGGAACTCGGGCTTCAGCGACCAGCGCGGCATCACCCCGAAGATCCTGGACAAGCTCGGCATCCAGAGCTTCATGCACACGGAGAGCTGCTTCAACTACCCCAAGTACCCGGAGAAAGTGACCCCGTTCAAGGCCCTGTACTCGGACCTGGACCGCCTCGGCAAGATCTTCAAGGTCGAGAAGAAGGCGGACGAGGTCGTGGGCGGCCTCAAGAAGCGCGTGGCAGCCGTCGAGTCCAAGGCCCCCAAGGGTGAACGCGTCCCGGTCTTCCTCTACGACTCCGGCACGGACCAGCCCTTCACCGCGGGCAGCCAGGTCCCGCCCAACGACATCATCAAGTCGGCCGGCGCCGAGAACATCTTCGACGGGCTCGACGAGCGCTGGACCCAGGTGAACTGGGAGGCCGTCGCCAAGGCCGAGCCCGAGGTCATCATCATCTTCGACTACGGCGACATGCCCGCCAAGAAGAAGATCGACTTCCTGAAGAAGTCCCCGCACACCAAGGAACTGCCCGCCGTGAAGAAGAACAACTTCTTCGTCCTCGACTACAACGAGGGCATCAGCGGGCCGCGCAACATCGACGGCCTGGAGAAGTTCGGGAAGTACGTGCGGGAACTGAGGCGATGAAGCGATGACCCCTCGGGGGTCTCAGTGTGCGGCCCGGTCGAGCGCGCCGGTCAGGCGGCCGAGGAGTCCTTGCAGGGCACGGGCCTCGTCGACCGTCAGGCCGCTCGCCTCCATGATCCGGCGTGGGACGCACACGGCCTGCTCCCGCAGCTCCGCTCCCGCGTCGGTCAGCTGGACGGTCACGGAGCGCTCGTCGGCGGCGCTGCGCTCGCGCCGCACGAGCCCCGCGGTCTCCAGCCGCTTGAGGAGCGGCGAGAGCGTGCCGGAGTCGAGGCGCAGCCGCTCGCCGATGGCCTTGACGGGCTGGGGGCCGTGTTCCCAGATCACCAGCATGACCAGGTACTGGGGATACGTGAGGCCCAGGTCCTTGAGGGCGTCGCGGTAGACGCCGCCGAAGGCGCGCGAGGCGGCGTGCAGCGAGAAGCAGACCTGGTGATCGAGGCGGAGGAGCTCGGCGCCGTCGGGTACATCGGGCAGCTCGCGTCCGGGCGGGGTCGGTGCGGCAGCGGTAGGCGATGAGGTCATGGCTCCAGAATACCTCCGCGCACACGATTCAGTTGTGCACAACTAAATCGTGTGCAACCATAGCGGCAGAGTGAACAAGCCGACCCGATGGAAGAGGCATCCCATGAACGCGCTGTACACCGCCGTCGCCACCGCGAATGGCCGCGAGGGCCGCGCCGTCAGCTCCGACGGCCAGATCGACCTCGCGCTCGCCATGCCCCCGGCCCTCGGCGGCAACGGACAGGGCACCAACCCCGAGCAGCTCTTCGCCGCCGGGTACGCGGCCTGTTTCGCCAGCGCCATGGGTGCGGTCGCCCGGGAGATGAAGGTCGACACGAAGGACGTCTCGGTGACCGCCGAGGTCTCCATCGGCAAGGACGACGCGGGCTTCGGGCTCGCGGTCGTGATGCGCGTCGAGCTGCCGGACTCCCTGGCGGGCGAGACCGGGCAGCAGCTGGTCGAGGCCACCCACGCGTACTGCCCGTACTCCAAGGCCACCCGCGGCAACATCGAGGTCGAGCTCGTCATCGAGTAGGCGTTCCAGGGCGGTGCCCGGCGGAAGGTACCGTAGGAGGACCGATCTCATGGGCCTCCTGGTGGGCTGCGTGAACCCCAGGAGGCCCCAGCATGACGACGAACCGCGGACGCAAGGACGTGATCCGGAACCGGATGACGTCGACCGGCGAGTCGTACAACGTCGCCGCCCGCAACCTCAAGGCCATGAAGGACATGGGCGCCACCCGCGAGGCCGTCGTCACGCAGCGCTGGCAGCCCGCCGAGACCCTGGACGTGCCGTGCCCCTGCGGCGGCACCTGCGAGCCGGGCGAGAAGTGCGACCGCTGCCACGCCCGCCACCGCCACGTGGCCCGCTACCCCGGCAGCCGCACCGAGGTCGAGACCTGGGCGGACCGCTACGACTGCATGGGCTGCTCCGCCTCGTACACCATCCTCGTCACCCTGCCGGGCCGCCCCTGGGGCATCGCCGAGACGGTGGTCCAGGGCGCGGACGCCGAGCCGGTGATCAAGGCCCGCGTGTTCCCGGGAGTGAAGCATCCGCTGCTGCGTCCGGAGACACCGGAAGAGGACTGAGTCGGCAAGCCTGCCGCGGCAGGCCCGCACGGTGTCCGATATCCGAAACTGGCTGACCGGCATCTGACCGGTTTCCTCTCTTGACGGTGGGTCGTACCAGCTTCAATATCAGGCAACGCACACGCCCCACCCCTCTGCTCAGTACAGCTCCAGCGCCCTGCGGCATCCGCGTCGCAGGGCGTCAGTACGTTCCGTCCCCCTCGCTGTTCGGAATTCGGAGCCCCACATGAAGATCTCCAGACCCGCCATACCCCGCACCCTGAGACGGGTCACCGCGGGCATCGCCACGCTCGCCGCCGCCGGACTGATCGCGGCCACCGCGCCCGCGGCCATGGCAGCCCCGTCCCCGACGCTCGCGGCCCCCGACATCCCGCTCGCCAACGTCAAGGCGCACCTCTCCCAGTTCCAGTCCATCGCCACGGCCAACGGCGGCAACCGCGCCCACGGGCGCCCCGGCTACAAGGCCTCCATCGACTACGCGAAGGCCAAGCTGGACGCGGCCGGATTCACCACCACCGTGCAGCAGTTCACGTCCTCGGGCGCCACCGGCTACAACCTCATCGCGGACTGGCCGGGCGGCGACCCGAACAAGGTCCTGATGGCGGGCGCGCACCTCGACAGCGTCTCCTCGGGCCCCGGCATCAACGACAACGGCTCGGGCTCGGCGGGCGTCCTGGAGACCGCACTGGCGGTCTCACGCGCCCAGTTGCAGCCGACGAAGCACCTGCGGTTCGCCTGGTGGGGCGCGGAGGAGCTGGGCCTGGTCGGCTCGAAGCACTACGTCAACAACCTCCCGACGAGCGAGCGTTCGAAGGTCGCCGGCTACCTGAACTTCGACATGATCGGCTCCCCGAATCCGGGCTACTTCGTCTACGACGACGACCCCACGATCGAGAAGACCTTCAAGGACTTCTACGCGGGCCTGAACGTCCCCACGGAGATCGAGACCGAGGGCGACGGCCGTTCCGACCACGCCAGCTTCAAGAACGTGGGCATCCCGGTCGGCGGCCTCTTCACCGGCGCGAGCCGCACGAAGTCCAGCGCCCAGGCCCAGAAGTGGGGCGGCACGGCGGGCCAGGCCTTCGACCGCTGCTACCACTCGTCGTGCGACACCACGTCGAACATCAACGACACCGCCCTCGACCGCAACAGCGACGCCATCGCCCACGCGATCTGGACGCTCGGCACCGGGACCACCACCCCGCCCGGCGACTCGTACGAGAACACCGCTGACGTCGCCATCCCCGACAACGGCGCGGCCGTGACCTCGACGGTGAACGTGACCGGCCGCACGGGCAACGCCCCCGCCACCCTCAAGGTGGACGTCGACATCCGGCACACCTGGCGCGGCGACGTGGTCGTCGACCTGCTGGCCCCCGACGGCACGGCGTACCGCCTGAAGAACTCCAGCGGCAACGACTCGGCGGACAACGTCATAGCGACGTACACGGTCAACGCGTCGAGCGAACCGGCCAACGGCGCCTGGAAGCTGCGCGCACAGGACGTTGCAGCACAGGACACGGGCTACATCAACAGCTGGAAGCTGACGTTCTGAGGCGTTCCCGACCGGACACGCGTCGGGGCCCGGCAGCGTTCTTCCGCTGCCGGGCCCCGATGACGTGCACCGCCGCTCAGCCCTCGGCAGGCGCCAGCGTCAAGGAGATCGAGTTGATGCAGTACCGCTGGTCCGTCGGGGTCGCGTAGCCCTCGCCCTCGAATACGTGGCCGAGGTGCGAGCCGCAGCGGGCGCAGCGGACCTCCGTGCGGACCATGCCGTGCGAGGAGTCCTGGAGGAGTTCGACCGCGTCCGTGTCCTTGGGGTCGAAGAAGCTCGGCCAGCCGCAGTGCGACTCGAACTTCTCCTCCGAGGTGAACAGCTCCGCGCCGCAGGCGCGACAGGAGTAGACGCCCTTGGTCTTGGTGTCGGTGTACTCACCCACGAACGCGGGCTCGGTGCCCGCCTGGCGCAGCACCGCGTACTCCGAGGGGCTGAGCTCCGCGCGCCACTGCTCGTCCGGCTTCTCGACGTCGTACGACATGAGACTGAACCCCTTACTTCGAACCGCTTCGAACTACTTCGAAAGCTCTGCCAAGATCTGCGGGCCGAGGTCCGTGACGTCGCCCGCTCCCATGGTGAGAACGAGATCACCGGGCTTCGTCATTCCCGCGACGACCGCGGCGGCGTCGGCCTTGTCGTGCACGGGCCGTACGTCGGCGCCGGCCTCGACCGCCGCGTCGATGATCAGGGCGCTGGTGATGCCCGGGATCGGGTCCTCGCGCGCGGGGTAGATGTCGAGGACCACGGAGGCGTCCGCGAGGCCCAGGGCCTGGCCCATCTCCTTGCCGAGCTCCTGCGTGCGGGAGAAGAGGTGGGGCTGGAAGAGGACGAGGATGCGCGAGTCGCCCGCGGAGGAGCGCATCGCCTCCAGGTCCGCGGTCATCTCCGTGGGGTGGTGCGCGTACGAGTCGATGACCTGGACGCCCTTCGCCTCGCCCTTGAGCTGAAGGCGGCGCTTGACGCCGGTGTACGAGCCGATGGCCGACGCGAGATTGTGCGCCGGGATGCCCAGCGCGATGCCCGCGGCCAGGGCGGCCACCGCGTTGTGGGCGTAGTGCCGGCCGGGGACCGAGACCGTGAAGGTCAGGAACTTGCCGTTCAGGACGACCGTGACCTCGCTGGTCAGGCCTCGCGGGGTGATCTTGTGGATGCGGAGGTCGGAGCCCTCCGACTCGCCGTACGTGACGACCTTCAGGTCGCCCGCGTCGCGGACGCGCTTCGTCAGCTCCGCCGCGCCCGACTGGTCCGCCGCGATCACCAGCGTGCCGCCGGGGACGATCTTGCCCGCGAAGGTCTCGAAGGACTCGTAGATCTCGTCCATCGACGCGTAGTTGGCGTGGTGGTCGAGCTCCACGTTCAGGACGATGGCGACCTCGGGCGCGTACTTGTGAAAGCTGCGGTCGCTCTCGTCCGCCTCGGCCACGAAGATGTCGCCGTCGCCGTGCAGCGCGTTCGAGCCGGGCGCGTCCAGGTCGCCGCCGATCGCGTACGACGGGTCGAGGCCCAGGGTGGAGAGGGTGACGGCGAGCATCGACGTCGTCGTGGTCTTGCCGTGCGTGCCGGCCACCGCGATCGGGCGCAGGCCCTCCATGAGGGAGGCGAGCGCGTCCGAGCGGTGGACGACCGGAATGCCGAGCTCCGTGGCGCGGGCCAGCTCGGGGTTGTCGGCACGGATCGCGGAGGAGACGACGACGCAGGTGGCGTCGGACGCGAGGTGCGCGGCGTCGTGGCCGATGTGGACCGTGGCGCCCAGGGTCCGCAGGGCCTCGGCCGTGGCCGACTCCCGCGCGTCGCTGCCTGCGACCTTGGCCCCGCGCTGGGCCAGGATCTTGGCGATGCCCGACATTCCGGCGCCGCCGATGCCGATGAAGTGCGGTCGGTCCATGGCGGTGGGCAGGCCGGGTGCCATACGTGTGTCTCCCCAAGATCCAAGAGTTACGGCAGATGAGCGGCTGAGCAGGGTACGCACAGCCGAGCAGGGCCCAGACTATTGCCTCGGGCGGACACCGGGCACACCTGAGCCCCGGCTGCCCCCTGCCGGACGCCGCCGGACGCCGCCTGGCTCAGTCCTTCGCGTGCGAGAACAGCTTCAGGACCGGTACGCCCACCTTGTGCCGCGCCCGCGAGGCCCAGTCCCGGTGGAAGAACTCCTCCACGTAGTGCGGGTCGGTCAGCACGATGACCTCGTCCGCGTCCGACTCGTCGACCAGCTGCTTGAGCGCGTCGAGCGGGTGGTCCTCGATCAGCCGGCCCGATGCCTCGCAGCCCGCCGCGCGCAGCGCCGTCAGGGAGACCTCCAGGGCCTTCCGCGCGGGGGCCGTGGCGTCCTGCCCCTCGGGCACGTCGCCTTCCTTCGCCGCCTCGTCGAGCTCACCCAGGGCCACGTCGTCGATGGCCCGGAGGAGGCGGTCCGCCTGGTCGCCGCGGGGCTGGAGCAGCACCCGGAAGCTGACCGTCTCGTCGCCGTGCAAGGTGGTGACGAACTCCACGTCGGCAGACGTCAGGGCCTTCTCGATCATCAATACGCTTCTGAACACGACAGGCGCCCTTCTCATCCGTGGGCCGCCGAGTGTCTGTCTCGGCAGGCCCCTGCGGAAACCATCCTGCCCCGTGGCCGCACGGGGTCTGCGACTTTTAGTGTGCCCAGCGGAAGCGAAACGGAACGGCCGATTCCGCTGATTGTCAGGTTCGACGGTATCGGGTGAAGAGGAACCCGGCCTCCTCCAGTACGGAAGCCAGGGCGAATCGTTCCGGCACCGCCAGCGCCGACCCCCAGGCGATCCGCTGCGCGTCCCCCGCGGTGAGCATCGGAGACACCGTCAGACAGAGCTCGTCCAGGGCTCCCGCCGCCACGAACTGCCCGAGCAGCCGGGGCCCGCCCTCCGTGAGCAGCCGGGTCAGGCCACGCCCGGCCAGGGCGGGCGCGACCCGCTCCGGCTCGACCGCGGTCCCCTCCCCCGCGACCACCACCACGGCGCCCGCCTTCTCGGCCGCGGCGACCCGGTCGGCGGGCGCGGCGGCACCGGTCACCACGAGCGTGGGCACCAGCGGCGAGGTGAAAAGCGGAAGGCTGAAATCCAGGTCGAGGCTCGCGCTGACGACGGCGATCGCGGGCGCCACCGACTGTCCGGCCGCCGCCCTGCGCTCCGCGAAGGCCTCACGCGCGCGTGCCGGTCGGTAACCCTCCTGGCGGACCGTTTCGGCACCGACGACCACGACATCGGCGACCGCACGCAGGGTGCCGAAGATCCGCATGTCCGTGTCGTTCGAGATGGGGTGCGAGCGGCCGTCGTGCTGGGCCGCCCCGTCCAGCGTGGACACCATGTTGGCGCGCAGCCAGGAGGTCGCGTCCGGGGGGTAGGCGTACGCGTCGGCCAGCTCCCCCAGTCCCCACTCTCGTACTGATGTTTCGTCTGTCTGGTCGGTCACAGGGAACAGGCGTCGCATGTCCAGCAGTCTTGCACGGCGCTTAGAGTTAGGAACCGTGTCGTCCTCCACCGCCGCCCCCGGGCAGAGCCCCATAGCCGAAGCGGCTCCCCTGTCGCTGTGCGCCCGCGAGCCCCATGTCCCCGCCGACCGCCTGGTCGCCGAGATGGTGCCGCCGCCGCGCTTCGACTCCGTCCGCTTCGATACGTACATCCCGGACCCGAACCAGCCGAGCCAGACCGAGGCCGTGCGGGTCCTGAGCGGCTTCGCGGCCGGGCTCGGCGGGGCGCACGCCTCCGGCGCGGGCAAGAAGCGCTGGTTCGGCCGCGCCAAGCCCGCGGCGCCCACCGGCCCCCGCGGCGTCTACCTGGACGGTGGCTACGGCGTGGGCAAGACCCACCTCCTCGCCTCCCTCTGGCACGCGACGCCCGCCGCGCCCGAGCAGAAGGCGTTCGGCACCTTCGTCGAGCTGACGAACCTGGTGGGCGCCCTCGGCTTCCAGCAGACCGTGCGCACCCTCAGCGGCCACCGGCTGCTCTGCATCGACGAGTTCGAGCTCGACGACCCGGGCGACACGGTGCTCGTCTCCTCGCTGCTCGCGCGGCTCGTCGACGAGGGCGTGGCGCTCGCCGCCACCTCGAACACGCTGCCGGGCAAGCTGGGCGAGGGAAGGTTCGCGTCCGCCGACTTCCTGCGCGAGATCCAGGGCCTCGCCACCCACTTCAAGTCGCTGCGCATCGACGGCGAGGACTACCGCCACCGGGGCCTTCCGGAAGCTCCCGCTCCATACTCGGAGGCACAGGTCACGAAGGCCGCGTACGCGACCGAGGGCGCGAGCCTCGACGACTTCCCGCAGCTGCTCGACCACCTCGCACGCGTGCACCCCAGCCGGTACGGGGCGCTCACCGACGACCTCCGGGCCGTCTGCCTCACCGACGTGACGCCCGTCCCTGACCAGTCGACCGCCCTGCGCCTGGTCGTGCTCGCCGACCGCCTGTACGACCGCGAGGTCCCGGTGCTCGCCTCGGGTGTGCCCTTCGACCAGCTGTTCAGCGAGGAGATGCTGAACGGCGGCTACCGGAAGAAGTACTTCCGGGCGATCTCGCGGCTCACCGCACTGGCGCGGGACGCGAAGAGCCTCGTAAAGCCGTAGCGACTCACCGCTACGCGCGTGGTTCCCGCACGCCTAGGCGCGTGGTACACACATCCGGTCATGTTCCTGTCCGCCAGCAGGAGGTCGACCTTTTATGTCCACGACACGACGTCAGGTGCTAGCCCGTACCGGTGCGGTGGGTGCGGGAATCGCCTTCACCGGCGCCCTCACGGAACTTTTCGCGGGGAGCGCCGCCGCGCAGGGCAAGGCAGGGTACGGGCCGCTGGTGCCCGACCCCGCGGGGCTGCTCGATCTGCCGAAAGGTTTCCGCTACAAGGTCCTCTCGCGGGAGGGCGGCGACCTGCCCTCCGGTGAGGGCAAGGTGCCGAGCAACTTCGACGGCATGGACGCGTTCCGCGGCAAGCGCGGGGGCGTGCATCTCGTCCGCAACCACGAGAACCGCCACAACGGAAGAACCCCCGTGCCCACGGTCAAGGGCCTCACCTACGACCCGATGGGCAAGGGCGGCTGTACGGCGCTCGCGCTCGACCGCCACAACAACGTCCTGAGCGAGCGCGTCGCCATCGCCGGCACCGCGGTCAACTGCGCGGGCGGGCCCACCCCTTGGGGCACCTGGCTCACCTGCGAGGAGACCGAGGACAAGGCGGGCACGAACGGCTACACCAAGGACCACGGCTTCATCTTCGAGGTCGACCCCGTCGACCCGCACCGCACCGGAGCCGTGCCGCTCACCGCGATGGGCCGCTTCCAGCACGAGGCGATCGCCGTCGATCCCCGGCGGGGCGTCGTCTACGAGACCGAGGACGCCTTCCAGAAGCCCTTCGGCCTCTTCTACCGCTTCCTGCCCAAGAAGCCCGAGGGCGGCCGCGGTTCGCTCCGCGCGGGCGGCAAGCTCCAGGCCATGCGCGTGCCCGGCGTGCCCGACCTGTCCGCGATCCAGGAGACGGGCGCGTCCTTCGACGGCATCGAATGGGTCGACGTACCTGACCCGCTCGCCGTCCAGACCCCCATCCGCCTCCAGGACTTCGGGCCCAAGGGCATCACGCACGCGCAGAAGCTGGAGGGCTGCTACTGGGGCGGCAGCTCCGTCTACTTCGTGTCGTCCTTCGCGCACAGCGCGGAAGGCTCGGCAGCCGACCACTTCGGGCAGATCTGGCGCTACGAACCGTCGAAGCGCCGCCTCACCCTGGTGATCGTCTTCGGCCCGAGCACCGACATCCAGCTGCCCGGCGAGTCCCCCGACAACATCTGCCTCGCACCCAGCGGCGGCCTGATGGTGGCCGAGGACGGCGGCGGCGCACAGCACGTGTACGGCGTGACGCGCCGGGGCGAGGTGTACGCGATGGCCCGCGGCCGGCAGAACATCGGCACCCCTGAGGAGCCCGAGTGGGGCGAGTTCGCGGGCGTCTCGTTCTCGCCGGACCGCGACACGATGTTCGTCAACTGCTACAACCCTGGCACCACATTCGCCATCACGGGGCCGTGGCACCGGACCTGACGGGTCCTCAAGGGTCCTCAAGGGGCCTGACGGGGGTGCGCGGTGGTTTGCCGCCGCGCACCCCGCACCCCGCGCCCCCGGCGCTAGGAACCGATCAGCGGGTAGTGGTCGGACAGGTTGGTGTACGTGTACCGCTTGCCCCAACTGGACACCGTCCAGGGCGCGCTCTGCTCCTTGACCACCTCGTTGCGCCAGGTGGCGGGGCGGGCGTGGCCCTTGCGGTGCAGGACGTAGTCCAGGTCCTCGCGGGGGTCGTCCGGGTAGCGCTCGGACGCGATGGAGTTGTCCTGGGTGTCGAAGGAGTACGGGTGGCCGCCGCGGCCGTCGGCGGGGGCGAAGTTGCCGTCGGCGAGCATCGAGGCGTACTCGCCGCTGTGTGAGTCGACGTTCAAGTCGCCCGCCACGATGACCTGTTCACCTGCCGGGATGTTCTTCCCGGCCAGGAAGGCGTCCATCTCCTTGAACTGCAGGGCGCGCGTCGCGGCCGCCTCGCCGGAACCGCAGCCCGGGTCGGTGGACTGGGCGTGGGTGCCGACGACGTGCACCTTCGTGCCGTCGACGTTCAACTGGGCATAGACGAAGCCCTTGTTGGAGTACGAGTCGGAGCCGCAGGCGTCCTTGTAGACGTACTGCTCCTTGCGCACGATGGGCCACTTGCTGAGGACGGTCACTCCGCCGTCCTCCGGGGTGACCGACGAGTACGCGCCCCCGGTGGCGTCCCAGCCGGTCTTGCTGCGGCCCATGACGGGGGTCTGATGCGGGTAGCGGTCCGCGGCGTTGGCCTTCAGCGCGTCGGACGAGGAGTTGTCGAACGCCTCCTGAAGGACGACGACGTCCTTGCCCTGGAAGAAGTCCGCGGCCGGTATGGCCTTGGCGCGGTGGTCCTGACCCCAGTTCGGGTAGAGGGTCTTGCTGAACAGGAACGCGTTGTACGAGAGCACTTTGAGTGCGGGAGTGTCGACGGAGGCGGCAGGTGCGTCGGCGGCGGTCGCGACCGGCGCGACGGCGGTGAGCGTGGCCGCGGCGAGCACGGTGGTGATCGCGGCGGCGTGAGTCCTGCGCAGCGCTGGGTGCGGCACTGAATCTCCTGATGGTGGGGGGTTGTTGGGGACGTGCATCTGATGGGGCGCCGCACATCCAATCAGCCGTGATTACTTCTGGGGATACGTCACGTGAACAAAGAACGCGCGCCCGGAGAGCGATGATTCTGTGCGTCCCACCAGGACGCGAACGACCGGGGGCCTACCTGGTGTTCACAGGTCGGCGAGCGCGCTCTCCACCGTGTCGAGCAGCGCCTGCCGGTCGTCCTGTACGCGGGCGAGGACGCGCAGGCCGTAGTACGTGCTCTGCACCCGGCGGGCGACGGTCCGCGCGTCGGCCGTCGACCGGAGCTCGCCCGTGCGCCGACCGGCCGTCACGACGGCGCGCAACTCCTCCTCCACCAGGTCGAAGTTGCGCCGCACCGCGTCTTTGACCTCCGGGTCGAGCCCGCCGATCTCGACGGCCGCATTGATCGCGAAGCAGCCGCGGCCGTCCGCCGCGTCGAGATCGGCGTCCAGGGCGTGGACCATCATGTCCCGCAGCCGCTCCTTGGCCGTGCCTTCGCCCCGCAGGATCGCGACCTGCTCGGCGGTGCTCGTCTCGTGGTAGCGCCGCAGTGCGCGCAGATAGAGCTGACGCTTGCCGCCGAAGGTGTTGTAGAGGCTGGAGGGGCCGAGGCCGGTGCTGTCACAGAGCGCGCGGGTCGAGGTGCCCTCGTAGCCGTGACGCCAGAAGGTGTCCATGGCCGCGGCGACGACGCGGTCCTCGTCAAACTCTCGTGGCCTGGCCATGAACCCCACAGTACGGGTTTTGGAACACACGTACAAAATAACGCGCCCGCCGATTCCCGTCATGTGAGGGCGCCGATGCCCTCGATCTCGATCAGCCACTCCGGATCGGCGAGCGCGGCGACCTGGACGAAGGACTCCGCCGGGAACGGCGGCACGTAGAACTGCGCGCGGAGAGCCGCGAAGATGTCCTGGTGGGCGATGTCGGTGACGAAGACCGTGATCTTCACGGCCTTGTCGAGACCGGACCCGGCGTTCGTGAGGACGGTGGCCAGATTGGTCAGCGCCCTGCGGGCCTGGGCCTCGAAATCTCCGGCACCCACCGTGACGCCGCGTCCGTCGACCGGCGCCTGCCCCGAGGCGAAGACGAGATCGCCCACGCGGATGCCGAGCGATATCCCGGCGGAGGCGTACCAGTCGGGGTCGGCGGTGACGCGGGTGCGGGGGTGACCGGGGGTCGCGGGGGTGTACGTCATGTGTTGACTCGTCTCTCTCATCGGGCTTGTGTCATGGGGACCCGCGTACGTTCCATCGGCTCCGTCACGGCGGCCCGCTCCGACCGCTCCAGCCGCCAGGCCCAGAGCACGGCAACCGTCCCGGCCGTGGCGAGCGCCGCGCCGACCCAGGCCACCGAGGCGTAGCCGAAGCCGGCATCGATGGTCAGGCCGCCGAGGAGCGGGGCGAGGGTGTTGCCGACGTTGAACGCGGCCGTGTTGGTGGCGCCGACCAGCGTCGGGGCGGCCGGGGCGAGCGTGAACACCCGTGACTGCAGGGCGGGGTTGGTGACGTAGCCGACGAGACCGAGGAGGAACACCAGCACGATCACGACGACCACGGAACCGGCCGTCAGCGCGAGCACCGCGGAGAACACGGCGAGCGCCCCGAGCCCCAGACCGAGGGTCCGCAAGGGGCGAGCTTCGGCCGTGCGTCCACCGATGGCGAGGCCCACCATCCCTCCGACGCCGAACAGCGCGAGGACCGCCGGCACCCACCCTTCGGGCACTCCGCTCACGTCGATCAGCAGCGGGGCGAGATAGCTGAAGGTGACGATGACCGCGCCGAAGGCGAAGGCCGTGACGGCGTACGAGAGCCAGAGCTGGGGTCGCGCCATACCGCGCAGCTCCGCCTTCACCGACGTACGCCCGGCCTCGGACCGGCCGCCGGGGACGACGAGCAGCGTGCAGACGAGGCTCACCAGCGTGGCGGCGGCCACCGCCCAGAACGCGGCACGCCAGCTGGAGTACTGGCTCAGCAGGGTGCCGGCCGGCACGCCGACGACCGTGGCCAGCGTCAGGCCGCCCGCCACCACGGCGACCGCCCTGCCCTTGGCCGCGGGCGGCACGAGGGCGACCGCGGTGGCCACGGCCACGCCCCAGTACCCCGCGTACGCGAGGGCGCTGACCACCCGCGTGACGAAGAGGACCCCGTAGCCGGGCGCGAGCGCGCCGATCACGTGGGCGACGACGAACGCCGCCTGGAGCGAGACCAGGGCGGTCCGCCGGGGCCAGCTCAGGGTGGCCACGGCGAGCAGCGGTGCGCCGACGACCATGCCGATCGCGAAGGCGGAGATCAGCAGCCCCGCGTCCGGGATCGACACCCCGAGGTCGGCGGCCATGCCCGGCAGGAGGCCCGAGAGCATGAACTCCGAGGTCCCTTGGGTGAAGATGCCGAGCCCAACCATGTACACCGCAGGCGGCATTACTGCTCCTCCTGATCGCGATTCACCTTTTGGAGCGCTCGCTCCAAAATCGACGATCAGGACGCTAGCACATTCTGAATCGATCGCTTCAAAATGGGCGCGGCCCGGCTCCCGGGTCAGGGAGTGATGGCGGCGGCACCCCGGTCACAGCCGCCGGACTCGACCACCTGCCCCGCCGCGCCCGCCGCGCGCTCCGCCGCACTGCGCAGCACGCAGAACTCGTTGCCCTCGGGGTCGGTGAAGACCACCCAGCCGGTGCCGTCGGGATTGCGGCGGTCCGCCGCCACCGTCGCACCCACCGCGAGGAGCCGTTCCACCTCCGCGTCACGGGGGCTGTCGGGCTGGAGGCAGAGGTGGACGCGGTTCTTCTGGGTCTTGGGCTCGGCGACCTGGGCGAAGTAGAGGTGGAGGCCGGTGGGCAGGGCGATGGCCGCCGTCGATTCACCGGGGCGGTCGTCGTCGTTGAGCGGGTGGCCCACCACCTTGCTCCAGAACTGGGCGAGTTCGTACGCGTCGGCGCAGTCGAAGGCGACGTTGAAGAGGGTCGAGCGCATGGGTGGGGCCCTTCGTTCTCGGCGAGACAGGGTGAGGCCACCGGGTCGCGGCCCCTGTTGCTCGTCCACCCTTACGGCCACGGGAGCCGCCGCCAACGGAATTAGGCGCGCGGGTGCCTGTGCGCGAGAAGCGGGTGCGGTGGTTCGGCCGTCCGGGGTGGCGCGGGGCGGTACAGGCCGCACTTCACCATTTCATCCTTTTTATGTCGATACGTTCGCCGGATGATCACCCTGACACGAACACTGACCCGAACACTGACCTCACGAACACTGACCGCACGAACACAGACCGCGAGGAGACCCGCCACGCGGGGACGGAGGCAGCGGAGGCTCACCGCCGGCTGCGTCCTGAGCGCCCTCGCACTCACCACGCTCGCAGCCTGCGGCGCCGACCCCGCGGCGGGCAGCCGCGACCAGGCCGAGCGCCCCAAGGCGAGCGCCTCGCCCCGCCCCGCGACCCTCGCCCCCGGCCCCGCCGGCCTCACCCCCGTCTTCAAGAACGCCCCCCGCACCCCCGCGTCCGGCTCCCCCACCGTCGCCCTGACCTTCGACGCCGACATGACGGCCGACCAGGGACCTCGTGCCGCGGCGGGTGAGCGGTTCGACAATCCGGAGCTGGTGTCGACGCTGCGGCGCCTGAAGGTGCCCGCGACGTTCTTCATGACGGGGCGGTGGGCCGAGGAGTACCCGGCGCAGGCCAAGGACATCGGCCGGGATCCGCTCTTCGAGGTCGCCAACCACTCGTACAGCCACCACGCCTTCACCGACCGCTGCTACGGGCTGCCGACCGTGCCCGCCTCCCGCATGCGCGCCGACGTGGAGCGCGCCTTCGCCGCCTTCCGCAAGGCGGGCGTCGAGCATCAGGTGCCGTACTTCCGCTTCCCCGGCGGCTGCTACGACAAGCGGGCGCTGCACGCCATCGCCCCCGGCGGCGTCACGGCCGTCCAGTGGGACGTGGTGAGCGGCGACGCCTTCGCGAAGGACGCCGGCGCCGTGGCCCGGCAGGTGCTCGACGGGGTGCGCCCCGGCTCGGTGGTCGTCATGCACTGCACGCGCAGCGCGGCGCCCGCGACGGAACGCGCCCTGCGGACGATCGTCCCGAAGCTGCGCGAGCGCGGTTTCCGGTTCGTGCGGGTGTCGGAGCAGATCAAGGCGGCGGGCGCGCGGCACCAGGATCCGGGGTTCTAGTCTGGCGGGCATGGACGACACCGCCGGGCCCGCCGCCACCAGCGACTCCGCCGACGCCACCGAGCCCACCGCCACCGTCGGACCCGCCGAACCCGCCGCGGGCCCGTTCGCCGAGTGCGTGCTGTGCCGCGAGCCCACCGAGTATCCGGAGACGTACAAGGGCGTGACGCTGTGCCCCGTATGTGAGTGGCACGAGGCACAGCGCACGGCCTGCTCGGGCTGAACCCCGCCCCCTCCCCGGCACCCGGGCGTACTCAGCCCCTGCGCGAGGCCAGCCCGCAGGCCGCTCCCACGGCCGCCGCGGCCAGCGCCGCCGCCCCCGCGACCGGCAGCATCGGCACCGGCACCACCCCGTCCCGCGACCCGGAGACGAGCCCGGTCATGACCGCCTTCGCGGGGGAGCCGGTGGTCACCAGGGAGAGCAGCGAGGCGAGCAGCAGCACCGGGATCGCCCGGCCCGGCGAGCGCATCAGCGGCCAACTCGTGACGGCGCCGATGGCGGTGCCCACGAGCGCGCTCACGAGCATGGCGAGCAGCCCCGCACCGCTCGCCGCCAGCCGGTTCACGGCGGTCCGGTGATCGGTGCTCGCCGGGTCGCTGATCACCGCCACGACGAGCGTGGCGACGGCGCCGAGCAGAGCCGTGGCGAGGAACGCGGAGAGCAGACAGGCCAGCTGGGCCCGCCAGGGACCGGCCGCCGCGGCCGAGCAACTGCGGGCGGCGGGCGGCTCGTTGGTGACGCAGATCCGTACCAGCCAGGCGGCCACGGGCAGCAGCGCGGCGGCCGCGTACGCGAGGGAGTCGAGGATCGGCTGCCCGCTCTGCACGCCGACCGCGAGGAACGCGGCGTACAGGATGACGGGCGCGAGCCAGCGCTGGGACCGCAGGAGCAGGGTGGACTGATAGCTGAGCAGGGCGTTCATCGCTCCCCCACCTCGCTCGCCTCGGGACGTGCGTCGCCCGCCAAGGGACCCGACGCGGGGCCCGGCGCGGGGCCCACCGACACCACATGCCACGGCGGTCGCGCCGCAAGGAGCGCGCGCAGTGCGATGTCCGAGTGGGTCGACGCCACCGTCAGCCGCAGCGCCCCTTCCGCGGAGTGCCCGGTGACGGTGACCGTGCCGGGCAGGGAAGGCGGCGCGGCACCCGGCGGGCCCTGCGCCTCGATCACGGTCGCAGGGGCCCCTTCGGCGGCCGAATCCGGTGAAGTGCTCCCAGCAGTAAGGGCGTTCACCGACGATCCGATCACCGCATACGTCACGTCGACCGCCCCCGAGAGCCGCCGCGGGTCGTGGTCCACGAAGACGACGGCGCCGCCCTCCGCGGTCCGCTCGGCGACGGCCCGGTCGAGTTCGTCGCGGGCCGCCGCGTCCAGGCCCGTCCAGGCCTCGTCGAGGACGAGCAGCTCCGGTCCCGCGAGGAGCGCCTGGGCCACGGCGACCTTCTGGCTGCTGCCCTTGGACAGTTCCGACAGGGGCGTACGGGCGTAGCTCCCGGCCCCGAAGCGCTCGAGCCACTCCTCGGCGCCCCGCGCCGCCGCGCCCTTCGCCAGGCCGTGGATGCGGCCCATGTGCGTGAGGTAGCCGACGGCCGTGAACGGCAGTGCCGCGGGGAAGCGTTCGGGGACGTACGCCGTGCGCGGCCGGCCGACGACGCGGCCCTCGGTCGGGGCGTCGATCCCGGCGAGCAGCCGCAGCAGGGTCGACTTGCCGGTGCCGTTCGCGCCCTCGATCCGCACCAGCGTGCCCGCGCGTATGCCGAGGCTGACGCTTCTCAGCACCCATGGCCCGCCCACCGCGTAGCGCCGCCCCGCCCCGTCGAGCCGCAGCACGACCCCCACAAGATCACTGTCCATGCCGCCATCCTCGCGCAGGGGTCCGACACCGTGGCAAGGTACGGGCTCATCGGGCAAAGCCCCTGACGGGCCCGATCTTCCGCCTGGCAGACTGGACGCGTGAGCAGCGACCAGACCGCCGGGGCCTCCCGGCCGCAGGACACCCCAGACCCCCAGGACAGCCCCTTCCGCGTGGAGAAGACGACACGCGACGAGGCACCGCAGTACGTACTGCCGCTGGTGGCCCGCATCGAGCGCGCCGAGCCTCCGCACCGTACGGACGCCCTGGAGACCGCTGCCCGCGCGGTGCTCGTCATGCTCGGCGACGAGCGGTCCACCGGCGACGGTGAGTGGGCGCAGGCCATGCGTGACTGGCAGGACGCCAGGATCCGCAAGGTGGTCCGGCGGGCCCGCGGCGCCGAGTGGCGGCGGGCCGAGGCGCTGCCCGGCATCACGGTCACGGGCAAGTCGGCGGAGGTCCGCGTCTTTCCTCCGGTGCCGTTGGACGGCTGGCCCAAGGACCTGGCCCGGCTGCAGGTCTCGGGCACGGACCTGGACGACCCGGAGGCGGTGCCGCCCGCGGACGCGACCGCGCCGGTCCTGTGGATGAGCCCCGATGTCGACATGTCGGCGGGCAAGGCGATGGCGCAGGCCGGGCACGGCGCCCAACTCGCCTGGTGGGAGCTGTCGGACGAGGAGCGCGTGGCCTGGCGGGACGCCGGTTACCCGCTCTCCGTCCGCACCCCGGACGCCTCGCGCTGGAGCGAACTCGTGGCGAGCGGTCTGCCGGTGGTGCGGGACGCGGGCTTCACGGAGATCGCCCCCGGCTCCTGCACCGTGGTCGCCGACCACCCCGCCCTGCGCTGAGCCGGGCACGGCGTTGAGGAGATCCACATGGCAGGCGAGCTCGACGTGAGCGCGAACGGAACCGGCGCGGGCGTGGAAGTGGGCGCGGGCGCGGCGAGTGCCAAGCTGGACGGGCGCGTCGAGCGCGGCAATCAGACCCGGCGTCTCGTCCTGCGCCGTACGGTCGACATCGCCTCGGTCGAGGGCCTGGACGCGCTGTCCGTCGGTCGTCTCGCCACCGAGCTGAAGCTCAGCAAGAGCGGGGTCTTCGCGCTCTTCGGCTCCAAGGAGGAACTGCAGCTCGCGACCGTACGCGCGGCGGGCCGCATCTTCCTGGACGCCGTGGTGGAACCGGCCACGCAGTCGCCGCCCGGCCTCGACCGCGTACGGCAGCTGTGCGCGCGCTGGCTCGACTACTCGGAGCAGCGGGTCTTTCCCGGTGGCTGCTTCTTCTACGGGGTGATCGCGGAGTTCGACGCCCGCGAGGGCGCCGTGCACGACGCGCTGGTCCGCGCCAACCGTGACTGGACCGGCCAGGTGGAGCGCTGCGTCGCCGAGGCGCGCGACACCGGCGAGCTGCTCCCGGACACCGACGTCCCCCAGCTCGCCTTCGAGCTCATCGCCCTGATGGAGACGGCGAACGCGCACTCGGTGCTGCACGACGAGCCGGGCGCCTACCGCAGGGCGGCCGTCGCCATCACGGCACGGCTGCGCGCAACGGCGACAAATCCGTCGCAGGTGCCCCAACTCCCCTGATTCCCGCCCTCCGGAGACCAGCCGGCCTCGCCAAACAAGTAGCACGACCGTTCGTTTAGATTTACGCTCGTCGCATGCCTTCACTGATCCCGCGATCCATCTCCCGCTCGCCCTGGCAGCCCGGCCCCGAGGCAGCCACGCAGGACCACGTCCTGGTGAGCGTCACGGAGTTCACCGCCCGCCGTCACTCCCAGACCCTCCCCATCGCCCTGTCGGGGCTGCGGCTGCGCCGGAGCTGGCCTCGTACGCCCGGTGCCGTCGGCATGTGGCTCTGGGCCGACCCGTGGCGCAAGCGCTCGGGTTCCGTCTCGGTCTGGGCCGACGAGCGGTCGCTGTACGCGTTCGTCGGACGCCCCGACCACGTACGGATCGTCCGCGCGCACCGGGACCGGGGTGAGATGCGCGCCACCGCCTGGGCGGTGGACCGCTTCGATCCCGACGGTGTCTGGGCCGCCGCGCACTCCTTGCTCACCGGCCCGGACCCCATCGGGTCAACTTCCGCGCCACCCACCGCCGTTCACGCCACGGAAAGCGAGTGACACCGCAATGACGGACCTCATCGCACTCGACCGCACCGCCCTCCAGGAATCCCTTCGCGTCCTGCGCGCGGCCCGCGACACCGACTGGGAGCGCCCCTCCCCCTGCGCCGGCTGGACGCTGCGCGACCTGGTGGCGCACATGGCCGCTCAGCATCACGGGTTCGCGGCGGCGGCTCGCGGATCGGGCGACGACCGTACGTACTGGATCGCGCCGGATCTCGGACGCGACCCGGTCAAGGTGTACGAGGAAGCGGTGCGCCACGTGCTGGCCGCGTTCGTTGAAGAGGGCGTCATGGAGCGGGGGTTCACGCTGCCCGAGATCGGCGGGACGTTCACGGGACGGATTGCCGTCGGCTTCCATCTCCTGGATTACGTGGTGCACTCCTGGGACGTGGCGACGACCGTCGGCGTCGGCCTCGAACTGCCGGGGCCGGTCGTCGATGCCGCGCTCGACATCGCCCGCCGGGTGCCCAAGGATCCCGAACTCCGTGGGCCGGGCGCGGCGTTCGCGCCCGCCCTGCCGACGCCGGAGGATGCCTCGCCGCTGGAGGAGATGCTGGCGCTCCTGGGAAGGTCGCCCACGTCACACGACGACCTGGCAAAGCGTTGAACATCACGCACGCATCTTCCGTATCCCCTGGTACCAGGAAGTAGCTTGCCTCACGGCAGGTTGACGGGCAGGTCGACGGGCAGGAAGGCACGGCACATTGCGGCGCATCAACGGCACGGCTCTGATCATCGCGGCACTCGTGGTCACACTGGGCGCGCTCGCGTTCCCCATGTGGTCCTACGCGGACCGTTCGGGCACGGGGCCCGCCAATCTGGCCGCCGGTTCGGTGGCCACCCAGTGGGGTCCGCTCTCGGCGGCCGACCGGGATCTGCTGGTGAAGGTACGGCTCGCCGGCCTGTGGGAACTCCCTGCCGGTCAGCAGGCCGTCGAGCGCGCGCCGACCGAGGCGATCAAGGAGGCGGGCGACCACCTGATCGTCGGCCACACGGACCTCGACAAGCGGGCCCGCGCGGTCGCGGCGCAGCTCGGCGTGGAGCTTCCGAACCAGCCCACCGCCCAACAGCAGGGCTGGCTCCAGGAGTTGACCGAGGCCGAAGGGATGGAGTACCAGCGGAAGTTCGCGAATCTGCTGCGGGTCGCGCACGGCAAGGTGTTCAGCGTGATCGCGCAGGTGCGGGACAGCACCCGCAACACCCTCATACGGCAGCTGGCCAGCGACTCCAACCAGACGGTCCTCGACCACATCACGATGCTGGAGGCGACCGGCCTCGTCGACTTCGACGACATCGCCAACGGCGGCGCGGCGACCGCGACGGCCAGCCCCAGCGGCCCTCCGCCGCCCTCCGGTGTCCCCCCGGTGCCCCCGCCGGCCGGTCCGACCGGCGATGTGTCGACGACGTCACGGCCCTCGCCCGCGCCGCCCGGCGAGGTCAACACCAACCGGCCGGAACCTCAAATGTAGCTCTGAACGTCCCTCCTCAGGGGTTCGGCCGCTTCGGCCGGGGCCATGACTCCTGCACACGTTCACAAGACACGGGCGCGACGCGGGGTCTTGGCGGAGGAGGGGGATCATGAAACATCTGGGGACCGGAATCGGGTGGCGTCCGGAGATAGCGGACGCCGTGGAAGGGATGCCCGGCATCGACTGGGTCGAGGCCGTGTCGGAGAACCTGTGCCCCGGGCACCTGCCCGATTCCCTCCTGCGGCTGCGGGAACGCGGGGTCACGGTGGTGCCGCACGGCGTCTCGCTCGGCCTCGGCGGCGCCGACCGCCCCGACGAGACGCGCCTCGCCGCGCTCGCCGAGCGGGCGCAGGTGCTCGGCTCACCGCTGGTCACCGAGCACATCGCGTTCGTACGGGCCGGGGGCCCGCTGACGGCCTCGCAGCCGCTGGAGGCGGGCCACCTGCTTCCCGTGCCGCGCACCCGTGACGCCCTCGACGTGTTGTGCGAGAACGTGCGCATCGCGCAGGACGCGCTGCCGGTGCCGCTCGCCGTGGAGAACATCGCGGCGCTGATCTCCTGGCCCGGCGAGGAGATGACGGAGGGGCAGTTCCTGTACGAACTCGTCGAGCGCACCGGCGTACGTCTCCTCATCGACGTGGCCAACCTCCACACGAACCACGTCAACCGCGGCGAGGACCCGTCGAAGGCGCTGGACGAACTGCCGGTCGAGGCCATCGCGTACGTCCATGTCGCGGGCGGCTTCGAGCGGGACGGCGTCTGGCACGACAGCCACGCCCACCCGGTGCCCGAGCCGGTCCTGGCGATCCTGTCGGACCTGGCGTCCCGGGTGAGTCCGCCGGGTGTCCTGCTGGAACGGGACGAGAACTTCCCGGCGCCGAAGGAGCTGGAGCGGGAGCTGGAGGCGATACGGGAGAGGGTGCGGACGAAGGCGCCCGCATCCGGTGAGTGCGCTGGGGGCACGGCGCGGGACGAGGCCGGTGGGCCCGACGCGACCACGGCGTCCGCCCCCGCCCGTCAGCGGCTCGCCCTCGCGCAGACCGCGCTCCTTTCCGCCCTGGTGGCCAAGACGCCCGCGCCCGAGGGCTTCGACCGGGCCCGGCTGGCCGTGCAGAGCCGGGCGTTGACCGGCAAGCGGGCGGACGTCGTGGCGAAGGTGGCGCCCGAGCTGCCGGAGATCCTCGGCGCGCGCTATCGCGCGGAGTTCTTCGCGTACGCGCAGGCGCGGCCGATGCCCGGCGGCTACCGGCGTGACGCCCTGGACTTCGCCGAGCGGCTGCTGCTCGCCGGGCTGCCCGAGAACGCGGAGGCGCGGGGCAGGCTGACCCGGTGGTGGCTCGACCGGTCCGGGCCCGTGCCGCTGGACGCGCGGCCCGTCACCCGGTGGCTGCGGGCGGCGCGGTTCGCGCTCCGCCGGGGCTAGGAGGGCCGGCAGCCATGGAGATCCTGTCCCTCGCCTTCGCCCTACTGGTCGCAGCCTCCTCGGCCGCTCTCCTCGTCGGCGTCTCCCGCATACGGCAGGCCGCGCCGCCGCAGTCCGACGCCCGGCACGGCGCGGTGTTCGACCCCCTGGAGGCCGCGTTCCTGGGCGGTGGACCCGGCCGGGTCGCCGACGCCGTGATAGCGGCCATGCACGAGGACGGGCGCCTGGTGGTCGCGTTCCCCGGCGTCGTCGCGCTCCAGTCGACCGAGGTCCGCAACCCGGTGGAGGGTGCGGTGCTCCAGGCGCACGAGGCGGCGCCGAGCGGTGCGCTGCACTGGCTGCGCATCGGCGTGATGCGCAGCCCCGCCGTGCAGGCGATCGGCGACACGCTGGCCCGGCGCGGGCTGCTGGTGCGCCCCGAGGCCGTCGACCGCCTGCGGCGCCGCAAGAACCGGCACCACGCCCTGAGCTTCGCCGGGTTCTTCCTCGTCATCGGCGTCATCGCCGTCGAGGACGGCGACGGCCCCTCCTGGGACCCCGTGAGCGCGGCGACGATCCTGCTGATCGTGGCCTGGTTGCTCGGCGCCCTGGTCGGCCTGCTCTGCGGCCGCTTCACCCGCACGCGGGTGACCGCCACGGGGCGGAACGCTCTCGCGGAGTACCGCGCCGCGGGAGCGCTCGCGCCGGGCGCGGCCTACCGCGTGGCCGTCGAAGGCCTGGTCGGCGTCCTCGACCCCGACCTGCGCGCACAGCTCCAGGCCGCGCACCGCGTCCGCCCCGGCCGCACGGCAGCAACATCCTCGTCGTACGCGAGCTCCGGCTCGGGCACCATCGCATGGTGCGGAGGCACGGGAAGCAGCTCAACCTGCGGCGGCGCGAGCTGCGGAAGCTCGGGGGGCGGCTGCGGAGGCGGCGGCTCGTCGTCCTGCGGGGGTGGAGGGGGCGGCGGCTGCGGGGGTGGCGGAGGGGGCAGCTCCTAGGCGGCCACCCGCGCGCCGGCCTCCAGGGCGAGAGCCCGCATCCGATGCCCCTTACCCCTACGGCAGTTGACGTACTCCTCGGCGTATGGCGCAGGTCCCTCTCTGGGGCGCACTAACGTGCGGTGCCGCAACAGGAGGCGTCATGCGATCCATCAACGGCACCGGCCTCATCGTCGCGGGGCTCGTCGCGACGCTGGCCGCGCTGCTCTTTCCCGTCTGGTCGTACGAGGACAGGTCGGGCACCGGCCAGGACATCCTCGACGCGGACACCGTGTCGACGGAGTTCGGCCCGCTCTCCGCGCTCGACCGGGACTTCATCACCAAGGTGCGGCTCGCGGGCCTGTGGGAGCTTCCCGCAGGACAGCAGGCCGAGGCGCGCGGCACCACCAAGGCCGTGCAGACGGCGGGCGAGCACCTCGTCGAGGGTCATACGTTCCTGGACGCACGCGTACGCGAGGTGGCGACGCGGCTCAACATGGAACTGCCCAACCAGCCGACCGCGCAGCAGCGTGGCTGGCTCGACGAGATGAGCGACGCGAACGGCGGCGCGTACGACGAGAAGTTCGCCAACATCCTGCGCGCAGCCCACGGCAAGGTCTTCTCGGTGGTCGCCGAGGTCCGCGCGACCACCCGCAACTCGCTGGTGCGCGCGCTCGCGGACGACGCGAACACCACGGTCCTCGACCACATCACGGTCCTCGAGGGCACGGGCCTGGTCGACTTCGACGACCTGGCGCGCGACGCGGCATCGGCGGGCCCCGTCCCGGTGACCCGCTCCCCCGCCCCGCCGGGACCGACCGAGTCCCCGGCTCCGGCGACCCCGGTCTCCCCCTCCCCCACCTTCTCCCTGCCCCCGCCTGCCTCGCGCCCCAAGCCGAAGGAGGACAAGGGGCGCGACGACAGCGGCAAGGAGAAGCCCCGTAGCAAAGCGGAACGTTACGTACCCGCGACCCCGCGTCCGCATGCTGAATAACCCGTGGCGCCGCCCTCACCCCCTCGCATAGAACACCGGCATGTTCTGGCTTCCGCTCCTTCTCGTGGCCTGGGTCGTGTCGGGCCTGTCCTGCGCCCGGCTCTGCCTCACCGCGTACCGCGCCGCCCGGCCCGGCGCGGCCCCGGGGCAAGGCCATGAACTGACGCTCTACGAAGCCGCGTTCCTCTCCGGCGGGCCCGCCCGCGTCACCGACCTCACCCTGGTGTCGATGGCCCGCGCCCGGCGCCTGCTGCTCGCGCACACCGGCTGGGCGACCGTCGTCGACCCGGTGGGCGGCGACGACATGGAGCGGTCCGTGCTCGGCGCGATAGGTCCGGACGGGCAGTCACCAATAGCGCCGGTACGTCGCGCGGCGGCCGGCACCGACGCGATGCGCGCCCTCGCCGACCGCCTCGTCACGGCGGGCCTCGCCCTCCCGGAGGGCACCTGGTCGGGGGTCGCGGGAGCGGTCAGGCAGGTGCGGACGGCCGCAGCCGCGGTGATCGCGCTCGGCGCCGTCGCACTGCTGATGCCGGACCAGGAACCGCACGGAGAGGCGCACGTCGCGCTCTGGTTCGCGCTCGCCCTCGCCCTGAACGCGGGCTGCCTGGCCGTCGCCCGCTTCGAGATCCACCCCTACCCGCGCTGGGCCTCGCCCGCGGGCCAGCTCCTGCTGAGCGCGCTGCCCGCGCGCGGCGGCTCCGACCTCACCGCCGTCGCCGTACGCGGCACCCGCGCCCTGTCCGACCCGGAACTCCGCGCGGCCTTCGCGCACCGGGACACGGCGCATCGGAGTCATTGAGCCCGACACGCCCGACACCGGCGGGGCGGTGCTTTACTTCGCCCATTACCAAACGAATCATCCCTTTTGTTCGAGCAACGCACGGCCGAATGAAGGGATGAAGAGCGATGAGAGCAGCAGCCGCCCTCTACGGAACCGCCGGATCCTTGGTCCTGACCGCACTCGTCGCCGCCCCCACGGGAAGCGCGTCCGCGGCCGACACCACCCCGTACCCGGAGACGCAGGGCGCCCAGATCGCGGCCCAGCGCGCGCAGGCCGCCGGTCTGCGCTTCGCCGCCTGCCCGAAGGCCGAGGGCCTGCCACCCTCGGTCAAGTGCGCCACGGTCACCGTGCCGCTGGACTACGCGGACCCGAGCGGCAAGCAGATCAGACTGACCGTCAGCCGCACCAAGGCCACCGAGCGGGCCGAACCGCGGCGCGGCAAGTCCGTCAAGCGGCAGGGCGCCCTCGTGTTCAACCCGGGCGGCCCCGGCGGCTCCGGCATGTACTTCCCGATGGTCGGCATGCTCCCCGAGTGGAAGCGCATCGCGGCGGCGTACGACCTCGTGGGCTACGCCCCGCGCGGTGTCGGCCGCTCGGCGCCGATCTCCTGCCAGGACCCCAAGGAGTTCGCCAAGGCGCCGACGCAGTCGCCGACCCACCCCGACACCGCGTACAAACTGGAGCGCGTCAAGCAGGCGAAGGCGTACGCGGAGGGCTGCGTCAAGCGTTCCGGCAAGGCGGTGCGGCACTACACGAGCCTGAACAACGCCCGTGACCTGGACGTGCTGCGGGCGGCGCTCGGCGAGAAGAAGCTGACCTTCATGGGCGCCTCGTACGGCACCTACTTCGGCGCGGTGTACGCCTCGCTCTTCCCCTCGCACGTGCGCCGCATGGTCTTCGACTCGGCGGTCAACCCCGACCCCGAGCAGATCTGGTACCGCAACAACCTCGACCAGTCCGCGGCCTTCGAGCGGCGCTGGGCCGACTTCCGCGCCTGGGTGGCCAAGCACGACAACACGTACCACCTGGGCAAGACGCCCGAAGCGGTCCTTCGCAGCTACGAGAAGGTGCGCGACAAGCTGGCGGCCAAGCCCGCGGGCGGCAAGGTCGGCCCCGGCCAGCTGCAGTCGGCCTTCCTCCAGGCCGGGTACTACGACGACTACTGGCCGGCGCGCGCCTCGGCGCTCTCGGCGTACGTGAAGGGCAACCCGAAGCCGCTCATCGAGCAGGCGGCTCCCGAGCCGAAGGCGGCCAAGGAGCAGGAGAACGGCAACGCCGTCTACACGGCGGTCGAGTGCAACGACGCGTCATGGCCGACGGACTTCAAGACCTGGAACCGCGACAACTCGATGCTCGCGCGCGTCGCACCCTTCGAGACCTGGGACAACGCCTGGATGAACCTGCCGTGCGCCTACTGGCCCGAGACCCGCAGGCAGCCCCTGGACGTCCGCACCGAGGCGGGCGAGCTTCCCCCGACGCTGATCCTGGCCGCCGAGCGGGACGCGGCGACCCCGTACGAGGGCGCACAGGAGCTGAACCGCAGGCTGGGCGGTTCGGTCCTGGTGACCGAGCGGGACGCGGGCACCCACGGCATCGGCGCCGGGCCCAACAAGTGCGTCAACGGCCACATGGAGGCCTACCTCCTGGAGGGCAGGCTCCCCGTGGAGCGCGCGGCGTGCGCGCCCCACAAGGAGCCCAAGCCGCTGTCCGGCGCGCGGGCGGCGGCTCTCCCCGAGAAGCACTGACACAGGGACTGACTACAGGGCGCCGAGACGCTCCAGCGGGAACGGCGGCTGGGCCAGCGGGCGCACCGCGAGCCGGGTCAGCGGCAGGGCGTTGTCGTCGCCCGCCGTGCGGTTGGCGTGCAGGACACCGCAGTGGGTGCAGCGGTGGACGAGAACCCATTCGCCGTCTCCGCGTACGGAGATGGCGAGGGGTTCCATCCGGGCGCCGCAGTCCGCGTCCCGGTCGCCCGGGGTGTCGTCGAGGTGACGGCTCCACAGGCAGTTGGGGCAGTGATTGCGGTGGTCGGTGCCGGGAGCGGTCATCGGTACGTCGAGACCGCACTGCAGGCAGCGGAAGGACTGGGCGCGCGCCTCAGTGCGGGCCCGCCGGGAGGTATTGCGGGACATGGTGTGGATGACTCCAGTGCGTCGCGGAATGGGCTGGCTTCGAGCTGATCCGCGGGGCCCTGGGCATACATTCACCGTTCTCTCTGTCCTTGGCTTCGACCTCTCGATGAAACCCGCACCGGACAGGGCGCGGCAACCGAATTAACGGCGCTCCGGATGAACTAGGCGAGGCCCGCCACGAGGTCCGCCACGGACTTGCGGCGGCCGGTGTAGAACGGCACCTCTTCGCGGACGTGCATGCGGGCCTCGGAGGCGCGCAGGTGCCGCATGAGGTCGACGATGCGGTACAGCTCGTCCGCCTCGAAGGCGAGCATCCACTCGTAGTCGCCGAGGGAGAACGAGGCGACCGTGTTGGCGCGCACGTCGGGGTAGCCGCGGGCCATCATGCCGTGGTCCTTGAGCATGCGGCGACGGTCCTCGTCGGGCAGCAGGTACCAGTCGTAGGAGCGCACGAAGGGGTAGACGCTGATGTAGTTGCGCGGCGTCTCGTCGGCCAGGAAGGCCGGGATGTGCGACTTGTTGAACTCGGCGGGGCGGTGCAGCGCCATGTTCGACCAGACCGGCTCCAGGGCGCGGCCCAGCTTGGTGCGCCGGAAGAGGTTGTAGGCCTCCTGCAGCTCGTCGGAGGTCTCGGCGTGCCACCAGATCATGACGTCGGCGTCGGCGCGCAGACCGGACACGTCGTACGTGCCGCGGACGGTGATGTCCTTGGCGGCGAGCTGGTCGAACAGCTCCTGGACCTCGTCGGCATAGCCGGCGCGGTCCTCGGGGAGCAGGTCGCGCAGCTTGAAGACGGACCACAGCGTGTAGCGGATGACCTCGTTGAGGTCCTTGGCCTTCTTGCCCGCGTTCGGGCTCTTGGCGGGGGCGTCGTCACTCATGGCCCTATTCTCCTCCGCCGCCGTGCAGGCTCTGCACCGGGTTGGCGGTGAGCTCCTGCACACCGGCCAGGTCACCGCCCAGCTGGTCGACGGCGGCGTAGGCGCTCGCGATGCACGCGGGGATGCCCACTCCGTCGTACGCCGCTCCGCACACCGCGAGGCCGGGCAGCTTGCTCACGTGCTCGCGGACGCGGGCCACGCGCGCGTGGTGGCCGACGGGGTACTGCGGCAGGCCCTCGTGCCAGCGGGTGACGCGGGTGGCGACGGGCTCGGCGTCCAGGCCGGTGGCCGCGCGCAGGTCGTGCCGGGAGAGCTCGACGAGCTCGGCGTCCTCGCGCCCGAGGATCTCCGTCTCGCCGTGCCGCCCCACCGACGTGCGCAGCACAAGGAGGTCGGGGTCCTCGTCGGCGATCCAGCCCCACTTGCGTGACGCGAAGGTGGACGCCTTGATGGTGTGCCCGTCGACGGGCGGCACGAGAAAACCGCTGCCTTCGGGGAGGTCGGTCTCGCTGCGGCGGTAGGCGAGGGTCATCAGGGCCATGGAGGCGTACTCGACGCCCGCGAGCTCGGCCGCGGCGGCGGGCGCCTCGACGCCGAGGAGCGCGGCGGCGGCGTACGCGGGCACGGCGACGACCACGGCGTCGGCGTCGATGGTCTGCTCGCCCGTGCCGACCTGCCAGCCCTGCGCGGCGCGGCGCAGCTCGGTGACCGGCGTCCCGGTGCGGATCTCGCCGCCCCGCGCGCGGACCGATTCCGCTACGGCGAGCGGCAGTTGGCCGACGCCGCCCTCGATGCCCATGAAGACGGGCCCGGTCTGCTGGTTCCGCGCGGCCCTGGCCTGGATGGCGCGGACGCCTTCGGTGAGGGAGTCGTGGGCGCGGGCGGCCTCGAAGAGCTGCGGGACCGCCGAGCGCATCGAGATGCGGTAGGCGTCGCCCGCGTAGACCCCGCCGAGCAGCGGCTCCACGAGGCGGTCGACGACCTCGCGGCCGAGGCGCGCGGCCACGTACTCGGCGACCGCGACGTCGTCCCCGACCTCGGTGGGCGGCAGGTCACGGTCCTGCTCGATGCGCCGCAGTCCCTCGTCGGAGAGCACTCCGGCCAGGGCCGACGCGTCGCCGGGCACGCCCATGACGTGGCCCTTGGGCATCGGCCGCAGAGCTCCGCGGGTCCAGATCGCCGCGGTCGCCGTGGCGGGGGGCTGCAGCCGGTCGGCGAGGCCCACCTCGCGGGCCAGGGCGACGGCCTCGGGGCGGCGGGCCAGCATCGACTCGGCGCCGAGGTCGACGCGGACGCCCTCGATCTCGCCGGGGAGCAGCTTGCCGCCGAGCCGGTCGGAGGCTTCCAGGACGGTCACGCGGGCACCGGCGATGAGCAATCGGTGGGCGGCGGCCAGTCCGGCGATCCCGCCGCCGATGACTACGACATGGCCCGTACGTGTGTCCGTTTCGCGCATGCCTCCACTCTACGAGTCGTGCTCCACGAGCCGCGCGAGTCCCGACCGTGACCCCATCGGGACCGGTCGGCAACCATCGTTCTGCCCCTCCCCTGCGTCAAAGGAGCATCAGTCACCACGACCCTCGGGGGGTACGCCGAAATGCACGCGTCCAGCGAAAGCAAGTCATGGCACCGCACGGTCCAGGCGCTCTCGGCCCTTCTGCTGGCCGTCGCCCTCGCGCTCACCGGGTGCAGTGCGGGCGGCGACTCCGGCGACAGCGACAAGGCGGCGGGCGGCGCACGCGAGGACGCGTACGCGTCCGGCAGCGAGGACGACAAGGGGGTGGGCGGCGGCAGCCAGGCGGACAAGTCCGGCAAGAAGAAGCCGCCCGAGCTCACCGGCACCCACGTCATCCGCACCGCCACCCTGACCGTCCGCGTCAAGGACGTGCCGAAGGCCCTGGACGAGGCCCGTGCCGTGGCCGTCGACGCGGGCGGCGTCGTCGGCGACGAGACCACGGACCGCGACGGCCGTGGCCACGAGCGCTCCCGCCTCGTGCTGCGCGTCCCGCAGGACCGGTACGACGAGGTCCTGACGTCGCTGGAGGGCACGGGCAAGCTGATCGAACGCAAGGCCAAGGCGCAGGACGTGACCGATCAGGTCGTCGACATCGAGAGCCGGATCAAGTCGCAGCGGGCGAGCGTGGCGCGGGTGCGGGAGCTGATGGACAAGGCGACGAAGCTGAGCGACGTGGTCACGCTGGAAGGGGAGTTGAGCTCCCGTCAGTCGGAGCTGGAGGCGCTGCTCGCGCGGCAGTCCTCGCTCAAGGACCGTACGAGCATGTCCACGATCACGCTGTCGCTCAGCGAGACGGCGGTGAAGAAGGCGGACACCGACGACGACCCGACGTTCGTGGACGCGCTGTCCGGCGGCTGGAGTGCCTTCGTGACGATGCTGCGCTGGGTGGCCGTGGCCCTCGGCGCGGTCCTGCCGTTCGTGGCGGTGGCGGCCCTGCTGTTCCTGCTGTGGCAGCGGCTTGTTCGGCCCCGACTGGCGCACCGTCCTGCCGTGAACGCGCAGGGAGACGACGACTGAGCCTGTCGTGCCCCCTAAGGGGCGCGGGGCCGTGACACGTGCGGCTCCGCCGCGCGGGCGCGACCAGCCACAACGGGCCCGCAGGTTTGACACTGCTCTGCCAGCGCAGCGCCTAGCGTGTCCGTATGAGGAGCGCGAAGGAACGACTGGTGATCATCGGGGGCGACGCGGCGGGCATGTCCGCCGCGTCGCAGGCACGCAGGCTCAAGGGCCCTGAGGAGCTGGAGATCGTCGCGTTCGAGCGCGGCCACTTCACCTCGTACTCGGCCTGCGGCATCCCCTACTGGGTCGGCGGCGACGTCCCCTCGCGGGACGAGCTGATCGCGCGTACGCCCGAGGAGCACCGGGCCCGCGACATCGACCTGCGGATGCGTACGGAGGTCATGGAGATCGACGTCGAGGGCGCCCGGGTCCGCACCCGGGACCTGGAGTCCGGGGCCGAGGCCTGGACGGCGTACGACAAGCTCGTGATCGGCACCGGCGCCCGGCCGGTGCGCCCCTCCCTGCCCGGCATCGACGCCCCCGGCGTGCACGGCGTACAGACCCTGGACGACGGCCAGGCGCTCCTGGACACCCTCGCCCGCACGCCGGGCCGCAGGGCGGTCGTCATCGGCGCCGGCTACATCGGCGTGGAGATGGCCGAGGCCCTGATCCAGCGCCGGTACCAGGTCACGGTCGTCAACCGCGGCGCGGAACCGATGTCGACGCTCGACCCGGACATGGGCCGCCTCGTCCACGACGCGATGTCCGGCATGGGCATCGAGATGGTGAACGGCGCCGAGGTCACCAAGATCCTCACCGGTGAGGACGGCCGGGTCAGGGCGGTGGCCACCGAGGACGCCGAGTATCCGGCGGACGTGGTGGTGCTCGGCATCGGCGTGCGCCCCGAGACGGAACTGGCCCGCGCGGCGGGTCTCCCGCTCGGTGAGTACGGCGGGCTGCTCACGGATCTCGCGATGCGGGTGCGGGGCCACGAGAACATCTGGGCGGGCGGCGACTGCGTCGAGGTCCTCGACCTGGTCTCGGGCCGCGAACGCCACATCGCGCTCGGCACGCACGCCAACAAGCACGGCCAGGTCATCGGCTCGAACGTGGGCGGGAGTTACGCGACGTTCCCGGGTGTCGTCGGCACGGCCGTCAGCAAGGTCTGCGACCTGGAGATCGCCCGCACCGGCCTGCGCGAGAAGGAGGCGCGGGCGGCGGGCCTGCGATACGTGACGGTGACCATCGAGTCGACGAGCCGCGCGGGCTACTACCCCGGGGCGGCCGTGATGACCGTGAAGATGCTCGCCGAGCGTCTCTCGGGACGGCTGCTCGGCGTCCAGATCGTCGGCCGCGAGGGCGCGGGCAAGCGCGTGGACATCGCCGCCGTGGCCCTGACGGCCCGGATGACGGTGGACCAGATGACGGCGCTCGACCTCGGCTACGCACCGCCGTTCTCACCGGTGTGGGACCCGGTCCTGGTGGCGGCGCGCAAGGCGGTCGCGGCGGTGCGGGCGGCGGACTAGACCCGCGAGGGGCGGGTCCGCACCGCGGACACGCCCCTCCCCCGCTCCTCACCCGTCACATTCAGGCGAGATTTTCAGCCAACTACGAGCCGACCACGAAACGTCCCGAAAGGACTTCGTCAGCGTGCGGTCCGCGTGTGGACATGCTCCACGAGCCGCGTCAGGGCGTCGGGGTCCGTGGTCGGCAGGACGCCGTGGCCGAGGTTGAAGATGTGCCCCTCAAGACCCGCGGCGGCGTCCAGGACCTCGTCCGTCTTGGCCTCGATCGCCTCACGCGTGGAGAAGAGGACCGCGGGGTCGAGGTTGC
The DNA here is from genome assembly GCF_040655335.1 of Streptomyces sp. NPDC050439. Lineage (NCBI taxonomy): Bacteria > Bacillati > Actinomycetota > Actinomycetes > Kitasatosporales > Streptomycetaceae > Streptomyces > Streptomyces sp. NPDC050439. Next base: position 487,877 of record NZ_JBFAJT010000005.1, read on the forward strand.
CCTGCAGCGCCTTGCCGGGACCGACCCGCCGCACGGCCTCGTCCATCGGCACGCGCCAGTCGACGCCCATCACGTCGGCGCCCGCCTCGCCCATCAGACCGAGCAGCTCGCCCGTACCGACACCGAAGTGGATGCGCGGAACGCCGTACGAGGCCACGGCGTCGAAGACCTTCTGCGACGCGGGCATCACGGAGCGGCGGTAGTCGGCGGGGGCCAGCGCGCCCACCCACGAGTCGAAGAGCTGCACGGCGCTCGCGCCCGCCTCGATCTGCACCTTGAGGAAGGCGCCGGTGATCTCCGCGAGCCGGTCGAGCAGGTCGGCCCACAGCTGCGGGTCGCCGTACATGAGCGCCTTGGTGTTCTCGTGGTTACGGCTCGGACCGCCCTCGACCAGGTAACTCGCGAGAGTGAAAGGCGCTCCGGCGAATCCGATGAGCGGGGTCGACCCCAGCTCGGCCGTCAGCATGCCCATCGCCTCGGTCACGTAACTCACGTCGTCCGGCGTCAGGTCCCGCAGCTGGGCGAGGTCGGCGCGCGAGCGGATGGGGTTGGCGACGACCGGGCCGATGCCCGGCTTGATGTCCAGGTCGATGCCGATGGCCTTGAGGGGGACCACGATGTCGCTGAAGTAGATCGCCGCGTCGACCTTGTGGCGGCGCACCGGCTGCAGCGTGATCTCCGTGACCAGCTCCGGCATCATGCAGGACTCCAGCATGGCCGTGCCCTCGCGCACCTTGCGGTACTCGGGAAGTGAGCGCCCCGCCTGCCGCATGAACCAGACCGGCGTGTGCGGCACGGGCTCACGCCTGCAGGCCTTCATGAAAGCGGAGTCGTACGTCGCTGCGTTCTGCTGGCCCGCGGGGCTCTGACTGTTGTTGGCACTCACGCGGAAAGTCTCGCACGGGCCCGCTCGCCCCCCTGCCCCGAGGGACACCCTGCCTTGACCGGGGCCCCTCTCACGGGTGTCTCTCCCTGCACGAAGCCGCCGTTCCCCTTAATCTTCCCCGCATGGCTGCGGCTCAGGGACAACGGTCGGACGGCGCTGGCGAGATGGAAAGTACGGAGGGGAAGGTGGCGGATTCGGCTCCGTTGCCCTTTCGCGCGGCGGTCGACGCGCTGCGGGGGGCACGGCTTCGGCCCGAGATCGAGATCGACCCGACGCGGCCGCCACAGCGCCTCGCCCCGCATGCGTACGCCCTGGAGGCGGCGGTGGTCGAGGGCGACGAGGATCTGGCGGACGGACGGCTCGTCCTGCTGCACGATCCGGCGGGACATGACGCCTGGCAGGGCACCTTCCGCCTCGTCACGCTCGTCCGCGCGGAACTGGAACCGGAGATGGCGGCGGATCCGCTGCTCCCGGAGGTCTGCTGGTCCTGGCTGACGGGCGCGCTGCAGGCGCGCGGGCTGGCCTGCGGGGAGCCGAGCGGCACCGTCACGCGTGCGGGTTCGCACTACTTCGGCGGGCTCGCCGAGCGGCCGCCCGCCTCGCAGATCGAGATCCGGGCGTCGTGGACGCCGCGCGAGGGGCAAGGCGGCGTACCGGACACGGCGGCGCATCTCGCGGCGTGGTGCGATCTGCTCTGCCAGATCGCGGGGCTGCCGCCGGTGAACCAGGGGCACGGAGGCGACGGCTCCGTGGTGTCGCTGCCGCAGCGACGGGGGCCGCAGACGCCGTGATGGGCGGCGGCGTACGCCGTGGCGGGCGGCGGGGCGGCGGCGGGGCGAGCGGTGGGGCGGGCGGTGGGGCGCGGTTCGAACAACACCGAACGAACCCGAACGGGTACTGGACGGACACCGGACGATCACGCGGATGAGCGATTCTGAACGACTGCGATTCGGGTTGATCTTCGGATGATCGATCGCATGTCCGAATCGCCCGAATTGTTACTCACCAAATCGTGATCATTCTCTAAAGGCGGGCGGGTTTGATGCCGAAGAGGTTGGTGACCTTGAAAGCACGGTTCGTCCCGGCTTCATCCCCGAGCCGGTTCAGTCCCGCACCCCAGGAGGCCTGGTGTCCGTTCTCCTCGAGCAGCCCGCAAGCCTGGTCGCCTACCGCCCGAACAAGCCGACCGCCATGGTCGTCGTGGCCGACCCGCGCGTCCGCTCCACCGTCACCCGCCACCTGTGGGCCCTCGGTGTACGCGACGTGATCGAGGCCTCGTCGATCGCGGAGGCTCGTCCCCGCATCGGCAACCCCCGTGACATCTGCGTCGCAGACGTCCACCTCCCCGACGGCTCCGGCCTGACGCTCCTATCGGAAACCCGCGCGGCGGGCTGGCCGAACGGCCTCGCCCTCTCCGCCGCCGATGACATCGGTGCCGTACGCAACGCCCTCGCGGGCGGCGTCAAGGGCTACGTCGTCACCGGCACCCGCAACAACGTCGGTCTCCCCACCCGCCCCGGCGCCGCGCCCATCGGCTCGGCCGCCGCCCGAATGCACCGCCGCCCGCCGGGCGCACCCAGCCACCCCGGTGGCTACCGAGAGCTGTCCGGCCGTGAGGTGGAGGTTCTCCGCCTCGTCGCGGAGGGTCAGTCGAACAAGGCCATCGGTGTCTCGATGGGGCTCTCCGCCCTGACCGTGAAGAGCCACCTCGCCCGCATCGCGCGCAAGCTCGGCACGGGTGACCGCGCCGGGATGGTGGCGGTGGCCCTGCGCACCGGAATCATCCACTGACTCATTTACACCCCTCGCGCGCCCGTCGACGGAACGTTCCGTCGACGGGCGCTGTGCATACACAGATACCCTTGACAGGTGACCGACGCCCAAGAGACCGCAGCAGACAGCTCACTGCGAACCACCGGAGGCGGCCCTCCGGACGACGTCGAAACGGCGCCGATCCCTTTGGACGAGCCGCGTGATGGCATCCCCCCGGTGGTCGCCGACGAGACCGCCCTCGCAGAGGTGATCGCCGCGTTCGCGGCAGGCAGTGGCCCCGTGGCCGTGGACGCCGAACGTGCGTCCGGCTATCGGTACGGCCAGCGTGCCTACCTCGTACAGCTGCGCAGGGAGGGCGCGGGCAGTACGTTGATCGACCCTGTCGCGTGCCCCGACCTGTCGGGGCTCGGCGAGGCGATCTCCGGAGCCGAGTGGGTCCTCCACGCGGCCACGCAGGATCTTCCCTGCCTCCGCGAAATAGGCATGATCCCCACCAGCATCTTCGACACGGAGCTCGCGGGGCGCCTCGCGGGATTCCCCCGGGTCGGCCTCGGCGCGATGGTCGAGGGCGTGCTCGGCTTCGTCCTGGAGAAGGGGCACTCGGCGGTCGACTGGTCGACGCGGCCGCTGCCCGACCCCTGGCTGCGGTACGCGGCGCTGGACGTCGAGCTGCTCGTGGACCTGCGGGACGCGCTGGAGAAGGAGCTCGACCGGCAGGGCAAGCTGGAGTGGGCCCGCGAGGAGTTCGACGCGATCTCCTCCGCGCCGCCGGCGCCGCCGCGGGTCGATCCCTGGCGGCGCACGTCGGGCATGCACAAGGTACGGCGCCGTCGCCAGATGGCGGTCGTACGGGAGCTGTGGACCGCGCGTGATCGCGTCGCGCAACGGCGTGACGTGTCGCCCGGCAAGGTGCTCAGTGACGGTGCGATCGTGGAGGCGGCGCTGGGGCTTCCGCCCAACGTGCACGCGCTCTCCGGGCTCACCGGCTTCGGTCATCGCATGGGGCGCCGTCAGCTCGAACAGTGGCAGGCCGCGGTGGACCGGGCCAAGGCCCTGCCCGACTCCGAGCTTCCGCAGCCCGGAGCGGCCGTCTCCGGGCCCCCGCCGCCCCGCTCCTGGGCGGACCGCGACCCGGCCGCCGCGGCGCGCCTCTCGGCGGCGCGGGCGGCTGTCTCCGCCCTGGCGGAGGAGCTGAACATGCCCCAGGAGAACCTGATCACCCCGGACACGGTCCGCCGCGTCTGCTGGGAGCCACCGGCTCAGGTGGACCCGGAGACGGTCGCCGAAGCCTTGGCCGCACATGGCGCCCGCCGCTGGCAGATCACCCAGGTGACGCCGGCGTTGGTGAGTGCGCTCAGTCCGGCTTGAGCGGTTGGGGTGGGGCGGGGGCGGGGGCGGGGTGGCTGGGCTTCGCCAAGCTTCGGCCCCGCCCCGGCGTGAGAACGGCTTGGCCATGGCCTGACCGTGGTTTGCCGCGGGGCGGGGCGAGGGGTGTTCTGCGGTAGGTGCGGTGGGCGGAGGGGTTCCGGTGCGCCTCTGGTGACTGCGGGCCGGGGGGCTTCGCCGGACCGGGGGTTGTGTCGGTGACCGGGGCCGTCCGGTTGTCCCGAGGTTGGTGGTTCCGGGCCGGGAGTCAAGGGCGCTCCTGCGTCGCGTCGGCTACGCCGATTCCGCTGCGCTCCACCCTTGACACCCGTCCCTCCACCACGCGAGGGAAGACGACCGAACGGCCTCAGGGGCGAGACTCTCGACCAGGGCTGCTTCTTGGACGGGGTTTACGTGCCGAGTGCGGACTGGTTCGCCGAGGGCGACCGGTGGGGACGGCGGTGCGCGGGAGCTTCGGGGATGGGTGCCGGTTTCGTCAAGCGAGTGCGGACCGGTTCGTCGGGGGCGACCGGCAGGGGACCGGTGCGCGGCTGGTTCGGGGAGGGGTGCCTGTTTGGCGAGCGGCTGCTGGCTGGCGCGTCGCGCCTGAGCAGTGGCGGGCTGCCGGGCGGGACAGCGGCGTGACATTTGGGGGCGGTGGGACTGCTGGGCCAGGCTGGCGGGGTGCCGAGAGCGCAATGGGCGGCAATTCGCAGCCGATTGCTTGAAAATCCCACGCCCCACGCGGGTGGATCGGGTCTGGGTGAGACTTTCTTGCATGCGTTGGCCGGGGGGTCGATATGCCCGACTTCGCGGTGGCGGGGGCGGCCTGTTCCGCCAAGTCGGCGTAGCCGACGCGACGGAGGAGCGCCCTTGGCTCCCGGATCGGAACCACCAACCTCGGGACAACCGGACGGCCCCGGTGACCGACACAACCGCTGGTCTTGCGAAGCTCCCCGCGGGTGGGTGGGGCGAGGCCCACCCCCAAGTGTGACCTTCGCAACCCCGTAGCAGCGCGCGGCAGCTCTTGGCCGCATAGTTACCGGCAAGTAGCATGGAACGCGGAAGCGCGCCGGCAGGCGCACCCGCACCCTGGAGGAGAGCCATCGTGCCTCGTACCGTCAGGGACGTCGTCTTCGTTGATGGCGTCCGCACCCCGTTCGGCAAGGCGGGCCCGAAGGGCATCTACCACGAGACCCGTGCGGATGACCTCATCGTGAAGGCCATCCGGGAGCTCCTTCGCCGTAACCCGGCCCTCGACCCCGCCAAGATCGACGAGGTCGCCATCGCCGCGACCACGCAGATCGGCGACCAGGGTCTGACGCTGGGCCGCACCGCCGGCATCCTGGCGGGCCTGCCCCAGTCCGTGCCGGGTTACTCCATCGACCGCATGTGTGCGGGCGCCCTGACCGCCGTCACGGCTACCGCCGGCTCCATCGCATTCGGCGCGTACGACGCCGTCATCGCCGGTGGCGTCGAGCACATGGGCCGCCACCCCATGGGCGAGGGCGTCGACCCGAACCCGCGGTTCGTGAGCGAGAAGCTCGTCGACGAGTCCGCCCTCTTCATGGGCATGACCGCCGAGAACCTGCACGACCGGTACCCCACGATCACCAAGCAGCGCGCCGACGAGTACGCCGTGCGCTCGCAGGAGAAGGCCGCCAAGGCGTACGCCAACGGCAAGATCCAGCAGGACCTCGTCCCCGTCTCCGTACGGCGGACCAATGAGGAAGCCGGGGAGACTGGGTGGGGGCTTGCCACCGCCGATGAGCCGATGCGGCCGGGTACGACCCTGGAGAGCCTTGCCGGGCTCAAGACGCCGTTCCGTACGCACGGTCGCGTCACCGCCGGTAACGCCGCGGGCCTCAACGACGGCGCCACCGCCTCGATCATCGCCTCCGAGGACTTCGCCCGGGAGAACAACCTTCCGGTCAAGATGCGGCTTGTGTCTTACTCCTTCGCCGGTGTTGAGCCTGAGGTCATGGGGTATGGACCGATCCCCGCCACCGAGAAGGCTCTCGCCCAGGCCGGGCTCTCCATCTCCGACATCGGTCTCTTCGAGATCAATGAGGCCTTCGCCGTGCAGGTGCTCGCCTTCCTGGAGCACTACGGCATCGCGGACGACGACACCCGCGTGAACCAGTACGGCGGCGCCATCGCCTACGGCCACCCCCTCGCCTCCTCCGGCGTGCGTCTGATGACGCAGCTGGCGCGGCAGTTCGAGGAGCAGCCGGACGTCCGCTACGGCCTGACCACGATGTGCGTCGGCTTCGGCATGGGCGCCACCGTCATCTGGGAGAACCCGAACCACAAGGACGCCGGAGGCGACAAGTGAGCAGCTCCACCAGCTCCACCACGGAGCTTCTGAAGGGCGCGGCCGAGCTGTTCCCGGACGAGGTCGTCACGCAGGCGCACGTACGCCACCTCGACCTGCCCGCGGGCGCCGGGCGCTTCGCGCTCATCACGCTCGACAACGGCTTCGACCACACCAAGCCGACCACCTTCGGCCCGGGTTCGCTCGCGAACCTGAACGCCGCGATCGACCAGGTCGAGAAGGAGGCGGCCGAGGGCACGATCGTCGGTGTCGGTGTCACCGGCAAGCCGTTCATCTTCGCCGTCGGCGCCGACCTCAAGGGCGTCGAGATCCTGAAGCGTCACGAAGACGCGCTCGCCATCGGCAAGGGCGGTCACGAGGTCTTCAAGCGGCTCTCCGGACTCGCCGTTCCCTCCTTCGCGTACTACAACGGTGCCGCGATGGGCGGTGGCGTCGAGGTCGGTCTGCACTGCTCGTACCGCACCGTCTCCAAGGCGCTGCCCGCCTTCTCGCTGCCCGAGGTCTTCCTCGGTCTCGTACCGGGCTGGGGCGGCTGTGCGCTGCTTCCCAACCTCATCGGTGCGGACCGCGCGGTCTCGGTCATCATCGAGAACTCGCTGAACCAGAACCGTCAGCTCAAGGGCAAGCAGGTCTTCGAGCTCGGCATCGCCGACGCGCTCTTCGAGGGCGCCGACTTCCTGGAGCAGTCGCTGATCTGGACGGCCTCCGTCCTCAATGGCTCGGTCGAGGTCGTCCGTCCCGAGATCGACCGCGGCGAGGGCTGGGACGCCGCTGTCGCGCGTGGCCGTGGCATCGCGGACTCCAAGGTGCACGGTGCGGCCCCCGCCGCCTACCGCGCCCTGGAGATCATCGAGGCCGCCAAGGACGGTGACCTGCAGAAGGGCTTCGACGCGGAGGATGTCGCGCTCGCCGACCTCATCATGGGTGGTGAACTGCGCAGTGGCATCTACGCGTTCAACCTCGTGCAGAAGCGTGCGAAGCGGCCTGCCGGTGCGCCCGACAAGAACCTGGCGCGTCCGGTCACCAAGGTCGGCGTCGTCGGTGCCGGTCTGATGGCCTCGCAGCTCGCCCTCCTGTTCCTGCGCCGTCTTGAGGTGCCGGTCGTGCTGACCGACATCGACCAGGCGCGCGTCGACAAGGGTGTGGGCTACGTCCACGAGGAGATCGACAAGCTTCTCCTCAAGGGCCGCGTCAACCAGGACAAGGCCAACCGCCTGAAGGGGCTCGTCTCCGGCGTGCTCGACAAGGCCGAGGGCTTCTCCGACGCCGACTTCATCATTGAGGCCGTCTTCGAGGAGATCGGCGTCAAGCAGCAGGTGTTCGCGGAGGTCGAGGCGGTCGCTCCGGCGCACGCCATCCTCGCCACCAACACCTCCTCGCTCTCGGTCTCCGAGATGGCGTCGAAGCTGAAGCACCCCGAGCGGGTCGTCGGCTTCCACTTCTTCAACCCCGTCGCGATCCTCCCGCTCCTGGAGATCGTGCGCGGCGAGCAGACGGACGACGCCTCGCTTGCGACGGCCTTCGGTGTCGCCAAGAAGCTGAAGAAGACCGCGGTCCTGGTGAAGGACGCCCCGGCGTTCGTCGTGAACCGCATCCTCACCCGCTTCATGGGCGAGATCCAGAACGTCATCGACGAGGGCACCCCGGTCGCCGTCGCCGAGAAGGCCGTCGAGCCGCTCGGTCTGCCGATGTCGCCGCTGGTGCTTCTGGAGCTGGTCGGTCCCGCCATCGGTCTGCACGTGTCCGAGACGCTCAACCGCGCCTTCCCCGAGCGTTTCACCGTCTCGCCGAACCTCGCGGCGGTCGTCAAGGCCGGCAAGCGCGGCTTCTACGCCTACGACTCCGGCAAGCCGGAGCTGGACCCCGAGGTCGCCGCTCTCCTCAAGCAGGGCGACACCGTCCTGACCGAGGAGCAGACCCGCGACCGCGTGCTCGACGCCGTGGCGCAGGAGATCGGCCTCATGCTCGACGAGGGTGTCGTCGCCGAGGCGCAGGACATCGACCTGTGCCTGATCACCGGCGCCGGCTGGCCCTTCCACCTGGGCGGCATCACGCCGTACCTGGACCGTGAGGGTGTCAGCGAGCGCGTCACCGGCAAGCGGTTCCTGGCGCCGGGCGTGGCCAGCGTTCCCGCGTAGCACCTCCGTATACGGGTGATGCCCGGCCGCCCGAAAGGGTGGCCGGGCATCGCCCGTTTCTGCGGCCGTCCGGCTATACGGGTCGTCCGGCTACACGCGCGTCCACGCGTCGAGCGCGAGCCCCGACTCCGCCTTCTGCCGCGCGAGCCGCAGCGTGCCGTCGAGGCCGATGGTCGCCATGACCACGCGGTCCTGGGCGTCCAGCGCCAACGCCGGGGAGCCCAGGCAGGGTTCGCCGGTGGCGGCCCACCAGGCGCCCGCCTGCTCGTCCTGGGTGGGGTAGGCCGCGATGACCGGACGGCCGTCGGCGCCCCGGTGGGCGAGGACCGTGCAGTCGTGGCCCTCTATCGTCGCGCGCAGGGCCGCCGTGGGGCCTGTCTCCGGGGCTCCGCCGAGCGGTCGCGCGTCCTCGGCGTCCGAGCGGTGCGCGAGGACTCCCCTGCCGCGGGCGTCGGTGGCGTAGTACGTGAGGCGGTCCTGGGCCGTCTCCAGGGCCGTGCCCGAGCCGGGGGCCGGGGGCAGCGGGATGTCGTCGGTGCGCTGGAACTCGGCGCCCTGCTTCTCCTGGGTCCAGTGCAGCGTCTTGTTCTCGGCCGGGCCGAAGACCTCCACGCGGCCGGTGGAGGTGGCGAGCGCCGTGATGCCGTCAAGGACCTCGCGGACCTTGAAGTCCTTCCAGCCCTCCCACTTGCCGCCCTTGCCCTCGCGCCGCAGCCGGACGCTGTTCACCGCGTCGCGCACGAAGACGTGGACCGTGCCGGAGGCGTCCACGGCGGCGGTCGGTGCGCCGAGGTGCGGGGCGCGCTCGACCATCTTGGTGTGCGGGTTGCCGAGCGAGCGCCAGTCCATGAGCGGGCGGCCCGACTGGTACTGGACGGCGTGCACGACGTCCACCTCCGTGCCGCCGTCCTTGGGGACCTTGCGGAGGGCGACGAAGTGGACGTATCCGTCGGCGCCCTGTGCCAGGGTCAGGTGGGTCAGGTGCGGTGTCTCGAAGAGGTCGGGGCCCGTCCAGTCGGGGCCGCCGGGGCGGGTCTCCGTCCAGCGCAGCAGGCCGTCCGCCGAGCGGGCGTAGGCGGTGAGCCTGCCGTCCTTGCCGCGCAGCAGCCAGCGGGCGGTCGCGAGGGTGCCGCTCGCCACGTGGACGGCGGCGGAGGCCGTCGGGCGGGAGGATTCCCGCTCGGGCCTGGGGGCGGACCTCTGCGGCATGACTCGGCGCGGACCTTCCTGTGGGCGTGCGTTTCTCCGGCTCGGTCAGTCTACGTTTGCGGTGTGCCAGGGTGGCGCCATGAGAACTCTCCTCGTCGTGGACGCCGCCAACGTCGTCGGCTCGGTGCCCGACGGCTGGTGGCGCGACCGGCACGGGGCCGCCGAGCGGCTGCGGGACCGGCTCGTCGCGTACGCCGACGAGGGCATCGCGGGGCATCCGGGGCCGCTGGACGTCGTGCTCGTCGTCGAGGGCGCCGCCCGGGGTGTCGAGTCCGTCGAGGGCGTACGCGTGGTCCCCGCACCCGGCAGCGGCGACGACCGCATCGTGGAACTGGCCGCCGAGGCCGAGGGCCGCCCCTGCGTGGTCGTCACAGCCGACCGCGAGCTGCGCCGCAGGGTGGGCGAAACGGGCGCGGAGTCCGTGGGCCCCCGAACGGTACGCGACAGCTGACCTCTCGCGGCCCGGCCGCCCCACGAGGGGTGCGGCGGCACGCGCAGGTTCTGGCAGGGTACGCAGTTCTCGCACCACCCGCCCGTCGTGCACCGCATGGGGACGGGACCAGCCCGCAACCTCGACAGGCGCGGGGCGGCACGCGCAGGTCCCGGCGAGGCCCGCGGCTTTCCTGCGGCCCGTCCGTCGCGCACGGCACGGGGACCAGACCCGCCCGCAGACGCGACAGGCGCGGGGCCGCGCGCGCAGGTCCCGGTGGCGCGCCCGCGGCTTTCCTGCGGCCCGCCCGTCGTGCACCGCACGGGGGCTGGTCCGGACCGCAGACAGGCGGGCGCGGGGCGACGCGCGCAGGTCCCGCTGAGGCCCGCAGTTTCCCTACGACCAAACCATCGTGCACCGCACGGGGACCAGACCGGCCCGCAACCTCGACAGGCGCGGGGCCGCGCGCGCAAGTCCCGGTGGGGACCGCGGCTTTCCTGCGGCCCGTCCGTTGTGCGCCGCGCGGGGGCCGGAGCGGACCGCGGACCGGCGGGCGCGGGGTGGTGGGGCTTCGGGGTTGGGTTTCTGGTCGGCAGTCTCGCGTTTCGCTCAGTGCTTGGCCCGTGCGTACACCACCGCTCCCCCCACCCTCGCCACCGGCTCATAGCCGACGGCCAGGGCCCGGCGCAGTGAGGGCAGGCGGTTTGGGGTGAAGGGTTTGCCTCGGGAGTCGTCGACGATGATGGCCGGTGGGTGCTCGGTCAGTTCGTGGCGGAAGGTCTTCCAGGTGCCGTCGACCGCGTATCTTTCGCCCACCTGCGGCCCGTTCCTGCCGCCGCTGTAGTTGGTGAGCAGCCCCGCCGTGAGGTAGCGGCTCGCGGGAGGGCGGTCGGCGAGCCAGTACGCCTCCGGGTGTATCCCCCAGAACAGCACCGTGTCCTGGGGTGACGTCAGCGCCCGGACGGTCTCCGCGAGGCGCGTGGCGTGCGCCAGTTCGGGGCGCGGCGCCAGCATCCCCCAGGTCAGGAAGAGCACGCAGGCCGCTGCCGAGACCGAGAGCGCCGTCCACGTGCGCTCGCGGGGCAGGATCTGCAGCGCCGCCGTGCCCAACAGGGCCAGCGGCGGCGTCAGTTGCAGGTAGTAGTGGCCGAAGAAGTGGAAGCCGACGAGGACGGCTCCCGCCGACGAGGCGAGCCAGAGCCACAGTTCCGTCGAGCCGGTGCGGGCGATGCGCAGGACGCGTACGACAGGCGGGATGATCCCGGCGCAGGCCGCGGCGAGGATCGCCGCGTTGGTCAACCCGCGCAGGAGCACGTGGAGTTCGGAGCCGGTGAAGGAGGCGTACGCCCCCGACCCCGTCACCGTCCAGAACAGGAACCCCGCGGGGTCGGTGACCGCGGCCACGACGAGGACGGGCCCGCACAGCCCGATCCCCAGGCGCAGCACGTCCTTTCGGGCGCCGCCCGCCTGCCACAGCAGCCACACCACCGGCACCAGGACGGCGCCCCCGGTCTGCTTGACCAGGAACGCACAGGCCACCGCGGCGCCCGCCGCTCCCCAGCGGCGCCGGTCCGCGCACCAGAGGGCGGCCGCGGTGCACGGCAGCATGAAGACCTCGAAGGTGGCCGCCTGGGCGTCCTCGGGGTTCAGGCCGACCGAGACGAGGAGGTAGAGGACGCCCGCCGTACGGCCCGCGCCGTCGCCCCAGCGTCGCCTCGCGACACAGACGAGGAGGACGGCGGTCAGGAGCTGGGCCGCGACCGCGAGCACTTTCAGCGGAAGCAGCGTGGCGTCGCCGAAGAGCGCGAACGCCGCCTCGTACAGCCAGGGGACGAGCGGCGGCTTGCGGTCGACGACGGTTTCGTAGAGCTCTCCCCCGTCGGCCAACATCCTTGCCTGGACGGCGAGATAGCCCTCGTCCGGGCTCCACAGCGGCCACCGGAAGGAAGGGACACGGGTGACGCAGGCCAGTGCGGCCAGGAGCGGCAGCAGACGCGGCCAGTACGCCGCGGGGGCCCGCTCCGCGCGCGGGCGCGGCAGCCGCGGCCCGTGTACGGAGCGTGGTGATGCGGAGGGCTCGGCGAGCATGAGGTGCACGCTATCCGGCCCCGCAGTTCCCGTCAGATCGGGACATACGGGGCCGGACGATTGGCCGGAAGTCGACCGATGCGATTACCGGACGTCACCGGTCTGCTGCTCGCCCCGCCGGCCGAGCCGGCTGTGCGTGCGCCCGTACACGAAGTACACGACGAAGCCGAGCGCCATCCAGATGCCGAACCGCAGCCAGGTCTCGGCGGGCAGGTTCAGCATCAGCCACACCGAGGCCGCCACCGAGAGGATGGGCACCAGCGGCACCAGCGGGGTGCGGAAGGCGCGGGGCAGGTCGGGGCGGGTGCGGCGCAGGATGATGACGCTCAGGGCGACCACGACGAAGGCGAAGAGGGTGCCGATGTTCACCAGCTCGGCGAGCTCGTCGAGGCTGGTGAAGCCCGCCAGGATCGCGATGAGGACACCGAGCAGGATGGTCGGGCGGTGCGGCGTGCGGTACTTCGGGTGGACGTGGGAGAAGAACCGGGGCAGCAGTCCGTCACGGCTCATCGCGAAGAAGACGCGGGTCTGGCCGAGCAGCAGGATCATGCAGACGGTGGTGAGGCCGACGGCGGCGCCGAAGCTGATCACACCGCCGTAGAAGGGATGCCCGGTGGCCTTGAAGGCGTCGGCGAGCGGGGCGTCCACGGACAGTTCGCTGTAGTGCTGCATGCCCGTGACGACGATCGACACGGCGACGTACAGGACGGTGCAGATGAGGAGCGAGCCGAGGATGCCGCGCGGCATGTCCCGCTGGGGCAGCTTGGTCTCCTCGGCCGCGGTCGCCACGATGTCGAAGCCGATGAAGGCGAAGAAGACGATGGAGGCGGCCGTGAAGATGCCGAGGACACCGAAGTTGGTCGGCGCGTACCCGAACATCAGCTGGATGAGCGGGGAATCGATGCTGTTGCCGGCGGGCACTTCCTGGGCCTTGGGGATAAACGGCTTGTAGTTGTCCGTGTCGATGAAGAAGGCGCCCGCGATGATGACGATCAGGACGACGGCCACCTTGATGGCGACGATGACCGTGGTGACGCGGGCGGAGAGCTTCATCCCGAGGACCAGGACGACCGTCAGGACGAGCACCAGCGCGGTGGCGAGGATGTCGAAGCTGAAGCCATCGGCGGCATCGGGCCCGGAGAGCGCCGCGGGCAGCTCCCAGCCCGCGTTGTCCATCAGCGAGCGCACATAGCCGGACCAGCCGACGGCGACCACCGCCGTGCCGAGCGCGAATTCGAGCACCAGGTCCCAGCCGATGGTCCAGGCGGGCAGCTCGCCGAGCGAGGCGTACGAGAAGGTGTACGCCGATCCCGCCACCGGCACGGTGGAGGCGAACTCCGCGTAGCAGAGCGCCGCGAGGGCGCAGACGACACCGGCGACGGCGAAGGCGATCGCGGTGGCGGGCCCCGCGGTCTCCTTGGCCACCGCCCCGGTCAGCACGAAGATGCCGGTGCCGATGACGACGCCGACGCCGAAGACCGTGAGGTCGAGGGCGGACAGCGACTTCTTGAGCGCGTGCTCCGGCTCCTCGGTGTCCTGGATGGACTGCTCGATGCTCTTCGTTCTGAAAAGGCTGCTTGCCACGGACGTACCTCCACGCTTGTCGTCCTCGACATGATCGAGAGGGCGAGTACCCCGTTGGCCGTGGCGCGAGCCTATTCACGCGAATGGGCCGGTTCCACCACCCGTACAGGGTGTGGGAACCGGCCCATCGGCGGTGCGCGTTGACGTCAGTCGCGGGCGGGCTCCCCCGCCTCGACGGAGTCCACGGCGGCCGTGCGCTCGTACCGGCCGTCCAGCTTGGCCACCAGACCGGTCACCTGACGGGAGATGTCCGGGGCTGTCAGGCCGATCTCGGCCATGATCTCCTTGCGCGAGGCGTGGTCCAGGAAGCGCGGCGGGATGCCGAAGTCACGCAGCGGTACGTCGACGCCCGCGTCGCGCAGGGCCTGGGAGACGGCCGAACCGACGCCTCCCGCGCGGGAGTTGTCCTCGACGGTGACGACCACGCGGTGCTGCTCGGCGAGCGGGGCGAGCGCCTCGTCGACGGGCTTGACCCAACGGGGGTCCACGACCGTCGTCGTGATGCCCTGCTTGTTCAGGAGGTCCGCGATCTCCAGGCACATGGGAGCCAGCGCGCCCACGGAGACCAGGAGAACGTCGGGGCGGTTGGTGCCCGCCTTGCGCAGGACGTCCATGCCGCCGACCTTGCCGACGGCCTTGACCGCCGGGCCGACCGCGCCCTTGGAGTAGCGCACGACGGTCGGGGCGTCGTCGACCTCGACGGCCTCGCGCAGCTGGAGGCGGACCTGGTCGGCGTCGCGCGGGGCGGCGATGCGCAGGGTCGGCACGCACTGCAGGATCGACATGTCCCACATGCCGTTGTGCGAGGCGCCGTCCGTGCCGGTGACCCCGGCCCGGTCCAGGACGAAGGTGACGCCGCACTTGTGCAGGGCGACGTCCATCAGGAGCTGGTCGAAGGCGCGGTTGAGGAAGGTCGCGTACACCGCGAAGACGGGGTGCAGGCCGCCGGTGGCCAGGCCCGCCGCCGACACGGCCGCGTGCTGCTCGGCGATGCCCACGTCGTAGACCCGGTCGGGGAACTCCTCGGCGAACTTCTTCAGGCCCACCGGCTGCAGCATCGCGGCGGTGATCGCGACGATGTCCTCGCGCTCCCGGCCGAGCTTGACCATCTCCTCGCCGAAGACGGACGTCCAGTCCATGCCGGAGGCGGCGATGGGCAGGCCCGTGTCGGGGTGGATGACGCCGACGGCGTGGAAGTGGTCGGCCTCGTCCTCCAGGGCGGGCTTGTAGCCGCGGCCCTTCTCGGTGATGCAGTGCACGATGACCGGGCCGCCGAAGCGCTTGGCGCGCACCAGGGCGGACTCCAGGGCCTCGATGTCGTGGCCGTCGATCGGGCCGACGTACTTCAGGCCGAGGTCCTCGAACATGCCCTGCGGGGCGATGAAGTCCTTGAGGCCCTTCTTCGCGCCGTGCAGCGTCTCGTACAGGGGCCTGCCGACGACCGGGGTGCGCTCCAGGAAGTCCTTGCCGCGGGCCAGGAAGCGCTCGTAGCCGTCGGTGGTGCGCAGGGTCGCCAGGTGGTCCGCGAGGCCGCCGATGGTCGGGGCGTACGAACGCTCGTTGTCGTTGACGACGATCACTAGGGGGCGGTCCTTGGCGGCGGCGATGTTGTTCAGCGCCTCCCAGGCCATGCCGCCGGTGAGTGCGCCGTCACCGATGACGGCGACGACGTGGTCGTCCTTGCCCTGGACCTCGTTGGCCTTGGCGAGGCCGTCGGCCCAGCCGAGGACCGTCGAGGCGTGCGAGTTCTCGATCACGTCGTGGTCGGACTCGGCGCGCGAGGGATAGCCGGAGATGCCGCCCTTGGTGCGCAGCTTGGCGAAGTCCTGGCGGCCGGTGAGCAGCTTGTGCACGTAGCTCTGGTGGCCGGTGTCGAAGAGGACCTTGTCCTGCGGGGAGTCGAAGACCCGGTGCATGGCGATCGTGAGCTCGACCACGCCGAGGTTGGGGCCGAGGTGGCCGCCGGTCTTGGACACTGCGTCGACGAGGAAGGCGCGGATCTCGCCGGCCAGCTGGTTCAGCTCCTCCGGGCTGAGCCGGTCCAGATCGCGCGGTCCCCTGATGCGGGTCAGCAGCGGCACCCGTGCCTCCTTGCAGTAGAGCTGTTCAAGCGTTGACCGGATTGTTGCCGGGCCTGTTGAGTCTAATGTTCCGCCGTCGCGGACGGCGTCCGGGCCGTGAGTTCCACGTCACGCGATCGGCGGTGTCCGGACCCCGCACAGAGAGCTGCCCGGCACCGCTCCTTTGCGGTACCGGGCAGCTCTGCTCTGGGTTTTGGCAGGTCAGGCGCGGCCTGCCGTCTTCTGGGTCTTGCGCGTCACGGAGTCGATCACGACCGTGGCGAGCAGTACGCCACCGGTGATCATGTACTGGACCGGCGTCGCGATGCCTTCGAGCGCCAGGCCGTACTGGATCGAGGTGATGACCATGACACCCAGGAGGGCGTTCCAGGTGCGGCCGCGGCCTCCGAAGAGGCTGGTGCCGCCGATGACGGCCGCCGCGATGGCGTTCATCAGGAGGTCACCGGTGCCGGCGCCCTGGTTGGCCGCGGCGATCTTGGAGGCCATGAAGAGGCCGCCCGCCGCCGCGAACGTACCGGCGATCGCGTAGACCGACGTACGGATCAGGGTGACGTTGATGCCCGCGCGGCGGGACGCCTCGACGCTGCCGCCGAGGGCGAAGACCTTGCGGCCGTAGCCGGTGCGGCGGAGCACGAAGTCGGTGCCGACCAGGACCACCAGGAAGATCACCAGGGCGAGGGGCAGGCCCTTGTACTGGTTGAACATGATCGCGGCGGCGAAGGCCACCACGGCCAGGACCGCGGTACGGACGATGATCTCGCTCAGCGGCCTGGAGGGGACACCGGCCGCATCGCGGCGGCGGCTGTCCAGGAAGGAGGAGAGGAAGAAGGCCGCGACCGCGACGACCGCGAGGCCGTAGGCGGCGGCGACGTCCGTGAAGTAGTACGAGGTCAGCTTGGCGATCAGGCCTTCGGAGTCCAGGTTGATGGTGCCGTTGTCACCCAGGATCTGAAGCATGAAGCCCTGCCAGAACAGCAGGCCTGCCAGGGTGACGGCGAACGCCGGGGCGCCGATGCGCGCGAAGAAGAAGCCGTGGATGGTGCCGATGACCGTGCCGGAGAGGACGGCGACGATCAGCGCGATCCACTCGGGCGCACCGTGCGTGACGGCGAGCACGGCGGCGACCGCGCCCGCGACACCGCTGACCGAGCCGACCGACAGGTCGATCTCGCCGAGCAGCAGCACGAAGACGATGCCGACGGCGATCATGCCGGTGCCGACCATGGCGACGGAGATGTTGCTGAGGTTCTCCGCGGTCATGAAGCGCGAGTTCATCGAGGCGAAGATCGCCCAGATGATGATGAGGCCCGCGACGACCGGGATGGAGCCCAGGTCACCGGCGCGCATCTTGCGCTTGAACTCGGTGATGTAGCCCGCGAAGCCCTGCTCGCGGACGAGGAGGCGCGGGTCCACCGCGGTGACGGCGTCCGCGGCGGCCGCCGGGGCGTCGACGGGCGCGTCGCCGGGCGTGGAGGTCTTGTCGATGCTGCTCACTTCTGGGCCTCCCCATTGCGCGCCGCGCGACGGGTCACGGCATTGTCCGTGGCGCCCGTGATGGCGGAGATGATCTCTTCCTGCGAGGTGGACTTCACGTCGAAGACGCCGTTGTTCCGGCCGAGCCGGAGCACCGCCACCTTGTCCGCGACGGCCTTGACGTCCGCCATGTTGTGGCTGATGAGAATGACCGCGTGGCCACGCTCGCGCAGCCGCTCCACCAGGTCGAGGACCTGGGCGGTCTGCTCCACGCCGAGCGCCGCCGTGGGCTCGTCGAGGATGACGAGCTTGGGCTCGCCGAGCATCGAGCGGGCGATCGCCACCGTCTGGCGCTGACCGCCGGAGAGCGAGGCGATCGGGATGCGGACGCTGGGTATGCGGATCGACAGCGTGGTGAGGAGCTCGCGGGCGCGGCGCTCCATCTCGACCTCGTTGAGCACACCGCGCCTGCGCAGCTCACGACCGAGGTAGAGATTGCCGACGACGTCGATGTTGTCGCACAGCGCGAGGTCCTGGTAGACGGTCGCGATGCCCAGGTTCTGGGCGTCGTGCGGCTTGTTGATCGATACGGCCTTGCTCTCCCACTCGATGACGCCGTCATCGATGGGATGCACGCCGGCGATCGTCTTGACCAGCGTGGACTTTCCTGCGCCGTTGTCGCCGACCAGGGCGACCACCTCACCGGCGTGGACCTCAAGCTCGACGTCGGTGAGCGCCTGGACGGCACCGAATCGCTTGGAGACCCCGCGCAACGCCAACACGGGCGTAGCGGACACGTGAACCATCTCCTTCGCCGCCTGACCGGCGGGAGGTTGAACAGAAGAGAACGAGAAGAACGAGAAGACCTGCACGCGACGGGAGCGCGTTTCTGTCCGGCGCCCCGCCTAGAGCTGCGGGGCTGTTGGAACGGGGCGCCGGACAGGGCCTCAATGGCGGTGAAGTCCCGGGTGGAAACGGGGACTTACCTCCAAGCGGGGACTTACTTCAGGCCGACCTTGGCGCAGTCGGCCTTGTACTTCGCGGTGCAGATCTCGTCGACCGCGTAGATCCCGTCCTTGATGACGGTCTCCTTGATGTTCTTGTCGGTCAGCGAGACGACCGGCACGAGCACCGTGGGAACGTCCTTGGCGGTGGGGCTGTCGACGGTCGTCTTGGCGATCGAGTCGAGCTTCTCGCCCTTGCCGAGCGCGACGGCCATCTCCGCGGCGACCTTGGCCTCCGCCGGGTAGGACTTGTAGACGCTCATGAACTGCTCGCCCGCGACGATGCGCTGCACACCGGCGAGTTCGGCGTCCTGACCGGTGACCGGCGGGAGCTTGCTGATGCCGGCGGCCTTGAGGGCGGTGATGATGCCGCCCGCCATGCCGTCGTTGGCGGAGTAGACGCCGTCGATCTTGCCCTTGCCGAGGGCCGAGATCGCGCCCTCCATGTTGGCGTTGGCGTTCTCCGGCTTCCACTCCTTGGTGTCGTACGACTTGCCGACCTTGACCTTGCCCTTGAGCACCGACTCGGCGCCCTTCTTGAAGAGCTTGGCGTTCGGGTCGGTGATCGCGCCGTTCATCATCACGATCTGGCCGCCCTTGGCCTTGTCCCCGAGGGCTTCGAGCAGGGCCTTGCCCTGGACGCGGCCGACCTCTTCGTTGTCGAAGGAGGTGTACGCGTCGATGGGGCCCTCGGCGAGGCGGTCGTACGCCACGACCGGGATGCCCGCGTCCTTGGCCTTCTTGACCGAACCGGCGATGGCCTTGGAGTCCACCGCGTCCACGATCAGCACGTCCACCTTGTTGGTGATCATGGTGTCGGCCTGCTGGTTCTGTACGGTCGCGTCCTGCTTGGCGTTGGCGTAGGTGACCTTGGCCTTGCCGTCGGTCAGCTCCTTGACGTGCTTCTCGATCAGCGGCTTGTCGAACTTCTCGTAACGCGCGGTCTGGTTCTCCGGCAGGAGCAGACCTATGTTCAGCGCGTCGCCCTTCTTCGAGCCGGAGCCCGCTTCATCCTTGTCACCGCCGGACTCCTTGGCGCTGCCACAGGCAGCAAGGGTGACGGCCATGGTGGTGGCGGCAACGGCAACGGCGGCACGACGCATACGCGTGTTCATTCGGGAACCTCCCTGACGTGGCCGCGTCGTTGCGGCCGAGGTGGCTCGAAGTCAACTCGGCCGCCACACCAGCGTCAAGGAGTAAATCCTTAACGAGATGACAACGGTGCCATGCGTTATCTAAGTGAAGGCAGGTGCGGTGGCAGGCAGAGAGCCGTCCAAAAGGGTCGAATCGCCCATTTCGCTGAGTGCGAGAGCCAGCGCCCCGAGCACCTCCGCGCGGCCGCCCAGGGCCCCAGGAAGGACGGAAAGCTGCCGGGCGGCGCTGGGGATCGCGTAGCGCCCGACGGACTCCCTGATGGGCCCCAGGACCAGCTCACCGGCCTCCGCGAGGTCACCGCCGAGGACGACCCTGCTGGGGTTCAGGAGATTGCAGAGGTTCGCCACACCGCTGCCGATGTGACGGCCGACGTCGGCGATCACCCGACGGCAGCCGGGGTCTCCCTCGCGCGCCAGGGCGACCACGCGCTCCATGGTCAGCTCGGTGCCGTGGCTGGACTGGAGCAGCGGCAGCACATAGCGGGCCGCCGCGAAGGTCTCCAGGCAGCCGCGGTTGCCGCAGCGGCAGACCGGACCCGACTCGTCCAGGGTGATGTGCCCGATCTCGCCGGCGGTGCCGCCGGGGCCGCGGTAGATCCGTCCGCTGATCACCAGACCGGCGCCGACACCGCTCGCGACCTTGATGTACGCCAGGTCCTTGACCCCGCGGCCGCTGCCCCAGACCAGCTCGCCGAGCGCGCCGAGGTTGGCGTCGTTGTCGACGTGCACGGGGACGCCGAGGCGGTCCTTGAGCTCCTCCGCGGGCTTGGTGCCCGTCCAGCCCGGCAGGATCGACGTCGAGCCGAGCGTCCCGGACTCCACGTCGATGGGTCCCGGCACGCCGAGGCCGATGCCCGCGATCTTCGCGCGGTCCACGCCGGTCACCCCGATCAGCCTGCTGACCAGCTGTTCGGCGCGGTCGAAGCCCTGCGCGGCCGACGCGTCCACGTCCAGCGGCTCGGACTCCTCGGCGAGCACCTGGTGGGCGAGGTTCCCCACCGCCACGCGCAGGTGCGTATGACCGAAGTCCACGCCGATGACGATGCCCGCGTCGCCGCTGAGCGAGACGCTGCGGGCCCTGCGACCGCCTGCCGAGGTGGGCGTGACCTCGACCGTTCCGCCGTCCTTGAGCTCCCGGACGATGTTGGAGACCGTGGCCGCGGACAGTCCCGTCGTCCTGGCGATCTCCGCCTGAGTGAGCGATCCGGCGAGCCGTACGGCACGTACGACCCGCTCGAGATTGGCCCGGTGCAGCGACGACTGCGACCCCGGAGTCTCCATTGACTCAGCCACCCTTTTCCGTATGACGTAACAGCGACGTCGCTGCCCGTACAAGTTGTGAACTCCAAGCTCTGCTGAACGGGTTGGCGCAGTCAAGTCCTTGACCCAAATCGGCACTCTTGAACAGCGGGACAGGCCGGGTCCAAGTGGCGAGGATGCACCCCAAACCACCCAGACCCGGCCTGTACGGGCCGATCTGTTACTTGACCGAGCCCGCGGTGAGACCCGAGACCACGTGCCGTTCGATGAAGGCGAAGAGCACGATGACCGGCACGATCGCCACCACGGAGGCCGCGAAGAGGTAGTTCCACTCCACGGTGTAGGCGCCGATGAAGTTGTTGATGCCGACGGTCAGCGGCTGCTTGTCGGGCTCGGTGGTGAGCGTGAGGCCCATCACGAACTCGTTCCACGAGGTGATGAAAGTGAAGATCACCGCGGTCACGACGCCCGGCAGCGCTAGCGGCAGCGTCACCTTCACCATCGCCCCGAAGCGGCTGGTGCCGTCCACCATGGCCGCCTCCTCCAGCTCCTTCGGGATGGAGCCGATGTAGGCGGTCAGGATCCACACCGCGAACGCGAGGTTGAACGCCGCGTTCGTGATGATCAGCGTCCAGACCGAGTTGAGCATGTCCAGCTGGTGGAACTCGCGGTAGAGGCCGACCAGGAGGGCGGTGGGCTGGAACATCTGGGTGATCAGGACGAGGAGCAGGAAGGCCTTGCGCCCGCGGTAGCGCATGCGCGCCGTGTAGTACGCGGCGGGCAGCGAGACCAGGAGCACCAGGAGCGTCGCCCCGCCCGCGACGAGCAGGGTCACCTGCAGGTTCTGGCCGAGCTCCGACTCCTTCCAGACCTCGATGAAGTTCGACCACTCCAGGTTGCTCGGCAGGTAGGTCCGGTCCCGCAGCTCGCTCTTGGGACGGAGCGCGGTGATCACCATCTCCAGGTACGGAGCCAGGAAGATCGCCGCGAGCGCCCAGGCGACCACGGTGATGACCAGGGTGCGCGGCCGGAACGTGCGCTTGGCCTTGGGCCGGGGCGCGGGACTCTTCGGGGACCCCGCGCGGGTCTGGGTCGCGGTGGCCATCAGTCCTCCTCGTTCCAGCGGCTGACCTTCAGGAAGATCAGCACGAGCACGACGACCATCGCGAAGTTGACCACGGACATGGCGGCGGATTCACCGATGTCGGTCTCCTTCAACTTGTACATGAACACCATGGTCGTGGAGGTGTCATAGCCGGGGCCGCCCTGCGTCATGGCCCAGATGATCGGGAAGGAGTTGAAGACGTTGATGAGGTTGATGACCACGCCGACCAGGAACGCGGGCCGCAGCATCGGCACCGTGATGTGCCGGTACGTCTGCCAGGGGCTCGCCCCGTCGATCCGCGACGCCTCGTAGACCTCGTGCGGGATGGTCTGCAGACCGGCGAGCAGCGTGTACGTGGTGAAGGGCAGCGACACGAAGATGGCGACGGCCATCATCCAGGGCCAGGCCGTCTCCGGTGTGCCCAGCCAGTCCTTGGACTTGTCGATGAGGCCGAGGTCCAGCATCAGCGTGTTGAGCACGCCCGCCGTCTGGTTGAGCATCCACTTGAAGCCGATGGCGGTCATCAGGACGGATGCCGCCCAGGGCGCGATGAGCGCCCAGCGGGTGACGGTGCGGCCGGGGAACTTCTGGTTGAAGAGCTGGGCGAGGGCCAGCGAGAGGAGCATCGTCACGCTCACGACGACGACGGTCCAGATGACCGTCCAGAGCAGGACCGCCCCGAAGTCGCTCTCCTCGAAGAGCTTCTTGTACTTGTCGGTCCCCGCGCTGCCGCGCACGATGCCGGCGATGGAGATGTTGAGGAACGAGGTGCGGATCAGCTCGACGACCGGCCAGATGACCACGGCGAGGATCAGCAGGATGACGGGCGCTATCCAGGGCAGCGGGCCGAGCCGGGCGATGCCGCTGCGGCGGCTCACCGGCCTGGGTGCGCGCCCGCTCCGTCCCCGGCCGGCGTCGGCCGGGGGCGGAGGGGCCTTCAGTGACACAACGACTCCTTGCGTACGGAGCGAACGGGAGCTGTCTGCCTGCTACTTGGCCTCGGCAGCCGCCGCTTCCGCCTTCTTCTGCAGGTCGCCGAGGACCGTCTTCGGGTCGTCGCTCACGGCCTTGCCGCCGGTCTTCTTCATCTCGGCGGAGATGACGTCCCACGCGGTGTCGCCGAGGGGGTAGAACTTGGCGTTCGGCAGGACCTCGAAGAACGGCTCCAGGTCCTTGTGCTTGCCGTTGGTCTGCATCTCCTTCAGCGCGTCCTGGGTGACGGGCATCAGGTTGTACATCTCGTCGAACTCCAGCATCTTCTTGGAGTACGTGAAGTCCAGGAACTTCTTGACGCCTTCCTTCTCGGCGCCGCCGTCCTTGAACGCCATCATCCAGTCGGCCACGCCGAGGGTGGACTCCAGCGGTGCGTCCTTGCCGGGGATCGGCGCGACGCCGTAGTCGACCTTGCCGTCCTTGGCCATCTGGATCAGGCTCGGGTGGCCGTTGAGCATGCCGACCTTGCCGGCCGCGAAGTCCGCGAAGGCCGTCTTGCGGTCGGTGGAGGCCGGGTTGGAGTACGTGAGGCCGGGCTTGACGAGGTTCTTCTGCAGCCAGTCGAAGGTCTCGACGTTCTGCGCGCTGTCGAGCGTGTACTTGCCGCTCTCGTCGGTGTAGCCACCGCCGTTGCCGAGCTCCCACATCATCGTCTCGCCCTGGGTCTCCTCGGGGCCGAGCGGCAGGGCGTACGGGGTGTCGGCGGCCTTGGAGGACTTGATCTTCTTGGCGGCCGCGGCGACCTCGTCCCAGGTCTTGGGCGGCGTCTTGACGCCCGCCTTCTTCAGGACGGCCTTGTTGTAGAACATGACGCGGCTGGAGGAGACCCACGGGATGCCGTACTGCGTGCCCTTGACCTCGCCGGCCTTGGCGAAGGTGGGTATGAGGTTCTCCTGCGTCTTGGGCGAGAGGACCTCGTCGGCCTTGTAGAGGAGGTCGTCCGCGACCTTGTCGGCGTAGCCGCCGGTCTGCAGCAGGTCGGGCTGGTCGCCCGCCTGGATCATGTTCTTGACCTGCTTGTCGATCTCGTTCCAGTTGATGACCTGGACGTCGACCTTGTAGCCCTTGTTCTCCGCCTCGAAGTCCTTCTTCACGCCGTTCCAGTACTTCTTGGAGGCGTTGGAGGCCTTGTCGCCGTAGTCGGCGGCGACGATCTTGATGGTCTTGCCGTCGCCGCTGTCGCTGTCACCACCGCAGGCGGTAACTCCCATGGCCATCGCGAGCGTTGCCGCACCGGTGGCGATCAATCGATTCCTCATGCTGTTCAACCCTTCGACATCGGTGTCGACTTGAACGCGGGCAAAAGGTTCCCCCCGCGGCGCCGTGGGGCCGACATTACTCACGGCCGGAATTGGCACAACAGGCCTAGACCACTTTCGTGGCCAAGCTGAAATCACCCGCGATCAGGGTCACTTGAGAGCGCCCGCGGTGAGCCCTGCCTGCACCTGACGCTGGAAGACCGCGTACACGACGAGCACCGGGACCATCGCGATCGTCAGGCCCGCGAAGAGCGCTCCCCAGTCGCCCCGGTAGCCCTGCGAGACCGCCAGCGACGCGAGCCCCTGCGGCAGCACGTACCTGCCCTCTTCCTCGTTGTTGAGCAGCAGCGGAAGCAGGTACTGGTTCCACTGGCCGAGGAAGTTGAAGATGCCGATGCTCACCAGGCCCGGCTTGGCCATCGGCAGCATGATCTGGAAGAACGTGCGGGTGTGCGAGGCCCCGTCGACCATCGCCGCCTCCTGGACGCCGGTCGGCAGCGTACGGAAGAAGGAGGTGAGGAAGAAGGTGGTGAAGGGCAGCGAGTACGCGATGTAGGCGATCATCAGCCCGGGACGGGTGTCCAGGAGCCCGAAGTTCTCCATGACCGCGAAGAGCGGGACGAGGGCGAGGATGACCGGGAACATCATCCCGCCCGCGAAGAGCATGAAGATCAGCCGGTTGCCCGGGAAGGTGAAGCGGGCGATGACATAGGCCGCCATCGAGCCGAGCAGCATCGTGCCGGTCAGTGAACCCGCCAGGATGATCACCGAGTTGAGGGCGTACTGGCCGATGCTGGCCGTCGTCCACGCGTTGGTGAAGTTCTCCCAGTGGAAGGACGTCGGCCAGCCCATCGGATCGCTGAGGATCTCGACCGAGGGGCGGAACGCGGTGAGGGCGACCCAGACGAGGGGGCCTGCCGCGAGCACCACCCACAGGACGAGGAAGGCGTGCGAGAAGACGTTGAGGGTCGCTCCGCCGGCCGACTCGCCCTCTTTGCGGGGTACGTCGGCGGCGTCGGTGCGGGGCGCTGTGGTCGTGGTCATGAGGCAGTGGCTCCCGCGGTCTCAGTATTCGATCCGGTCGCGATTCCCGATCCTCATGACGATCAGCGAGAACGCCATGCTGAGGACGAGGAGGACGACGCCGATGGAGGTGGCATAGCCGTACTGGCCGTCCCGGAACCGTTCGTAGAGGAAGACCGGGGTCACCTTCAGGACGTGCTCGGGCACCATGACCAGGACGATCGCGAACGAGTCGAGCGCCTGGATGCCCATGTAGATCCAGCCGGTCCGCACGGTGTCCCAGATCAGCGGGAGCGTCACGCTGAAGAAGGTCCGCCCCCGGCCCGCGCCGTCCAGCAGCGCCGCCTCGTAGATGTCCTTGGGGATCGCGCCCATCGCGGCGGAGAACAGCACCACGTAGAAGCCGACGAAGCTCCAGGAGAGTACGGCCATCACCGCGATGAGGGCGAGCGAGCGGTCGCCGCCCAGCCAGGCGGGACCGTCGATGCCCACCTTGTCGAGACCACCGTTGATCAGGCCGCTGTTGGTGTTGAAGACGCGGCCCCAGACGACGGCGATGATCGCGACCGACAGGACCTGGGGGAAGAAGTAGACGACCTTGTAGAACGACGATCCCGCGACACCCGCGATGGCCTGGCCCCTGCGGTGCCGCCCGCCCGACGTGATCATGTACGCGAAGAACATGCCGAGCACGAGCGTGAGCAGCGGGGCGACGATCGCCAGCGTGACGCTCACCTCCAGGGACTCCCAGAAGCGCTCGTCGTTCCACATCTTGGTGAAGTTGTCGAAGCCGATGAAGTTCGCGACCGGTCCACCGGACCAGTCGGTGAACGAGTAGTAGATCGCCTGGATGAAGGGCGAGATGACGAACAGGGCGTAGAACGCGAGCGGCAGCGACAGGAAGCCCACGATGAAGCGGTACTTGTCGAGCGTGCGGTACCGCCGGTCGTACCGCACGCTCTCGGGAGTGAGACGGGGCGGCAGCAGCACCGCCAGAAGGAACAACAGCCCGTTCGGCGCCTTGGGCTTCCGGTCCGGTGCCTTCTTCGAAGGTGGGGATTCGTCCACCCGGGTGTCAGTCTTCACGCCACTCCGCCCCGCCTCGCTCACGTGCCCGCGTTCTCGGTCGATCAGCCGCTGGTCAGGACTTCTTGACCTTGACGACGTCAGGGTCCTTGAGGATCCGGGCGCCTGCCTTCTCCATGATGTCCATGGCCTGCTTGGTGCCGATCTGACCCAGCATGAACTTGGCGATCATGTTGTTGAAGTCCTCACGGAACAGCTCGTTGTACCAGTCCATGTGCTTCGCGATGACGACGTTCTTGCCGGCGGCCTTGATCGCCGCCTGCACGCTCGCCACACCGTGCGGCATTTCCTGGCCGTCGATGGCTCCCTTGACCACCGGCAGAGCGGAGAGCTCCTTGAAGTTGTTCAGGGCGGCCTGCTTGCTGTACATCGCCCGCAGCCACTCCAGGCCGCCCTGCCGGTTCTGCGCCTTCTCGGGCACGACGTAGAACTCACCGGCCGGCGCGTTGATCGTGCCGAAGGGCATCTTGTCGCCCGAGTCCAGGGACGGGCTCGGGCCGAACGACATGCCGAAGTCCTTCGGCGTGGTGTCCTTGGCCTCGTTCTCCACCCAGGAGCCGTTGGGCACGAAGACGCACTTGCCCTCCTTGGTCCAGGCGGTCTGCATCTCCGTGTGCGCCTCGGTACCGTCGAAGCCGGTCAGTACGTACTTCTTGGCGACCAGTTCCTCCCAGGCCTCGAAGACGTCCTTGACCGCGTCGTTCTTCCAGGCGCCCGGCTCCAGGTAGTCCATGGCCGTGGTGATCTCGCGCCCGCCGCGCTGCGCGAACATCGTGTAGATGCTGAAGAACATGTACCGCGGGTGACCGCCGGGGTAGCTCCAGCCGTGGATGCCCTTGGCCTTGGCCTTCTTGCAGACGGCCAGCATCTCGTCCCAGGTCTTGGGGTACTCGGAGTCCAGGCCCTCCTCAAGAAGCTTCTTGGAGTAGAAGGTGCCGTAGACCGTCAGCGAGATACCGGCCTGGAAGGTGCCAGGGCCACCGAAGTTGCCGCTCGCCTCGACCGCCGGTTCGAGGATGTCGCGCACCTTGACGTTCGGGTCGTCCCACGACGGCGCGTCGAGGAGTTCGGTGAGGTCCGCCACCTGCTTGTTGGAGACCAGCTTGCCCGGGTTCATCTGGTCGGCGCCGGAGTTGTTGATGACGTCGGCCGTCGGGTTGCCGCGGACGATCTTCGGCTGGACCTGTGTGGCGATCTTCGTCGTCGACTTCTGGCCGGCGTCCGAGTCCGGGTACCGCTTCTTGTACATGTCGGTCACGAACTGGGCGTACTTGTCGCCGTAACCGCCGTTGAAGACGACCACGGCGAGTCCGGCGTCCGCCTTCACGCCGAGCGGGTTCTTCTTGGACTTCTCGCCCTTCTCCGCCTTGTTCTCGTCCCCGCCACCGCTCGCGCAGGAGCTCAGGGCGCCCACGGCCGGCACTGCGAGAAGGCTGGTGGCCGCCGCCCTCTTCATCACGTCACGACGGTTGATGCTGGTGGATCCCATGCTCAAGTCCTCGCCTTCTCCAGGACTCAGGCGGCGTACGGGGCTCCCGACAGCTCGCCAGTGGCGAAGGGCCCGACACCGCGGGTCAGTTGAAGCTTTCGTGGTGCGTTGCGTGCGACAACTACATGGCAAGGGCTCGCACCCGCCACTCAGGGTGCCGATAGGTATAGTCCACTTCTCGGCAGCAGAGCAAGATCGAACGCAGCTTGGGCCAGCAGTCTTTCCCGAGTTGAGACCTCGCGGAGACACGGCCTGGTTCGTTCACGGCGTGAGCAAATTCAGCCGGAGGAAATGACCGCGTCCGGGACCCGCCGTCGCTCCCCGGCATTGATCTTCCACGGCACTCACTCCCACCTCATTGGACTTTCTCCCGGGTCCCCTTGGACTTTCCCCTGAGCTCCGTCACCCCTGCCGGCTCCCCCGACGCTTCCAACAGCCTTGACACCACCCACCACTTGCCGCCCTACTGGACCCTGAGCAGCGAATTGACAACGTTGTCCAACTCGCAAGAAGGGGTTCGGGGATGCCGCGCAGATCACGCAGGCCTCGCTTCAGACACCATCGTTCGGCCGCGGTCCTCGGAGCGGCCGCGTTCACGCTCGTCGCGACCTCGCAGGGCGCGGCGGTGGCCAAACCGGATAAACCGCCCAAGGCCGCGCGGGAGTTCGTCTCCTCGTTCGAGGAGGGCGACGCCCAGCCCGACTGGCTGAACACCGTGGACACCGGCGCCGACGGCAAGAAGCGGACCGCCGGCGTCAACGGCGCGTTCAGCGCGGGAATACCCGGAAGTGTGAACGACCACGTCACGGAGGTCCGCGCCAGCGGCGAGAACTCCGGCAGCGGCGAGGTCAAGGAGAACCTGATCGACGGTGAGCCCACGAGCAAGTGGCTCACCTTCGCGGCCACCGGCTGGGCCGAGTTCGACCTGGACGAGCCCGCCAAGGCCGTGACGTACGCGCTGACGTCGGCGAACGACCACGACGAGCGCGACCCCAAGGACTGGACCCTGCAGGGCTCCACGGACGGCAAGGACTGGAAGACCCTCGACACCCGCAAGGGCGAGGTGTTCGACAAGCGTCACCAGACCAAGAAGTACGACTTCGAGAACGGCACGGCGTACGCCCACTACCGCCTGGAGGTCACCGCCAACAACGGCGCCTCCGACGCCCTCCAGCTCTCCGACGTCCAGCTCTCCGTCGGCGGCACCGAGTCGCCCGTCCCCGAGGACATGCTCTCCCTCGTGGACCGCGGCCCCAGCGGCTCCCCGACCGCGAAGTCGGGCGCCGGGTTCACCGGCAAGCGCGCGCTGCGCTACGCGGGCACCCACAAGGTGGACGGCCGCGGCTACTCGTACAACAAGGTCTTCGACGTGAACGTCTCGGTGCGCCGGGACACCGAGCTCTCGTACCGGATCTTCCCGTCCATGGCGGAGGGCGACCTCGACTACGACGCCACGAACGTGTCGGTGGACCTGGCCTTCACCGACGGCACCTATCTGAGTGACCTCAAGGCCGTGGACCAGAACGGTTTCGCGCTCTCCCCGCAGGGCCAGGGCGCCGCGAAGAGCCTCTACGTCAACCAGTGGAACAACGTGGCGTCGCGGATCGGGCAGGTCGCGCGCGGCAAGACCGTCGACCGGGTGCTCGTGGCGTACGACTCCCCCAAGGGCCCGGCGAAGTTCCGTGGCTGGGTGGACGACGTCTCCCTGAAGGAGAAGGCCCCGGCCAGGCCGAAGGCCCACCCCTCGGACTACGCGGACACCACCCGCGGCACGAACTCCAGCGGCGGTTTCTCGCGCGGCAACACCTTCCCCGCGACGGCCGTGCCGCACGGCTTCAACTTCTGGACGCCCGTCACCAACGCGGGCTCCCTGAGCTGGCTCTACGACTACGCGCGCGGCAACAACGCGGACAACCTGCCGACGATCCAGGCGTTCAGCGCGAGCCACGAGCCGAGCCCCTGGATGGGTGACCGGCAGACCTTCCAGATGATGCCGTCGGTCGACAAGGACACCCCGTCCGCGTCCCGGACCAAGCGCGCGCTGCCCTTCATGCACGAGAAGGAGACGGCACGCCCGCACTACTACGGCGTGACGTTCGAGAACGGTCTGAAGGCCGAGATGGCCCCGACCGATCACGCGGCGATGATGAAGTTCACCTATCCCGGTGACGACGCGAGCGTCATCTTCGACAACGTCTCGGAGAAGGGCGGTCTCACCCTCGACGAGGAGAAGGGGATCGTCAGCGGCTTCTCGGACGTGAAGTCCGGGCTCTCCACGGGCGCCACGCGCCTCTTCGTGTACGGCACCTTCGACTCCCCCGTCACCGCGGGCGGCAAGCTCGAAGGCGGCGGTGGCGGCGACGTGACCGGCTACCTCCGCTTCAAGGCCGGCAAGGACCGCACGGTCAACCTGCGCCTCGCGACCTCCCTCATCAGCCTCGACCAGGCCAAGGCGAACCTCGACCGCGAGATCCCGTCCGGCACGTCCTTCGAGCGCGTGAAGAACCGCGCGCAGAAGAGCTGGGACGACATCCTCGGCAAGGTCGAGGTGCAGGGCGCGAGCGAGGGCCAGCGGACCTCGCTGTACTCCTCCCTCTACCGCCTCTACCTCTACCCCAACTCGGGCTTCGAGAAGGTCACCACGGCGGACGGCAAGTCGAAGTACCAGTACGCCTCCCCCTTCTCGCCGCAGACGGGTCCCGACACCCCGACGCACACCGGCGCGAAGATCGTCGACGGCAAGCCGTACGTCAACAACGGCTTCTGGGACACGTACCGCACGACCTGGCCGGCGTACTCGCTCCTCACGCCGAAGAAGGCGGGTGAACTCGTCGACGGCTTCGTGCAGCAGTACAAGGACGGCGGCTGGACGTCCCGTTGGTCGTCGCCCGGCTACGCGGACCTGATGACGGGCACCTCGTCGGACGTGGCGTTCGCCGACGCGTACGTCAAGGGCGTGGACTTCGACGCGAAGGACGCGTACGACGCGGCCCTGAAGAACGCGACGGTCGTGCCGCCCAGCAAGGGCGTCGGCCGCAAGGGCATGGAGACCTCCCCCTTCCTCGGCTACACCTCCAGCGAGACCCACGAGGGCCTCTCCTGGGCCCTGGAGGGTTACGTCAACGACTACGGCATCTCCCGCATGGGTGAGGCCCTCTACAAGAAGACGGGCGAGAAGCGCTACAAGGAGGAGTCCGAGTACTTCCTCAACCGCGCCCGCGACTACGTGCACCTCTTCGACGACAAGGCGGCGGGCGGCGGCACCGCGCCGGGCTTCTTCCAGGGCAAGGACAAGAAGGGCGACTGGCGCGTCCCCTCCGAGAAGTTCGACCCGCGCGTGTGGGGTCACGACTACACGGAGACGAACGCCTGGGGTTACGCCTTCACCGCCCCCCAGGACTCGCGCGGCCTCGCCAACCTGTACGGCGGCCGCAAGGGCCTCGGCGACAAGCTCGACACGTACTTCGCCACTCCGGAGACCGGCTCCGCGGAGTTCGCGGGCTCCTACGGGGGCGTCATCCACGAGATGACCGAGGCACGCGACGTACGCATGGGCATGTACGGGCACTCCAACCAGGTCGCCCACCACGCCGCCTACATGTACGACGCGGCCGGTGAGCCGTCCAAGACGCAGGAGAAGGTCCGCGAGGTCCTCTCCCGCCTCTACACGGGCAGCGAGATCGGGCAGGGCTACCACGGCGACGAGGACAACGGCGAGCAGTCGGCCTGGTACCTCTTCTCCTCGCTCGGCTTCTACCCGCTGGTCATGGGCAGCGGCGAGTACGCGATCGGCTCGCCGCAGTTCACCAAGATGACCGTGCACCTGGACAACGGCCGCGACCTGGTCGTCAAGGCGCCGAAGAACAGCGCGAAGAACGTGTACGTCCAGGGCCTGAAGGTCAACGGCAAGAAGTGGAACTCCACGGCGCTCCCCCACAAGGAGATCGCGCGCGGCGGCGTCCTGGAGTTCGACATGGGCCCCAAGCCGTCGTCGTGGGGCTCGGGCAAGAACGCCCAGCCGACGTCGGTCACGCAGGACGACAAGGTGCCGTCGCCGCGCGGTGACGCCATCAAGGGTGACGGCGCGCTCTTCGACAACTCCTCGGCCACGGACGCGACGTCCGACGCGGCCGTCGACCTTCCGGTCGCCAAGGAGACGAAGGCCGTGCAGTACACGCTGACGTCGTCCACCGACAAGGCGAAGGCGCCGGACGGCTGGGTCCTTCAGGGCTCCGCCGACGGCGAGAAGTGGAAGGAACTGGACAAGCGCTCCGGCGAGTCCTTCGCCTGGGACCAGCAGACCCGGGTGTTCACGGTCGACGATCCGGGCACGTACGCGCACTACCGGCTCGTGCCGGACGGCTCCGCGACGCTCGCGGAGGTCGAGCTCCTGAGCTGATCCGCTTCGGCGGGAAGACCGGGTAGTACAGGGGCGGGAGTGACGAGGTCACTCCCGCCCCTCTGCGTGTCGCTGAACTCGCACCAGACGGTCTTTCCGGGGTCGCGCTCCATGACCCCCCACTTGTCGGCCAGGGCCGCCACCAGCAGCAGACCGCGCCCCGACTCGGCGTCATCGTCGGCACCGGATTTCGGCCGGGGCCATCCACCGCCGCTGTCGTGCACTTCGACACGGAGTACGTCGCCATCGCGGTGGAGGCGGAGCCGGAACCCGCGTCCGGGCGGCACGCCGTGCAGCAGGGCGTTCGTCGCCAACTCGCTGACGCAGAGAGTGATGTCGTCCGCCCTCTCGCGGATTCCCCATCCCGTGAGCGCGGCGCGCGCGAAGGCGCGGGCGGCGGGTACGGACTGGCGTTCACGCCGGTAGAAGCGTTCTCGGGGTTCCCGCCGGGACGGGAGTGGAGTTTCGTCGTTCACGTGACGAGTGTCACACTCCGTGGTCATGATGGTGCAGTACGTGAGGTCGTACGGCTGCGTTGTACGGGTCCCTCGTGTGAACACACGGCCACTAGTGGGGAGTTGGACCACATGAGCAGTCCCAAGCGACGGTCACGGAGGAATGCCTCGGCAATGCGGATGGTGGGCGCGCTGCTCGCCGTCCACCGCGAGGCCGCCGGGTACACACAGAAGTCCCTGGGCGAGCGGTTCGTCGTCGGCGAGGAGCAGATCGCGTCCATCGAGCAGGGGCGGCGGCCGCTGAAGATGGATCTGGCGGTGCAGCTGGATGAACTCCTCGGCACGCACCGGACGTTGGAGACCGCCGTCGACAATATGCCGGAGGTGGATCTGGTTCCGAGGTGGGCGGAGGAGTATCTGGACTGCGAGCGGGAGGCTATTGCGATCTCCGTGTACGAGAGCCTGCTCGTCCCCGGCCAGCTGCAGACTGAGGGGTACGCGCGGGCGGTCTTCCGCAGCCGCGTTCCGGTGTACGACGAAGACGAGATCGAGCAGCACGTGGCGACACGAATGGAACGCCAGGCGATTTTGCATCGCAGGGTGCCGCCGACCACCAGCTTCGTGATCTGGGAAGCATCACTGCGAGACCAGTTGGGCGGCAAGGACGTCTACGGCGAGCAGTTGCGCCATCTACGTGAGTACGCCGCCCTGCCTGGCCTCGCATTGCAGGTTCTGCCGCTCGGACGCACCACGCACGCCGGGCTCAATGGACCGTTCGTTCTGCTGGAGACACCGGACCACCAGCGGCTCGCCTACACGGAGACCCAACGCGGAAGCCAACTGGTCGCCGACCCCCACGAGGTAGCGATCCTCACCCAGAAATATGCGATGCTGCGGACACAGGCCCTCAACTCCGAAGACACCACAGGTCTGTTGGACCGACTGCTAGGAGAGCGATGAGCGGCAGCATGGCGCTTGCATGGTTCAAGTCCAGCTACAGCGGCGACGAAGGCGGCCAGTGCCTCGAAGTCGCTTACGCCTGGCGCAAGTCCAGCTACAGCAGTGAACAAGGCGGCGCCTGCCTCGAAGTTGCCGCCCTCCCCACCGCCATCCACATCCGCGACTCCAAGAACCCCGGCGGCCCCCACTTCACCGTGGCCCCGGATGCCTGGACCGCCTTCCTGTCCCTCTCCCGGGACGGGAACGCACAGCGCTGACTCACCGCGCCCCCGTCCCGCCCAGCGCCAGCCGCATGGGGTCGCGGGTCGCCTCTCCTTCCGCGAAGGCCGCCGCGTAGGCCCGCTCGCCCAGAGCGTCGCGCAGGCGGTGTTCGACCTCGGTGTGTACGTCGTGCACCGGACGCAGGCCCGCCAGCGCGACGCCCGTCGTCCTCAGGAGCCGGGCCGCCGCTCCCATCAGCCGGGCGGCGCGGCCGTGGTCTCCGGTGGCGGCCACCGCCCAGGACATGGCCTCGATGCCCCACACGGTTCCCCAGCGGTCGCCGATGGCCCGCTGCTTGCGCAGGGAGTCACGGAGCAGGCCCGTCGCGCGGTGCGCGTCACCGTGCCGGAACTCCGCGAGCCCCATGCCCCACAGTCCCCAGGAGTGGGCCCAGCCGGCGCCATGGGCCTCGGCCTCGGTCACGTACTCCCGTCCGGCCGCCAGGGCGGGCTCGCGCTCACCGAGGAAGGCCGTCGCCATGGCCCAGAGCATGGTGGCCATATGGGCGTCGCCCACCTGACCGCAGGACCGGAACCCTTCCCTGGCCCGTGCCAGGAGCGGGATGGACCGTGCGTCCCCGTGGATGAGGAAGGCGAAGACGCCTTCCATGTAGGCGAGCACACCCAGTGCCGCGTCGTCGGTGCTGTCCGCGCCGAGCCGCGCGGCATCGGCCAGGAAACGCCGGGCGGCCGACTGGTCCCCCTGGCACAGCGCGATCCAGGCGGTGAGCGTCAGGCAGCCGATCCGCAGCGGGGCGGGGGCCTGCGGGGCGAGGTCGAGGGCACGGGTCAGCCAGTGCCTGCCCTCTCCCAGTGAGCTGCTGAAGAACCAGTACCGCGTACGGGTGAGGCTGGCGGCGATGGCGAGGCCCGCCGTCGCGTCGCCCTTGCCCGTGACGCAGAAGTCCAGCGCCGCCCGGAGGTTCGGCGACTCCAGGCGCAGCCGGGACAGCCATGCGACCTCGTCGGGCCCGCACCATCTCGCCGCCGCCCGCGCGGTCATGTCCGCGTAGTACGCGCAGTGGCGGCGGCGCAGCTCGATGTCCCTGCCGAGCTCACGGAGCCTGTCCTGCCCGTACTGGCGGAGGGTCTCCAGCATGCGGTATCTCGCCCGGGGGCCGGTGGTGTCGACGGTGAGCAGCGACTTGTGCGCCAGGGCGGCGAGGACGTCCACGATGTCCTCGCGGGCGGTGTCCTCGCCCGGACACACCGCCTCGGCCGCCGCGAGGTCGAAGCCGCCCGCGAACACCGACACCCCCGCCCACAGGCTCCGTTCACGTGCGTCGCACAGGTCGTGGCTCCAGTCGACGACGCCACGAAGGGTGCGCTGGTGCCGGGGTCCCGAGGGCGCCCCACTGCTGCCGGAGAGCAGCCGGAACCGGTCGTCCAGGCGCTCCAGGATTTCCTGGGCCGAGAGCGTGCCGAGGCGTACCGCGGCCAGTTCGATCGCCAGTGGGATGCCGTCCAGACGACGGCACAGGCGGCCCACCGCCTCCTGGTTGCCCGCGGTGATCCGGAAGTGCGGGGCGCAGGCCTCGGCACGGTCGGCGAGGAGCCGTACGGCCTCGCTGCGCGTCAGCGCCGGTGGCGAGCCGCGGTCCTGGGGGACGGCCAGCGGCGGTACGGGCAGCAGATACTCCCCCGCCACCCGCAGTCCCTGGCGGCTCGTGGCCAGGACCCGCAGGCCCGGCGCCGAGCGCAGCAGCGTACCGACGAGGTGTCCTGCCGACTCGGCGACGTGCTCGCAGTTGTCGAGGACCAGCAGCAGCCGCCGCTCCCGGAGGTGCTCGACGAGCACCTCCGTGCCGTGCCGTGAGGACTGGTCGGGGATGCCGAGTGCCTCGGCGACCGCACGGTCCAGGAGCTGCGGCTCGGTGAGGGGTGCGAGGTCGGCGAGCCACGCGCCGTGCGGGAACGCCCAGGACGCCTCGGCTGCCGCGCGCAGCGCGAGGCGCGTCTTGCCGACTCCGCCGGGACCGGTGAGCGTGACGAGCCTGGCGCTTTCCAGCAGTTTCCGCGTGGTGCGGAGCATGCTCTCGCGGCCGATGAACGTCGTCGTCTCGGCGGGCAGATTCCCCTTGGCCCGTGGGCCGTCCGGCGCCGCGGGCCCGGTCAGGGACGGGTCGGCGGTGAGCACCCGCCGATGCAGTCGCGACAGCTCCGCACCCGGGTCGACGCCCAGCTCGTCGAGGAGCAGCGCGCTGACGGTGCGGTAGCACTCCAGGGCTTCGCCCTGCCGGCCCGAGCGGTAGAGGGCCAGCATGCGTTGTGCCCAGAAGCGCTCCTGCAAGGGGTGGGCGGCGGTGAGTTCACGCAGCCGCGGCAGCACGTCCGCGTGCCGCCCGAGCCGGAAATCGGCGTCGGTGCGGAACTCGAGGGCACCGAGGCGGCGTTCGTTGAGCGCGGGTGCGATCTCGCGGCGCAGCCGCTCCGACGGGACGTCCGAGAACGCCTCACCGCGCCAGAGCGCGAGCGCCTCGCCCAGGAGCGCCGAGGCGCGCTCCGCCGCCCGCGCCGCCGCCGCGGACCGGGCCCGGGTGACCAAGGCATCGAACCGGTGCAGGTCCACGGCCTCTTCGGGCACGTCGATGCGGTAGCCGTCCGCGCAGGTTCGGATCGGACCGCCGGACGGGCCGCCCAGGGTGCGGCGCAGCCGCAGGACGTAGTTGTGCAGGGCGTTGCGGGCGCCGTCCGGGGGGTCGTCCCACAGTCTGTCGATCAAGGTGTCGGTGGTGACGACCTTGTTGGCGTCCACCAGGAGCGCGGCCAGCAGGGCCCGCTGTTTGGCCGCGCGCATCGCCACGGGCCTGCCGTCGTACAGCACTTCGAGCGGCCCCAGAAGCCTGTACTCGAACTCCGCGATCCTCACCCCAGTCACGTTGCGTCATGATTCCAGCACGTGGAGTGAGTGTCGAGTGACCGTCGAGTGAGCGGCATGACAGGGCCGCCCGAAAGCATCACAGGTGTGCGGACGGCGGTGCGCTTCCCGTGCACCGCGCCGCGGATCAAGAAGGAGTTCCGCGTATGAACAAGCCTCGCCTCACCGGGCTCACGCTCAAGCTCGCGGCCATGGTGGCAGCGACGCTGCCGGTGTTCGCCGTCATGCCGGGAGCGGCGGCGGCGCCGCGGGAACCGGCGGTGACCGTCATGGCCCTCACGTGCACCACGGACACCGACGGCTACTGGGGTCACGCCCACTGCACCAACAACACCGGTGTCGTGATCGCCTTCCGCGTCAAGGTCGTCTGCGGGGAGTGGCCGGACGCCCGAGGTGACTGGAAGACCCTGAAGCCGGGCGCCTCCGACGTGTCGAGCGCGCGCTGCCTCGGCGGCACGGGCGTCGGCAGCGTGGGCTGGGAAGAGGGGTAACCACTCGACAGCGCGATGTCGCCGTGCCTAAGATCCACGGCGACATCGCGTGTCGGTCACCGGCTGGGTGAGGCATGGAGGTGTCGGGAGATGCCTTCTGGAGGCATTCCTTGTCGGTAGAACTGAATCACACCATCATCCACGCCCGGGACAACCGGGAGTCCGCCGAGTTCTTCGCGGACCTGCTGGGCCTTGAGATCGCCGCGGAGTGGGGACCGTTCATCGCGGTGCAGCTGAGCAACTCCGTCACGCTGGACTTCGCCACCGTCCCCGCGGACAAGATCACCCCGCAGCACTACGCGTTCCTGGTCTCCGAGTCGGAGTTCGAGGCCGCGTACGAGAAGATCGGCGCGCGCGGCATCGAGCACTGGGCCGATCCGCAGCAGAAGCTGCCGGGTGAGATCAACACCAATGACGGCGGCCGCGGCGTGTACTTCCTGGACCCGTCGCAGCACGCCATGGAGCTCATCACGGTGCCGTACGGCGGCTTCCCCGAGTAAGTGTCGGCCCGGCGCCGCAAGGCCCGTTCACGTCGGGCAGCTTTTCTCCTTGTCCCCTCGGTACGTCCGGTACAGCGGCAGCTTCTTCTTGTCGTCGGAGCGGGCCACCGAGGGGAACTCGATGATCGGCACGGGCTTGCAGACGGCCCACTGATCGTTCTCGCCCGGGCCGGTGAATCCGTAGGTGCCACCGGCCCCGACGAGGCAGCCGGTGCAGGTGCCGCCGCTGAGGGTCGACTGGGTGAGCGTGCTGTACATGTCCTTGGTGGAGGGCAGCCGATGCGCGGGCGTCTTCTTGCCGTCCTCGCTGATCTCGTCGTACGTCCGGTCGACGGCGGACACGAGGAGAGCGAAGCCGTCGTAGTACATGGCCGCGTACCCGTCCTCCAGGGCCTTGTCCCCCAACTTGTGTTCGTTGTCGATCGTGTTGAAGCGCGCCTGGAACGGCGAGAAACCCGAGGGCGCGCCACCGGGGTCGTTCGCCCAGTCGGGGTCGAAGGCCGAGGCGTCGACGATCGTCGCGTTGGCCCTGCGCAGACTGCGTGCCATGTCGGCGGAGGTGAGCGTCGGTTCGAGGCCGATGCCGATCTTGAGTATCCGCAGCTTGCCGCTGCGCGTGCAACCGCCCTCATTGGCAAGGCGGTTGATGAAGGCGGGCAGATCCTGGTCGCGTCCCGCGAAGAAGACCGTGTCCGCCTTGTCGCGGCAGATCCTCGCCACGGCGTCGGCGAAGCGCTGCGGGACCCCCTGGTCCTTGCCGGACGAACCGATGTAGTGGGAGTTGTGGTTCTTCAGGTCGTAGTCCTTGCCGAAGTGCCGCTCGAAGATCTGGCGCAGGTTCTTGGAGTAGACGTCGCCCTCGCGGCTGTCCCAGAGGAGCAGGCCCTTCTTCTTCTGCGGGTAGCGGTCGAGGTAGTGGGACAGGGCGGTGACGAACTGATCGTTGTTGGGCGACGTCTTGAAGAAGTACCTGAAGTTCATGGAGGCGGCGGTGATGACCGGGCCGACCGTGGGGATACCGCGTTCGGTGAGCTCGGCGACCGCCTCGCGGGTCTCCGTCGTGCTGCTCGGGATGCCGGTGACCCCGACCAGCGGGGCTTCGGTGTCCCGCGTCATCTCGGCGAGACGGTCGACGACGGGCTCCCATTCACTGAGGTGTTTGCCGTCCGGGGCGAAGAGCAGCTGATAGTGCGGCCCGCTGGCGCTGTTCGCCTGGAGCTGCGCCGCGTGGGCGCCCGCGAGGGCCCGCCGGATCATGTCGCCGGTCATCGCGCTGGAGGCATCGGAGGTGAAGGGCATCATCAGGGCGATGCGTACGTAGGGGATGCGGGCGCTGTCGCCCGGCGGGTTCTCCCAGTCCTGCTCGACGCGGTCGTTCTCGTCGGCCACGGCCTCCATGAGGCTCTCGGTCCTCTCGTCGGCGTCGAAGGCCTGGTCGGTGACCCCGATGCACTCCCCGGCGATCTCCTCCAGGCCGTCCCCGCACGGACCGGGGCGCGAGCCGCTCCAGGTGACCAGGCCGGCGACGAGGGCGGCGACCACCACCACGGCCACGAGCCATTCGAGGGGGCCCCACTCCTTGGGCGGGTGGTTGAACATCATGACCCCTCACTGGCGGGGACGGGCAGGATCTGCCGTTTGCGGGCGGCCACCGGCCAGTCGCGGGCGGCCCTGCCGAGGGCTGCGTACCAGGTGGGGTGGCGGCGGCAGAGGAACCCGAGTTCGT
The DNA here is from genome assembly GCF_040655335.1 of Streptomyces sp. NPDC050439. Lineage (NCBI taxonomy): Bacteria > Bacillati > Actinomycetota > Actinomycetes > Kitasatosporales > Streptomycetaceae > Streptomyces > Streptomyces sp. NPDC050439. The sequence goes on from NZ_JBFAJT010000005.1 coordinate 527,281, forward strand.
CGCCCACCGCCTGGCACAGGGTCTCGGCGTCCGGGTCGATCGCCGCGTCGGCGTACGGCTCGGACAGGTACCACAGGGCGTGCAGGAGGCGGTTGATGCTGCGGCCCGCCTCGTCGAGGTGGGTGTAGCGGGCCGCGTGCTCACCGAGGGCGATCTCCACCCGGTGGTCGGTCCAACCGCCTTGTTCTTCGGGGGAGTTCGCGTCCGTCCCGGTTCGCCTGACCGGCGGTGTCGGGGCGGTGGCGCAGTGCCGAAGGCAGAACAGCCAGTGCTGGACGCTCTGCTCCGCCTCCTCCGCGCCGAACTCGTCCGCCAGCATCTCCACCACCTGTGCCGCGTTCCCGGTGGCCAGGCTGTGCCGCAGCGCGTCCGCTTCCCCGGAGTCCTCGGTGTCGGAGCGCTGCACGTGGTGCACATGCAGGAAGCGGTGGATCTCGTACCAGCTGTGCGGGTCGTCGGAGGGGGGCGAGGTGCGGCGCGCCTCGTGGACGAGGAGCGACTGCAGGAGCCGGCTCTCGACCAGCGGCGCGTCGACGGGCACGGACTGCTGCCACTGCCGCTCCACCAGATACTGCGCCGCCGCGTTGGCGGGCAGTTGCTCGGGCCCGTCGAGACGCAGGTCCTCGGCGAGTGCCTCCGCGGTCGCGTTGTCCCGTGCCAGGCACAGCACGAGGAGCCGGTCACGCTGGCGCCGGTCGGGCAGCAGGTCCTCCAGGAGCACCTGGGTGACGGGACGCCCCTGCGGGGTGGGCAGGTCGAGCAGATCCTTGGGGGCCACCGCGCGGTTCTGCCTGGCCGCGTGCACCACGGCGTCGCACAGCACGGTGCTGGCCGCCGGGTGCCCTCCGGTCAGCGAGTGCAGCGCCGACGCCAGGTGCGGGTGGAGCAGCCGTACGGACGCACGGTCGAGCATCGACAGGACGTCGTCCCTGCTCAGCGGGGTGAGCGGCACGACGAGCAGTCCGGCGGACGGATCGTGTCCGGCGCGCTGCCAGATGGCGGCCGCCTGCTTGCGCCGGGCGGCGCCGCCCGCTGCGGGCAGCAGGTCGCTCAGTTCGCGGCGCACCGCCTGCGGCGCGTCCTCGTGCGGCAGTTCCCCGAGGCGGGTGGCGACGACGGTGATCCGGTCGCGGTGGGACCGCTGCACGTTGGCGCGGTGCTTGAGGAGCAGGTTCAGGAAGCGCTGCCCGGCGGGGGCGTGGGCCTCGTCGATGAGGATGAGTGGCCAGGGTTCGCGGTTCATGTGCCGCACCAGGCCGTACGCGGCGGCCACTTCTTCGAGGAAGGCGGCCATGAGGGTCTTCTCGACGTCGCCGCGGTAGTCGCCGCCCGCGTGGAAGCGCCGGCCGATCTCCAGGAGGGCGTCGGGCGTCCCGGTGGCGTCGTCCGGTGGGGTGTGCCGCCGCCCGTACCAGCTCCGGGCCGTGCCGAGCCCGCGCAGGGAATGGAGTTCACGCAGGATCGCCGCGGTGACCGGCAGCGAACCGTCGTCGTCCGCCACCTCCACGCCGACGTCGGCCGCGCTCTTCGCCTCGGCGACGGAGGCCCCGACCCGGTCCGACCACTGCCGCGCCACGTCCCGCTCGCCCCCGGCGATGAGGCCGCACGCGATCAGGAGCCGGGCGTGCCGGGCGCACACGGCGTCCCGCCCGTCCGCGTCCTCCAGGGACCAGCCGGAGACCGCGAACAGGCCGGGCAGCAGGACGGGGAACAGGCCGGTCCCGGGCGCCAGCGCGCACGCGATCCGCTCAAGCACCTGCACGAAGTCGGCGGCGGGCGCGGCAGGCACCTCCCCGTCCTGCGCGGGGACGACGGGCACGGCGGCGGGAGTCCCCGGCACCACGGCCCGCACATGGGCCAGCGGGAGCCGCTTGTGGTAGTGCCGCGCGAGGCCGTCAAGGACGGCACTGCGGCCGAGTCCGTGCTGCCCGGTGAGCAGCACGACGGGCACATCGTCCCCGAACTCCCGTTTCCTGCGCGCCCGTTCGTCGTACGCCAGACCCGTGAGTGACGGGATGAGTGAGCCCACCAGTGGATCGCGACCGTACAGCAGTGGCGTTTGCGGCTTGCCCATCCGACGACTTCCTGCTTCCCCCTGGGAGCCTTCGGCCACCACCGGGGCGAGGCTCAGCGCTCCCCCGGTGACCAGCCGCTGACTGTTGCTCCAACTCCCCTCGGAACAGTGGAACTTACCCCCCTTTCGTTCAGGGCTGCGGGTAAATCTCCAGATCCACCCGGTCCGGTAGATTCACCGCCGCCCGTACCTCACCCGGGTACGCGAGCCTGACCCGCCGCAGCCCGGACAGTCCTGCCAGGTGCGAGAGATCGATGTCGGAGCCCTGGGTGAGATGGATTTCCACCAGTCCCGGCAGCCGCCGGGCGATGCGCCGCAACGACACGGGCGCACCCGGTTTGGCGTACACGTAGAGATGCGTGACCTGCGAGACCTGCGCCCTGGGATCGAAGAGCAGCGTGCTCAGCTGCTCCGGGGAGAGGGTCAGCGTGCGCAGCTCGGGCAGGCGGGCGAGCAGGGCGCCCCAGCCGTCCGGCAGCAGACGCTCGCCCGCTTCGTGCAGGCGCAGCTCCTGAAGTGCCTGGAAGTTGCTGATCTGCGTCAGCTCGACCGTGCCCATCGGCAGCGCGAGGACGCGCAGGTCGTTGAGGCGGGCCAGGTCGTCGAGGCCGCGCCAGGGCACCTGCAGCCCCAGGTGCAGGGCGCTGAGCCGCGGGCATTCCGCGAGCTTGGACAGCGGCTCGAACTGCGGGAGGTCCTCCAGGACGAGGGTGTGCAGCTGGGGCAGCCGGGTGAGCGGCGCGGGCTCCCTGAGGTTGCGGCAGCCCTGGAGGGTGAGGCTCTCCAGGGCGGGGAAGTCCGCGAGCAGGCCGGCGTCCTGTAGTTGGAGCGCGCCACGCAGCCGGAGCTCGCGAAGGCGCCGCGGGTCGAGCGCCGCGCGTACGGCCTCGGGGGCGAAGTCACCGTGGATGCCGACGCGTTCGCAGCCGGGCAGCGTCGCGAGGGCGTCGAGCTCGGCACTCGACCGTACGGTGACGGGCTGCGAGGGGTCCGCGGTGAGGAGCGGCCGGAGGATTTCGTCGGCGTACACGCCGGTCTCGAACCGGTCCCAGTGGCCGAGGAGCTGGGCCCGTACGACGGGCTGGCGGGTGTCGAGGAACTCCCGCAGGCGCGGGATGGCGGCGTCCCCGCCGATCTGGCAGATCGCGTGGACGGTGGCGAGCTCTTCGTCGCCGTCCAGGTCGCGCGCCCTGGGCAGCAGGCCGAGCAGCAGCGGCCCCGTGCGCGCGAGGACCCTGGCCTGGCGCAGGCTGCGCGGCGGGACCATGCGCGCCGCCTCGGTCTCGATGGTCCGCCGCACGTCGGGGTCGAGACGGGTGGCCTGTTCGAGCGAGGCGAGGGCGAGCAGCCGCAGCCTGGCCTGGACCGTCGAGTCCTTCTCGCGGTGGGCGCGATCGCTGAGCCGGATGAGCAGATCGGCGCGTCCCTTGTGATCGCTGTGCGCGACGGCCATCTGCACCACGTCCTCCCACTCGTCCGCATGGGCGTTCTTCACCAGGATGCCGAAGTCCCGCTCTTCGAGCACCGCTTTGGCCCCGAGATAATCCTGAAAGGTGCGGTGGATGAAGTCGACGGCGCCCGAAGCGGGTTCACGGAGTACGCCGGTGCGCTCGATGAGGTACTGAAGTGCGTCCTCGGGCGCTCCCATGTCCGCCAGGCTCGGCACCTGGGGCTGGAGCCTGCGGACCAGGTCCAGGGCGTCCGGGCGCTCGATCTGGGTGCGTTCGTTGCGGATCAGCCAGTACGCGAAGCGCTTGAGGGGTTCGGAGGCGGCCTCCTCGCTGAGCGTGGTGTCCGTGTCGCCGATCCTGGGCCGCAGCCCGCGTTCCTTGTCGCGCCGTTCGAGCAGCATGGACAGGGCGGCCTTGTAGAGGGCGGCCCGCCCCTCGGGCAGGAAGCCGTGGCGTTCCTCGTGCAGGGCGCACATCAGGCTGCACATGAGGGGATTGGTGGCGAGCCTGCTCAGTTCCGGCCGGGTGCGCAAGGACTCGATCAGTTTCTCGCCCGTCCCTCCGCGGGCCTTGGTCGCCGTGTGCCATCGCTGGATGAAGCGTCGCAGGTCGTCGGGGCGCAGCGCGTTCAGGGTGAACTCGTGGAAACCCTCGCGCTCCAGCCAGCCGGGGGCGAGCGCGGAGGGGCGGGTGGTGGCGAGCCACAGGTTGCCGGAGAAGGCGGCGAGGAGCCGGCGCAGCCACTCCCGGGTGCGCGCGCGGTCGGCCTTGGGGATCTCGTCGAGGCCGTCGATGAGCAGGAGCCCGCGGCCGTTCTGCAGGAGGCGCGCCGTCCAGCCGTCCGGTTCGGTGCCCACGAGCGGGCAGCCCGTCCGGCGCAGGAAGTCCTCGGGCAGGGGCAGTTCGGTGCCTTCGCGGACCAGGGTGCGCAGCGGCAGGACGAACGGGACGCGACCCAGGAGCTGGGGCAGATGCCCCGGCACGGTGTCCTGCCGCGCGGTGGTCAGGGCCAGCCACTGGACGAGCGTCGTCTTGCCGGTGCCGGCGACCCCCTGGAGCAGTACGCGCCGGTGCCCGACGAGGACGGACTCGACGCTCTCTTCGAGCACGGCCGCCCTTCCCTCGGTGTCCAGGTCGGGTTCGTCGTCCGCGGCGGCCGTCGCGACCGCCCGCAGGCTCAGGTAGGCGCTCTCCAGGGGCCACACCTTGCGGTCGGTCTTGCGCAGATCGACGCCGTAGAGGGTGAGGTTGCCGTGCTCCTTGATGACGTAGTCGGCGTATTTCTCCTCGAAGCGCGCGTCCGCCGTCGTCCAGTCGTCGCCCGAGACGCGGCGCAGGATGACCTCCAGCTGCTCGCTCTGGCGGCGCAGTTCGTGGAACTCCTCGAGCTGGGCGCGGGCCGCGAATCCGGGCCGCTGGGTGAAGAACCGCACGAGGTGCACGCAGGCCGTGCGCAGGAGCACGTCGTGGAAGAGCGCCGCGTCGCGGGTGAGCAGCCTGCGCGTCTCGGTCCCGGCCTCGCGGGACAGTTCGGCGGCGAGCCCTTCGGGCCCGAGCTTGAAGACCCCCACGTCGTCCATGTCGAGCTCGCCGAGGGCGAAGAGGGTCCGGGTCAGGGCCTGGCCGACGGCGTCGTGCTCGTCGTCCGCGATCGGCCGCTCGTGCGGCCCCGCCGACCGCACCGCGCGGCGCACCAGCTCCTGGGCGAGCCGGTGCATGTCGTCCTTGCTGAGCGAGGGATGGTCCCCGGCGAAGGACAGCAACCCCTTGATGCGTACGGGCCGTTCGGAGTACTCGGCTCCCGGCGCCTTGGGCGGCGGCAGCAACAGCCGCTTCAGTAACGGCACCACGACCGAGGACGCCACCTTGATGCCCACTGCTCCAGCGTCCACAGAATCCCCCGTCGCCGCCGCGCGCTCTTGCCCTACAAAGGGTAGGGCCCGCACCCCCCGGTGAGGGGGATGCGGGCCCAACTGACCTACGGCAACGCCTGGTTGCGGCGGTGTCTGCTTCCGGCTGTGTCTACTTCCGGATGAGCGAACGCAGCACGTACTGCATGATGCCGCCGTTGCGGTAGTAGTCCGCCTCGCCGGGGGTGTCGATGCGGACGACCGCGTCGAACTCCACGCCCGTGTCGGTGGTGACCTTGACGGTGCGCGGCGTGCGGCCCTCGTTCAGCTCGGTCACGCCGGTGAAGGAGAAGGACTCCTCGCCGGTGAGGCCGAGGGTCTCGGCGGACTGACCCTCCGGGAACTGGAGCGGCAGGACGCCCATGCCGATGAGGTTCGAGCGGTGGATGCGCTCGTACGACTCGGCGATGACGGCCTTGACGCCGAGGAGCGCGGTGCCCTTGGCGGCCCAGTCACGGGACGAACCGGAGCCGTACTCCTTGCCCGCGAGGATCGCGAGCGGGGTGCCGGCCGCCTGGTAGTTCTGCGAGGCGTCGTAGATGAAGGAGACGGGGCCGTCCTCCTTCGTGAAGTCACGCGTGAAGCCGCCCTCGGTGCCCGGCGCGATCTGGTTGCGCAGGCGGATGTTGGCGAACGTGCCGCGGATCATGACCTCGTGGTTGCCTCGGCGCGAGCCGTAGGAGTTGAAGTCGCGACGCTCGACGCCGTGCTCCGTGAGGTACTTGCCGGCCGGGGTGTCGGCCTTGATCGCACCGGCCGGGGAGATGTGGTCGGTGGTGACCGAGTCGCCCAGCTTGGCCAGGACGCGGGCGCCCGTGATGTCGGAGACCGGGGTGGTCTCCATCGTCATGCCCTCGAAGTAAGGGGGCTTACGGACGTAGGTCGACTGCGGGTCCCACTCGAAGGTGTTGCCGGTCGGGATGGAGAGGGCCTGCCACTGGGCGTCGCCCGCGAAGACGTCCTGGTAGGACTTGTTGAACATGTCCTCGCCGATGGAGTTGGCGACGACGTCGTTCACCTCGGCCTCGGAGGGCCAGATGTCCTTCAGGTAGACGGGGTTGCCGTCCTGGTCGGCGCCGAGCGCGTCCCTGGTGATGTCCACCTTCATCGAACCCGCGATGGCGTACGCGACGACCAGCGGCGGCGACGCCAGGTAGTTCATCTTGACGTCGGGGTTGATGCGGCCCTCGAAGTTCCGGTTGCCGGAGAGGACGGACGTCACGGCCAGGTCGGCGTCGTTGACCGCCTTGGAGACCTCCTCGGGCAGCGGGCCCGAGTTGCCGATGCAGGTGGTGCAGCCGTAGCCGACGAGGTTGAAGCCGACCTTGTCGAGGTAGGGGGTGAGCCCCGCCTTGTCGAAGTAGTCGGTGACGACCTTGGAGCCCGGGGCGAGGGTGGTCTTGACCCACGGCTTGCGGGTCAGGCCCTTCTCGACGGCCTTCTTCGCGACGAGCGCGGCGGCGACCATCACGTACGGGTTCGAGGTGTTGGTGCAGGAGGTGATCGCGGCGACGGTGACGGCGCCGTGGTCGATCTCGTACGTCGAGCCGTCGGGGGCGGTGACCGTGGTCGGCTTCGACGGGACGCCGTTGCTGGTGGCCGGGGCGTCCGACGCCGGGAAGGACTCCTTGCCGGCCTCCTCGTCGTCCGTGACGTAGTTGCGCACGTCCTGGGCGAACTGCTGCGAGGCGTTGGCGAGGACGATGCGGTCCTGCGGGCGCTTCGGTCCGGCGATCGAGGGGACGACCGTGGAGAGGTCGAGCTCCAGCTTCTCGGAGAAGTCGGGCTCGGCGGCCGGGTCGAGCCAGAGGCCCTGCTCCTTGGCGTACGCCTCGACGAGCGCGACCTGCTGCTCGTCGCGGCCGGTCAGGCGCAGGTACTTCAGCGTCTCGTCGTCGATCGGGAAGATCGCGGCGGTGGAGCCGAACTCCGGCGACATGTTGCCGATGGTGGCGCGGTTGGCGAGGCTCGTGGCCGCCACACCCTCGCCGTAGAACTCGACGAACTTGCCGACGACGCCGTGCTTGCGCAGCATCTCGGTGATCGTGAGGACCAGGTCGGTGGCGGTGGTGCCGGCGGGCAGCTCACCGGTCAGCTTGAAGCCGACGACGCGCGGGATGAGCATGGAGACCGGCTGGCCGAGCATCGCGGCCTCGGCCTCGATGCCGCCGACGCCCCAGCCGAGCACGCCGAGGCCGTTGACCATCGTGGTGTGCGAGTCGGTGCCGACCAGGGTGTCGGGGTAGGCCTGGCCGTTACGGACCATGACCGTACGGGCCAGCTTCTCGATGTTGACCTGGTGGACGATGCCGGTGCCCGGGGGGACGACCTTGAAGTCGTCGAAGGCGGTCTGGCCCCAGCGCAGGAACTGGTAGCGCTCCTTGTTGCGGCCGTACTCCAGCTCGACGTTCTGGCCGAAGGCGTCCGGCGTGCCGAACTTGTCGGCGATCACGGAGTGGTCGATGACCAGCTCGGCCGGGGAGAGCGGGTTGACCTTGTCCGCGTCGCCGCCGAGCTCCTTGACGGCCTCACGCATGGTGGCGAGGTCGACGACACAGGGCACGCCGGTGAAGTCCTGCATGATCACGCGGGCCGGCGTGAACTGGATCTCCTGCGAGGGCTGGGCCTGGGAGTCCCAGCCGCCGATCGCGCGGATGTGGTCGGCGGTGATGTTCGCGCCGTCCTCGGTGCGGAGCAGGTTCTCCAGCAGCACCTTCAGGCTGTAAGGGAGGCGCGCTGAGCCCTCTACCTTGTCCAGCTTGAAGATCTCGTACGACTCGTCGCCCACGCGCAGCGTGCTGCGGGCGTCGAAGCTGTTCGCCGACACGACAGTCTCCTTCATATATGTGCGCGTTGAATCACATCCTGCCGCCACGACTCCTCGTCGATCCGCTAAGGTAAGGCTTAGTTAGGTAACCCTTACCGAGTGGCGGCTTCTGGTGCGCCTCGGCAGATATCTCGATGTCGAGATAACTCTAGTACATCACCCGCGCGTACGACGAGGCGCGCCCGCCTGCCCGCATGCCGAAGGGAGCACGGAGAACTCCAGCGCACGCAGCCGAACCGGATCCGCGACCACCTCGTACGCGGCGATCCGGTCGTCGTCGACCCTGATCAGCAGGGCCAGGACCAGCCGTCCGTACGGAGCCACGACCAGGCCCACCGAGCCGTCGACGAGCGCGAGCTCCGCGAAGCGGGCGTTGCGCCGCAGAAGCACGGTCTCCTCGGCCACGGCCCGTGCGCCGCGCAGCACCGCGGTGAGGTCGGCGGTGCGCACCACGTCGGGGGCCAGGACGGTGAGCAGCTCCTCCAGGTCGCCGCTGCGGGCCGCCGCGAGGAACGCCTCGACGACGCGCCGGTCCCCCGCGAGCCCGGGTGCGGCAAGGGCTTCGGGCGGGGCCTGCACCTTGTGGCGCGCGCGGCTCGCGAGCTTCTTGGCGGCGACGGGGGTGCGCTCCACGATCGGGGCGATCTGCGTGAACGGCACGGCGAACAGGTCGTGCAGCACGAAGGCGACCCGTTCGGCGGGCCCCAGTGTGTCGAGGACCACGAGCAGCGCGCGGCCCACCGAGTCGGCGAGGAGCACTTCCTCCTCCGGGTCCCCGCCGTCGCCGGGCTCCGGAATCCGGTCGGGCAGGTGCTCGCCCGCCGGTTGCTCGTGGCGTGCGGCGGCCGACCTGAGCATGTCCAGACAGAGGCGGGAGACGACCGTACGGAGCCAGCCGGTGAGGTTCTCGATCTCGGGGGCGTCGGCGTCGGCCTCGGTGCGGCTGAGTCGCAGCCAGGCCTCCTGCACGGCGTCATCGGCGTCGCTGAGCGAGCCGAGCATGCGGTAGGCGATCCCGCGCAGATGGCCGCGGTGCGCCTCGAAGCGGTCCGCGAGGATCTCCTGCCGGTCCATCGGTCACCTTTCCCCGTAGTACGCCGTCACCTTCGTGTCCCCGACGCCCAAGCCGCCGTGACAGTAACGCCACGAAGGAGAACCATGACCGCCACCCTGCCCACCGCCCTCGGCCAACCGCTCCTGCACGGCATGGACCTGGGCGAGCTCCGGCTGCCCAACCGCGTGGTGATGGCCCCGCTCACCCGGGCCCGCGCCGACAACCCCGGCCTCGTCCCCACCGCACTGCACGCCGCCTACTACGGGCAGCGGGCCGGCGCCGGGCTCATCGTCACCGAGGGCACCTGGGTCAGCGAACGCGCCGTCGGGTTCGTCAACGTTCCCGGCGTCCACAGCGCGGCCCAGGTCGCGGGATGGCGCCGGGTCACCGATGTCGTCCACGCCCTCGGCGGCCGTATCGTGCAGCAGCTCTGGCACACCGGGGCCGCCTCGCACCCCGACCACCTCGGCGGTGAACTGCCCGCGGGGCCTTCGGCGATCGACCCGCGCGCCAAGACCTTCACCTCCGGCGGGTTCAAGGAGACGCTCACGCCGCGCGCGATGACCGCGGGCGACATCGAGGAGACCGTGGAGGAGTTCCGCCTGGCCGCGGCCAACGCGCGGCGTGCCGGATTCGACGGCGTCGAGATCAACGCCCTCGGCGCGTTCCTCTTCGCCCAGTTCCTCAACCCGCGCCTCAACCATCGCGACGACGCCTACGGCGGTGACCGCGCCGGACGACGCAAGCTGCTGCTGGACGTCGTGGACGCGGTCGCCTCCGAGTGGGAGGGGCGGCGGGTGGGCGTGCGCCTTTCGCCGTACATGGCGGCGACCGAGCTCTTCGTCGTCGACGAGGAGCTGCTCGGTGACTTCGACGATCTGGTGACGGCGCTGAACGACCACCCGCTGGCCTATCTCCACCTGCGCGGTCCCGACCTCGCGGCGCCCGGGGAGACCCCCGACCCCGAGGCGTTCGCGCGCTACCGCAAGCGGTTCGACGGGCCGCTGATCGCGAACAACGGCTTCGACGGGGACTCCGCGAACGCGCTCGTCGGCGCGGGAGGCGCGGACGCCGTGGCCTTCGGAACGCACTTCGTCGCCAACCCCGACCTGGTGAGCCGGTTCGCCCTGGGCCGCGAACTGGCCGCCGGTGACCCCACCACCTACTACCAGGGCGGCGCACAGGGGTACGCCGACTATCCGGCCGCGGGCTGAGCGCGCGAGGAGTCACGCACCAGGAGGCCCGCCGGTACGACGACGGGGCCGGGCGCCGGCCCGGCGGCGCCCTCGATCAGGTCGACGAGGAGGCCGACCGCGGCGCGCGCCGTCCGCTCCGGGTCGAGGGTCACCGTGGTCACGGGCGGGAGTGTCACCGCATACCCGGGGTCCTCGCTCGCGCACACCAGCCGCAGCTCGTCCGGGACCCGCAGTCCGAGGCGGGCCGCGGCGGCCAGGAGCTGACGGCCGCCCGGGTCGTACGCCGCGTAGACGGCGTCGGCACGGTCCGGGCCGCGCAACAGCGCGTCGAACGCGCGCCCCTGGCCGTCCGTCTCGTCGAAGGGCACGACCAGCGGATCGGCGCCGTGCTCCGCGCACCATCCGGCGTAGGCGGCCGTCACGGCGCGCGCGTAGTGCTCGTCGCCGTGGCCGGACTGCAGGGCGACGCGGCGGGCGCCGGCCGCGGCGAGGTGGTCGAGCACCTCGCGGGTGGTGGCGTCGTGGTCGTTGTCGACCCAGTGGTCGCCGGGGCGCGGGTCGCCGGGGGCGCCGTCGAAGACGAGCGGGATGCCGCGGGCGCGCAGCGCGTGCACCATCGGGTCGCCGCGCGGGCTGTCCACGATCAGCATGCCGTCGACGGCGAGGCTGTGCCACGTGCCGTCGGCGGCACGGTCGGCGGGCAGCGTGGTGAGGGCGTAGCCGCGCGCGTGGGCGGCGGAGGTGGCCGCGGTGACGGCGCGCGAGAAGTAGGCGACTTCCGTGTAGTTCCAGGCGGTGGGGAACGTGGTCACGGCGATGCCGAGCGTCCGTGTGCGTGGGGCGGTGCGGCGGGTTCCGTAGCCGAGGGCGGTGGCGGTCTCCCGCACCCTGCGGCGGGTGGCGGCGCCGAGGCGGCCCGTGCCGTTCAGGGCGTGCGAGACCGTCGCGGTCGATACCTCCGCCGCACGGGCTATGTCGGTGAGGGTGGGCCCTGGCACGGCGGTCATCCTACGGATTCCCTGTGCCGGGGGGCAGTGTCTCCACGGAATCCGTTGTGGGAAGCGGCTTTTGGTTAACGCGTTACTCGCGGAGTGTGCCGGGTGCGGGTCGACGGTTCGTCCGTGCCGCCGCTCGGCGGCGGATCTTTCCCGCCCACTCATCCGGTCACCCCGAGGAGCCCCGATGCCGTCTGCGCACATCCCTCGCCGTACCCTCCTCACCGCCGCCGGCGCCACCGGCATCGTCGCCCTCGCCGGGGTGCCGGAGGCCGCCGCATCGCCTCGCAGGTCCGCCGCGCTCGTGGTGCACAACGCCCGTGTGTTCAGCGGCACTCGGGGGCACGCACCCGCTCAGGCCGTCGCCGTCGGCCGGGACGGGAAGATCCTCGCCGTCGGGCGCGACGCCGCCCTCAAGCGGTTCATCGGACGGGACACCGAGGTCGTCGACGGGCGTGGCGGCACCCTCATGAGCGGCATCCACGACGGGCACGCCCACCCGATGGGCGCCGCCGACCGTTCACTGAAGCCGTCCTTGGCGGGGGCAGAGCAGACCGTCGAGGAGCTGCGCAAGACGCTCACCGGGTTCCTGAAGGACTCGGGCGACCAGGAACCCGATGGCTGGCTCGTCGTGGAGGACTGGAATCCGGTGGGCTTGCTGCCGCACGGAACCGCGCCGCACCACTCGATGCTCGACGCCCTGCCGACCCGGCGGCCCGTGGCCCTGATCGGCGGCGACGGGCACAACCTCTGGGTCAACCAGCGCGGCCTGGACATCGCGAAGATCACCGCCACCACTCCCGACCCGGCCGGCGGCAAGATCGTCAAGGGCGCGGACGGCAAGCCGAGCGGTGTGCTCAAGGACGACGCGCAGCCCTTGGTGACCCGGCACATCCCCGAGCCGGATCGCGAGCAGCTCGTGGCCGCCGCCGCGAAGATCTTCGCCGAGGCCGCCGCGTCGGGGATCACCACCTTCATGGAAGCGGTCGTCGGCAAGGGCGAGCTGAGCGTCTATCAGGCGCTCGCCGAACGCGGCGCTCTGCCCCAGCGCGTCGTGCCCGCGCTGCGGATCGACTCGGACCTGGCCAAGGACCCGACGGCGGCCCTGGAGTACGCGCGCGGACTGCGCGGTGACTTCGCCGGCGTACGGGGGCTTCGCTTCGGCACCGTCAAGGTGTTCCTCGACGGGGTCATCGAGTACCCGGCGCAGACCGCGGCGCTCCTGAAGCCCTATCTCGACAAGGACGGCAGGCCCACCGACCACCGCGGGGACCTGTACGTGTCGGCGGCGGACTACGGCCGCCTCACCGCCGCCTTCAACGAGGACGGCTGGCAGATGCACGCGCACGCCATCGGCGACCGCGCCGTGCGCACCTCCCTCGACGGGTACGCGTACGCCCTGCGCGCGACCGGGGCGCGCGGCCTGCGCAACACCACCGCTCACCTCCAACTCGTCGACCCCGCCGACCTGCCCCGCTTCGCGCGCCTCGGCGTCATCCCCTGCATGCAGCTCCAGTGGGCCACCCGCAACACCTGGACCATGGACGCCCTGCTGCCCTACATCGGTGCCGGGCGGCACCGTTGGCAGTACCCGGCGGGCAGCCTGGAGCGGCACGGGGCGCGGCTCGCCGGTGGCTCGGACTGGCCCGTCGATCCGCTCCAGGTGTGGAACCAGGTGCGTACCGCCGTCGACCGGTTCGGGGCCGAGGGCGAGGGCGCCCTGTACCGCGAGAAGGAGGGCCTCAGCCGCTCGTCCGCCCTGCTCATGCACACCCTCGGCACGGCGCGACAGCTCCGTATGGACCATCTGACGGGGTCGGTGGAAACGGGAAAGTCGGCCGATCTGGTGCTGCTCGACCGCGATGTGACGCGGTGTCCGGTGGCCGATATCAGCTCCTCCGAAGTGCGTCTGACGTTGACCGGAGGCACAGTGGTGCATGACGCCGACTCGTCGGCCGGGCGCGCCGCCGCCGCCCGGGTGACGCGCGCGGCGGCCGGTCCGAGGCTCACGGCGCAGGCCGCGGTGCACGGTGGGCGGCACGCCTCGTGCGGATGCGGCTGACCTGGCACGGGCATGTGGCGTACGCGAACGACGTACGGGAACTTCCGTATCGAATCGGTTGTTTCCCGCACCGAATCGGTCGTTTCCCGGATGGCCTACCCCAGCGCGTGCGTCATCTCATATCTGAGATAACCTGCGGAACATGGCAGACGATTACCTCGTACGTATCGGCAAGCTCATCCGCGACGCCCGTCAGCACAGGGGCTGGACGCAGTCGCAGCTCGCCGAGGCGCTCAGCACAAGTCAGAGCGCCGTGAACCGCATCGAGCGGGGCAACCAGAACATCAGCCTTGAGATGATCGCCCGTATCGGCGAGGCTCTCGACAGTGAAATCGTTTCGCTCGGGTACGCGGGGCCCATGCATCTGCGCGTGGTCGGCAACCGCCGGCTCTCCGGGTCGATCGACGTCAAGACGAGCAAGAACGCCTGCGTGGCGCTGCTCTGTGCCTCCCTGCTCAACAAGGGACGCACGGTGCTGCGCCGCGTGGCGCGCATCGAGGAGGTCTACCGCCTCCTGGAGGTCCTCGGCTCGATCGGCGTCCGTACCCGCTGGATCAACGACGGGGTCGACCTGGAGATCGTGCCGCCGGCCAAGATCGACATGGACGCGATCGACGCGGAGGCCGCGATCCGGACCCGCTCGATCATCATGTTCCTGGGTCCGCTGCTGCACCGCATGGACCGCTTCAAGCTGCCGTACGCGGGCGGTTGCGACCTCGGCACCCGCACGATCGAGCCGCACATGATCGCGCTGCGCCGCTTCGGTCTCGACATCGCCGCGACCGAGGGGCTCTACCACGCGGAGGTCGCCCGGGACGTCGTCCCGGACCGCCCGATCGTGCTGACCGAGCGCGGCGACACCGTGACCGAGAACGCCCTGCTCGCCGCGGCGCGCAGCGACTGCACGACCGTCATCCGCAACGCCTCGTCGAACTACATGGTCCAGGACCTGTGCTTCTTCCTGGAGGCGCTCGGCGTCAAGGTCGAGGGCATCGGCACGACGACCCTCACGGTGCACGGCGTGCCGGACATCGACGTCGACGTGGACTACTCGCCGTCCGAGGACCCGGTCGAGGCGATGAGCCTGCTCGCCGCGGCGGTCGTCACGGAGTCCGAACTGACCGTGAAGCGCGTCCCGATCGAGTTCCTGGAGATCGAGCTCGCGGTCCTGGAGGAGATGGGGCTCGACCACGACCGCACGGCGGAGTACTTCGCCGACAACGGCCGTACGCGCCTGATCGACCTCACCGTCCGGCCCTCCAAACTGGAGGCGCCGATCGACAAGATCCACCCGATGCCGTTCCCCGGCCTGAACATCGACAACGTCCCCTTTTTCGCGGCCATCGCGGCGGCGGCGCAGGGCAAGACGCTGATCCACGACTGGGTCTACGACAACCGGGCGATCTACCTCACGGACCTGAACCGCCTCGGTGGCCGCCTCCAACTCCTGGACCCGCACCGGGTGTTGGTGGAGGGCCCGACCCGCTGGCGCGCCGCCGAGATGATGTGCCCGCCCGCGCTGCGGCCCGCCGTGGTCGTGCTGCTCGCGATGATGGCGGCCGAGGGCACGTCCGTCCTGCGCAACGTGTACGTGATCAACCGTGGTTACGAGGAGCTGGCCGAGCGGCTCAACTCCGTGGGCGCGCAGATCGAGACGTTCCGGGACATCTAGAGCGGTCCGGGTGGCCGCGTCTCCCGCTACGACTGGGCAACGATCGCCGGTGGTCACTGGAGACGTGTGAGGGCGCGGTGTTGGGGTGGGTGCATGAGAGATCGCACCCCCGCCCCCGGCACCCGCGCCCTCGTCGCGTTCGCGTGCTGTGCCTCGCTGGCCCTGCTCACGGCGGGGTGCGGCGGACAGGGCGGTGACGGCGAGAAGCCGCCGTCCGGGGACGGCGGCAATCCCGTGTCGACCCCGACGGCTTCCCGCCCGGTGCCCTCCGACGGCAAGGGTTCCAAGGACCCGGACGACATCAACGGGGACGGGCACCGCGACCTGCTCGTCGCCGTGCCCTCCCGCAGCAAGGACAAGGTCGGACAGACCGGCGTCGTCTTCGGCTCCGCGAAGGGGCTCGATCCCTCGACCCACGCCGTGTACGACTACGTCCCCGGCAGCGTCACCACCGCCGATCTGGACGGTGACGGCTATCCCGACTTCGTCTCCACCGAACAGTCCGATGAACAGCAGCTGCCGACGGTGGACTGGGGAGGCCCGACCGGACCGAAGGCCAAGGAGGCGACCCGCATCCAGATACCGGCCGACACTCCGAACGAGGGTCTGTCCCGGCCGGTGCGCGGCGACTTCGACGGAGACGGACACCACGACATCGCGGCGGTCCGCCAAGACGGGGCCGTGACCCTGCTGTACGGCCCGTTCACCCGCTCCGGCGCTCCAACCCGCACCGAAATGCGGCCCGGCAAGGGCAGTTGGCTGGCCGCCGACGACATCGCGCCGTCGGGCGAGCCGCGCGCGACCGGTCTCCTCGTCCACGAGGGCGACGACGGCGAGCAGACGGGCGCGGTCCTCTACCCGGCGCGCGACGGGAGCGGCCTCTCCCGCACCTCCGTCCAGCTCCGCGTGGGGAACGCGGTGGCGTGGGGTGACTACGACGGTGACGGCGTCCGCGATGTGGCCATCGGCGACAACGGAAGCCGCAACAACGAGCCGGACGCCTCGGTCGAGGGGCCGGAGGTGGTCGCCTCGCTCGCGGTCTACCCGGGCAAGGGCGGGGACCCTATCACGTACAAGATCCCGAAGAGCCGCGAGAACTCCTACTACGGGCCCGGTGATTACACCTCCGCGGACCCGGACGGCGACGGCAAGGACGGTGTCCTCGTCTCCACGGACGACGGCGCGCTCCTGATCGACGGCGAAAGGCGTACGAAGGTGCTCCGGGAAGGGCCCGCCCGGGTGAAGGGCAAGAAGACCCCGGCACGGTCGCTGCAGGCGCGCCCGTACGCCGCCGCCGACTTCGACGCCGACGGCAAGGAGGAGCTGATTTTGGGCTGGGGCAAGAGCTCGCTCTTCGGTCTGTACGGCGAAGAGCCGACGCACTGGTGGATCACGGCCGGCACCACGGCCCGGGACAAGACCGCGTTCGCCACGATGTCGTTCGCGGGGCGCAGCTGAGAAGCAGGTACGCGCCCCGTCAGGGGCGCGGGGAACTGCGCGACAAGCCCCCACCGGCCCGCACGCGCATCACCACACCCACCCGGCAGACGCCTGGGCGCCCCTTCAGGGGCGCGGGGAACTGCGCGACAAGCCCCCACCGGCCCGCGCCATGCGGATCAGTCGATGACCGCCACCCCGTCCAGTTCCACCAGGCACTCCTCGTCCCAGAGGCGGACCGTGCCGATCACCGCCATGGCGGGATAGTCGCGGCCCGCCAACCTCCGCCAGATGCCGCCCAGTTGGGCCGCCTGGGCGCGGTAGTCCGCGACGTCCGTGGCGTAGACGGTGACGCGGGCGAGGTCGGCCGGGGTGCCGCCCGCGTGGTGCAGGGCGGTGAGGAGGTTGGTGAGCGCGCGCTCGAACTGCTCGGGCAGGGTGGTGCCGGTGACCTTGCCGTCTCCGTCGAGCGCGGTCTGGCCCGCGAGGAAGACGAGGCGACCGCCGGTGACGGTGACGGCGTGCGAGAAGCCGGTGGGCGGGGAGAGTTCGGCGGGGTTGACGCGTTCGAGGCTCATGCGGTGGGCTCCTCGGGGGTGGCGGGCCGGGACGTGGGGTGAACGGCGGACTGCTGAGCTGCGTATAACTCCTTGGCGATGATGGTTCGTTGGACCTCACTGGCACCTTCGTAGATGCGCGGCGCCCGCACCTCCCGGTAGAGGTGCTCCAGCAAGTGCCCCCGCTGCAAGGCGCGCGCGCCGTGCAGTTGGACCGCCGCGTCCACGACGTACTGCGCCGTCTCCGTGGCAAGGAGCTTGGCCATCGCGGCGCGTCGGGCGATGTCCGGTTCGCCGCGGTCGTACGCGGCGGCTGCCGCGTGCACCATGAGGCGGGCCGCCTCGGTCCGGGTGGCCATCTCCGCGACCTGGTGGGCCACCGCCTGGAGATCCTTCAACTTGCCCCCGAACGCGTCGCGTTCAGCGGTGTGCGCGAGCGTCGCGTCCAGAGCGGCGGCCGCCATGCCGACCGCGAAGGCGCCGACGCTGGGGCGGAAGCGGTTGAGGGTGGTCATGGCGACACGGAAGCCGCGGTCGGGTTCGCCGAGCACGTCCTCGCCGGTGACGGTCACGCCGTCGAAGGCGAGGGCGCCGATCGGGTGCGGGGAGAGCATGTCCAGGGGCGTGCCGGTGAGGCCCGCGCGGTCGGCGGGCACGAGGAAGGCGGTGACGCCACGGGCGCCGGCGCCGGGGGTCGTACGGGCGAAGACGGTGTAGAAGTCGGCTTCGGGGGCGTTCGAGATCCAGCACTTCTCGCCGGTGAGCCGCCAGGCGGACGGCCCGTCCGGTGCGGCGCTCAGCGCGAGCGCGGCGGCGTCCGAGCCCGCCCCGGGCTCGGAGAGCGCGAAGGCGGCGATCGCACGCCCCGCACGGGCGGGCGCGAGCCACTGTTCGCGCTGACGCGCGGAGCCGAACGCGGCCACGGGGTGCGCGCCGAGCCCCTGCAGGGCGAGCGCGGTCTCGGCCTCCGTGCAGGCGTAGGCGAGGGACTCGCGCAGGAGGCAGAGCCCCAGGGCGCCCGATGTGGCGTGCGGCGCGCGGGATGCGGGACCGGCCCCCTCCCCCGCGAACAGCCGGTCAAGGAGTCCCAGTTCCCCCAGCGCCTCCACAAGCGGCCGGTTCACGCGCCCCGGCTCACCCTTTTCCGCCAGCGGGCGCAACCGCTCCTCCGCGAGGGTACGCAGCTCCGCACACCAGGCCGTTTGTTCCGGATTGAGCGAGAATGCCGTCATGCCGGGCCCCTCCTCTATCGCGCACCGTTGACTGTCGTCACCAACACGATACGCTCGTTGCGCGAGCTCACCACAAGCCCGAACGGCAAGGGGGCGACCCACTGTGGACGCCAAGAGTGCACTCCGACTCCACCCATCGGCCCACGTGGACACCTTCGCCCGGGATCATCTCCCGCCGCCGGAGCAGTGGCCCGCGTTCGTCCACGACCGGCCCGAGCTGCACTACCCCGATCGCCTCAACTGCGGCGCCGAACTCCTGGACCACACGGTGGAGCGGTTCGGCGGCGACCGGCCCGCGTTCCGCTCGGGCTCCGGCGACGTGTGGACGTACGACGAGCTGCGGCGCCACGTCGACCGGATCGCGCACGTCCTGACCGGCGAGCTCGACGTACGGCCCGGCCAGCGCGTCCTGCTGCGCGGCCCCACCACCCCCTGGCTCGCGGCCTGCTGGCTCGCGGTGATGAAGGCGGGCGCGGTCGCGGTCACCGTCCTGGCCCAGCAGCGCCCGAACGAACTGGCCACGATCTGCGAGATCGCCGAGGTCCGCCACGCCCTCTGCGACGCCCGCGCCGTGGACGACCTGGTCAAGGCCGGGATTCCCGGGCTCGGCGTCACCACCTTCGGCGGGGAGGGGGACGACGACCTGACGGCGCGTGCCGCCCGGCAGCCGGAGGTCTACGAACCCGTCGCCACGTCCGCCGACGACGTCGCCCTCATCGCCTTCACGTCCGGCACAACCGGCCGCCCCAAGGGCTGCATGCACTTTCACCGTGACGTGCTCGCCATCGCCGACACCTTCGCGCGCCATGTGCTGAAGCCGGGCCCCGACGACGTGTTCGCGGGCAGCCCGCCGCTGGGATTCACCTTCGGGCTCGGCGGCCTCGTCATCTTCCCGCTGCGGGTCGGCGCCTCCTCCCTGCTGCTGGAACAGTCGGGGCCCAGGCAGCTGCTGCCCGCGATAGCCGAGCACGGCGTGACGGTGCTGTTCACGGCGCCGACCGCCTACCGCGCGATGCTCGACGAGCTGGGCAAGCCGGACGCCCCGGACGTCTCCACCCTGCGGCGGTGCGTCTCCGCGGGCGAGAACCTGCCCGCCGCCACCTGGCAGGCCTGGCACGAGCGCACCGGGCACCGCATCATCAACGGCATCGGCGCCACGGAGCTCCTGCACATCTTCATCTCCGCCGCCGACGAGGCGATCCGCCCCGGCACCACGGGCCGCCCCGTCCCGGGCTGGCACGCGCGCGTGGTCGACGACTCGGGTGCCCCGGTGCCGGACGGCGAGCCCGGTCTGCTCGCCGTGCGCGGCCCTGTCGGCTGCCGCTATCTGGGCGACGAGCGACAGCTTCAGTACGTACGCCACGGCTGGAACGTCACCGGGGACACCTACGTCCGCGACGCCGACGGCTACTTCACCTACGTGGCCCGCGCGGACGACATGATCATCTCGGCCGGGTACAACATCGCGGGCCCCGAGGTCGAGGAGGCGCTCATGCGCCACCCCGACGTCTTGGAGACCGCCGTCGTGGGCCTCCCCGACGAGCTGCGCGGACAGAAGGTCGTCGCCTACGTCGTCGTGCGCGCGGGCGCCGACCGGGACCCGGACCGGCTGCGCGAGTTCGTGAAGGGCGAGCTCGTGCCGTACAAGTGCCCGCGCGAGATCGTCTACCTGGACGCGCTGCCACGCACCGCGACAGGCAAGCTGCAACGGTTCCGGCTGCGGGAGCCCGGGACCGTAGAGTGATCACGTGTCCGAGCAGCACACTCCACGGTCCCTGATCGTCACCTTCTACGGCGCCTACGGGCGCGCGGCCCCCGGCCCGGTGCCCGTCGCCGAGCTGGTCAGGCTCCTCGCCCCGGTCGGCGTGGACGCCCCGTCCGTGCGCTCGTCCGTGTCCCGGCTCAAGCGGCGCGGCCTCCTCGTCCCCGCGCGGACGGCGGCGGGCGCGGCGGGGTACGCCCTGTCGCCGGACGCGCGGCAGCTCCTGGAGGACGGCGACCGGCGCATCTACGCCTCTCCCCCGGCCGCGCGGCAGGACGCCGGCTGGGTGCTCGCCGTCTTCTCGGTGCCGGAGTCCGAGCGCCAGAAGCGGCACGTGCTGCGCTCGCGCCTCGCCGGACTCGGCTTCGGGACGGCCGCTCCGGGGGTGTGGATCGCCCCGGCGCACCTCTACGAAGAGACCAGGCACACCCTGGAGCGCCTCCAACTCGCCTCGTACGTCGACCTGTTCCGGGGCGAGCACCTCGGTTTCGCGGCGACGGCGGAGGCCGTGGCCCGCTGGTGGGACCTGTCCTCCATCGCCAAGGAACACGAGGCGTTCCTCGACCGGCACGAACCGGTGCTCAGGGCCTGGCAGGGGCGCACGGACACCCCGGCGGACGAGGCGTACCGCGACTATCTCCTCGCCCTGGACTCCTGGCGTCGGCTGCCGTACGCCGATCCGGGCCTGCCCGGGGAACTCCTGCCGGACGGGTGGCCCGGCGACCGTTCCGCCGAGGTGTTCACGGCACTCGACGGACGGCTGCGGGACGCGGGAGCGGGGTTCGTCGACTCCCCGGCGTGAGGGTCAACTCCCCAGCGTGAGGCGGGGCTTGGGTGCGTCCGTGCGGCCCGTCTGCGGGCGGCGGCTGCCCGCGCCGTACTGCACGGGCCAGCTGACGCCCGGTCCCGCGTACCCCTGTTCGGCCGCCGCGTGCAGGGTCCAGTGCGGGTCGTACAGATGCGGGCGTGCGAGCGCGCACAGGTCCGTACGGCCCGCCAGGATCAGCGAGTTGACGTCGTCCCAGGAGGAGATGGCGCCGACGGTGAGGACGGGGACGCCGGTCTCGTTGCGGATGCGGTCGGCGAACGGGGTCTGGTAGGAGCGGCCGTACGCGGGGCGTTCGTCGGAGACGACCTGGCCCGTGGAGACGTCGATGGCGTCGGCGCCGTGCTCGGCGAAGGCGCGGGCGATCCCGACGGCGTCGTCCGCCGTGGTGCCGCCGTCGGCCCAGTCGGTCGCGGAGACGCGGACGGTCATGGGTCGGGACGCGGGCCACACGTCCCGTATCGCGTCGAAGACTTCGAGGGGGAAGCGCAGCCGGTTCGTCAGGGAGCCGCCGTACTCGTCCGTCCGGTGATTGGTCAGCGGCGAGAGGAAGCCCGAGAGCAGGTAGCCGTGCGCGCAGTGCAGTTCGAGGAGGTCGAACCCGCCGCGCTCGGCCCGCCGGGCAGCGTCGGTGAACTGCTCGCGGATCTCGGTGAGCCCGGTCCGGTCCAGCTCGTGCGGGCGCTGACTGTTCGCCTTGTACGGGAGGGGTGACGGCGCGACCAGCGGCCAGTTGCCCTCGTCGAGGGGTTCGTCGATGCCCTCCCACATCAGTCTCGTCGAGCCCTTGCGTCCCGAGTGGCCGAGCTGGACGCCGATCGCGGTGCCCGGCGCCTGCGCGTGCACGAAGTCGGTGATCCGGCGCCAGGCCTCGGCTTGTCCGTCGGTGTAGAGGCCGGCGCAGCCCGGCGTGATGCGGCCGCGCTCGCTGACGCACACCATCTCGGTCATGACCAGGCCCGCGCCGCCGAGTGCCCGTGCGCCCAGGTGGACGAGGTGGAAGTCGCCGGGGACGCCGTCCACCGCGGAGTACATGTCCATGGGGGACACGACCACGCGGTTGCGCAGGGTGAGGTCGCGCAGGCGGAAGGGCGTGAACATCGGCGGCGTGCCGTCCGGGCAGCCGAACTCGCGCTCGACGGACTCGGTGAAGCGGGCGTCGCGCAGCCGGAGGTTGTCGTGGGTGACGCGGCGGCTGCGGGTGAGCAGGTTGAAGGCGAACTGGCGCGGCGGCTGGCCGAGGTAGTCCGGGAGCCGCTCGAACCACTCCAGGCTCGCGCGGGCCGCGCGCTGCGTGGACTCGACGACGGGACGGCGCTCCGTCTCGTACGCGGCGAGGGCCTCGGGGATGCCGGGCTGCTCCTGGAGGCAGGCGACCAGCGCGAGCGCGTCCTCGACGGCGAGCTTGGTGCCGGAGCCGATGGAGAAGTGGGCGGTGTGGGCGGCGTCGCCGAGCAGCACCGTGTTCCCGTGGGACCAGCGCTTGTTGACGACCGTGCGGAAGTTGATCCAGGTGGACTTGTTGCCGCGCAGGGACCGGCCGTCGAGCGCGTCGGCGAAGATCTTGGCGCAGCGTTCGGTCGACTCGCGCTCGTCGAGCTCCGCGAACCCGGCCGCCTCCCACACCTCTTCGCGCATCTCGACGATGACGGTGGACTGACCGGTGGAGTCGCCGGTGCCCGCCGTGGTGAACGGATAGCCGTGCAGCTGCATCACGCCGTGCTCGGTCTCGGCGATCTCGAAGCGGAAGGCGTCGAAGGCGAAGTCGGCGGCCAGCCAGATGTAGCGGCAGCGGTGCGTCTCGACGCTCGGACCGAAGGCTTCGGCGTGCGCCTCGCGCGTGAGGCTGTGCACGCCGTCCGCCGCGATCACCAGGTCGTACGCGGCGGAGAGCTCGGCGGCGGGCGGCGCCTCGGCGCGAAAGCGCAGGTCGACGCCGAGCTCCCGGCACCGCTCGTGCAGGATGCCGAGCAGCCTGCGCCGCCCGAGCGCCGCGAAGCCGTGCCCGCCCGAGGTGTGCCGGCTCCCCCGGTGCACGATGTCGATCTCGTCCCAGCGCACGAACTCCGCCTGGAGCGCGGCATAGACGACGGGGTCGGCGTGCTCGATGCCGCCGAGCGTCTCGTCCGATAGGACGACCCCGAAGCCGAAGGTGTCGTCCGGGGCGTTGCGCTCCCAGACGGTGATCTCGCGCTCCGGGTCGAGACGCTTGAGGAGCGCCGCGGCGTAGAGCCCGCCGGGGCCACCACCGATGACGGCGATCCGGTGGGCCGTTGGCTGGCCGGTGGCTGTCATCGTCAGCGCCCCTGCCACTTGGGCGGGCGCTTCTCCGTGAACGCCGCGTGGAATTCCTTGTAGTCCTCGCCGGTCATCAGGAGGGCCTGGGTCGCCGCGTCCAGCTCCACGGCGGCGGCAAGGGGCATGTCCAGTTCGGAGGTCAGCAGAGCCTTGGTCTGCGCGTAGGCCAGGGCGGGGCCGTCGGCGAGGCGACGGGCCAGGGCCTGGGCGGCCTCGGGGGCCTTGCCCTCGTCCGTCAACTCGCTGATCAGGCCGATCCGTTCGGCCTCGGGGGCGCGCACCGGGTCGCCCAGCATCAGGATGCGGGTGGCGTGGCCGAGTCCGACGACGCGGGGCAGGAGGTACGCCGCCCCCATGTCGCCGCCCGACAGACCGACCCGCGTGAAGAGGAAGGAGAACCGCGCCGAGGGGTCCGCCACCCGGAAGTCAGACGCGAGGGCCAGCACGGCGCCCGCGCCCGCCGCCACCCCGTGCACGGCGGTGACCACCGGGAAGGGGCACTCGCGGATGGCACGGACGACCTGTCCCGTCATGCGGTTGAAGTCGAGCAGCTGCGCGGTGTCCATGCCGAGGGTCGCGCCGATGATCTCGTCGACGTCACCGCCCGAGCAGAAGCCGCGCCCCTCCCCGCCGAGCACCAGGGCGCGCACGGACTTGTCGCGGGACAGCTCGGCCAGGAGATCGCGCAGGTCGGCGTAGGCCCCGAAGGTGAGCGCGTTCAGCTTGTCGGGGCGGGCGAGGGTGACCGTGGCGACCCCGTCGTCGACCTCGAAGCGCAGGTGCTGCCAGTCGGGGGTGCGGGGGGCGGAGCCGGTGAAGGGACTCATGGCGACGTGCGGCCTCCTCGGTAGGGGCGGCGGCGGTCCAGCTCGTGAAGTTCTCGTTGCCTCTCGAAGTTATCACCCATCCGTGACTGTCGTCACGAGCACGCGATAAACGACGTGCCTCACAGACCCCGGTGGGAACTTAAATCTTGATATGCACGTCTTTTCACATGAGGAACCTCAGGGCCGGACGTCCCGGAAATGCCCGACCGTCGACCCTGTCGACATAGCGCTTAAGATTCGTACGGTTGAAAGCAGGATCGCCTGCTGCCCTGAACGGACACGCCTTGCCCGAACCCTCCGCTCCCACCTCGTGGCGCATCGCGCTGCCGCACACCACCGCGGCGGTACCGATCGCCCGCGCGCTGGTGCGTACCGCGCTCCTGGAGATCGAGTCGCCCGCCGACAGCGACACGGCCGAGCTGCTCACGGCCGAGCTGGTGGCCAACGCGGTGGAGCACACCTCGGGGCACGACCCGATAGAGCTCGTCATCGAGCTCCTGCCGACCGGCTGCCAGGTCGAGGTCCACGACTCGAACCCGCAGCCGCCCGGCGACCTCAGCGATCCCGCACCGATGAGCGAGCCGGACCCCTGGCAGGAGCACGGACGCGGCCTGCTCCTGATCCGCACCCTCAGCTCGTCCTGCGGTCACCGCCCGACCAGCTCCGGCAAGGCGGTCTGGTTCACGCTCCCCGCGGCGTAGCCGGCTCGGCCTCCGCGGCCTTGCCGAGCCGGGAGTGACGGCGCCCGTACAGCGCGTACACCAGGGAGCCCACGACCAGGAACACGGCGAACTGCACCCACGTCGTCCAGCCCGTCCCCCAGATCAGGTAGAGGCAGAAGCCCACGCCCAGGACCGGGCTCACCGGGTAGAGCGGCACCCGGAAGGTGCGCTTCAGCTCCGGCGCCGAGCGGCGCAGCGCGAGCACCGCGACATTCACCACGACCATGATCGCCAGCGTGCCGATCGTCGTCAGGTTGACCACCACGTCGAGCGACGAGAAGGCGGCCGGGACGGCGAAGACCGCGGCGACGATCCAGGTGTTGGCGACCGGCGTCGACGTCTTCGGCGACACCCGCTCGAAGACACGCGGGATGAGCCCGTCGCGGGACATCGACATCAGGATGCGGGTCTGCCCGTACATCACGGCGAGGACGACGGACGCGATGGCCACGACCGCGCCGAAGGCGATGATCCCGCCGCCGACCGCCGAGTCGGTGACCTGGTTGACGACCAGCGAGAGCGCGGCGGGCTTGTCGGCCACCGCGTCCGCGCCCAGCGCGCCGATGGCCCCGAGGGCCACGGCCACGTACAGCAGCGTGGCGACTCCGATGCAGATCAGGATGGCGATCGGGATGTTCCGGCGGGGGTTCTT
This sequence comes from Streptomyces sp. NPDC050439, assembly GCF_040655335.1. Lineage (NCBI taxonomy): Bacteria > Bacillati > Actinomycetota > Actinomycetes > Kitasatosporales > Streptomycetaceae > Streptomyces > Streptomyces sp. NPDC050439. The sequence continues at coordinate 552,835 of NZ_JBFAJT010000005.1, forward strand.
GACCTCTTCGCCCGCCGTGGTGATCGCGTCGAAGCCGATGAACGAGAAGAAGGCGAGCGAGGCGCCCGCGGTGATGCCGGAGGCTCCGGCGCCCGCGAAGGGCGTGAGGTTGCCGGCCTTGAACGCGGTGAACGCGATCGCGAGGAACAGCAGCAGAATCCCGATCTTGAGCATGGCCATGGCGGCCGTCGCCCGCGCGCTCTCCCGGATGCCGCGAACGAGGAGCACGGCGGCCAGCAGGATCACGACCACGGCGGGCAGGTTCACGACGCCGCCCTCGCCGGGTCCGGCGGACAGCGCGTCGGGCAGGTGCCAGCCGGTGAGGCTTTCGAGCAGCTCGTTCAGGTACTGGCTCCAGCCCACCGCCACGGCGGACACCGAGACGCCGTACTCCAGGAGCAGGCACCACCCGACGAGGAACGCCGTGCGCTCGCCGAGCGAGGCGTACGCGAACGAGTACGAGCTGCCGGAGACCGGGATCGCGCCGCCCAGCTCGGCGAACGAGAAGGCGGTGAAGATGCAGGTGATGGCGGCCAGGAGGTACGAGACGGCAACCGCGGGGCCCGCCTCGGCGACGCTGTCGGAGAGACCGACGAAGATGCCGGTGCCGACGATCGCGCCGACACCGAAGCACACGAGCTGGAACAGGCCCATCGTGCGCTTGAGGCCGTGGCCTTCCAGGTCGGCGCCCGATTCGGCGACGAGGAGTTCGGGGGACTTGATGCGGAGTCCTGCCGGACCGGTCGAGCGCATGCGGTGGTTCTCATTTCAGGTGGTGCTGTGCGAGCGGCGGGGTGGGCCGCGAAGAAGCGGGGCCGGGGGAAGGTGTTCCCCGGCCCCGCCCGTGAGCTTTCCGGTTTCAGGCGAGCGTGGCGACGAGGACTGCCTTGATGGTGTGCAGGCGGTTCTCGGCCTCGTCGAAGACGACGGAGTGCGCCGACTCGAAGACCTCGTCGGTGACCTCGAGAGAGCTTAGTCTGTGCCGGGCGTGGATCTCGCGGCCGACCTGCGTGCCCAGGTCGTGGAAGGCCGGGAGGCAGTGCATGAACTTCACGTCGGCGTTGCCCGTGGCCCGCAGGACGTCCATGGTCACGGCGTACGGCGCGAGCGCCGCTATGCGCTCGTCCCACACCTCCTTGGGCTCGCCCATGGAGACCCAGACATCGGTCACGACGAAGTCGGCGCCGGCGACGCCCTCGGTGACGTCCTCGCTGAGCGTGATCCGCGCGCCGCTGCCCTCGGCGAGCTCACGGGCCCGGGCGACGATCTCGTCGGCGGGCCAGTAGGCCTTCGGCGCCACGATGCGCACGTCCATGCCGAGGAGCGCCGCGGTGACCAGGTACGAGTTGCCCATGTTGAGGCGGGCGTCACCGAGGTAGGCGAAGGCGATCTCGGTGAGGGGCTTCGCGCAGTGCTCGGTCATCGTGAGCATGTCTGCGAGCATCTGGGTGGGGTGCCAGTCGTCGGTCAGGCCGTTGTAGACGGGCACGCCCGCGTGGGCGCCGAGCTCCTCGACCGTCGACTGGGCGTCGCCGCGGAACTCGATGGCGTCGAACATCCGGCCGAGCACCCGGGCGGTGTCCTTCACGGACTCCTTGCTGCCGATGTGGGACCCGGCCGGGTCGAGGTACGTCGTCGACGCGCCCTGGTCGGCGGCGGCGATCTCGAAGGAGCAGCGCGTCCGCGTGGAGGACTTCTCGAAGATCAGCGCGATGTTCTTGCCGCGCAGCCGCTGCGTCTCGGTCCCCGCCTTCTTGGCCGCCTTCAGCTCGGCGGCAAGATCGATCAGGCCGCGGAACTCCTCGGCGGTGAAGTCCAGCTCCTTGAGGAAGTGGCGGCCGGTGAGGTCGATGGCCATGATGGCGCTCCAGGGTTACGCGTACGGGGACACTGGAAGTCTATACGACGCTCCACATTTCTATACAGGCTAGTCGACGGCGTCCCGCTGCACCGGACAGCTCATGCACCGCGGACCGCCCCGGCCGCGCCCCAGCTCACTGCCCCTGATCTCGATGACCTCGATGCCCTCCTTGCGCAGATGCGTGTTCGTCGTCGAGTTCCTCTCGTACGCCACGACGACGCCCGGCTCGACCGCCAGCACGTTGCAGCCGTCGTCCCACTGCTCCCGCTCGGCCGCGTGCACGTCCTGCGTGGCGGTGAGGACGCGGATGCCGGGCAGCCCGAGGGCCGCCGCGATCGCCCGGTGCATGTGCTCGGGCGGATGGTCGGTGACCTTCAGCTCCCGCCCGTCGACGCCCGGCTCGATGGTGTACGAGCGCAGCATGCCCAGGCCCGCGTACTGCGTGAAGGTGTCGCTGTCGACCATCGTCATCACCGTGTCGAGATGCATGAACGCGCGTCTCTTCGGCATGTCCAGGGCCACGATCGTCTGCGCCGAGCCCGCCGCGAAGAGCTTGTGCGCGAGCATCTCGACCGCCTGCGGCGTGGTGCGTTCGCTCATGCCGATGAGGACCGCGCCCCGGCCGATCACCAGGACGTCGCCGCCCTCGATGGTGGAGGGGTAGTCCGACTGCCCCTGTGACCACGTGTGGAATTCCTCCGCGCGGAAGAGCGGGTGGTGCTGGTAGATCGCCTCGAAGTGCACGGTCTCGCGCTGCCGCGCGGGCCAGCGCATCGCGTTGATGGAGACACCGTCGTATATCCACGCCGAGGTGTCGCGCGTGAAGAGGTGGTTGGGCAGCGGACCGAGCAGGAAGTCGTCCAGGTCCATGCAGTGGAAGCGCACGGACGTCGGCTCGGGGTGGCGCTCGAGGAACTCCCGCTTCGTCATCCCGCCGATCAGCGCCTCGGCGAGCTCGGCGGACGGCAACGTCTCGAACGCGGCCCGCAGATGATCCGTCGCCAGCGGGCCGTACTCCTTCTCGTCGAAGACCCGGTCGAGCACGAGCAGGCGCGCCCCGGGCACGTCCATCGCCTCGGTCAGCAGGTCGCCGAAGAGGTGGACGGCCACCCCGCGGTCGCGCAGCACGTCGGCGAATCCGTCATGTTCCTGGCGGGCCCTGCGGACCCACAGGACGTCGTCGAAGAGCAACGCGTCCTTGTTGGTCGGCGTGAGCCGCTTGAGCTCCAGATCAGGGCGGTGCAGGATCACGCGGCGCAGCCGCCCGGCCTCGGAGTCGACATGGAATCCCATGGAGTCCATCTTTCCCCTGCCGGACGGCCGACGCCCGTCGTTGACCAAACCCCGGGTCTCGTCGGCCGAAGCCCGGGTCTTGTCGGCTAGAGCCGCGGGTCCACCGGCTCCGACTCAAGGGCCAGGACCGCGAACACCGCCTCGTGCACGCGCCACAGCGGTTCGCCCGCCGCGAGGCGGTCCAGGGCCTCAAGGCCGAGGGCGTACTCACGGATCGCCAGCGAGCGCTTGTGGCCCAGGAAACGGCCCCGCAGCTTGTCGAGGTGGTCGGGGCGGGTGTACTCCGGGCCGTAGATGATCCGGAGGTACTCGCGTCCCCGGCACTTGATGCCGGGCTGCACGATCCTGCCCTTCGCGTCCCTGACCAGCGCCTCGACCGGCTTGACGACCATGCCCTCGCCGCCGCGGCTGGTCATCTCCAGCCACCAGTCGATGCCTGCCTGGACCGATGCCTCGTCGCCCGTGTCGACATAGAGCCGCCGGGTGGTCTGGAGCAGTCCGGTGCCGTCGTGCTCCACCATGCGGTCGATCAGGCCGAGCTGAGCGTCGTGCGGGAGAGCGGCGAGGCTGCGGCCCTGGACGGCCAGGATCTGGAACGGCGCGAGACGCACGCCCTCCAGTCCCTCGGTCGGCCAGCAGTACCGGCGGTAGGCATCCGTGAACGCGGCCGCGTCCACGGCTCGTTCCCGCTGCTTGGCCAGAAGCCCGCCGATTTCCACGCCACGCGCCGCCGCCGCTTCCAGGGCGGCGATCGCGCCGGGGAAGACGGCTCCGGCCGCGGCACCCACGGCCGCGTACTGCGTGCGCAGCAGGCCGGACGCCTTCAGCGACCACGGCATCAACTCCGCGTCGAGCAGCAGCCAGTCAGTGTCCAGTTCCTGCCACAGGCCCGCCTCGGTGACGGCTGTGCGCAGGCGGCCGAGTATCTCCTCGGTCACCTTCGCGTCGTCCAGGAAGGGGCGGCCCGTGCGGGTGCAGAGCGAGCCGGTCGGGCCGTCCACGCCGAAGCGCTCGCGGGCCACGTCCGCGTCGCGGCACACCAGGGCCACGGCACGCGAGCCCATGTGCTTCTCCTCGCACACGACCCGGCCGACCCCGTCGGCGGCGTACGACGCGAAGGCCTCGGCCGGGTGCTCCAGATAGCCCTCACGCTGCGATGTCGCGGTGGGCGCCATCGTCGGCGGGAGGTACGGAAGGAGCCTCGGGTCGACGGCGAACCGGCTCATGACCTCCAGGGCCGCCGCCGCGTTCTCCTCGCGCACCGCGACCCGTCCGGCGTGACAGGTCTCCACGGCGCGGCGGCCGTGCACGTCGTTCAGGTCGAGCGGCCGTCCGTCGTGACCGCCGGGGGCCTCGGTGCGCAGCGGCCTGGCCGGTTCGTACCAGACGCGCTCCGCCGGTACGTCGACCAGTTCGCGCTCAGGCCAGCGCAGCGCGGTGAGGCTGCCGCCGAAGACGGCGCCGGTGTCCAGGCAGATGGTGTTGTTCAGCCAGGTCGCGGTCGGCACGGGCGTGTGGCCGTAGACCACGGCGGCGCTGCCGCGATAGTCCTCCGCCCACGGGTAGCGCACGGGCAGGCCGAACTCGTCGGTCTCGCCGGTCGTGTCCCCGTACAGCGCGTGCGAGCGCACCCGGCCCGACGTACGCCCGTGGTACTTCTCGGGCAGGCCGGCGTGGCAGACGACGAGCTTGCCCCCGTCCAGGACGTAGTGCGAGACGAGGCCGTCCACGAACTCGCGCACGCTCGCGCGGAACTCCTCGCTCTCGGCCTCCAACTGCTCGACGGTCTCGGCGAGTCCGTGGGTGTGCTGGACCTTGCGGCCCTTGAGGTAGCGGCCGAGCTTGTTCTCGTGGTTGCCCGGTACGCACAGGGCGCTGCCGTCACCGACCATCGACATCACGCGGCGCAGCACACCCGGGGAGTCCGGGCCGCGGTCGACGAGGTCACCCACGAACACGGCCGTACGCCCTTCGGGGTGCGTGCCGTCGAGGTAACCGAGCTTGCCGAGCAGGGTCTCCAGCTCGGCGGAGCAGCCGTGGATGTCACCGATGATGTCGAAGGGGCCGGTGAGGTGCGAGAGGTCGTTGTAGCGCTTCTCGGTGACGATGGTGGCGTGGTCGACCTCCTCCACTCCCCTGAGGACGTGGACCTTCCTGAACCCTTCGCGCTCCAAGTGCTTGAGCGAGCGCCGCAGTTCGCGCTGGTGGCGCTGGATGACACGGCGGGGCATGCCGGCCCGGTCGGCGCGCTGTGCGTTGCGCGCGGCGCAGACCTCCTCGGGCACGTCCAGGACGATGGCGATGGGCAGGACGTCGTACTGCCTGGCGAGCTCGATCAGCTGCTTGCGGCTCTCGCTCTGCACGTTGGTCGCGTCGACGACGGTGCGCCGGCCCGCGGCGAGGCGCTTGCCCGCGATGTAGTGCAGCACGTCGAAGGCGTCGCCGCTCGCGCCCTGGTCGTTCTCGTCGTCGGCGACGAGGCCGCGGCAGAAGTCACTGGAGAGCACCTCGGTGGGCTTGAAGTGCTTGCGGCCGAAGGTGGACTTGCCGGAGCCGGTGGCGCCGACGAGGACGACGAGGGAGAGGTCGGTGACAGGCAACACCCGCCCGGCGTGCACGGCTTCTGTACTGGTGCCGACGCTGTTTGTGTTGCTGCTGTTGTCGCTGGTTTCGTTCGTCATGCCGCCCGCACCTCCTTCGCGTTCTTGTCGGTCTTGTCGGTCTTGTCGGTCTGGGTGAAGACGGCCATCTGGGTCGGCGGGCCCACCTCGGGGTCGTCGTCCCCGACGGGCACGAACTGCACGCCGTACCCATGCCGTTCGGCGACCTGCCCGGCCCACCCCCGGAACTCCTCGCGCGTCCACTCGAACCGGTGGTCGCCGTGCCGGACATGCCCGGCGGGGAGCGTCTCCCAGCGGACGTTGTACTCGACGTTCGGCGTCGTCACGAGCACGGTGCGCGGCCGCGCGGAGCCGAACACCGCGTACTCCAGGGCGGGCAGCCGCTCCTCGTCGAGGTGCTCGATGACCTCGCTGAGCACGGCGGCGTCATATCCCTTGAGCCGCTTGTCGGTGTACGCGAGCGAGCCCTGGAAGAGCTTGACGCGCTCGGCCTGCCGCTCGCCCATGCGGTCGAGCTTCAGCCGCCGCGAGGCGATGGTCAGCGCCCGCATCGACACATCGACACCGACTATCTCGGTGTACCGGGTGTCCTTGAGCAGCGCCTGCACCAACTGGCCCTGCCCGCACCCGAGATCGAGCACCCGCCCGGCCCCGGCCGCCTCCAGCGCCGCCAGTATCGCCTCGCGCCGCGAGACGGCGAGCGGCACGGCCTTTTCCTCTGTGTCGCTTTCCTCGTCGACCGCGTTGTCGAGGTCGTCGACATCCGTGTCGTCCGCGTCGGCGAGCCGCACCAGTTCGAGCCGGTGCATGGCCTCCCTGGTCAGCGCCCAGCGCCGCGCCAGATAGCGGCTGGTGATGACCTTCTGCTCGGGGTGCTCCGCGAGCCAGCCCTCACCGGCACGCAGCAGTTTGTCGACCTCGTCCGACGAGACCCAGTAGTGCTTGGCGTCGTCGAGCACCGGCAGAAGGACATAGAGGTGCCGAAGCGCCTCCCCGAGGGTCAACTTCCCGTCGGGCACGTCCAGTACGAGGTGGACGTACCGCGAGTCGCCCCACTCGGGGAACTGCTCGTCCAGCGGCACGCGCGTCACCGTGACCGTCCAGCCCAGCGGCTCGAACAGCTTGCGCACCAGGTCCGCGCCGCCACGCGCCGGCAGCGCGGGCACCTCGACGTGCAGCGGCAACGGCTGCGCCGCCCGCTCGGGCCTCGCGTTGCACACCCCGCGCATGGCGCTGGAGAACACCGAGCTCAGCGCCACGGCGAGCAGCGAGGAAGCGGCGTACGGCCGGTCGTTCACATACTGCGCGAGCGCCGCGTCGGGGGCTCCGCCCCGCCCCTTCCCCTTGCCCCGCCGCACCAGCGCCACGGGGTCCACCTCGAGCAGCAGCGCGGCGGTGCAACGCTCCACGGACGCCTCGGGGTACAGGACGTGCGCGGTGCCGTACGACGTGGAGAACCGCTGGGCCTTGTCGGGATGCTTGTGCAGCAGGAACCCGAGGTCGGTCGCGGGGCTCTCAGGGGTACCGGAGGTACTGATCGTCAGGAACACGGGTATGCCTCGAAACGCAATCTGAACTGCGGAAACTTACGGGTTGCGGCTCCAGCGCGCCTCTAGACCGTACAGCGAACACCACTGACTCACTCAGGGGTTTTCGCCCCCCTCGTGACCCGTCAGCCCTCCGCCCAGCCATGGCTCCTGCCGTGCTGCACCAGATGCTCGCGGAGCTGCTTGATCTGCTCCCCGGTCATCCACGGAGCCGCCTCCAGGAGCAGCTCGGTCACCTCGAACGAGTACTCCGCGACGCTGAGCACATCGCAGGTCGGCTCCTCACCGTCGTCGAACCCGGCGGCCGACGCCTGGACGGACGGCGGCACCTGGGCCCTGCCGCCCGCGAACGGCGCTGGCATCTGCGCCTGCGCCCCTGTGGGGAGCCGGACGGACGATGCCTTGGGCCCGCGCTCACCCTCCTCGATCTCGAACTCGACCCGCGCCCCCGTGTGCACCAAGGGCTCCGGGATCAGCAGGTCGTTGGCGTGCAGGAACACGTCTTCCCCACCGTTCTCCGGGGCGATGAATCCGTACCCCCGCGCGCCGTCGAACCGGACAACTCTGCCAGCGACCATCTCGACCCCAACCCCAACCGCTCCACCGTCCCCGGGCCCCGCGCCCGGACAACCAGTGCCGAAGCCTAGCCTCCGGGCTCTTCAGGCGGCCGGGGCGACCAGCCGCAACACGGCCTGCGGGCGACTGAGACTGCATCGCGCGTCCGGGCAAGATAGCTGTATGGACCTTCGAATCTTCACCGAACCGCAGCAGGGTGCGACCTACGAGACGCTCCTCCGCGTCGCCAAGGCCACCGACGACCTCGGCTACAGCGCCTTCTTCCGCTCCGACCACTACCTCGTGATGGGCTCCTCCGACGGCCTTCCCGGCCCCACGGACGCCTGGATCACCCTCGCCGGACTGGCCCGTGAGACCCGGCGCATCCGGCTCGGCACCCTGATGACCGCGGGCACCTTCCGGCTGCCCGGCGTCCTCGCGATCCAGGTCGCGCAGGTCGACCAGATGTCGGGCGGCCGCATCGAGCTCGGCCTCGGCTCGGGGTGGTACGAGGCAGAGCACTCCGCGTACGGAATTCCCTTCCCGAAGGAGAAGTTCGGGCGCCTGGAGGAACAACTCGCCATTGTCACCGGCCTGTGGGAGACCCCGGTCGGCGAGCGCTTCACTTTTGACGGCACCTACTACCAACTCTCCGATTCCCCCGCTCTCCCCAAGCCCGCGCAGCCCAAGGTGCCCGTCCTCATCGGCGGCCACGGCGCCAAGCGGACACCCGCCCTCGCGGCCCGCTACGCGTCCGAGTTCAACATTCCCTTCGCCTCTCTCGCCGATACCGAGCAGCAGTTCAAGCGCGTGCGCGCCGCCTCGGAGGAAATCGGCCGCAACGCCGACGACCTCACCTACTCCAACGCCCTGGTGGCCTGCGTCGGCAAGACGGACGCGGAGGTGAAGCGCCGTGCCGATGCGATCGGACGCGAGGTGGAGGACCTGAGGGCGAACGGGCTCGCGGGCTCCCCGGCCGAGGTGGTGGAGAGGATCGCCGCCTACCAGGCCGTCGGCTCGCAGCGCATGTACCTCCAGATCCTCGACCTGGACGACCTCGACCACCTGGAGCTGATCTCCTCGCAGGTCATGTCGCAGCTGACCTGACCGCGCCGCGCCCGCGCCCGCCCCTCGGCCGGGCCGTGCCGGTGGAGTCGACCCCTGCCGCGCTTCCGTCAACTCCACCGGCTCCCCCGGTCGCGCGCCGCCCCGGCCGGGTGAAATTCCGTCAACCCCGCATCCGGTGTGGCCCCGCCCCAGTGACCCGCCGCCGCAGATGATCGTTGGCTCGGGCGGAGCCGGACCGCCCGGCACCCGCGCCGACGGCAGCTGCCGGTGCGTCGCTTGCATCAGCTGCCCTCCGCAGCCTGGAGGGCGAGGGCCGAGGAGGCCGCCATGTCCCAGGAAGCCGTACCCGAGCAGGAGGCCGCGCGCGAACCGTCCGTGCCCGAGCAGCATGGCCCACCCAAGGGCCTGCTCCAGCAGATGGAGGAGCTGATGGCCGCGCTCAACGCGGACCTGACCCAGCTCGACGCGGATCTGCAGCAGTCCACGACGGCCGACGGCACCACGCCTTCCGCCCCTCGTCCCCCCGCGGACGACGAGCCCAGCCGCTTCTGACGGCACCGGCACTCCCCCGGCACGACCCCGCATCATGGCGACCCCGCCGCCGAGTCCGGCTCGGGCAGGCTCTGTTCGCGCACCGCGAGCCTGCGCAGCATCTCGAGTACCCGGTCCCTCGACTCGTCGGCGGCGTCGATCGCTTCCATGCACTGCCAGTACACCCCCTCGTCGTCCGCGCCCATGGCCACGCCGACCAGCGCGATCCCCACATCGCCGAGCAGTTCGTCGAGCCCCCGCAGCACGTCGTGCGGCCGGCCGAGGCCCGTGAGCCGCGCCGCCCGGATCCCCTCCGTCCCCAGCCCCGGGGCGGCCAGGACCCCGCAGCCTCTGCCGCCGACCTCGCTCAGGCCGAGCGCCTCCCCCCGTAACTCCGGAGGCCCTGCGATCGCGAGCCGGCTGCCGATCGCCTGCGCGAGGGCCTGGGACTGCCACACCTCGGCAACGATGTCCGAGGGTTCCTGGCTCCGCGCCAGTGCGTGCCTGCTCGCCTCGATGAGCCGCATCGCCTCCATGCGCACCCCCACCCATCCCGCGCGCACACCCACCGCACGTTCGCCCGAACTCCCTTGCTCACTACCCAGAGTGAGTGCCAGCGGGACGAAAAGCCAGAGCAACCAGGAAATCTGTGGACAAGTTATCGACTGTGGACAATGCGTCCACTCCAGAGAGTGACAAATCTACGCACCATAGATCTGCGTTGCGACCACGCAGGAGCCACAGGCTTTCGGGGGCCGGACCGGGCCGCGCACTCACCTCGCGGGAAAACGCCGCTCGTTCCGGTCGATCTTCGCGTCGAGCGCCGCCAGCGCGTCGATGCCGAGCACCTCGCAGAACTGCAGCAGGTAGGCCAGCACGTCGGCGACCTCGTCCTTCACGCGGTGCGCCGACTTCGGGTCCTCCATCACCCGCGCCGACTCGTCCGGGGTCAACCACTGGAAGATCTCGACCAGTTCGGACGCCTCCACGCTGAGCGCGGCGGCCAGGTTCTTCGGCGTGTGGTACTGCTCCCAGTCCCGCTTCGCCGCGAAGTCCGCCAGCCTGCGCTGCAGTCCCGCCACATCAAGTTCCGTCACGCCCCCAGGTCTACCATCGCGGCCCCGCCCACCAGCGCGCCCCATGACGCGTCGCTCACCGTCCCGACGAGGCGGATGTGGCCGCGCTCGCAGGTGCCCGCCGCCAGTTCCGCGAGTGCGCGCTTCTGCCGCTGGTCGAGGAAGTGGTCGAGTCCGTCGGCGAGCACGGTGAGGCTCTGGTACGCCGACGGCACCTCGGCCACCGGGTCCACCTCAAGGACCCCGGGCCCGGTGAGCAGCACCAGGGCCAGCGCCAGGTACCGCAACTCGCCGTCCCCGAGCCGCCCGACGGGCGATCTGATGCCACCGCCCCGGTCGATGAGCGCATGGACCGACCCGTCGTCGGCGACCTCCGCGAGCACGTCCGCGACCGGCCCCGCGCACCCCGCCCGCACCGCGCTCACCAGCCGCGCGTGACGGTGGCCGCATTCCTGCCTCGTACGAAGAAGGACCTCGGCGAGGTTGTCGCAGCCGCTCAACAGGCGCCCCGCGCCGATCAGTCCGGGCGGCACCGGCAGCCGCATGAGGCCGGGCCGGGGAGCGCACGGGAACACCGAGCGCAGCGCGATCACCACCTGCTCGGCCGCGGCGAGCACCAGGCGCTGCCCCTCGGTCTTGCCCGCCACCCGCAGCGGGAGCAGGGCCGTGCCGAGCCGGTCGTCCGGCAGCGGACCGCGCGTCACCGGCGTCATGCCCGCCGTGTGCCAGGCGGCCTGCACCGCCCGGCGCCCCGGATCGCGCAGCGCCGTCTCCAGGAGGGTGAGCCCGCCCCGGGTCAGCCGCTCCCCCACGACGCGCAGTTCGGGCTCGGCCTGTACGGCGACATCGAGCCGCACCGCCCCGACGGGACCGTCGATCGTGCAGCCGATGCGGAAACCGCGCCGATGCTGCCCGTCACCCCGTGCGCGGTCGGGCACGCAGGCCACGGGATCGGCGAAGACGTCGACGAGTTCCTCGCCCGCACCGAGCCTCGCCAGCGCCTCGTACGCGGCGAGCGCGGTGGTCTTGCCGCTTCCGCTCGGCCCCGCGACGAGGGTCAGCGGTCCGAGCGGGAACACGGCGCCCCGGTGCGAGGCGAAAGCCGAGAGACGGAGTTCGGTGACGCGGCTCCGGTCCGGACCCGACGGTGGCTCGGCGCCCGCCTCCGGGAGGTGCACAGTCATGTCCGGACGTTAGGCGGAAACGGCTCCGGTGAACCGTTCCGCCCAAGTGACCTTCCTACGAATGAGGGATTCCGCGGAAGAGTCGAACAGCTGCGTCCTCTACGAAGGCCTCCGTTACGAAGGCCTCCGTTACGAAGGCCTCCGCTACGAAGGCCTCCGCTACGACTGGGCCGCCGCGACGAGCCCCTGCACCTCGGTGCCGGGCGGCGCCAGAAGGAAGACGTTCTTGTCGACCCGGTGCATCCCGCAGCCGAGGCCGAGGACCACGCCGCTGCTGAAGTCCAGTACGCGCTTGGCGACTTCCGTCTCGGCCCCGGTCAGGTCCAGGAGGACGGGGATCTGCGCCATCACGGTCTCGGCGACCTCGCGGGCGTCCGCGAAGATGTTCACCCGCATCACCACAAAACGCCGCCGCGCCTCGGTCTCCGCGTCGGGCATCGCACGGTGGCCGGGCCAGGACGGCCATTCGTTGCGGCTGCGCAGCGGTACGACCTGGGCGAGCCCTTCCCACTGTTCATCGGTGACGTCGTGGCTGTTCAACGCTCCACCCCGTCCTGGCTCGCACTCGATATCTGCACTGGCTCATTCTTACGCGACCTCACCCGTTCAGCCCAACAGCGACACGGAGCGGGCGAACCAGTGTGCCAGTGCCGACGGGTCAGTGTCCCAGGAGTCCCACAAGCCCTTCGGCCAGACAGGCGCGCCAACAGGCCCAGTCATGACCGCCGTTGTACGCGTTCAGGGTCACCCGGCAGTCGCGCGAGCGCAGGGTCTCGTGCAGATCGTGATGATGATCAAGAATTTCTTTCTCGTGCAGGCCGACGTCCAGGCGCACGGTGAGGGGTCGGGAGGCGCCGACGGGCCGGGAGGCGCTGACGTCGAGTCCCGAGACGGGCGCGGACTGGGCGAGGACGTTGCCGAACCGTTCCGGCCGCAGGAGTCCCGCGTACAGGGAGGTCAGTCCGCCGAGGCCCTGGCCCGCGACGAGCGTGCGGGCGGGGTCGGTGGTGAGGGGCAGGCGGCCGGCCGCCCACGGCAGCAGTTCGTCGGCGAGGAAGCGCACGTGACTGTCGTGCGCGCCCAGTTCCCGGGTGCGCGTGTCCCTGTCGACGGCATCCGGGGCGAGGACCGCGAGCGGCGGCACGGTGCCGTCGGCGACGAGGGCGTCCAGGGTGTCCTGGAAGGCGAGCCGCCCGAACCACATGTCGCCGTCGTGTAGCACGAGCACCGTCAGCCCGGCCGTGCGGCCGCCCGGCGGGAGGTAAGCCCACACGTCACGCTCGGTGCCGAGCACGCCGGCGGGCAGCCGGTGCCGCTCGACGCTCCCGCGGGGCACACCGGCGCGCAGCCCGGCCCCGGGCAGGGCGGGCGCCCGCGGGAGTTCGCACACGGAGAAGTCGCGGTCCGGCCAACGCCCCGGCATCGCGCGGCGGTTGAGCGGGTCGGGCGCGGCGTGCGCGGACAGGGAGAGCAGCCGTCGCTGGAGGAGCTCGGCGGATGCGGGCGGTTCGCCGGGCGAGATGTCGGCCGCCATGCGGTACGAGCCGCGGTGGTCGGCGCGCAGCCGGTAGGTGAGATGCCAGATGTCCGTGCCGGGCAGCGGGCTCAGCCGGGACGCGGCGAGGTCCGCGCGGTCCGCGATGCCCTCGGCGATGAGCAGGACCTGCCGGGTGGCGCGGTGGCCCCGCCACAGGAACGTCACGGCGCGGTGGTCCGGGTCGTCGTCGAGCGCCTCGACCAAGGGCGTGCCACGGCTCGCGACCTCCGCCCAGAACTCCTCCAGGACGGCGGTACGCCCTGCTTCATCGGCCTCAGCGGCGCGGGCGGCTGCGCGCTCGACGAGGGGCACGGCGCCCGCGATCCTGCGGGGCGCCGCATCGGCCGCGTACACCCCCGTGGTGACACTCATCCGCACACGAAGAGGACCCGCATCGTTCCCCGCCTTCCTGGTCCAGCACAGGACGTCGAGCACATCGTCGAGCACACGCCGTCCAGCCCACGACAACATCAAGTTAGCTAAGCCTAACCTAACTCACCTGAGTCACCTGAGCGGCCGGAAAAAGGTCCGCAGCTCCCGGGCCACCTGCTCCGGCTCCTCGTGCGCCATGAAGTGCCCGCCCCTCTTCGGTGTGCTCCAGTGGCGCAGGTCGGTGAGGGCGCGCTCGGCGAGGCTCCTGGGGTAGTCCGCGAACGCCGGTTCATGGCTGAGGGTGATGGCTCCGGGGACGGTGATGGGCGGCACCGGCTTGTTCCGCGGGTAGTCGTAGTACTGGCGGAAGGACGAGCCGATGCTGCCGGTGGCCCAGTACAGGGTCGCGACGGTGAGCAGGGTGTCCTTGTCCCAGCGGGCCTCCAGATCGCCGCCGCAGTCGCTCCAGTCGCGGTACTTGTCGGCGATCCAGGCGACGAGCCCCGCCGGTGAGTCCATCAGGGCCGCGGCGATCGTGTCCGGACGGGTGCACATGATCTCGCTGTAGCCCTGGTCCCCCACGTCGTACGCGGCCAGCGCGTCGAGATACGACCGCTCCTCGGCAGTCGGCGGCTCCGCTTCGAACTCTTCCGTGATCACGGCGGAGGTGACGTGCACCCCCGCCACGGTCCGCGGGTAGAGGGCGCCGAGCCACTGCGTGACCCCGCCGCCGATGTCCCCGCCGAAGGCCCCGAAGCGTTCGTAGCCCAGCGTTTCGGTCATCAGCTCGTGCCAGATCTCGGCGACGCCTCTGCGGGTGAACGGCTCGCGCGGCAGCTCGGAGTGGACGAAGCCGGGCAGCGAGGGGATCACCACGTCGAAGGCGTCGGCGGGGTCACCGCCGTGCGCGCCAGGGTCGGCCAGGCGCCCGGCGACCCGCAGCATCTCCACGAAGCTGCTCGGCCAGCCGTGGCTCAGGACCAGCGGCAGCGGCGCCGGGGCGCCCTCGGGGCGGCGGCCCCGCAGATGCACGAAGTGCACGCGCCGTCCGGCCACTTCGGCGACGTACTGGGGAAAGGCGTTGAGCCGGGCCTCGGCGGCGCGCCAGTCGAAGCCGTCCGCCCAGTGGGCGACGAGCTCGCGCAGGTAACCGGGGTCGACGCCCGCCGCCCAGTACGTGGAGTCGGAGGGCTGCGTGAAGAGGGTGCGCGCGAGGCGCGTGCGCAGGTCGTTCAGTACGTCGTCGGAGACGGAGGTCCGGAAGGGCACGGGTTCGGCCGGCATGGGTTCCTTCGGTACGGAAGCAGGGGGCGCCCGGAGCGCCGCGGCGCCGAAGCGACGGCTGTGCGGCCAGGGCAGGCGCCCATGATGCGCGACGCGCGAGAATCTGCCCATGGATTTTGATACGACGGATGCCTACCTGCGCCGCATCGGCGCCGAGCGCCCCGCCGCTCCCACCGCGCGGGCCCTGCACGACCTGCACCTCGCGCACCTGCGCGCCGTCCCCTTCGAGAACCTCTCCATCCACCTCGGCGAGGACATCGACCTCACCGAGGACTCCCTGGTCGCGAAGGTCGTCGGCGCCCGGCGCGGCGGCTTCTGCTACGAACTCAACGGCGCCTTCGCCGCGCTGCTCACCGCGCTCGGCTTCGAGGTGACCCTGTTGCAGGCCCGGGTGTACGACGCCGAAGGGCGGCCCGGGATTCCCTACGACCACCTCGCGCTGCGCGTGCGCACCTCCGACGGCGACGAGCTGCTCGCGGACATCGGCTTCGGCACCCACAGCCACTTCCCGCTGGCCTTCGGCGAGCGCGGCGACCAGCAGGACCCCGGCGGCGTCTTCCGCATCACCGAGACCCCCGAGGGCGATCTGGACGTCAGCAGGGACGGCAAGGCGCAGTACGTGGTCGACCTGCGCCCGCGCGCCCTCGGCGACTTCACGTCCGGCGCCTGGTGGCACCGCACCTCGCCCCGGTCCCACTTCACGCGGTCGCTGGTCTGCTCGATGCTCACCGAGACCGGACGGATCACCCTCAGCGGCCGCACCCTCACCACTACGGAGGCCGGGGAGCGCCGCACCTCCGAACTGGCCACGGACGCCGACGTGCTCGACGCGTACGCCACGCACTTCGGCATCGCCCTCAAGCAGGTGCCGCAGGTGCGGGAGACCTCTTGACCGTTCCTCCGGGCGACCGTCCCTCCCGTTGACCGTTCCTCCAACATGGCCGCATCTGCCATGTAGGAACGCCCAGAAGTGTTGTAGATGCCAGGCAATGCGGCCTATCGTGTCGCGCATGCAGTCCTACACCATCGGACAGGCGGCACGCCTGCTCGGCGTCAGCCCCGACACCGCTCGTCGCTGGGCGGACGCCGGGCGGGTCGCCACCCACCGGGACGAAGGCGGCCGTCGGCTCATCGACGGCCGTGCTCTCGCCGCGTTCTCCGTCGAGGTCGCACAGGGGCAGACGCAGGGAGCAGGCGGCGAGGAAGAGGTTCCCTACACCTCGGCCCGCAACGCCTTCCCCGGCATCGTCACCGCCGTGAAGCTCGGCGACGTCGCGGCCCAGGTCGAGATCCAGGCAGGTCCGCACCGGCTCGTCTCGCTCCTGACCCGGGAGGCCGTGGAGGAGCTCGGTCTGGAGGTCGGCATGCAGGCGACCGCCCGCGTGAAGTCCACCAGCGTGCACATCGACCGCACCTGACCCCTGGTCCGCACGCCAGGTCCGCCACCACGGGCCGGACCGCGCCGCCGGCCCGGCTCTGAGGAGTTCACGCTCATGTCCCCAGCTCTCACCCCCGTCCGGCGCCGCGCCGCGGCCGCCGTGCTGACCGCCGCCCTGCTCGTCCCGCTCGCCGCCTGCGGCAGCGAAGACAGCAAGGACGACAGCGGCAAGAAGCCCGCGGGCGCCGCCGCCCCGAAGGCCGACCTCACCGTGCTCGCCGCCTCCTCGCTCACCGACGTCTTCAAGACCGCGGGTGCCGCGTACGAGAAGGAGCACCCGGGCACGAAGGTCAACTTCTCCTTCGCCGGTTCGCAGGAACTGGCCGCCCAGGTCAAGCAGGGCGCCCCGGCCGACGCCCTGGTCACCGCCGACACCAAGACCATGGACGGGCTCGGCTCCGACACCGGCAAGCCGTCCGTCATCGCCAAGAACCGCCTGGTCATCGCGGTCGGCGCGGGCAACCCGAAGAAGGTCGCCGAGCTGAAGGACCTCTCCGACAGCAAGCTGAAGGTCGTCCTCGCCGCAGCCGAGGTGCCCGTCGGCCGCTACGGCAAGCAGATCCTGGACGACCAGGACGTCGACGTGAAGCCGGTCTCGCAGGAGCCCAACGTCCGCGCGGTCCTGAGCAAGGTCGAGTTGGGCGAGGCCGACGCCGGGCTCGTCTACAAGACCGACGCGGCCACCGCCGCCGACAAGGTCGACGCGGTCAAGATCCCCGACGGCGAGAACGCGATCGCCGAGTACCCCGCGGCCACCCTGAAGACCTCGGAGCACGCGGAGGCGGCGTCCGCGTTCGTGAAGTGGCTCTCCACGCCCGCCGCGCAGAAGATCCTGCGGGGCGCGGGCTTCGAGAAGCCGTAGCCACCGCCCGGAAAGCCGCGGCCCCACCCTGCCGGGAGAAGACGACACCGCCCGGCAGGATGGAGCCGCACCCGCCGAGGTGAGGGGGCCGGCCGCCTCCCCGGTCGGGGCGTTCCGGCCGTCTCCCGGACCGCCCCTGACGCCCCCTCACCTCGCGAACCACCCAGCGCGCACCCCAGGGACCACGATGAAACGCCTGCGCGGCCGCACCGCCGGCCCCCGCACCCCGATCGCCCTCGCGATCCCCGCGCTGCTCGCCGTCGCGTTCCTGATGCTGCCGCTGCTCGGCATCCTCGCCCGTACGGAATGGGGCGAGCTGGGGGCCCATCTGACCGGCGAGGGGACCACGCAGGCACTCCAACTGTCCCTCGTGGTCTCCTTCTGGGCGCTGGCGCTCTCCCTGCTGCTCGGGGTGCCGCTTGCCTGGCTGCTCGCCCGCGTCGACTTTCCCGGCAAGGCGGTCGTACGTTCCCTCGTGCTGCTCCCGATGGTGCTTCCGCCCACCGTGGGCGGCGTCGCCCTGCTGCTCGCCTTCGGGCGGCGCGGGCTGCTCGGGCCGTGGCTGGAAGACACGTTCGGGATCACCCTGCCGTTCCACACGTCCGGCGCGGTGATCGCCGCGACGTTCGTGGCGATGCCGTTCCTCGTCATCAGTCTGGAAGGCGCGCTCGGTGGACTCCGCCCCCGTTACGAGGAGACCGCGGCGTCCCTGGGCGCCTCTCCCGTACGGGTCTTCCGCACCGTCACGCTGCCCATGGTCGCTCCCGGGCTCATCGCCGGAGCCGCCCTGACCTGGGCGCGGGCCCTCGGCGAGTTCGGCGCGACCATCACCTTCGCGGGCAACCTCCCCGGCACCACCCAGACCCTGCCGCTCCAGGTGTATTTGCTGCTCCAGGACTCCCCGGAGGCCGCGACCTCCGTGTCGCTGCTGCTGCTCGCCATCGCCATGGCGGTGCTCGTCGCGCTGCGCGGCCGCTGGATGGGCACTCCCGGCGACGACCGGCGTCAGGGCCGTCCGGTGCGGCTGCCGGACGAGATGGCCGCGCCCGCACTCCCAGGGTCCCCCGCGGTCGAGTCCGTCCCGCCCTCGCCGGATCGCTGGTCCCTGCACGCCGAGGTCACCGGCTTCAACCGGCTCACCCTGGACGCCGAGCCGGGCACCACCATCGCCGTCGTCGGGCCCAACGGCGCGGGCAAGACCACGCTGCTGCGCGCGCTCCTGGGCCTCACCCCGCGTGCCCACGCCGAGCTCCGGCTCGGCGACACCGACGTCACCGGGCTCCCGCCGCACCGCCGTCACGTCGCCTGGGTCCCGCAGGACGGCGCCCTCTTCCCGCACATGAGCGCCCTCGCCAACACGGCGTACGGACCGCGTGCGCTGGGTGTCCCGCGAGCCGAGGCCCGGCGGCGCGCCCAGGAGTGGCTCGACCGGCTCGGCGTCGGGCACCTCGCGCACCGCAGGCCGGCCCAGGTCTCCGGCGGTCAGGCCCAACGGGTGGCGCTGGCAAGGGCGTTGGCAGCCCGGCCGCGGCTGCTCCTGCTTGACGAACCGCTCGCCGCCCTCGATCAGACCACCCGGGCCCATGTGCGCCACACCCTGCGCACGCACCTCGACTCCTTCGGCGGCGTCTGCCTGATCGTCACGCATGATCCCGTCGAGGCGGTGTCCCTCGCCGACCGGGTCCTCGTACTGGACCAGGGGCTCGCCCTCCAGGACGAGGCACCCGCCGAGGTGACCCGGCATCCGCGCTCCCCCTGGGTCGCCAGGATGCTGGGCCGCAACGCCTGGCCCGGCACCGCGGGGCCCGAGGGGCTCGCCCTGCCCGGCGGGGGGACCCTGGTGGTCGCCGACCCGCTGCCGCCGGGCACCGAGGCCCTGGCGATCATCGCCCCGGAAGCGGTCTCCGTGCACCGCGACAGGCCCACCGGCAGCCCGCGCAACGTCTGGCCCGGCACCATCCGTGAGATCACCACCAGCGGCAGCAGGCTCCGGCTCCTGATCACCTCGCCCCAGGCTCCCGACCTCGTCGCCGAGATCACCCCGCAGGCCGCCGCCGAACTCGGCCTCACCGACGGTACGCGGGTGTGGACCAGCGTGAAGGCCACGGAGGTCACCGTCGTGCCCACGTGAGGCGTCGCCGAACCCCGCCGGCCCCGGTTCAGCCGTGGAGCTCGTGGTCGGCCAGGACCTCGGCGATCAGCCGCTGATCAACGGCTGCCTGCTCCGGGTCGGTGCCGTTGTTCCGGGCCAGGGTCAGCAGGCACTTCCACAGGAGCCAGCCCCGGGCCCGCGCCCAGGTGCCCGCGTCCTGCCCGACGGCACGCCGGAACGCCTCCCGGCTCTCGCCCGTGAGCATCCCCCACGTGATCACCAGATCGCAGGCCGGGTCCCCGACGCCGGAGGTGCCGAAGTCGATGACGGCGGTCAGTTTGCCGTCGGCGACCAGCAGGTTGCCCTGGGAGATGTCGCCGTGGAACCACACGGGCGTCCCGTGCCACTCGGCGGCGAGGGCGGCGTCCCAGACGGCCGCCGCCCGCTCCGTGTCGACACGGCCTTCGAGGGCGGCGAGGCACCGCCGGGTCTCTTCGTCGTAGTAAGCGGGTGACGCCCCTCGGTACCAGCTGTGCTCGCCCGCGAGCGGCCCTCCGGTGGTGTCACAGCGCTGCAGGGCGAGGATGAACTCCGCGACAGCGAGGGCGAATTGAGGCATGTCGTCGATGCGTCCGCGAGCGGCCGTCTCCCCGTCCAGCCAGCCGCGGACCGACCACGGAAAGGGATAACCCTCACCCGGGACGCCCGCCCCCATGATCGGCGGGACGGCGAAGGGCAAGGAGGGCGCGAGCCGCGGCAGCCACTCGTTCTCCTTGGCCACGGCGGGGACGTATCCGGCGGCCGTGGGCAGCCGCGCCGTGAGGGAGTCACCGAGGCGGTAGGTCCGGTTGTCCCAGCCGTCGACCTCCACGGGCCTGACGGGCAGGTCGCGCCACTGCGGGAACTGCGCGGCGACCAGACGCTTCACCAGGGCGGCGTCGATACCGGCGCGGCCGTCGGGAGGAGTCGAAACCATGCGGGGATCATCGTCTCCCGCAAACGCGCCGCGCAATGAATTATCGAGTTGTCGAGCGTTTGGAACGACTTCAGTCAACAGTGATCACGACGGCCGCGCCGCCTGGCGCGGACCCTAGGCTCTGCCCCATGGATGCCAGTTCTGTGACCAGGACGGTCTCCGTCACCCGTATGAATTCCGGGGATCACGCATGCCTCGGGTTCGACGACGACGAAACCCGCTGGGAACTCCGTGCCGCGTACGCCGACATAGGCCTGTCGCGCGGCGAGCAAGTGGTGTTCTTCACCGACCGTGCCACCACTCCCGCCGTCGCGGCCGAGCAGTTGAGCGCCGGCGGCTTTCCGCTGGGGTCCGCGCTCATGGACGGCCGCCTCGTCGTGGTCAACGAAGTCCCCGGGTACGACCCGGCCACCGGCTTCGACCCCGTCGAGCGCGCCGCCACCTGGGTGGAGCTGACCGACAAGGCACGCCACGACGGCTTCAGCGGGATCCGGGCGGTCGGCGACATGGGCTGGGCCACCGAACCGGGCGTCGACCAGGATCTCCTGGTCGAGTACGAGACCGGACTCTCGCCGCTCTTCGCCGACATCGGGTTCACCGCCATCTGCGAGTACGACCGGCGCAAGTTCGGCGAGGACCTCCTGGACCGGGTCCACCGCGCCCACCCCAAGCAGATACTGGGCCATCTCGGCGCCCTGGACATCGTCCGGATCGGCTCCGAACTGCGGGTCGCCGGAGACGTCGACCTCGCCACGCGCGAGGAGTTCGACTCGGCGCTCGCGCGCGCCCTGAGCGGTCCGGACCGTCCGCGTCTGCTCGATCTCTCCGAGCTGTGCTTCATGGACGTACACGCCGCGTCGACGCTGGTGCGGCTCGCGGGCGGGCTGCCCCGCGACCACCTTCTGGCGGTCCGCTCACGGTCCGAGCAGGACAGAGTGATACGGCTCTGCGGAGCCGTCGAAGTGCCTCAACTGGTCCTGGGCGAAGGGTGATCCGCGAAGTGATCCTCAACCGCGGCATCGGCAACGACGACAACGGCGGTGACCCGGCCCCGCACCGGGTTCACCTGGACGCCACCCTCGCCCCCACACCGGGCAGGACGATCCTCCTGGAACTCCCCTTCACCATGGCCGACTTGGCCCGTCTGAGGTTCCTGGTCAACCGCCGCGCCGAGGACGCGGGGCTCTGCGAGCCCCGGCTCAGCGACTTCGTGCTCGCCGTGCACGAGGTCGCCAGCAACGCCGTCGTGCACGGCGGCGGCAAGGGCCGCATCCATCTCGCGCACACGGCCGAAGGGCTGCGGTGCGTCGTCGGGGACAGCGGCCCGGGGCTGCCCAGGGCGGAACCGTGCACGGCGGCGGCCCTTCCCGACGGCGACGAAGCCGAGAGCGGCAGGGGCCTGTGGCTGGCCCAGGCCCTCGCGGACCGCGTCGACATCACGGTCTGCCCATCCGGAACCACGGTCACACTGGTGGCCCTGCTGTCCTGACCCGGGCCGCACACCCGTCACCGGTCACACCGACGCCGCTCACCCCGTCACCTGCTCGGCCAGCGCTGGTCGGAACACCATCGACAGCGGCGCGCACCTCAACTCGCCCCTCCCGGACCACTCCGACACCACGGTCACACTGGTGGCGCTGCTGTCCCAACCCGCCCCACGCGCCCGTCACCCCTCACGCCGACGCCACTCACGCCGACGCCCGCTCAACCAACGCCGGACGGAACACCATCGACAGCGGCGCGCGCCCCGGGCGCTTGATCCGCGCCAGGAGCAGCCGGGCCATCTCGGCGGACATCTCCTCCACCGGCTGCCGGACCGTGGTCAGGGCGGGTTCACAGGCGCCGGCGGCCTCGCTGTCGTCGAAGCCGACCACCGCCACGTCCTGCGGCAGCCGTCTGCCCGCCCGCAGGAGAGTCTGCAGCGCGCCCTGCGCCATGAGGTCCGAGGCGACGAACACGCCGTCCAGGTCCGGGCGTTCGGCGAGGAGTCGCCGCGTGGCCTCGGCGCCGCCCACCCGGGTGAAGTCGCCCTCCGCCCAAGGTGCTTCGGTGATGCCGTGCGCCGCCAGCGCGTCGCGGAAACCCTGGAGGCGCTCCTGCGCGGCCGGCATGTCCTGCGGTCCCGCGACGCTGCCGATCGCGCGGCGCCCCCCGGCCACCAGGCGGTCGACGGCCATCCGCGCCCCCGCCCGCTGGTCCACCTCCACGTACGGCAGCGGAACCGTCTGGGCCGGGCGCCCCGCGAGCACGGCGGGCAGCCCGGTCTCCGCGAGCAGCCGTGGCAGCGGATCGGAGGCGTGCGAGGAGACGAGCACCGTCCCGTCCACATGGCCCTGGCGCAGGTACGAGAGGAACTGCCGGCGCGAGGTGTCGTCGTCCACCAGCATCAGGACCATCTGGACCCCGGCCGGGCGCAGCACGTCCAGAAGGCCGCCGACCACCCGGCCGAAGTGGGGGTCGGTGAACATCCGGCCGACGAAGGGAGCCTCGACCGGCCGGCGCTCCCGCTCCGACACGACCAGGGCGATGGAGTCGGTCCGCTGGGTCACCAGGGAGCGGGCGGCCTGGTTGGGGACGTAGCCGGTGGCCTCGACCGCCTCCTCCACCTGGCGGCGCAGCACCGGGTCGACGGTGGGCGCTCCGTTCACGACCCGGGAGACGGTGGCGCGCGAGACGCCGGCCGTCCGGGCCACGTCCTCCAGGGTCACGGGGCGGGCGGGGCGCGGGGCGTCGGCTGTCACGGGGTCTTTATAGCAACCGGGGTGGGCGGGCGTTCGGGTCTCCTTGCCTGATGCGGGGGCAAGGAGACCCGTCACAACGGCTGTTGAGAGCACGCCATGTCAGCGGACATATCCCTCACGCACGAGCGATTGACGCCAACTTGCCCACACAGGCACCTAGTTGACTTCTTCCCGACCAGTCCACGCGACATCGTGCGCACCCCCTTGACGCACCTTGTCCCAGACACAACTATCCAACGCGAGAGAGCGCTCTCTCAGCGCTCACCGTTCAGGTTCTGAACGAACCAGGGAATCCGAACCGCCCAGCCGACAGAAGGATTTGCCATGTCTGAGCACCAGCCTGTGCCCGCCGCGAGATCCACCCTCTCCCGCCGCTCCGCCCTGGCCGCCGCTCTGGCGGTCCCGGCCACCGGGATGCTCGCCTCCCACGCGGTCGCCGCTCCCGACGCACCCCCGGCGCAGGCCCCCGCCGCCCGCCGCCCCCGGCCCGCGAACGCCTTCGCCCCCGACTTCGGCCCGAACGTCATCGTCTTCGACCCGTCCACCGGCGGCATCCAGGGCAAGCTGGACGAGATATTCCGGAAGCAGGAGTCCGCCCAGTTCGGCACCGACCGCTACGCCCTGCTGTTCAAGCCCGGCAACTACAGCGGGCTCAACGCCCAGATCGGCTTCTACACCTCGATCATGGGCCTGGGGCTCTCCCCCGACGACACCCACTTCAACGGCGACGTCACCGTCGACGCGGGCTGGTTCAACGGGAACGCCACGCAGAACTTCTGGCGTTCGGCGGAGAACCTCTCCCTCTCCCCGGTCAGCGGCGCCAACCGCTGGGCGGTCTCCCAGGCCGCCCCGTTCCGCCGCATGCACATCCGCGGCGACCTGAACCTCGCCCCCGACGGCTACGGCTGGGCCAGCGGCGGCTACATCGCCGACAGCCGCATCGACGGCACCGTCCAGCCGTACTCCCAGCAGCAGTGGTACACCCGCGACAGCTCGATCGGCGGCTGGCTGAACGCGGTGTGGAACATGGTGTTCTCCGGGGTGGAGGGCGCGCCCGGCGACTCCTTCCCCGACCCGCCGTACACCACCCTGAAC
Source organism: Streptomyces sp. NPDC050439 (assembly GCF_040655335.1). Classification (NCBI taxonomy): domain Bacteria; kingdom Bacillati; phylum Actinomycetota; class Actinomycetes; order Kitasatosporales; family Streptomycetaceae; genus Streptomyces; species Streptomyces sp. NPDC050439. The sequence goes on from NZ_JBFAJT010000005.1 coordinate 576,968, forward strand.
AACACCCCGTACTCCCGGGAGAAGCCCTTCATCTACCTCGACGGCGCCGAGTACAAGGTCTTCCTGCCCGCCCTGCGCACCAACGCCCGCGGCACCAGCTGGGGCCACGGCACCCCGCAGGGCCAGTCCCTCTCCCTCTCCGCCTTCTACGTCGCCAAGCCGGGCGACAGCGCGGCCACCCTCAACGCAGCCCTCGCCCAGGGGCTGCACCTCCTGCTCACCCCCGGCATCTACCACCTCGACCGGCCGATCGAGGTCAAGCGGGCCAACTCCGTGGTCCTCGGCATCGGTTACGCCACCCTCATCCCGGACAACGGGGTCACCGCGGTGAAGACCGCCGACGTCGACGGGGTGCGGCTGGCCGGGTTCCTGGTCGACGCCGGGCCGCAGAACTCCAGGACGCTCGTCGAGATCGGCCCCGCGGGCGCGAAGAACTCGCACGTCGGCAACCCGACCACCGTCCAGGACGTGTTCATCCGCATCGGCGGCGCGGGCGCGGGCAAGGCCACCACCAGCATGGTGGTCAACAGCCGCCACACCATCGTCGACCACACCTGGGTCTGGCGCGCGGACCACGGCGACGGCGTCGGCTGGGAGACCAACCGGGCCGACTACGGCGTGGTCGTCAACGGCGCGGACGTGCTCGCGACCGGCCTGTTCGTGGAGCACTTCAACAAGTACGACGTGCAGTGGAACGGCGAGCGCGGGCGCACGATCTTCTACCAGAACGAGAAGGCGTACGACGCCCCCAACCAGGCCGCCATCCAGAACGGCAGCCTGCGGGGCTTCGCCGCGTACAAGGTCGCCGACTCGGTCACCACCCATGAGGGCTGGGGTCTGGGCAGCTACTGCTACTACAACGTCGACCCGACCATCGTGCAGGAACACGGCTTCGCCGCGCCGAACAAGCCGGGCGTGAAGTTCCACCACCTGCTCGTCGTCTCGCTCGGCGGCAAGGGCCAGTACGCGCACGTCATCAACGCGATCGGTGCTCCCACGTCGGGCTCCAACACGGTGCCGTCCACGGTGGTCTCCTTCCCCTGATCCACCGGTCACCCCACGTCCCAGGCCCGTCCTCCCCCATCCGCAAGGAGAGCAGCATGCGCTCCCGTACCTCCCGCACGTCCGGAAGAAAGAGACTCACCCCGGTCATCGCGCTGGCGTCGGCCTGCGTCCTGACCCTGATGGCCGGCCTCGCCTCCGCCGCGCCGGCCGACCCTCCCGGCGCGGTCGCCGCAGCGGCCTGGGACACCGACCGCGCCGCCGAGGCGTACACCGCGAACCCGTCCTCCGCGACGGCCTCCGGCAACGAGGCGGGCAGCGCGGGGCCGGGCGCCGCCTTCGACGGCGACGCCTCGACCCGTTGGTCGAGCCAGTTCGCCGACGACGCGTGGATACGCCTTGACCTCGGCACCACCCTCCGCGTCGATCGCGTCGTCCTGGACTGGGAGGCCGCCTACGGCAAGAAGTACGTCCTTGAGGTGTCGAGGAACGGCTCCGACTGGACCCCCTTCTACCCCGAGACGGCGGGCACGGGCGGCTCGGTCACCGCCCACACCTACCCCCAGGAGGTGACGGGCCGCTACGTGCGGATGCGCGGCATCGAGCGCGCCACACCCTGGGGCTACTCGCTGCACGCCTTCAAGGTCTACGGCGGTGAGCCCGCCCCGGCATCGACGACCCGCTCCAACCTGGCCCTGAACCACCCCGCCTACACCAACCGCTACCAGCACGCGGGCAACGCCCCGTCCTTCGCGACCGACGGCGGCCGGCCCGCGGACCTCAAGGCGGATCAGACCCGCTGGTCCAGCGACTGGAACGCCGACCGCTGGATCTCGGTCGACCTGGGGGCGCGCTCCACCATCGACACCGTGGACCTGTACTGGGAGGCGGCCTACGCGGTCGACTACGAACTCCAGGTCTCCGACGACAACCGGACCTGGCGCACGGTCCACCGCCCCTCCGCCGCGGACGTCGCGTCGCGGCGGGCGAACATCAAGTCCCCCGGGGACGCGGTGGGGCTGCACGACAATGTGCGGCTCTCGCAGCCGGCGACCGGCCGCTATGTACGGATGCTCGGCAAGGAACGCCGTTCCTTCCACAACCCGGCCCCGTCCACCGCTCAATTCGGTTACTCGCTCTACGAGTTCGAGGTGTGGGGCACCGGCGGGAGCGCGTCCGCCGCGTATCCGGCGCTGCCGGGCGAGCAGTCGGGGGCGTACCGGACGACGTTCTTCGACGACTTCACCGCCGGGAGCCTGGACCGCTCCAAGTGGCGTGTCGTCAGGACCGGTCAGGAGATGGGGTCGGTCAACGGCGAGTCGCAGGCGTACGTCGACTCCACGGACAACATCCGCACGGAGAACGGCAGTCTGGTCCTTGAGGCCGACTACTGCGACAACTGCACCACCACGGGCGGCGGCACGTACGACTTCACGTCGGGCCGCATCGACACCAACACCAAGTTCGACTTCACGTACGGCAAGGTCAGCGCGCGCATGAAGCTGCCGGTCGGCGACGGGTTCTGGCCCGCCTTCTGGATGCTCGGCAGCGACGTGGACGACCCGGACGTCTCGTGGCCGGCCTCCGGCGAGACCGACATCATGGAGAACGTCGGCTACGGCGACTGGACGAGCTCCGCGCTGCACGGCCCCGGTTACTCGGCGGACGGCAACGTCGGCGCCCGCCAGACCTATCCGAACGGCGGCAGGGCCGACCAGTGGCACACGTACGCGGTGGAGTGGACCCCGACGCTCATGCGCTTCTACGTCGACGACCGCCTGGTGCAGGAGACGACGCGCAACAAGCTGGAGTCCACCCGCGGCGAGTGGGTCTTCGACCACGACCAGTACGTCATCCTCAACCTCGCCCTCGGCGGCGCCTACCCGGCCGGCTGGAACAAGGTCACCCAGCCGTACTGGGGCCTGCCCCAGTCCAGCGTGGACAGGATCGCGGCGGGCGGCGTGAAAGCGGAGGTCGACTGGGTGCGGGTGGAACAGAAGGGGTGACGCCTGACGCCTGACGCCTTCGTCGGCATTCTCGGGAGGCGGCGATCCGTGCTTCGGGCGCTACGCTCGAAGCCGTCCCGGATCGGCGGCTCCCGAGGGGGCAGCGTGTCAACGATGGTGATGACCGGCGGCACTTCGGGCTTCGGAGCGATCGCCGCGCGACGACTGACGCAGCCGGGCGAGGCCCGGCTGATCCTGGGGGCGCGCCGTCCGGCGGCCGGTGACGGAGCGCTCCCGCTCGACCTGACGGAGCTCGACTCGGTGCGCGCCTTCGCGGCGGCGGTCCGCCAACGCCTCGGCGGGGCTCCCCTCGACGCCCTGGTCCTGAACGCGGGCGTGATCCGTCCCGACGTCACCGGCAGAACGGCGGACGGCTTCGAGCCGACGTTCGCGGTCAATCACCTCGCGCACTACCTCCTGGTGCGCCTGCTGCTGCCCGTCCTGCGGGAGGGCGCGCTCGTCGTGCAGACCACGAGCGGTACGTACGACCCCGCCACCCGGGCCGGTCTCACGCCGCCGCGCCACGCGGACGCGGAGCTGCTCGCCCACCCCGAGCTCGACGCCGGACGCGACCCCCGGCCGCGCAAGGCGGGCGAGCACGCGTACACCGCGTCCAAGCTGTGCGCCGTGCTCACCGCCCGGTCCCTGTCGGGGTTCCCGGACCACCGCCTCACCGCGCTCGCCTTCGATCCGGGCCAGGTCTTCGGGACAGGCCTGGCCAAGGATCTCGCGCTGCCCCTGCGGGCGGCCTGGGCGCTCCTCGGCACCCCGGTCCTCGGGTGGCCGCTGCGCAAGCTCAACCCGCACTTCAACACCCGTACGGCGGCGGGGAACGCGCTGGCCGACCTGGTCCTCGGTGCCGCGAAGCCGCCGGACGGCCGCGTGCTCGCCGCCCTCCGCAAGGGGCGGCTCAGCTGGCCGGACGTGTCGGAGCTCGCCCGTGAGGACGAGGTGGCGCGGGCCCTGTGGGAGGACAGCGCGAGGCTGGTCGGCCTGGCACCAACCGCGGCCTGAGACCCGAAGCGGGCCGCACGCTCAGAACGCGTACCTGACCCGCAGCCACGGAGCGTGCTCGGTCAGCAGTTCCTGGATGCGCACCAGGGAGTTCCGCTTGATCTCCTGGTTGTAGCGGACGTTGACGGCCCCGTTCTGGGAGCGTTTCGTCTCCTGGGCCTCCGGCTGCCACAGCACGTCCTCGGCGCGGGGGTGCCAGCCCAGGTTGACCTCGTGCAGCGCCTGATTGTGCGTCAGCATGATGACCTCGGCCGCCGCCTGCTCCTTCACGCGGGCGGGCAGGACGTCGTCGAGGTGGTCGAGCAGCTCGGCCCAGTCCCGCTGCCAGCCCGGACGCAGCACGACCGGCGAGAGGTTGAAGTGCACCTCGTAACCGGCGTCGAGGAAGTCGGCAGCGGCGGCGATCCGCTCGGCGATCGGGCTGGTGCGGATGTCCAGGAGACGGGCGTCGGCGGCGGGCATGAGGGAGAAGCGCACCCGGGTGCGCCCCTGCGGGTCGTACGCGAGCAGGTCGGGGTTGACGAACTTCGTCGCGAAGGACGCCTTCGCCGTCGGCAGGCCACGGAAGGCGGCGACGAGATCCGCGGTGTTGTCGCAGACCAGGGCGTCGACGGAGCAGTCGCCGTTCTCCCCGATGTCGTAGACCCAGGCCCGCGGATCACACTGGTTGGGTTCCGTCTTGGGCCCCTGGGCCCGCACGTGGCGCCGGACGTGGGCGACGATCGCCTCGATGTTGGTGAACAGCGTGATGGGGTTGGCGAAGCCCTTGCGGCGCGGGACGTAGCAGTAGGCGCAGGCCATCGCGCAGCCGTTGGAGGGGCCCGGCGCGATCCAGTCGGCCGACCTGCCGTTGAAGCGCGTGGTGAGTGTCTGCTTGACCCCGAGGACGAGCGTCTCGGTCTTGATGCGGACCCACCGGCCGATGTTGCCGTCGTTGCCGTGGAGTTCGGGGATGCGCCAGTGCCCGGCCACCTCCGTGACGCGTACGTCCGGCAACCGGGCCATGATCTGCTGGCCGCGCGGCGATTCGAGCGCCGCCCGCTCCGCGTAGACCTCCCGCACGTCGAGCATCCGCCGGGCCTGCGGACTGTCCCGGAACGCCCCGTGCGCGGCGGGCGGCGCCGCGGAGGCGTCCGCCCACCCGAAGAGAGCCTGCTGCTCGGGCTCTCCCGGTCCGGCCCCCGCCGCTCCTGCCGCAGGCTGCGCCACGTGCCGTCCCTTTCCGCGCCGGGGAGCCGGCGTCAGGAACCCTTGGTGGCGGGCTCCAGGATCGCCACGCACTCCACGTGGTGAGTCATCGGGAACAGGTCGAACGCGCGCAGCGTCCGCACCCGGTAGCCGCCCTCGCGGAAGTACCCCAGGTCCCGTGCCAGCGCGGCCGGGTCGCAGGCCACGTACGCGATCCTGCGTGCTCCCAGACCCGTCAAGTGTTTCACCGTCTGCTTGCCCGCGCCCGCGCGCGGCGGGTCGAGGACGATCAGGTCGACCTCGGTGATGCCGGTGCGCGGCAGGGCGGCCTCGACCTTGCCCTGCTCGATGCGGACGCGGTCGAACGCGGCGAGGTTGTGGCGGGCGTCCTCGACGGCTCGCTTGCCGGACTCGATGCCGAGGACGGCGCCCTTGTCGCCGACCCGGTCGGCGATGGCGCCCGCGAACAGGCCCACGCCGCAGTAGAGGTCGAGGGCCGTGTCGCCCTTGCGGGGTGTGAGGCCCTGCATGACGGCGAGCATCAGCGTCTCGGCGGCCTTCGGGTGGACCTGCCAGAAGCCGCCGTTGCCGACGCGGTAGGTGCGGTTGTCGGCGCGCTCGCGGACGAAGGGACGGCCGTGCACGCGGTGGATGCCGCCGTCCTGCTCGGCGACCCGGAGGACCGAGACCGGCTTGTCCAGCTCGACGAGCGGCAGGCGCGCGCCCGGCTTCGGCTCCAGGATGACCTGGCGGTCCTGGGAGCCCGTGGCGGCGATCGCCTCGACCGAGGCCATGCCGGCCCAGTCGTGCTTCTCGATGCCGAGCTCGGAGACCCCGGGAGCGGCGATCATGCAGTGCTCGATGGGCTCGACCTCGTGCGAGCGGTGGCGGCGCAGGCCCGCGTTGCCGTCGGGGTCCACCGCGTACTGGACGCGGGTGCGCCAGGCCGGGACCTCGCCCGGGGGCAGCTTGTCGCCCTCGGCCGGGACGACCGTGCCGTCCCAGCCCGCCTCCTCGGGGGTCAGCCCGGCCAGCCGCTGGAGCTGCTCGGCGATGACCTCGCCCTTGAGGCGGCGCTGCGCGCCCGGCTTCGCGTGCTGCCAGTCGCAGCCGCCGCAGCGGCCGGGGCCCGCGTACGGGCAGGGGGCCTCGACGCGGTCCTTGGACGGGTCGAGGACGGTCACCGCGTCCGCGCGCAGGAAGCGGGACTCCTCGTCACCGTCGGTGACGCGCGCGATGACCTTCTCGCCGGGCAGCGTGTGCCGGACGAAAAGGACCCGGCCCTCCGCTGTGCGGGCGACGCAGTGGCCGCCGTGCGCGACGGGGCCCACCTCGACCTCGTACTCCTGCCCGATGAGGGAGGCTGCCTGTGAGCCCTCCTTCGAGTTCCCCGCCTGCGATTTCTTCGGTTCTGCCTGCATGGCGGGGTGACTCCACTACGTAAGGGGGCATCGGCCGAAAGGAAACGGCCGGACAACAGCCCACCAGTCTACGTGGGTGTCGTCCGGCCGCTCACCAACCGCGGGGGTCAGGCCTTGTTGCTGGGCTCCTTGGGGCGCTTCTCCACCGGTCCCCGGCGCACCGCGCCCGGAGCGTTCCACTCCGACCGCTTCCGGGCCCGCTTCTTCGCGGCCTCGGAGGAGTCGAGCTGGTAGGGGACGGAGGTGACCATCACGCCGGGAGTGAAGAGCAGGCGGCCCTTGAGCCTGAGCGCGCTCTGGTTGTGCAGCAGGTGCTCGTACCAGTGGCCCACCACGTACTCCGGGATGATCACGCTGACCACGTCGCGCGGGCTCTCCTTCCGGAGGCCCTTGACGTACTCGATGATCGGCCGGGTGATCTCGCGGTAGGGCGAGTCGAGGATCTTCAGCGGGACGGTGATGCCGCGCCGGTCCCACTCGCCCCGCAGGGCCTTGGTCTCCGCCGGGTCGACGTTGATGCTCAGCGCTTCGAGCGTGTCCGAGCGCATCAGCTTGGCGTAGGCCAGGGCACGCAGCGTCGGCCGGTGGATCTTGGAGACCAGGACGATGGAGTGCACGCGCGAGGGCCGCACGCTGTCGTCGGACGGGGTGTCCGGGGCGGCGATCTCCTCGGCGACGCGGTCGTAGTGGCGGCGGATCGCGGACATCGTCGCGTAGAAGATCACCATGCCGAGCAGCGCGACCCACGCGCCGTGCGTGAACTTCGTGACCAGTACGACGACCAGGACCATGCCCGTGAAGAAGGCGCCGAAGGTGTTGATCGCCCGCGAGCGGATCATGTGGCGCCGCTTGGCCTGGTCCCTCTCCTTGCGCAGATGGCGGTTCCAGTGCCGGACCATGCCGATCTGACTGAGCGTGAAGGAGACGAAGACGCCGACGATGTAGAGCTGGATCAGGCGGGTCGAGTCCGCGCCGTAGATGACGACGAGGAGGGCCGCGGCGCCCGCGAGCAGCACGATGCCGTTGGAGAAGGCGAGCCGGTCGCCGCGGGTGTGCAGCTGACGCGGCAGGTAGCGGTCCTGCGCGAGGATCGAGCCGAGCAGCGGGAAGCCGTTGTACGCCGTGTTGGCCGCGAGGAAGAGGACCAGCGCGGTGGCGGCGGCCAGCACGATGAAGAGGAAGCTGCCGTTGCCGAAGACGGCCTCGGCGACCTGGGAGATCACCGGGTTCTGGACGTAGTCGGAACCGACCGGCACCCCGTTGTGGAAGAGGTCCTTGCCCGGGTACTCGGCCATGCGGACCTTGGTCGTCATGGCGAGCGCGATGATGCCGCAGAACATGGTGACGGCGAGGGCGCCCATCAGGGCCAGGGTGCTCGCGGCGTTCTTGCTCTTGGGCTTGCGGAAGGCCGGGACGCCGTTGCTGATCGCCTCGACGCCGGTGAGCGCGGCACAGCCGGAGGAGAAGGCCCGCAGGAGCAGGAAGACCAACGCGAAGCCCGCGAGGCCCTCGTGCTCGGGCTTGATCACGTAGTCCGCGGTGGGCGCCTTCATCGTCTCGTCCAGGACGATGCCCCGGAAGGCACCCCAGGCGATCATGATGAAGACGCCGGCCACGAAGACGTACGTCGGGATGGCGAAGAGCTTCCCTGACTCCTTCACGCCGCGCAGGTTCATCACCGTGAGGAGCACGATGACGGCGACCGCGCAGAGGACCTTGTGCTCGACGACGAACGGGATCGCCGAGCCGAGGTTCTCGATGCCCGAGGAGATCGACACCGCCACGGTCAGGACGTAGTCGACGAGCAGCGCGCTCGCGACGGTGAGTCCGGCCTTGGGGCCGAGGTTGGTGTTGGCGACCTCGTAGTCGCCGCCACCGCTCGGGTAGGCGTGCACGTTCTGCCGGTACGACGCGACGACGGTGAACATCAGCACGACGACCGCGACAGCGATCCAGGGGCTGAAGTGGTACGCCGACACACCCGCGATCGAGAGGACGAGGAGCACTTCTCCCGGTGCATAGGCCACGGAGGAGAGCGGGTCGGACGCGAACACGGGTAGAGCGATGCGCTTCGGCAGGAGGGTTTCTCCGAGCCGGTCGCTGCGCAGTGCGCGCCCGATGAGGATCCGTTTGGGCACGTCGGTCAGTTTGGACACGCAGAGGATCGTAAGCGTTCGAATGGGTGCCCGCCCACCCACCACCCCCTAACCGCGCCGGTTAGCCACGACGCGCCGCCGGGGGCTCCGCCCAATGCCCGGAAAGCGGACGGCCGTCGGCGGTCTGCGGTGCCTCCGGCACCTCCCGCGCCCCGTACCGCTCGGCCGCCCGCTGCTCTGCGCGGTGGATGGCGCGGGACGGCCACCAGGTGGCCCGCCCGAGGAGCAGGAGTGCCGCCGGCAGGATCATGATGCGGATCACGAACGCGTCGAGCAGGACGGCCGCCGCGAGGACGAAGCCCATCTGCTTCATCTCCAGGATGTGCAGCATCACGAAGCTCGCGAAGACGGTGACCATGACGATCGCGGCACTGGTGACGACCTTGGCCGACGAGCCGATGCCCTCGATGACGGCCTGCCGGGTGGGTGTGCCGTTCAGGGCGGCCTCCCGGATCCGGCTGACGACGAACACCTGGTAGTCCATCGAGAGCCCGAAGAGGATCACGATGAGGAAGAGCGGCACCCGCGAGGAGATCCCGCCGAGCGAGACGAACGAGAGCAGTTCCTCGGCCCACTCCCCCTGGAAGACCAGCACGAGCAGTCCGAGCGCGGAGGCGGCGGAGAGCAGGTTGAGCACGATGCCGAGCAGTCCGAGGACGACCGAGCGGAACGCGATGACCGTCATGGCGAAGGTCATCAGGAGCAGGAAACCAAGGACGAGCGGCAGCTTCTCGTTCTGGTGCTCCACATAGTCCGTGCCGCGCGGCACATCGCCGGTGACGGCCGTCTCGACGCCGGGCAGTTCGCCGACGGTGGCGGGGAGGTGGTCGTCGCGCAGGTGGTCGAGGGTGGCGACGGCCTTGTCGGAGTACGTGGCGTGCGGGGCGTTGAGCTCCAGTGTGGTGGTCCTGCGGTCCTTGGAGGTGCGCAGGAGCGGAGTGCCGGAGGGGTGCGAGAACAGCGGGTCGGCCTGCGCCCTGCGGTCCAGTTCCGTCAGGGCGTCGCGCACCTCACCGGCCTGCGAGGCCTCGGCCCGCACCACGACCTGGTGCCGGATGCGCTGCTCGGGGAAGGCGTCGAGCAGCCGGTCGTACCCCTGCATGGCCGGGATGTCGCGCGAGAAGCTGTCGCGCGAGGGGTCCTTGAGCTTGATGTCCAGGGCGGGCAGCGCCAGGCCGAGCAGGACGAGGACGGCGAGGCCGAGGGTGAGCGCGGGGCGCTTGCGGGCCGGGGTCAGCAGCGCGTTCCAGGCCCGTCCGGGCTTCTTCTCGCCGTACGTCCGCACCGGCTTGCCCTGGGCCTGCCGCTTCAGCGCACGGCGGTCCGCGCGCCGTCCGAGCTTGACAAGCAGCGCGGGGAGCACGGTCACCGAACTGACCACGGCGACGGCCACGACCAGGATGGTGCCGGTGGCGAGGGAGTCGAAGATGACGTCGCCCGCGAGGTAGAGGGCGGCGGTGGAGACGATCACCGCGAGTCCGGAGACCACGATCGCGCGGCCTGCGGTGGCCGCGGCGGCCTCTACCAGCGCCTCGGAGGTGAGGCGGCCGCCTGCGCGGGCCCGTTCCTCGCGCTCACGCTTGAGGTAGAAGAGCGTGTAGTCGACGCCGACCGCCATGCCGATGAGCAGGATCATGTTCATCCCGACGCCGGTGTCGGGCAGCAGGTGCGAGGCCAGCATCGCCAGGCCCATGGTCGCCATGATCGAGGTGATGGCGAGGAGCAGCGGTACGCCGACCATGACCACGGAGCCGAAGACCAGGGCGAGCGTGATCAGCGTGACGGGGAGCGTGATCGCCTCGGAGAAGGCGAGGTCCTTGCCCCGCTGGTCGTTGACGCCCTTGCTCACCGAGGCGGCACCGGTCTCCTCGATCACCAGGTCCGGGTGGGCCTTCTTGGCCTGCTCGGTCTGGGCCTGGAGCGGGATGACGTTCTTCTTGCCGTCCTGGTCGGGCCCCTTCAGCTCCACCTGGACGCGCAGGACGCGTCCGTCCTCGGAGCGGACCGGGGCGGCGACCGACGCGACCTCCGGCAGCGACTTCATCCGGGCGGTGACGTCCTTGACGGCGGCGCCGGCCGCCGCCTTGTCCAGCGGGCCCGACTTGGCGCGGATCAGCACCTGTTCCGTGGGCCGCAGCGGGACGCCGCCCTCGGTCGCCAGGGCCTCGGCGCGCCCCGCCTCCCCCACGCGGTAGTCCTCGCTGCTCGCGCTGTTCATGCCGGTGGCGATGCCGCCCCCCAGGCAGAGCACCACGAACACCAGCCAGCCGATGATCGCGCGCCCCGGATGCAGCGCGCTCCATCTGGCCACGCCCACCGTGACCGATCGCTTCCCCATGACCATCCCCGCCCCTTCGCCAGCTCCTGGCGTCCAGTCCCTCATCAGTCCTTCATGTGTAAGTGAAGACTGACAGGTGAAGGAACGAACCGTCAACTGTCATTCGCGGCCGAGTGGCGGCGGATTGACAGTGGTTCCCGTCATGCGTAAGTCTTGGCTGACAGGTTTCGGGACCAGCGGGGATTCAGCTGGCAGACCAGCGAGAAGGCGGGCCATGGACAGCGAAGAGCTGCTCGCCTTTCTGTCCGCCGTCGGCCACGCCCAGCGGATCCGGATCATCACCGAGCTCGCCCCGGGGCAGCTGTACGTCAGCGAACTGGCGCGGCGGCTCGGCGTCTCCCGGCCCCTGCTCTACATGCACCTCGAACGTCTGGAGAAGGCCGGTCTCGTCGTCGGCCGCCTGGAACTCTCCGACGACGGCAAGGCACTCAAGTACTTCGAACTGGCGCCCTTCGACGTGCGCCTGAACGTGGACACGATCCTCGCGGCCGTCCGGGAGGACGCGTCCGACGAGGCAGGACAGCACTCACCTGAGGGGTCTTAATGGACGACGTGATCATCCCGGTCGCCTTCTTCCTGATACTCGCCGGCGCGGTCGTGTCGGTCGCCTACTTCCAGTCGCAGCGCAACCGCGAGCGCGACCGCCAGTGGGCCGAGGCGATGGAGCAGTACCGCGAGGTCGTCGAACGCGCGAGGTCCGAGCAGGAAGCGGCACGGCTGCAGATCGTCGAGCTCAGCTACCGGCTCAAGAACGTCGAGGGCCTGCTGCGCAGCGTGGACTGACCCCCGCCCCGGACCCCCGTACCGCCTCCGTCGGCACCGGCAGGTGCACGGGGGTGCCCTCCGCGGACCGTGCGTGTGTAGCTTGGGCGTCGGTCTGAGACGCTTTTACCGTTCAGCCTGAGCAAAAAGTATTGACACAGCCGGAAGGACGGGCGTGCACATCGTCATCATGGGCTGCGGGAGAGTCGGATCCGCTCTCGCGCAGACCCTGGAACAACAGGGGCACACGGTCGCCGTGATCGACCAGGACCCCACCGCCTTCCGCCGGCTGGGCTCCGGCTTCGGCGGCCGTCGCGTCACCGGCATCGGCTTCGACCAGGACACCCTGCGCGAGGCCGGCATCGAAGAGGCGGGCGCCTTCGCCGCGGTCAGCAGCGGCGACAACTCGAACATCATCGCCGCCCGCGTGGCCCGCGAGATGTTCGGCATCGAGAACGTCGCCGCCCGCATCTACGACCCGCGCCGCGCCGAGGTCTACCAGCGCCTGGGCATCCCCACCGTCGCCACGGTCCGCTGGACCGCCGACCAGATGCTGCGCAGGCTGCTGCCCTCCGGGGCCGAGCCGCTGTGGCGCGACCCCACCGGCGGCGTACAGCTCGCCGAGGTACACACGTCCGCGTCCTGGATCGGCCACAAGATCAGTGAGCTGCAGGAGGAGACCGGCGTGCGCGTGGCCTTCCTCACCCGGCTGGGCGAGGCGGTCCTGCCGACCTCGCAGACGGTGCTCCAGGAGGGCGACCTGGTGCACGTGATGATGCGCACCGACGAGGTCGAGAAGGTCGAAGCGGCGTTCGCCGAAGGCCCGGAAGAAGGCGGTCACTGATGAGGGTCGCCATTGCCGGAGCAGGCGCGGTGGGACGTTCCATCGCCGGTGAGCTCCTGGAGAACGGGCACGAGATTCTGCTCATCGACAAGGCGCCGACGGCCATCTCGGTCGAGCGCGTCCCGCAGGCGGAGTGGCTGCTCGCCGACGCCTGCGAGATCACCTCCCTCGACGAGGCGGCGCTTCAGCGCTGCAACGTGGTGATCGCCGCGACCGGCGACGACAAGGTCAACCTCGTCGTCTCGCTGCTCGCGAAGACCGAGTACGGCGTCCCGCGGGTCGTCGCCCGCGTGAACAACCCGAAGAACGAATGGCTCTTCAACGAGTCCTGGGGCGTCGACGTCGCGGTCTCGACCCCGCGTCTGATGTCCGCGCTCGTCGAGGAGGCGGTGAGCGTCGGTGATCTCGTACGCCTGCTGCGCTTCAGCCACGGCGACGCGAACCTCGTCGAGCTGACCCTGCCGCCCGAGTCGGCCCTCGCGGGCACGACGGTCGGCGACGTCCAGTGGCCCCAGGACACCTCGCTGGTGACGATCATCCGCGGCACGCGCGTCCTCGCGCCGACCCCGGACGACTCCCTGGAGGCAGGCGACGAGCTCCTCTTCGTGGCGGCCCAGGCCCGCGAGGAGCAGCTGGAGGACCTGCTGTCGGTGCGGAAGGAAGACGCGGCGAGCTAGTCGCTGCGCTTGCTCGTACGCAGAGGGGGCGCCCGGAAACTTCCGGGCGCCCCCTTCTACGTACAGCAAGCGCTGCTCAGGCCTCGTGGCCACGCGCCGCGGTCTTGCGCTCTTCCTCGGCCTTCTCCGCGGCTTCCATCTCGGCGAAGACGTCAATCGGCGGCGGAGCCTTGGCCAGGAAGACCCAGGTCAGCCAGACGGCGAGCAGGAAGGGCGGGATCTTCAGGGCGATCAGGACCCAGCCGAACTGGGTCGTGTCCGCCCACCAGTAGAGCGGGAAGAGGATCGCGCACTTGGCGAGCAGGATCAGACCCCAGGCGTAACTGGCCTTCGTGTACGCCGACTTGCGGCCCGGGTTGCGGGTCCGCCAGGAGAGGTTCTCCTTGAAGACCGGGCCGAGGATCAGGCCGATCAGCGGGACGCCCGCGATGGCCGTGATGACGTAGGCGAGGGCCAGACCCAGCGTGTAGAGCATGCCCGGCAGATAGAAGTCCTTGGCGTTGCCGGTCATCATCGCGAAGACCACACCGAAGGCGACCCCGAAGACGCCGCTGAAGGCGTGCTTGACGGTGCCCTTCATGACCAGGCGGACCGCCACGAGCACCAGGGACACCGCGAGGGCCGCGATGGCCGACATGTGCAGGTCCTTGTTGATCGTGAAGATCGTCACGAAGAGGAGGCCCGGGACGACGGTCTCCACCATGCCCCGCACGCCGCCGAAGGCCTCGAAGAGCGCGGCCTCGGTCACGGCCCGGGAATCTGCGTCCTGATCCGTGCTTCCTTGGTCCGTCGGCTTGTCGAGGGACGTCACCGGCTACTCCCGTCCGAGGGGTCTGAGTTCGTATTTCGGGTTGAAGAGCACCCGGCGGCCCCGGCTCATCGAGATCCGGCCGGACGCGATCAGCCTGCGCCCCGGCTCTATCCCCACGATGGAGCGCCTGCCGAGCCACACCACGTCCAGAGCCGCGGAGCCGTCGAACAGCTCCGCCTCCAGGGCGGGTACGCCGGCGCGTGGTCGCAGGGTGACCGTGCGCAAGGTACCAGTAACCGTGACTATCTGGCGGTCGTGGCAGTCTCCGATACGGGTGCAGCCAGCCGTCTCGGCATCCTCGCGCAGCTCCTCCGACTCCAGATCCTCCTGGGAGGAGGACAGCCGGTCGAGCATGCGCCGGAAACGGCCTGCCGGCTTCTCGGAACCAGGAACAGCACTCATACAGGAAGCGTACCGGGGGTCGCCGACAGCGCCGCAATGGGTGCGCTCATCTGTGCTTATGCCCGCTCAGCCCTGCCTTGACCCTTGACTCATCGCTCGAACCTGTAACCCATTCCCGGCTCGGTGATGAAGTGCCGCGGATGCGCGGGGTCCGCCTCCAGCTTGCGGCGCAGCTGCGCCATGTAGACGCGCAGGTAGTTCGTCTCCGTACCGTACGAAGGGCCCCACACCTCCTGGAGCAGCTGCTTCTGGCTGACCAGGCGCCCGGTGTTGCGCACCAGGACTTCCAGCAGGTGCCACTCGGTGGGCGTCAGGCGTACGTCGCGCCCGTCGCGGTTGACCTTCTTGGCGGCCAGGTCGACCGTGAAGTCCTCCGTGTCCACCATCACGTCGTCCTCGCCCGCTCCGGTGGGCTCGGCCCTGCGGATGGAGGCCCTCAGGCGGGCAAGCAGCTCGTCCATGCCGAAGGGCTTGGTGACGTAGTCGTCGGCGCCCGCGTCGAGCGCCTCGACCTTCTCGTCCGAGCTGTGGCGCGCGGAGAGCACCAGGATCGGGACGCGCGTCCAGCCGCGCAGACCCCTGATGACCTCGACCCCGTCCATGTCCGGCAGACCGAGGTCGAGCACGATCACGTCGGGGTGGCGAGCGGCGGCGAGCTGGAGCGCGGTGGCTCCGTCCGGGGCCGCGTCCACCTCGTACTTGCGCGCCTTCAGGTTGATCACGAGGGCGCGTACGATCTGCGGCTCGTCGTCGACCACGAGCACCCGGGTCATGCGTACCTGCCTTTCGGACTTGTCGGTGGTGGCCGCCTCGGCGGTCATGAGACGGCCTGGGCGGAGAGGTCCGGCAGCGCAGGCGGTCCGCCCGCCGCCGCCCGCAGGGTGAGGACCATGGTGAGGCCGCCGCCGGGGGTGTCTTCGGCCTCCAGCGTGCCGCCCATGGACTCCACGAAGCCGCGGGCGACCGCGAGGCCCAGGCCCACGCCCGCGCCGCGCGGAGCGTCACCGTAGCGCTGGAAGGGCTCGAAGATGCGGTCCTTGGCGGCGTCGGGGACGCCGGGGCCGCGGTCCACGACCCGCAGTTCGACGCGGTCGCCGAGTGTGCTCGCGGAGACCAGGACCGGTTCGGCGGCGCGGCTGTACTTGACCGCGTTCTCCACGATGTTGGCGACCGCGCGCTCCAGGAGACCCTTGTCCACGGAGACCATGGGCAGCGTCTCGGGGATGTCGAGGTCCGCGCTGCCGTCGGGGACGCCGCCCAGCGCCATCGGGACGACCTCGTCGAGGTCGATCGCGCGGATCAGCGGCGTGACGGTGCCGGTCTGCAGGCGGGACATGTCCAGGAGGTTGCCGACCAGGTGGTCCAGGCGGTCGGCGCCGTCCTCGATGCCTTCGAGGAGCTCGGCCTGGTCCTCCTCGGACCAGGCCACGTCGTCGGAGCGCAGGGAGGTGACGGCGGCCTTGATGCCCGCGAGGGGCGTCCGCAGGTCATGGCTGACGGCGGCGAGCAGCGCGGTACGGATGCGGTTGCCCTCGGCGAGGGTGCGGGCCTGCTGTGCCTCGTCCCGCAGGCGCTGGCGGTCGAGGACCACGGCGGCCTGCGCGGCGAACGCGGCGAGCACCCTGCGGTCCTCGGCGGGCAGCACCCGGCCGGACAGGGCGAGCGCCATGTGGTCGCCGACCGGCATGTCCACGTCCGCGTCCTCGGGGCGCTCCAGCGTGCGGCCCTCGCCGACGCGGCCCGCGCAGGTCCAGGGGGCGACGTCGCTCGCGCGCTCCAGGAGGGCCACCGAGTCCATGCTGAAGGTCTCGCGCACGCGTTCGAGGAGGGCGTCCAGGCTCGTCTCGCCGCGCAGCACGCTGCCCGCGAGGAAGGAGAGTATCTCCGACTCCGCGCGCAGCCTCGCGGCCTGGTGGGTGCGGCGGGCGGCGAGGTCCACGACGGAGGCGACGGAGATCGCGACGCCCACGAAGACGACGATCGCGACGATGTTCTTGGAGTCGGAGATCGTCCACAGGTGCTGCGGCGGCGTGAAGTAGTAGTTCAGGAGCAGCGAACCGAACGCCGCCGAGGCCAGGGCCGGCAGCAGACCGCCGAGCAGCGCGGCGGCGACGGTGAGCGTCAGGAACAGCAGCATGTCGTTGGCGAGACCCAGGTCCGCGTCGACATGGGTGAGGAGCAGCGTCAGGAGCGCCGGGCCGCCCACGCCCACCAGCCAGCCCCAGATGCTCCGGGACCGGCCGAGCCGCGCCCCGCGCGCCACGGGCAGGCCGCGGCCCTTGGCGACCTCGTCGTGCGTGACGATGTGGACGTCCAGGTCGGGGCCCGATTCGCGGGCCACCGTCGCGCCGACGCCGGGTCCGAAGATGTACTGCCAGGTCTTGCGGCGCGAGGAGCCGAGGACGATCTGGGTGGCGTTGACGCCGCGGGCGAAGTCGAGCAGCGCGGCCGGTATGTCGTCGCCGATGACGTGGTGGAAGGTGCCGCCCAGGTCCTCCACCAGGGTGCGCTGGACCGCGAGCTCCTTGGGCGAGGCCGCGGTCAGGCCGTCGCTGCGGGCGATGTAGACGGCGAGGATCTCGCTGCCTGAGCCCTTGGCGGCCATCCGGGACGCGCGGCGGATCAGGGTGCGGCCCTCGGGGCCGCCGGTGAGCCCGACGGCTATGCGCTCGCGGGCCTGCCAGGTGGAGCGGATGTCGTGCTCGCCGCGGTACTGCTGGAGGTACTCGTCGACCCGGTCGGCGACCCAGAGGAGCGCGAGCTCGCGCAGGGCGGTGAGGTTGCCGGGCCGGAAGTAGTTGGAGAGGGCCGCGTCGACCCGGTCGGGCTTGTAGATGTTGCCGTGGGCCATGCGGCGGCGCAGCGCCTGTGGCGACATGTCGACGAGCTCGATCTGGTCCGCGCGCCGTACCACTTCGTCCGGCACGGTCTCGCGCTGGCGCACGCCGGTGATCGACTCGACGACGTCGCCGAGGGACTCCAGGTGCTGGATGTTCACGGTCGAGACGACGTCGATGCCCGCGGCGAGCAGCTCCTCGACGTCCTGCCAGCGCTTGGCGTTGCGGGAGCCGGGGACATTGGTGTGCGCCAGTTCGTCCACGAGGGCGACGGCGGGCGCACGCCGCAGGACGGCGTCGACGTCCATCTCGGTGAAGAGGGTGCCGCGGTGGTCGAGCTCCGTGCGGGGCACCTGTTCCAGGCCGTGCAGCATCACTTCGGTGCGCGGCCTGTCGTGGTGCTCCACGAAGGCCACCACGCAGTCGGTGCCGCGCTCGATGCGGCGGTGCGCCTCGGACAGCATCGCGTACGTCTTGCCGACGCCCGGTGCCGAACCGAGGTATATCCGAAGCTTGCCGCGTGCCATGGCCCCATTGTCTTCCCGAAACTGCTGTGTACGCAGCGTCGACCTTACGGCCAACATTTCCCGCAAAACGGACGAAGGCGCACCCGCGGGCGCACCTTGACACAACCCTGATGTGGCGGGCCACGGGCATCGATATGGCGGGGGCCGGGGTCAGCGCCCGACGATCTCGCCGTCGCGCAGTTCCAGGACCCGGTCGGCGAGGTCGAGCAGGGCCGCGTCGTGCGTGGCGACCAGGGCGGTGACGCCCTCCCCGCGGACGACGGCACGCAGCAGCTCCATCACGGCGAGCCCGGTCTCGGCGTCCAGCTGCCCGGTGGGCTCGTCGGCGATGAGCAGGGCGGGCTTGTTGGCGAGCGCGCGGGCGATCGCCACGCGCTGCTGCTGTCCTCCGGAGAGCTCGCCCGGCCGCTGCTCGGCGTGATCGGACAGACCGACGAGGGCGAGCAGCAGCGCGACGCGCTCCTCGCGCGCGTGGGGGTCGGTCTTTCGGAGCCGAAGGGGTACGCCGACGTTCTCGGCGGCGGTGAGGATCGAGATGAGCCCGAAGGACTGGAAGATGAAGCCGACGCGGTCGCGGCGCAGCTCCAGGAGGCCGTCCTCGCCGAGTCCCGCGAGTGCGAGCCCTTCTACGGTGATCTTGCCCGCGTCCGGGGTGTCGAGACCGCCGACGAGGTTGAGCAGGGTGGTCTTGCCGGACCCCGACCGCCCCTTCAGGGCGGCCAGTTCACCGCGCGGGACGGCGAAGGAGACGCCGCGCAGGGCGTGCACGGCGGACGCGCCGCCGCCGTACGTGCGGTGCAGGTCCTCGACGACGATCGCGTGCTCGGCCATGCCCACTCCCCCCGTGCGGCCCTGTGGGGCCGGGCGCCAGTATGGTCAGCGCGCGCCCGGCCCAACAAGGTCCGTATCAGCTCGGGTTGTCCGCGTGGGTCAGGGTCTCCCAGGCGACGAACAGGTTGTTGGAACCTGCCGGGCGGTTCTTCTCGGTGAGCTTCTGGGTGTTGCTCATGGCGTGGCCGAGGCGGTCGTGAAGCGCGTTGTAACCGACCTCGGTGACGGGTCCGAAGCCACGGTGGACCGTTCCGCCGCAGAGCGAGCTCGGCGGGGCCTCGCCCAGTTCGTACTTGGCGTGGAAGCCGAGACCCTGGCGCAGCCGCTCGCCGACGTCCGTCTTGTAGAGGTCGTCGCCCTGGATGCGGCTGGTCTCGGCGACATGGGAGATCGCGGAGAGCCCGTATCCGGTGTGGGTGAAGTCGCGGCACGTCTCCTGGGAGAGCCCGGTGGTGAAGGTGCCCTGCCCCTGCCAGTACTTGACGATCTTGGCGCGGGTGTCCAGGTTCTGGCTGGGCACGGTCTTGGGCAGCGCGCCGTCGGAGGCTAGGTAGATGTACGCGGCGGTGCGCGTGCGGAACTTCGCCATCGCCTTGTCGTAGGACCCCTTGTCCTCGATGAAGACGGAGATGCCGATGGCGGCCTCCATCATCGACAGCTCCCAGTTGCCGTTGGAGTTGGAGCCGTTGATGATCTCGGGCAGGTAGACGGTGCGCAACATCGTCGCGAAGCGGCCCGAGTTGCTCCAGCCGCCGGTGTACGTGTGCTTGATGATCTCGGCGGCCCTGGGCCAGGTCGATCCCGCCCAGCCGGTCTGCAGCGGGGCGTTGCTGTTGGTGTGATCCTTGATGGTGCCGGACCAGGCGTCCATCAGCTCGATGGACTTCTTGGCGTAGCGGTCGTCACGGGTGACGTACCAGGCGAGCGCCGTCGTGTACGCGGCGATCGCGTCCTCGCGCTCGTCGGTGCAGCCGTAGTTGGGGTTCGAGTAGGAGCCGCACTCGACGACCGCGCGGGGCTTCGGTGTGCGCGAGAGGGAGGCGTACTTGCTCCCCATCATCTGGTCGTAGGCGCCCTTCCAGGGCTGGGCGCCGGCGTTGACCTTCTCCCTGGTGAAGTCCAGCTGCCCGCGCGAGACGGTGACTCCGGGGTGCGCGAAAGTGCTGGGCGCGGCGTCGGCGCGCTCCGCGCCGGGCCAGGCCAGGAGGGCGGCGACCAGGGCGGTCACCACGGAGGCGAGGGTCGCGAGGACTGCCGTGCGGGGTCTGCGGTGGTGGCGCACGGGTGTGGGGGTGTCAGCCATGCGAAGAGCCATCCATTCTTGTATGTGAACGTCAAGTACCTTTCTGAACACGCGTGTTGGGCCGTGACCATAGGTACGGACCTGACGTCCGTCAAGGCTTCAGGCGGTGGGCGAGGTCGAATCCGGCCCTTCACCCCAGACTCCGATGTGGTCCGGCTCCTCTGTGAGCCGTACGCGACCGCCCAGCCCGTAGCGCTCCACGTAGTCGCGCGGCAGCTGCAATCGCCCCGCCCGGTCCAGAACCGTGAACTCCTCGCCTGCGCCGCCCCGTTCACGCAGCGTCTCCGTGGCCGTACGGCCGTCCCGGATGCGCACCGTGCGGCGGACCTGACCGGAGACGAGCGGATCGTGCGTGACCACCAGGACGGTCGCGCAGAGCTCCTCGTTCGCGCGCCGGAGGGCGGCGAACACCTCCTCGCCACTGGCCGTGTCCAGCTCTCCGGTGGGCTCGTCGGCGAGCAGCACCCGCGGGGCGTTGGCGGTGGCGACCGCCACGGCGACGCGCTGCTGCTCGCCGCCGGAGAGCTCGGCGGGCCGCCGCGCGCCGCAGTACGCGACTCCGAGCACGTCGAGCAGTTCGGCGGCCCGCGCCGCGCGCTCGCGACGGGGCACGCGCGCGTACCTCATCGGCAGTGCGACGTTCTCCAGGGCGGTGAGGTACGGCAGCAGATTGCGCCCGGTCTGCTGCCACACGAAGCCGACGGTGTTCCTGCGGTAGCCCAGGCGCTCGCGGCGCCCCATGGAGAGCAGATCGTGCCCGGCGACCCTGGCCCGGCCCGCGGTCGGCAGATCGAGCCCGGAGAGGATCGACAGGAGGGTGGACTTGCCCGATCCGGACGCGCCCACGAGCGCCACGCACTCCCCCTCACCGACCACCAGGTCCAGCCCCTGGAGGGCCTGTACCTCCACCTTCTCGGTGCGGTAGACGCGTACGAGGTTGTCGCAGACGACAAGCCCCTCGTCCTTGGCGGGACGGCGCGCGGCGTTCGCGCGGGCCTCCAGATCGGCGAGCTCAGTCATCGTTCCTCCCCAGTCGCAGCACTGCTCCGAGTCCCCTCCGCCGCCCCAGCCACGTCTCCACCCCCACCGCCACGGCCACCAGGGCGACGGTCCCGGCGGCAAGGACCGCGGTGAACAGGGCGTCGGTCCGCAAGGCGGGCGCGGTGGGCCCCCCGGTGAACACCCGCAGGTCGAGGGCGGGGCCGAGCAGTCCGGGCAGGGTCAGGCCGAGCGCGACGCCCCCGGCCACGGCCGCGAGCACCATGGGCAGCAGCTGGAGCAGATGCAGCCCGGCGGTGGCGCGGCCGCCGAGTCCCAGCGTGCGCAGCCGGGCGGCCGTGTCGCCGCGGGCGGGCGCGGACAGCAGGAGTTCGAGGACCAGGGCGAGCAGCGCGAGGAACACGGCCACGGCGGTGCAGGCGGTGTGCGCGGCGGTCATGGCCGCGATCAGACCGTCTTTCCCGGCCTCGGACTGCTCCTCGGCACGGATCCGCAGCTCTCCAATGGCGGCGCCGGGGGCGGTGCGCGGGACGACCGAGCGCAGCTCACCGGCGTCCAGATGCGGGCCGTACAGAAGCAGGGCGAACTCCTCGAACTCGCTCGCGGCGAAGCCCTTGAGGTCCCGGTTGTCGGCGAGCAGGAGATGGTCCCTCGCCTCGGTGGAGGAGCGTACGGGGCCCAGAGCGGGGTCGCGTCGCACGGCCTCGGGGAGGGGGCCCACGACGCGCAGGCGGCGCTCCTTGCCGTGCACCGTGATGGTCAGCAGGTCCCCCGCGTCGGCAGCGTCGGCGAGCACCCGGATGTCCCGCCCGGTGCCCTTGGCCCCGCTCCCGCTGAGACCGGCGTCCCGCAGCGCGCGAGCCGCCGCCGAACTCCCCGCGGCCGACCGCAGTTCCGTGCCGTCGACGCCCACCAGGCTCGCGATCCCGTACCGTCCGCCGTCCTCGGCGCTCATCGGATCGACCCGCAGCTGCCGCACCGACACCGTCTCCCGCACGCCACGCGCGCGTGCCAGGCGCTTCGCGGTGTCGGGGTCGCGTCCCGCTCCCAGGAAGGAGGCATCGGCGCCCACCCGCCAGGCGGCGGTGTCCCGGCGCCCCTCCGTGAGCGTCTGCGCGACCAGGCCGCCGAACACGGCGCCGGCCAGCGTCACCACCAGGACGAGCAGTGCGAGCGCCCGCGCGGGGGCCTCCTTCGCGGCGCCGCGGAGCGCGACGAGGGCCACGGTTCCGCGTCCACGGGCGGCCCGGCGGGCGACGAGGCGTACCGGCCACGGGTAGAGACGCACAAGGACCACGACGGTGGCGAGCCCGAGGAGTACGGGGACTGCGGCGAGCAGGGGGTCACCGCTCGCCCCGCCCGCCGTCCCGCGGGCCCGCAGCGCGAGGACGCCCGCGAGAGCGACGGCCACCACGCTCACCTCGGCGACGACGCGACGGCCGCCGCTCACCCCCTTGTCCCGCAGCAGGGCCCGGTCGCGGACCGCCCACCAGGTCAGCAGGGGCAGCACCAGCCACGCGCCCAGGGCGACGAGCAGCCCTCGCCCGTACGCCGCCGACGCCCCCGGCAGGACCGAGGCGGCCGCGCACCCGCCCACGAACCCCAGCAGCACGGCCGGTGCGGTCGCCGCTCCGCGCCCCAGGGCGATCCCCAGGGCCGACGCCCCACGCGCGCGTCGCAGCCGATGGGCGTCGAGGCGACGGCGTACGGAGAGCAGCGCGCCGACGACCACGGTGGCGAGGCCCACGGCCGTCACCGAGGCGAGCGCGAAGGAGATCACGACACTGCCCTGCCGCCACTGCTCCCGGAACTCCGCCAGGGCGTCCGGCAGTTCGGTGGCGGTCTCCGTCTCGGCCGCCGGGTGGGCGCCGAAGGCGCAGTACATGCCGCCGCCGACCATCCCGACCTGGCAGGTGACCTCCCGTACGGACTGCGGGTAGCGGAGCATGTGGCGCTCGAAGTCGCGCTGCCCCTGGTCGCCGACGTAGCGCGCGGCGTTCTCGCCGGGGTCCAGGCGCATGCCCCACATCACGGTGAGGTCGGCCTCTGCCTGGCTCTGCAGCACTTCGACGCCCTGGGGCGCGAGCAGGGCGCCCGCGTACCGCACCGCTCCGCCCCGCGGTTCCCGTCCCGGTCCCGCGAGCAGGGGGTGCTCGCGCCAGAGCCGCCGATCGCCTTCGGCGGCGTAGAACCCGACGACCCGTGCCGGGGCGTCCGCGATCTCCAACGCGCCGGGGCCGAGCCGCAGTTCCTGCCCGAGCCGCAGCTTCAGGGCGTCGCGGGTACGGGTGGAGACGGCGATCTCCACGACGCGTCCCCTCCCGGCGGGGGGCCGTCCGGCGGCGTACGCGGAGCGGGGCGGGGCATCGCTCGCATACACGAGGGACAGCGTGGTGCCGTCGGGGGTGCGTACGCCGGGCAGGGCGATGCGGGTGGAATCGCGCAGGAGTTCTCCGCGGAGGGCGGCGGGGGTGGCGTTCTCGACGACCTCCGAGAACCTCCTCAAGTCGGCGTCCAGGGTGCTTTCCACCCCGGGCCGCTCCTCCTCGGGCCCGAACCGCATCCGGTGGGTGATACCCGGGGCATCACGCTGCACCTGCTCAAGCCGATGCCCCAACGCCCGCCCCGAAGCCACGTCCAACAACCCGGGCCCACCGGCAGCAACACCGCAGAGCACGAAAACCAACAGGGCGAGCCCGCCCAACTCCCCCCACACCCAACCCCTACGCCGCATCAGCCCTCCCCGAACAAGCGCCCCCGCCCACCCACCCGATCACCCTGAACCACCACAGCTCCCCGCCAACAAGCAGCGAGCCACGCGGCCATACCCAACACCCGAAAACACCCGCCGGGGGCACCCCCAACCCCGATCCGCCCAACCAACAACACCCGCAAGGGGACGTTCCGCTCTGCCTGCCCGGAGCACGGCCCCCAGAACTTCGGCACCGAAGCAGGCCGACGGCCACGCGCCATCGACAGCACGCGCAAGGGGACGTGCCGATCTGTCCACTCGGAGCACGTCTCCCGGCAATCCGGCGCCGTAGCAGCCCGGCAGCCACCGGCCCCGTCCCACCGACGGAGGACACCGCAGCAGCCCACCCACCCGCAACCGACAACACGCGCAAGGCGGGCGCGCTGGTCTGCCCAGCCGGAGCGCAATCCACGTCAATCCGGCGCCGAAACAGCCCGGCAGCCACAAGGCCCCACCCCGCCAGCGCGACCCACCGCAGCAACGCTTCGAGGGGGCGTGTGGGCCTGTTCGGGCTCACGTCGGTGCGATTCCCTCCCACGCCACCGGCCCCGCCCCAGGCAGACCAACCCCGCCCCCACGGACCCCCCGCAGTCCCCCTCACCCGTCCTCCCCCGCCCGCAGCACCCGTCCCAGGTCCACCCGGCCGAGGACCCGGACCACCCCGCTCACCACCCCGCAGATCATCAGCGTCACGCCGGCCGCCACCGCCCATACCCTTGCCCACGGCACCTCCGTGAGCAGGGCCGGGAAGACCGGGGCACCGGTCGCGTCCACCGTCACCACCGGCGTGATCACTGCGGCGAGGCCCGCTCCGAGGAGGGTGCCGAGGAGTGCTGCCATGCCTGCCAGCGCCAACTGTTCCGTCCACAGGTATGCGGCGAGTTGGCCCCGTCGTACTCCCAGGGCCCGCAGCAGCGCGAACTCCCGTTCCCTGGACCGCGCCGCGAGCACCGTGTGCAGGGTGAAGGCGATGACGGCGAACGCCGGTGCGAGGGCGAGGCAGAGCCAGAGGCCGCCACGGGCTCCCCGCCGGAGCGGATCCTCGCCGAGGGCCACGCGCGCGTGCGGCACGTCCACGGCGGTCCCGAGCCGAGGCTCGTCCCGGACCGCCTCCCACGCAGCATCCGTGTCACCCCCGGCCCACCACGCGCTCTCCGCCCCCGGCAACGCCCCGCTCAGCGCCATCTGGGCCGCCATCGCACGCGAGTCGGCCAGGAGACGCGGCCGGTCACGCGCCTCACCCGGCACCGCCTTGATCCGTCCGACGATCTTCAGCCGGGCGCTGCCACCCGTACCGCGCCGCACGGTCACGACATCCCCGACCCGCACCGCCCCGGAGTCCAGCAGCACACGATCGGCGAGTGCGGGCGCCGCAGGGCGGCCCTTGGCGCTGTCCGTGCCGAGCCGGACGCTCCACGTCGGGTACTTGAGCCGCGTGTCGGGCCCTCGAAGCACCGCGTCGAGCAGTACTCCGGCCCCGGGCCTGTCGCCGCACAGCACGGGACCGGGCGCCTCCCCCACCGTCCCGCGCGGCCGCTCGGCCCCGGGGCACCCTGCCCCGTACCGGTCCGGCGCGTCCTCGCGCAGATCCCGCCAGTCGGCCTGCCGGGAAAGCCCCGGCACCCGGTCGATCCGCAGACGGTAGGTACGCCGTACCGTCTCGCCCGCCATGCTCAGGTCGATCTGCAGGATGCGCAGGGCACCGCTTCGTACCGGCACCTTCAAAGGAAGAGTTCGAGGGCCCTCTTCTTTAAGAAGGAGGGCACTTGAGTGGACGAGACCGTCTTCGTCCTCGAAGAAGACCGTCAGCCGCACCGGCACGGCCCGACCGGCCCCGTCGGCCGACAACCGCACCCGCAGCGGAAGTTCGCGCGCGGGACGGCCAGCGCCCACAGCGAGACCATGCGCCGGAATCCCCCTCCCCAGCGGCGCGACAAGCTCCCCCACCGGCCGCCCCGCGAGATCCCCCCGCAGCGAAGGCACCGGCCCCCGTCCGGTGTTGACGCCCGTCACGGCCACCGCGTCCTGCCCGATGTATCCCTCCGTCGTCACCACGGGAGTGACCGCGTCGACCCCGGGCAACGCGCCGTACGTCGCACGCCGCTCCCCGGCGGGCACACCCTCCCCCGGTTCGATGCGCAAATCGGCGCCCACCTGGAAAGCGGCCTGATCGTGGTCCCCCCGGTCGAGAATGGCGAGGGCGGTGCTGCTCAGGGCCGCGACGGCCAGGGCCAGCGTGACCACCAGGGCGGGCCCCGCGTGCCGTGCCGCGCGCCGCGCGATCTGCCACCCGCCGAGCGGCAGCACGAGGCCCTTGCCACGCCGGGCGAGCGGGTCGACGGCCCGCGTCAGGAAGGGCAGCAGGCGCAGCACGAGCAGGGCGGCCGCGGTGGTCATCACCACCGGCGCGAACACGAGCACCGGATCGACACCGTCACCGGTCACGGGAGAGCGGTACTGCCGCAGCTGCAGCCACCCCAGGACGGCCACCGCCCCAAGCACCACATCGGCCCCCACCCGCTGCACCCCCGCGAACCTCCCCACCCGCAGCCGAAGCCGCCTCACCGCCTGCCGGTCCCGCACCAACCGCAGCGTCGGCAGCAGCACCGCGCACCCGTGCACCACGACGGCGAAACCGGCGGCCACCCAGGCGGCACCGATCGCGGCGGCATCCGGCACCCCGCCGTGCAGCACCCCCGCCCCTTCGAGGAGCCGCAGCAGCGGACCCGCGAGGAAGGGCGCGGCCACCCCCACCGGCAGGGCCACCACCGCCCACTGCACCCCGGTCGACACCACGAGCCGCCGCGTCCCGGCACCCCGCGCGGCCAGCAACGCCAGCTCCGGCCGCCGGTGCTCGGCGAGTTGCCGCCCGGTGAGCACCAGGGCCGCGACCGCGAGGGCGGCAAGCAGCGTGGCGGGCACGTAGAGCCCCGCGCGGGCCACGGCGATGGGCGTGGTGAGCCGGTCGAGCGCCCTGCGCAACCCTGCCGAGACCGTCAGTTCCGCCGCGCGGTTCGAGCCCCGCAGCACCGAGAGCGAGGCATCGCTGCCACCGAAGCGCCGGGCCCGCTCGGCCAGCGGCCCGATGTCGCCGAGCCGCAGCCCCCGCGCGTCGGGCACGCCGAGCCACACCGCGCCCGCGTCCTTCGCGAGCCCGGGCCGCGCCGTGAACGCGCCGCGGGGCACGAGCGCGAGGGAGTCGGGCGTCCCGAACGTACTGCTGAGCCCCGCCCAGACCGCGGGCGCGCGCCCCTCGGTCCCGTAGAGCCCGACGACCCGCATCCGCACCAGGCGCCCCCCGGCGCCGCGCACGTGCACCGAGTCGCCCGTACGGACCGCGAGTTCGGCGGCGAACGTCCTGGTCAGCACGGTCTCCACAGGTGCGTCGGCCGAGCCTCCGGCGCCCGCGCGCGGCCACCGGCCCGCCACGAGAGCGGCGTGCGACCTCGCCCCTTCGAGCGCGATCACGGACACGGTGGCGTCCTCGCGGCGCCGGCCCCCGGCCTCGGTCACGGAGAGCTCGTCGTTGCGCGCCGCCGGTGCCCGCAGCGCGAGCCGGGTCCGATGGGGCACCTCGCCGTAGGTGCGGCCGACCGCGGCGCGCACGTCCGCGTCCAGGCGCCGCACGCTGCCCGCGTCGTAGCGCCCCGCGACCTCGACGGCGGCTTCCCGGTCCGCGGCGAGACGCTGCCGCACCCCGCCCTCGACGGCCTTCTCGGTCAGCGCGGCAAGGGCGGCGAGCACCGTGGCCGCCAGCAGGACGGCAAGCCCGGCCGCCCCGAGCACCATCCCGTGGTACCGGCCGCTCCGCACCACGGCGGGCACGCGCCGTCCGCTCACCAGACCGGTCTCCCCCCGCGTGACCGGCACAGTATGGACGTACGCGATTGTGGCCCGCAATGCTCCGGTCACCGGGATCTCCGGGACCGAACCACCGCGAGCCACAAGGGAGTTGAGTAGTATGAGGCTCCTCTTCTACGGAGATCAGCCCCTCTCGCCGACCAGCTCCTTCAGCGCCACATTGAGCTGGAGGACATTGACGCGGGGCTCGCCCATGAAGCCGAGGATCCGCCCGTCGGAGTGCTCGTCGACCAGCTTCTCGACCGTGCGTACGGGAAGACCGTTCCTCTCGGCCACCCGGTGGGCCTGGAGTTCCGCGTACTCCGGGGAGATGTGAGGGTCGAGGCCTGAACCGGACGAGGTGACGGCCTCGGCCGGCACGTCCGACGGCCGCACCCTGAAGCCGGCCGTGGAATTGTCCTTGACCACGGCCGCCTTGGCCGCCTTGACGTTCGCGATCAGGTCCTTGTTGTCACCGGCCAGGTTCGTCGCACCCGACAGGATCAGGTCGTACCGGGTGTTCACCCCCGCGTCCTGGTTGGAGCCGAGACCGTTGGACGGCCGGGGCTGGAACCACTTCAGGTCGGGCGCGGCGGTCTCCTGGCCCTCCTTCAGCGGCAAGTCGTACCGCTGCCCGATGAGTTCGGAGCCGACGACCTCGCCCCCACTCCTGATCTCGGAGCCGTTGGCCTTGTCGTGGAACAGGCCCTGGGCGATTCCGGTGACGGCGAGCGGATAGATGACACCGCAGATCACGGTCAGCACGAGCAGGGCACGCAGACCCGCGCCCAGCAGCCGTGCCGTACTTCCGACGGAGTTGTTCATGACGATAAGCACGCTTTCAGGAACTACAGCCCGGGAATGAGGGAGATGACCATGTCGATGATCTTGATGCCGATGAACGGGGCGACGAGACCGCCGACTCCGTAGACGCCGAGATTGCGCCGCAGCATCCTGTCCGCGCTCATCGGCCGGTACCGCACGCCCTTCAGGGCCAGCGGCACCAGGGCGACGATGATCAGCGCGTTGAAGACGACGGCCGACAAGATGGCCGTCTCCGGAGAGGACAGGTTCATGATGTTGAGCTTGTCGAGACCGGGGTACACCACGGCGAACATGGCGGGGATGATCGCGAAGTACTTCGCGACGTCGTTGGCGATCGAGAAGGTCGTCAACGCGCCCCTGGTGATCAGGAGTTGCTTGCCGATCTCGACGATCTCGATGAGCTTGGTGGGGTTGGAGTCCAGGTCCACCATGTTCCCGGCCTCCTTGGCGGCCGAGGTTCCGGTGTTCATGGCCACGCCCACGTCCGCCTGGGCCAGCGCGGGCGCGTCGTTGGTGCCGTCACCGGTCATCGCGACGAGCTTGCCGCCCGCCTGTTCCCGCTTGATCAGCGCCATCTTGTCCTCGGGCGTGGCCTCGGCGAGGAAGTCGTCCACGCCCGCCTCGTCCGCGATGGCCTTGGCGGTCAGCGGATTGTCACCGGTGATCATGACCGTCTTGATGCCCATGCGCCGCAGCTCGTCGAACCGCTCCCGCATGCCTTCCTTGACGACGTCCTTCAGGTGGATGACGCCGAGGACACGGGCCCCCTTCTCGTCCTCGGCGGCGACCAGGAGGGGCGTGCCACCGGCCTGCGAGATCGTGTCGGTCAGGGCCTGGGCGTCCTCGGAGACCGTGCCGCCGTTGCGCGTGACCCAGGCGACGACCGAACCGGCCGCCCCCTTGCGGACCTTGCGTCCGGCGCCGCCCTCGACGAGGTCGACGCCCGACATCCGCGTCTGCGCGGTGAAGGCGACCCACTCGGCCCCTTCCAGCTCCCCTTGGTGCCGCTCGCGAAGCCCATACCTCTCCTTCGCCAGTACGACGACGGAGCGCCCTTCGGGTGTCTCGTCGGCCAGCGACGACAGCTGGGCGGCATCCGCGAGCTCGGCCTCGGTCGT
This sequence comes from Streptomyces sp. NPDC050439, assembly GCF_040655335.1. Classification (NCBI taxonomy): domain Bacteria; kingdom Bacillati; phylum Actinomycetota; class Actinomycetes; order Kitasatosporales; family Streptomycetaceae; genus Streptomyces; species Streptomyces sp. NPDC050439. The sequence goes on from NZ_JBFAJT010000005.1 coordinate 606,621, forward strand.
CCCGCGCACCGGCACGAACTCGGCGGCCCGCCGGTTGCCCAGCGTGATGGTGCCGGTCTTGTCGAGCAGCAGCGTCGAGACGTCACCGGCGGCCTCGACCGCCCGTCCGGACATGGCGAGGACGTTGCGCTGGACGAGCCGGTCCATGCCCGCGATGCCGATGGCGGACAGCAGCGCGCCGATGGTCGTGGGGATCAGGCAGACCAGGAGCGCGGCAAGCACGATCATGGACTGCTCGGCACCGGCGTACACGGCGAACGGCTGGAGCGTGACGACCGCGAGCAGGAAGACGATGGTGAGGGACGCGAGAAGGATGTTGAGGGCGATCTCGTTGGGTGTCTTCTGCCGGGCCGCGCCCTCGACCAGATTGATCATGCGGTCGATGAAGGTCTCGCCGGGCTTCGTCGTGATCTTGACGACGATCCGGTCGGAGAGGACCTTCGTGCCGCCGGTGACGGCGGACCTGTCGCCGCCCGACTCCCGGATGACCGGGGCCGATTCGCCGGTGATCGCCGACTCGTCGACGCTCGCGACCCCGTCGACGACGTCGCCGTCACCGGGGATCACGTCGCCCGCCTCGCAGACGACCAGGTCGCCGATGCGCAGCGCGGTGCCGGGCACCTGCTCCTCGGCCGTGCCGTTCAGACGGCGCGCGACCGTGTCGGTCTTGGCCTTGCGCAGCGTGTCCGCCTGCGCCTTGCCGCGGCCCTCGGCCACCGCCTCCGCCAGGTTGGCGAAGATCGTGGTCAGCCAGAGCCAGACCGCGATCGCCCAGCCGAACCAGTCCCCCGGGTCCTTGACCGCGAGGACGGTGGTCATCACCGAGCCGACGAGCACCACGAACATGACGGGCGACTTGACCATCACCCGCGGATCGAGTTTCCGCACGGCGTCCGGGAAGGACTTCAGAAGCTGCTTGGGGTCGAACAGACCCCCGCCGACCCGGCCGCCGTCCTGATGGCCCTCACGGCCGCCGGGCACGTCCTGGTGCGGCGCGCGGGTGGGAGTAACGGTGGACATGGAGCCGGGCTCCTCTGCCTTCTTGGTGTAGGTGGTCATGACGCGAGCCCTTCGGCCAGCGGCCCCAGGGCGAGCGCCGGGAAGTACGTCAGGCCGGTGATGATCATGATGCTGCCGACCAGCAGCCCGGTGAACAGCGGCTTCTCGGTGCGCAGAGTGCCCGCGGTCGCCGGGATCGGCTTCTGCTCGGCCAGCGAACCCGCGAGCGCGAGCACGAACACCATCGGCAGGAAACGGCCGAGCAGCATCGCGAGACCGATCGTGGTGTTGAACCAGTTGGTGTCGGCGCTCAGTCCGGCGAACGCCGAGCCGTTGTTGTTGGCGCCCGACGTGTAGGCGTAAAGGATCTCCGAGAAGCCGTGCGCCCCGGAGTTGAGCATCGAGTCCTTGGGCGTGGGCAGCGCCATCGACACCGCCGTGAAGCCGAGCACCAGGGCCGGGGTGACGAGGATGTAGCAGGCCGCCAGCTTGATCTCGCGGGTGCCGATCTTCTTGCCCAGGTACTCCGGCGTACGGCCCACCATGAGCCCGGCGATGAACACCGCGATGATCGCCATGATCAGCATGCCGTACAGACCCGAACCCGTGCCGCCGGGTGCGATCTCCCCCAACTGCATGCCGAGGAGATCGAGTCCGCCGCCGAAGCCGGTGTTGGAGGAGTGGAAGGAGTTGACCGCGCCCGTCGAGGTCAGCGTCGTGGCGACCGAGAAGATCGCCGAACCGGCGATCCCGAACCGCGTCTCCTTGCCCTCCATCGCCCCGCCCGCGATGTCGAGCGCGGGAGCCCCGTGGTGGAACTCCGTCCACATCATCAGCGCGGTGAACCCGACCCAGACGGTCACCATCGTGGCGAGGATCGCGTACCCCTGCCTGAGGGAACCGACCATCCGCCCGAAGGTCCTCGTGATCGCGAAGGGGATCACCAGGATCAGGAAGACCTCGAAGAGGTTGGAGAATCCGTTCGGATTCTCGAAGGGGTGGGCGGAGTTGGCGTTGAAGTAGCCGCCTCCGTTGGTGCCCAGCTCCTTGATGACCTCCTGCGAGGCCACCGCTCCGCCGTTCCACTGCTGGCTGCCGCCCATGAACTGGCCGACCCCGTGGATGCCGGAGAAGTTCTGTATCGCGCCACAGGCGACGAGGACGAGCGCGCCGATCACCGATATCGGGATCAGGATGCGTACGACACCGCGCACCAGGTCGGCCCAGAAGTTCCCCAGCTCACCCGTGCGGGAGCGGGCGAAGCCGCGTACCAGGGCCACCGCGACGGCGATGCCGACGGCGGCGGACACGAAGTTCTGCACCGCGAGGCCGCCGGTCTGCACGACGTGGCCCATGGCCTGTTCGCCGTAGTACGACTGCCAGTTGGTGTTCGCCACGAAGGACGCGGCGGTGTTGAAGGCCTGGTCGGGATCGATCGACTTGAAGCCGAGCGATCCGGGCAGCGAGCCCTGGAGCCGCTGCAGGAGGTACAGGAACAGCACGCTCACGGCGGAGAAGGCGAGGACCCCGCGCAGATAGGCGGGCCAGCGCATCTCGGCGTTCGGGTTGGCGCCGATGCCCTTGTAGATCCACTTCTCCACGCGCAGATGCTTGTCGGAGGAGTAGACCCGGGCCATGTGGTCACCGAGTGGACGGTATGCCAGGGCGAGCGCCACGATCAGCGCCAGGAACTGGAGCACACCAGCTGGAACAGGGCTCATGGCCGTACTCAGAACCTCTCCGGGAACACAAGAGCGAGTACGAGATAGCCCAGCAGGGCGACGGCCACGACGAGACCGACGATGTTCTCGGCAGTCACAGCTTCGCCACCCCCTTGGCGATGAGCGCCACCAGCGCGAAGACCGCGAGCGTGGTGACGACGAAGGCCACGTCGGCCATCGTGTGCTCCTAGATGAGAGAGATGAGATGCGATTGATCCGGCGCCTTGAGCAAACCTCCTCCCTGGCCGGAAATGACCGCCGTTGACGGCTCCCTTACGTCCGTCGGCTCTCCGTTGACGACTCTCTTACGGATGCTTACGCCCCACCGCTCCCACCTGCGAAAACGCCGATGGGCCGCACTCCCGTCAGGGAATGCGGCCCATCGGCCTGTACTGCTCGTTCAGATGGAGCGCTAGCGCACCTCGGTGATCTCGGGGCCCCGCTGTAGCTGGCCCATGCCACCGGAGAAGCGCGAGCCCTCCTGCTGCTCCTGCTGGACCGTGCCCTCGGCGACCATCTGGGCGTCGTCCGGCAGCTTCAGGACGATCGGGTCACGAGGCGCCATCGGCCCCTCACCGCGCACGATGACGGTGTCCCGGAAGATCTGCTCCAGGAGACCCGCGGCCTGCGGCTGCACCGCGCCCTGGCCGGAGATGACCCCGCGCAGGAACCACCGCGGACCGTCGACACCGATGAAGCGCACGACCTGCACGCCGCCCGTGCCGTCCGGCAGCTGCACCGGCACCTGCGCGCGCAGCTCCCAGCCGAGGGGACCCTCGACCTCGTCGATGACCCCGCCCTGCTGGGTGATGCCCGAGGCGATCTCCTCGCGGACCTCGCCCCAGATGCCCTGCTTCTTGGGGGCGGCGAAGCCCTGCAGCTGGATGGCGCTGTCCTGGAGCACGACGGTCGCGGCGACGATCGCGTCTCCCGCGACCTCCACCCGCAGCTCCATGCCCTCGACACCCGGTACGAAGAGGCCACCGAGGTCCACACGGCCCTCGCCGGGCTCCCGGACCTCGGAGACGTCCCAGGGGCCGTCGGGGCGGGGCTCGGGCTCGAGCCTCACGCGCGACGGCGCCGCGGCCGTGTCGTCGCTGTCAGAACCGTCAGGGCCCTCGACGACCTGCTCGGCCTCGCCCGCCGCGTCCTCGGCGGCACTGTCCTTCTTGCGACGTCCGAACACGTCACTGTCCTTCCCGGTCAGATACGACCGATGCGTATCGATTCCCACCCGTTGTGTCACCCGAGCCGGCGCCCACGGCGGCATGGCCGCCGGTGGACCCGAAGCCCCCCTCGGCCCGCGCCGAGTCGGGAAGCTCCGCCACCTCGCGGAAGCGCACCTTCTCGACCTGCTGGACGACCAGTTGGGCAATCCGGTCGAAGCGCTCGAACCGCACGCGCTCGCGCGGGTCGAGATTCACCACGATCACCTTGATCTCTCCACGGTACCCGGCATCCACCGTCCCCGGGGCATTCACCAGGGCGACACCGCAGCGGGCCGCGAGCCCGGAACGCGGGTGCACGAAGGCCGCGTACCCCTCCGGCAGCGCGACAGACACCCCGGTGGGCAATACCGCCCGCTCGCCCGGGGCGAGTTCGCACGCCTCGGTGGTCCGCAGATCCGCTCCGGCGTCGCCGGGCTGCGCGTACGACGGCAGCGGTACATCGGAGTCGACGCGACGGATCAGCACGTCGAGCTCCGGACGGGGTGCGGGGGTCACGGGTTCACCTCGAAGGCACGTGCGCGGCGGATCTGGTCCGGGTCGTCCATGGCGGCCCGGATCTCCTCCGGGCGGCCGTTGTCGATGAAGTGGTCGACCTTGACCTCGATGAAGAGGGCCTCGGCGCGGACGGCCACGGGCCCCTCGGGGCCGCCGATCCGTCCGGTGGCCCGGGAGTAGATCTTCCGTCCGGAGACGGCGGTCACCTCGGCCTCGAGGAAGAGCACGGTGCCCAGCGGCACGGGCCGCACGAAGTCGGTCTCGAGCCGGCCGGTCACGGCGATCACGCGCAGCAGCCAGTTCAGCGAGCCGAGCGTCTCGTCGAGCGCCGTGGCGAGCACCCCGCCGTGGGCGAGGCCCGGAGCGCCCTGATGGGCCTCGCGGACGGTGAACTCGGCGGTGACGCCCACGCCTTCACCGGCACGCGTCGCGAGGTGCAGCCCGTGGGCCTGCCCTTCGCCGCAGCCGAAGCAGTGCTCGTAGTGGGCTCCGATGAGCTCGCCGGGGGCGGGCGCGTCGGGGTGGCGGACGGGCGCTATTGCGTCGGCCGGGGGCGTCAGAGCTGCTGAAGTACCACTCACGACCGCAGACCTTACCCGCGAGTCCGGTCACACAGCTCATCGTGCCAAGCTTGCTCACATGCAGCCTTACGAAGAACGCCTGACGGCGCCCCGTTCCTGGTGGCTTGTCTCGCTCCTGGTCGGTGTCGCGACGGCGCTGATCATGCTCCCCTTCGGCACCCTGCCGCTGCTCGGCGGCCTGGTCGCCGGTACGGCGGTCGCCGCGGTCGTCACCAGTTCGTACGGCTCTCCCCGGATCCGCGTGGTGGCGGGTTCGCTCGTCGCGGGCGACGCGAAGATCCCGGTCTCCGCACTGGGTGAGCCCGAGGTGCTCGACGCGGAGGGGGCGCGCGCCTGGCGCGGCCCGAAGGCCGACCCGCGCGCCTTCATGCTGCTGCGCGCCTACATCCCCACGGCGCTGCGCGTGGAGATCACGGACCCGCAGGACCCGACTCCGTACGTGTACGTGTCGACGCGGCATCCCGAGGCGCTCGCGGCGGCGCTCACGGCGGTACGAGCCTCGTAGGCCCGATGCGGGGCGGGCGGCGTCAGGCGCCCAGCTCCTCGGGCGGGCTGCCGGGACGTGACGGGTCAAGGGGCTGCGCGGGCTGCTCAAGGGGCGGCAGCTCGATGAGGGCGCCCCAGGGCACCTGCGACCTCCGCAGGTCCGCACGGACCCGCTCAGCGAGTTTCTTGGTGTCCCGGCGGTTCATCACCGCCCCGACCGCGGCGCCGACCATGAAGGGCATCAGGTTCGGGAGGTTCCGCACCATGCGTTTCATGATCTGCTGGCGCAGCTCGCGCTTCATCTGGCCGCCGAGCGCCGCGTTGATCGACGCGGGTTTGGCCACGTCGATGCCGCGCTCCTCGGTCCACGACGTGAGGTAGGCGGTGCTGCGCTCCTTGAGGTTGCCGGGGGGACGGCGGCCGTAGACCTCGTGGAGTTCGGCGATCAGCTTCAGCTCGATCGCCGCGACGCCGGTGATCTCGGCGGCCAGCTCCGCGGGCATCGCGGGCGGCACGGGCATCATCACCGCGACGCCGATCCCGGCCCCGACCGTCGAGGTCGCGTTGGCGGCGCCGGCAATGAGCTTGTCCGCGAGCTGATCGGGGTCGAGACCCGGGAACTGCTTGCGGAGGGCGGAAAGGTCGCGGACCGGGATCCGCGGGGCGTTCTCGATGATCCGGTCGGCGAGATAGCCGATGCCGGCCTTGGCGCCGCGTCCGCTCGCGCGTACGCCCGCCATGACTCCGTTCGTGACGGCGGCAACGCGTCCCTTGGATCCTTGGATCCCGGACGCCTTGTCGGCCGCCGTCTCGTCGTGCGCCACCTCCAGGGCGTTCGCCGGTCCGAGCGAGGCTGTTCCTGTGGGGGAAGAGCCCCGCTCGTCGTCACGCACGCCGTCGGGGACGGCGCTTTCTTGGTCCGCTCCGCGCTTACGGAAGCGGCGCTTCCTCGGCGGGGTCGAGCCTGTCACGGCCGACCCTGCCCTAGTCGCAGTCGCGGCAGATCGGCTGGCCGTTCTTCTCCCTGGCCAGCTGGCTGCGGTGGTGCACCAGGAAGCAGCTCATGCAGGTGAACTCGTCCTGCTGCTTCGGGAGCACCCGAACGGCGAGCTCCTCGTTCGACAGGTCCGCGCCGGGCAGCTCAAGGCCCTCTGCGGCCTCGAACTCGTCGACGTCCACTGCCGAAGTCGACTTGTCGTTCCGCCGCGCCTTGAGTTCCTCGATGCTGTCCTCGTTGACGTCATCGTCGGTCTTGCGTGGGGTGTCGTAGTCCGTTGCCATGTCGCTCTCCCCCTCTGGGTGTCTGCGGTGTCTCAGCGCACGTAACGCGTGAGAGGCCGGACTTGTGCCCGACCTGAGGCGGAGATTTTGCCTCACATCAAGGTCTGTTACTCAATCGACACCCAACCGCACCCCTGAAGAGGTGATCGGTTTGGATGGCGATCGGGACCGTACACGGTCCGAATGTCGCACTTCACAGGCGCCACCCCGTGTACTTCCCGTGATCAAGACCCCTGAAAACCCGGATTTTCCCGGCTTTCCAACGACTTTCACGATCACGGAGAGTAGATGGCCGAAAATTCGCCCCTGTGATCGATCGCACAGGAAATCTCTGAGAACAGGTCCCGAAAATTCCGCGCAAAGCGAACATGGCGGCGCGTCTGCGGCAGCATCTCAGAGAGGAAGGGTGACTCGCATCACGAGCCCTCCCCCCTCGCGCGGCTCCGCGATGATACGGCCCCCGTGGGCCCGTGCCACCGACCGGGCGATCGACAGGCCGAGTCCCACGCCCTTGTCGCTGCCCGTGCGCTCGGTCCTGAGCCGCCGGAACGGCTCGAAGAGGTTGTCGATCTCGTACGCGGGCACCACGGGACCCGTGTTCGACACCACGAGGACCGCCTGGCCGTGCTGGGCCTCCGTGGTGACCTCGACCCAGCCCTCGTCCGGCACGTTGTACCTGACGGCGTTCTGGACGAGGTTCAGGGCGATCCGCTCCAGGAGGACGCCGTTGCCCTGCACGACGGCCGGGCCGCGCTCCCCGCGGATCTCCACGCCCTTCGCGTCCGCCTCGGCCCGCACCTGGTCGACGGCGCGGTCGGCGACCTCGGCGAGGTCGACCGGCTTGCGCTCCACGATCTGGTTGTCGCTGCGGGCGAGCAGCAGCAGACCCTCCACGAGCTGCTCGCTGCGTTCGTTGGTCGCGAGGAGCGTCTTGCCGAGCTGCTGGAGCTCGGCGGGCGCCCCCGGGTCGGAGAGGTGCACCTCGAGGAGCGTGCGGTTGATCGCCAGCGGGGTGCGCAGTTCGTGCGACGCGTTGCCGACGAACCGCTGCTGGGCCGTGAAGGCGCGCTCCAGGCGGTCCAGCATCTCGTCGAAGGTGTCCGAGAGCTCCTTCAACTCGTCGTCCGGTCCGTCCAGTTCGATGCGCCGCGACAGGTCCGTGCCGGCCACCCTGCGCGCGGTGCGCGTGATGCGGCCCAGCGGCGAAAGGACGCGTCCCGCCATCGCGTAACCGAAGGCGAAGGCGATCACCGCGAGCCCGAGCAGGGCGAGCAGCGAGCGGCTCAGGAGGTTGTCCAGGGCGTGCTGGCGCTGTTCGTTGACGCACGCGTTCATGGCGTTGTTGAGCTCACCGGCCGACGGCGAGCTCGGGAAGTTGCAGCTGTCGCTGGCCACCTGACCGGAGACGATCTTGAACGGCAGGTCGGCGCCCACGTTCAGTGCCTGCGCGGCCAGCAGGTAGATGATCGAGAGCAGCAGGATGCCGGCGATCAGGAACATGCCGCCGTACAGCAGCGTGAGCCGTATGCGGATCGTGGGACGCAGCCACGGAAAGGGTGGTTCGGCCTTCCTGGGGTCCCAGGTGGGTTTCGGAGGCGCTGCTGGCGGCGCCGGGGTCGCGGCCACCGGGGATCAGATCCGGTAGCCGGAGCCGGGCACCGTCACGATGACGGCGGGCTCGCCGAGCTTTCGCCGCAGGGTCATGACGGTCACCCGGACCACGTTCGTGAACGGGTCGGTGTTCTCGTCCCAGGCCTTCTCCAGGAGCTGCTCGGCGGAGACGACGGCTCCCTCGCTGCGCAGCAGCACTTCGAGGACGGCGAACTCCTTGGGGGCGAGCTGGATCTCCTTGCCGTCGCGGAAGATCTCCCGGCGGTTCGGGTCGAGCTTGATCCCGGCGCGCTCCAGGACGGGCGGCAGCGGCACGCTCGTACGCCGGCCGAGGGCACGCACGCGTGCCGTGAGCTCGCTGAACGCGAAGGGCTTGGGGAGATAGTCGTCGGCGCCGATCTCCAGGCCCTCGACGCGGTCGCTGACGTCGCCGGACGCGGTGAGCATCAGGACGCGGGTCGGCATGCCGAGCTCGACGATCTTGCGGCAGACGTCGTCGCCGTGCACGAGCGGGAGGTCCCGGTCGAGCACCACGACGTCGTAGTCGTTGACCCCGATGCGTTCCAGGGCGGCCGCTCCGTCGTACACGACGTCGACGGCCATGGCCTCCCGGCGCAGTCCGGTGGCCACCGCATCGGCGAGCAGTTGCTCGTCCTCGACGACGAGTACGCGCACGGCGCTGTCCTTCCTCTGTGCCCCTGCGGGCAGGTCTGTTCGTGGGGTGTGGCCTCCATCCTGCCCCTTTCGGCCATAAACCGGCTGTAAGGCGGTGTCCTGGCCGGGGAATGCGGGATTTTCTCCGAGGGTTGAGGTTTCCGTGAGAGGGAGCGAGGGGAGGACGACCTCACACCCGCGATCACGCTTTGTATGTGGCGCGCCACGAACCGCTTCCTCCAGGGCGGCTTGAGACGTGATCGCCCCTTCTTGAGGGCACACCCCCGTGCCATCGACCCACGACCCAGCCGAGGGGGCGCAACCATGGACGCTTTTACCGCAGGACTGCTGCAGCGCATAAAGGCCACGGAATCCGACCTCACGAAGGCCCGTGAGACGGGCGACGACTTCCTTGCCGAGGTCGAGCAGGCCGAGCTCGAAGATCTCCACCGCCTGGCCGCCGAGCACGGGGTGGAGGTCGGCGTGCTGCACGCCTGATCCATCGCAGGCAGAAGGGCCCCGGCATCCGTGGACGAGATGCCGGGGCCCTTCCGCGTGCTCTGGGCGGGTGATCCGCCCGGTGGTCAGTCGTGCCAGGCGCCGAGCTCCTCCAGGCGGCCCTGCAGGTCCTCGAAGAGGCCGGGCGGGGCCGCGATGGTCAGCTCGCCCGTGGGGGGCTCTCCGGGGCGTCCACCGGTCAGGGCGCCCGCTTCCCGCGCGACGAGGTCACCGGCCGCGAAGTCCCAGGGGTTGAGGCCGCGCTCGTAGTACGCGTCCAGGCGGCCGAGCGCGACGTCGCAGAGGTCGATGGCCGCCGAGCCGCCCCGGCGGATGTCACGGACCAGCGGGATCAGCTGCCGGGCCACCTCTGCCTGCCGGGCGCGGCGCTCGGCGACGTAACCGAACCCGGTGCCGACGAGGGCCTGTTCGAACGGGGGCGCGGGGCGGGTGCGCGCGGGCTTGTCGTTGACGAAGGCGCCCTCCCCGAGGACGGCCCGGTAGGTCTCCCCGCGCATCGGGGCGTGCACCACGCCGACCAGCGTCTCGCCGTCCTTGCGGGCCGCGATGGACACCGACCAATCCGGGCGCCCGTACAGGTAGTTGACGGTGCCGTCGATCGGGTCGATCACCCACTGGACGCCGCTGCTGCCCTCGGAGCTCGCGCCCTCCTCGCCCAGCACGCCGTCGGCGGGCCTGCGCTCGGCGAAGAAATCGGTGATCAGCTTCTCGGATGCGATGTCCATCTCGGTGACGACATCGACGGCGCTGGTCTTGGTGGCGGCCACGCCCAGGTCGTCCGGGCGTCCGTCGCGCAGGAAGGCGCCCGCGCGGTGGGCGGCCTCCAGGGCGACGCCGAGGAGTTCTGCCTTGAGATCGGTCACGACGGCGTCCTTACGCGTACGGGCTGTCGGCGCCCGCGGCCGCGGGCTTGGGGGCGCGCGCCGGGCAGCAGCCCACCGGGCACAGGTCGTGGCTCGCGCCGAGCGCGCCGAGGGCGCAGGGCGCGACCTCGCGGCCGCTCTCCGTGGCGGAACGCTCCAGGACCAGCTCACGGACCGCGGCGGCGAACCGCGGGTCAGCGCCGACCGTGGCCGAGCGGCGGACGGGCAGACCCAGCTCCGCGGCCTTCACCTCAGCCTCGGTGTCGAGGTCGTACAGCACCTCCATGTGGTCCGACACGAAACCGATCGGGACCATCACCACGGCGGGCGCGCCCGCGTCCCGGCGCTCCTCCAGGTGATCGCAGATGTCGGGCTCGAGCCACGGGATGTGGGGGGCGCCGCTGCGCGACTGGTAGACGAGCTCCCAGGGGTGCTCGACGCCGGTCTCCTCGCGCACCGCGTCGGCGATGAGACGCGCCACGTCCAGGTGCTCCTCGACGTACGCCCCGCCGTCCCCGTGGTCCTCGACGCGGCCGGAGGTGTCGGCGGCCGCGGTCGGGATGGAGTGCGTCGTGAAGGCGAGGTGCGCCCCTTCCCGCACGTCGTCGGGGAGGTCGGCCAGGGACTTCAGGACCCCGTCGATCATGGGGCGCACGAAACCGGGGTGGTTGAAGTAGTGCCGCAGCTTGTCGACGCGGGGCACGTCCAGGCCCTCGGAGGCGAGCACGGCGAGGGACTCGGCCAGGTTCTCCCGATACTGACGGCAGCCCGAGTACGAGGCATACGCGCTGGTGGCCAGGACGAGCACGCGGCGGTGGCCGTCCCGGACGAGCTCGCGCAGGGTGTCGGTCAGATAGGGCGCCCAGTTGCGGTTGCCCCAGTAGACGGGCAGGTCGAGGCCGTGGTCGGCGAAGTCCTTGCGCAGCGCGTCGAGAAGGGCGCGGTTCTGGTCGTTGATCGGGCTGACCCCGCCGAACAGGAAGTAGTGCTGCCCCACTTCCTTGAGCCGCTCCTTGGGGATGCCGCGGCCCCGCGTCACGTTCTCCAGGAACGGGACCACGTCGTCTGGCCCTTCGGGGCCGCCGAACGAGAGCAGCAGCAGGGCGTCATAGGGAGAGGCATCGAGCGCATCGGACATGTATCCGATCCTGCCACCCGCCACTGACAGCCGGAAAATCTTGGTGCGTCCGGCCCTGTCGGAACCGTAAGCTGTATGGGCCATCTTTACGCCTTACCGGGCCCCTCCGCGCACATCCGTGCGGGGCCGCCCCGTCGCCCCAGCGGAGTCCCACGTGCCCAGCCCCTACCGCGCCATCTTCGCCGCCCCCGGCACCAAGAGGTTCTCGTCGGCGGGCTTCCTCGGACGGATGCCGCTGTCGATGATGGGCATCGGCATCGTGACGATGGTGTCCCAGCTCACCGGGCGGTACGGCCTCGCGGGCGCGCTCTCGGCGACCGTGGCGCTCTCCGCCGCCGCGATCGGCCCGCAGATCTCCCGGCTCGTCGACCGGTACGGCCAGCGCCGGGTGCTGCGGCCCGCGACCCTGGCGTCCCTGGTGGCGGTCGCCGGGCTGCTGCTCTGCGCGAAGTACGAGCTGCCGGACTGGACGCTCTTCGCCTTCGCCGCGCTGGTCGGCTGCGTGCCGAGCGTGGGCTCGATGATCAGGGCACGCTGGGCGGTGCTCTACCGGGACACCCCGCAGCTGCACACCGCGTACTCCTTCGAGTCCGTGGTGGACGAGATCTGCTTCATCTTCGGGCCGATCATCTCGATCGGCCTCTCCACGGTGTGGTTCCCGGAGGCCGGGCCGCTCCTTGCCGGCGTCTTCCTCGCGGTGGGCGTCTTCTGGCTGACGTCCCAGCGGGCCACCGAGCCCGTGCCGCACGGCCGTGAGCACCACACGAAGGGTTCGGCGCTGCGCTCCGGCGGCCTGCAGGTCCTGGTCGCGACCTTCGTGGCGACGGGTGCGATCTTCGGGTCCATCGACGTGGTGACCGTCGCGTACGCGGAGGATCTCGGCCACAAGGCGATGGCGAGCGTGGCGCTCGCGGTCTACGCGCTCGGCTCCTGTCTGGCCGGAGCGGCCTTCGGGCTCGTGCACTTCAAGGGCGCCCCCGCACCGAGGTGGCTGCTGGGTGTCTGTACGACGGCCGTGAGTATGATCCCGCTTCAATTGGTCGGGAACCTTCCGTTTCTGGCCGTGGCGTTGTTCATCGCGGGCCTGTCCATAGCGCCGACCATGATCACGACGATGGCCCTCGTCGAACAGCACGTACCACGCGCGAAGCTGACCGAGGGCATGACCTGGGTGAGCACCGGACTCGCGGTCGGCGTCGCGCTCGGCTCCTCCGCGGCCGGCTGGGTCATCGACGCGGCCGGATCGGACGCCGGGTACGCGGTCCCCGGAGTCTCCGGGGCCGTCGCGGTGGCGGTCGGGTTCCTTGGGTATCGCCGGCTGAAGAGGCCGGTTCCGCAACGGGGAGGGACCCATGAGCACGGCAACGGGCACGGGCAGCGGGAAGAGCACAGCACCGTGGCGTAACTGGGCGGGCAACGTCACCGCACGCCCGGCCAGGGAGGTCACCCCCGCATCGGTCGACGAGCTCTCCGCCGCGCTCCGTGCGGCCAGGGAGGACGGCCTCAGGGTGAAGCCGGTCGGCACCGGCCACTCCTTCACGGCGGCCGCGGCGACCGACGGCCTCCTGATACGCCCCGAACTCCTCACCGGCATCCGGCACATCGACCGCGAGGCCGGCACCGTCACGGTGGAAGCGGGCACTCCGCTGAAGCGCCTGAACGCGGCGCTCGCCCGCGAGGGCCTGTCGCTCACGAACATGGGCGACATCATGGAGCAGACGGTCTCCGGCGCGACGAGCACCGGCACGCACGGCACGGGCCGTGACTCGGCCTCCATCTCCGCCCAGATCAAGGCACTTGAGCTGGTCACCGCGGACGGCACGGTCCTCATCTGCTCGGAGAAGGAGAATCCCGAGGTCTTCGCGGCGGCCCGCATCGGCCTCGGCGCCCTCGGCGTGATCAGCGCGATCACCTTCGCCGTGGAGCCCGTCTTCTTCCTCACGGCCCGTGAGGAGCCGATGACCTTCGACCAGGTCACCGCCGACTTCGACGCACTGCACGCCGAGAACGAGCACTTCGAGTTCTACTGGTTCCCGCACACCGGCAACTGCACCACCAAGCGCAACAACCGCAGCCTGGGTCCTGCCGCCCCGCCCGGCAAAGTGAGCGCCTTCGTAGAGGACGAAATTCTCTCCAACGGCCTCTTCCAGGTGGTCAACACGATCGGCAGGGCCGTCCCCGCGACCATCCCGGGCATCGCCAAGATCTCCAGCAAGGCGCTCTCCGCCCGCACCTACACGGACATCCCCTACAAGGTCTTCACAAGCCCGCGCCGCGTGCGCTTCGTGGAGATGGAGTACGCCGTTCCGCGGGCGGCCCTCGTCGAAACGCTGCGTGAGCTGAAGACCATGGTGGAGCGCTCGAATCTGCGGATCAGCTTCCCCGTGGAGGTCCGTACGGCCCCCGCGGACGACATAGCGCTCTCCACGGCCTCGGGCCGGGAGAGCGCGTACATCGCCGTCCACATGTACCGGGGCACGCCCTATCAGGCGTACTTCACCGCCGCCGAGCGGATCTTCACCGCACACGAGGGTCGGCCCCACTGGGGCAAGATCCACACCCGGGGCGCCGACTACTTCGCGCAGGCCTACCCGCGCTTCGCCGAGTTCACGGCCCTGCGCGACCGCCTCGACCCGGAGCGCATGTTCGGCAACGACTACTTGCGGCGCGTCCTGGGCGCCTGAGAACCGCCGCCCACGGGGAGGGCCGTCTACGGAGTGACGGTCTCTCCCCGCTGTACGTCGCCTCCGCTGTCGGTGCCGTCGCCGCTCGACGGGGTCGGAGTCGGAGTCGGGGTGGGCGTCGGCGTCGGGGTCGGGTCCGTCTTCGAGCCGTCGTCGTCCCCGGAGTCCGTGCCGGAGTCCGATCCCTTGTCGGGGTCGTCCTTCGAACCGGAGCCAGAGTCGTTGCCGTTGTCCGGCGTCCGCGAGTTCGTCCCGTCCGGGTCCTGCGACGCGTCGCCGCCCTGCCGGGAACCGTCGTCCGTCCCGGTGGAAGCGCCGTCGGACGGCTGCCCGGAGGGATCGGTCGAGGGGGTGGGCTGCTGGTTCGGCGAGCTGTTCCTGCCCGAGAAGCCGTTGCCGATCGTGGTGCCGTGGCCGCCGCTGAAGTCCTCGCCGGAGACGAGCTCGTACGTCGTGATGCCGGCCATGGCGACACCGAAGACCACCGCGGCCGCGATCAAGGGCCGCTTCCAGCTGCGGACCTGTGTGCGGTGCGTGGTGCCGTGGGTGAACTCGTCCGAGGGAAGCGGGGGCACCGTCGGCTCCTGCGGCGCGGGCGGAGTCGCCTGCCGCAGGACGCGCGTCGCGTCATCCCTGGGCACGAGCTGTGTGACGTCGAGCGATCCGAGCATCTGCGTCTTATCGGCATCGGCGTCGGCTCCGGTGCCCGCCGCGGGCAGCAGGGTCGTGCGGTCCGCGTCGGCGTCGGCGTCCACGATCGGCAGCACGTTCGTGCGATCCGCGTCGACAGCGGAGGTGGCGGGAAGCACGGTCGTGCGGTCCGCGTCCGCGTCACCGGCGGAGGGCGGCACCGCGAGGGCGTCCGGCTCGACCGTCCGCCCCCATGTCGTCGTCACGGGCCCCGCCCCGGTGCGCGCCGCCGCCCCTGTGTACGCCGCCGCTCTGAACGTCTGCGCCACCGGCGCTCCCGAGCCGTCGGTCAGCGGGACCTGACGCGCCCTCGGCTTGGCCTGCACCGTGACGTCACGTATCTGCTCGCCCGTGCGGCTGAAGAAGTGCTGGAAGATCGTGCCGCCGCAGGTCGCGACGGCACTCACCACTCCGGCGCCGAGGATCGTGCCGTAGACGCCGAAGCTCGACGCGAGCTTCGCCGCCACGACCGCCGCCACCGCGCTTCCCGCCACCTGCGGCACACTCAGGTCCAGACGCCGCTTCGTCCGCGCCGAGTCCGTCGGTTCCGTCCGGTCCTTCGACTCCTTGCCGGAATCCGGCTTTTCACGCATCTCCGACCCTTGCCTGCCTTTCTCGACTGTCTGCACGAGAAAGGGACGTATGGGTGAAGTGGATAGTTCCGTTTTTGGAGATTCCGTGAAGTGTGCCACTCGTGCACCACCCTGCCCGGGTATCCCGAGGCGCCAACTCCCGTCCCCCGTGAGAACTTCGGCGGCGCGGCGGACCACCCACATGGCCCGAATGGAGTACTGTTGCGAGCCCTGGGTCCGGTCTCCCACCTGGGTGCCCGGGGCCTTCCAGAACCGCCGGGAGGGGGCTCGCTGCACAGGGTGACCAAACTGGTCACTGAGAGTTGCGAAGAGGTAACCGTGCCATAACGGCGACCTCGGGCCCATGCCCGACACGCCGGGCAACTCGGCAAGGTTGTGGCAGGCTGCACCCGGGCAGGCCACACTCGACTAGCGGAAGCAGCGACGCACGTGACGTCGGCAGGCACCACCCGGGAGGTCCCCATGCCCGAACTGCGTGTCGTGGCCGTCAGCAACGACGGCACACGGCTGGTGCTGAAGGCTGCGGACAGCACGGAGTACACGCTTCCGATCGACGAGCGACTGCGCGCCGCGGTGCGCGGTGACCGTCCGCGTCTCGGCCAGATCGAGATCGAGGTGGAGAGCCACCTCCGCCCCCGCGACATCCAGGCGCGTATACGTGCCGGAGCCAGCGCGGAGGAGGTCGCCTCGCTCGCCGGAATCCCCGTCGACCGCGTCCGCCGCTTCGAGGGACCCGTGCTCGCCGAGCGCGCCTTCATGGCCGAGCGGGCCCGCAAGACCCCCGTGCGCCGTCCCGGCGAGAACACCGGACCCCAGCTCGGCGAGGCCGTATCGGAGCGTCTGCTCCTGCGCGGCGCCGACAAGGAAACCGTCCAGTGGGACTCCTGGCGCCGCGACGACGGCACCTGGGAGGTCCTGCTCGTCTACCGCGTCGCGACCGAACCGCACTCCGCGAGCTGGACGTACGACCCGCCGAGGCGGCTCGTGCAGGCCGTGGACGACGAGGCGCGCTCGCTGATCGGCGAGACGGACGACATCGCCGCGCCCGAGCCCAGCTTCCCGTTCGTGCCGCGCATCGCACGGCTGCCCCGTGACAGGCCCTCGCTCGACCGGCCGCTTGACCGCGCCCTGGACCGGCAGTTGGAGCGTCCTGCCGTACCGCTGCCCCCGGAACCTTCGGAAGAGGGCACGGCGACGGCCGCGACCGCCTCCGTGTCGGAGTCGGAGCGTGACTCGCTCACCAGCCTCCTGGAGGCGGTGCCGAGCTTCCGCGGCGACATGATCGTGCCGGAGCGCCCCGCGCTCCCGGCCACCGACCTCCCGCCCGTGGAGGAGCCCGAGCAGGACCCGGAGGCCGAGGAGCCCCCCGCGGCATCGGCCGGCGCGGGCGCCGCGTACGCGGACGTCCTGATGCCGCGCTCGGTGGCCAGCCATCGCGACCGCCTGACCGGCACCACCGACCGCCAGGCGGAGGCCGACGGCGTCCGTCCCGGCCGCCGCGCGGCGGTGCCCAGCTGGGACGAGATCGTCTTCGGCACGCGCCGCAAGAAGCAGGAGTAGCAGGAGCAGCAGGCGTAGTACGTCGTCCGGGGCCCCGCACCACGCAGGTGCGGGGCCCCGGTCTTGCCCTTCGGCTTCGGTTACTGCGGGTCCGGGCCCTTGGCCACCGGGCGGGACTCGTCCGACGACCACTCCGACCACGAGCCGACGTACAGCGATGCCGGGATGCCCGCCACCGCGAGGGCGAGCACCTCGTGGGCGCCGGACACACCTGAGCCGCAGTAGACGCCGACCTCGGAAGTGTCCGATGCGCCCAGCGAGTTGAAGCGGTCCGCGAGGTCGGCGGCCGGCCTGAAAGTGCCGTCCTCCGTGACGTTCTCCGTGGTCGGCGCGGACACCGCGCCCGGGATGTGACCGCCGACGCGGTCGATCGGCTCCACGTCGCCGCGGTAGCGCTCGGCCGCGCGGGCATCCAGGAGCAGCCCGGAGCGGGCGAGGGCCGCCGCGGCATCGGCGTCGAGGAGGTCGGTGGTGTTCGTCTTGGGGGCGAACGACCCCGGGGCCGCCGGGCGCTCGTCCCCGGACTCCAGTCGGCCGCCCCACGCGGCGAGCCCGCCGTCGAGCACGCGCACGGAGGGATGACCCGTCCAGCGCAACAGCCACCAGGCGCGTGCGGCGGCCCAGCCCTGCCCGCCGTCGTACACGACCACGTCCCGGTCGGCCGAGACACCGGCCGCCCGCATCACCGCCCCGAAGTGCTCCACGTCCGGCAGGGGGTGCCGTCCGCCGGCACCGGCTCGGCCCGCGAGATCGGCGTCCAGGTCGACGAAGACGGCGCCCGGGACGTGCCCCTTCTCGTACTCGGCCCGGCCGTCGAAGGCGGGGGCGCCCGCCGCCTTGGCGGTGCTCAGCTGCCAGCGGATGTCCAGGAGCACTGGCGGGTTCTCGCCCGCCAGGTCGCTCGCGAGTTCGGATGCGGAGATGATGGCATTCATGGGCCCCATCCTTGCGCACGGGGTGGCCGCATCGGCCAGGTCCGGCTACCCTGCTCCGCCGTACGACCGCCGAACACGCGGCGTACAGAAGCGGGCACACCGTGTACTGCCGAAAGCCACCACAGAGCAACCGCGCGTTTACGGATGAGAAACGGCAAACCGGGCATCCTCTGGGCGGAGCCGGGACAAGCGGCGCGGCCGGGGCGCGGGGCGCCACAGGTGGTGCGAGCATCTGCACGGGCGGGCCAGGGCGCGACACAGGTACGTGCATGCGAAATGCGGAGCCGAGCGGCCACCTGAAGGGCCGAGGAGAGAGTGACGATGACGGAGGCACGGGGGTCGACGGGCCGGCATGACGGCTCGGAGGCCGTCCGCCGCGCGCCCGGCACACCCACCTGGGTGAGTCTGATGGCGCACGGCCTGGCCACGACCCAGGAGTTCTACGGGGCCTTGTTCGGCTGGGAGTTCCGGCCGGGGCCGGAACAGCTCGGGCCCTACGTACGGGCATTGCTCGACGGCCACGAGGTCGCCGGGATCGGTCAGCTGCCGCCCGACCACCATCTGCCGATCGCCTGGACGCCGTATCTGGCCTCGGACGACGTGAACGCGACGGCCGAGGCCGTGCGGCACTGCTGCGGCACGATCGGCGTCGGACCGCTGGACGCGGGCCCGGCCGGGCGCATGGCCATCGCGGTGGACCCCGCGGGCGCGGTGTTCGGGATCTGGCAGGCGGCGGAGCATGTGGGCGCCGCCCTGGGCGGGGAGCCCGGGGCCCCGGCCTGGAACGAACTGGTCACGCAGGAGACGGCGGGCGTCGTCAAGTTCTATCAAGCGGTCTTCGGATATACCGAAGAGGCCGTCGTATCGGCCGACTTCGACTTCGTCACGCTGCAGGTCGACGGCCGGCCGGTGGCCTCGGTGCACGGCGTCGGCCAGGCGCTGCCGCGGGACCGGGGCGCGCACTGGATGACGTACTTCGAGGTCGCCGACGTGGACGAGTCGGTGGAGCGGGTCGTGGAACTCGGCGGCCACGTCATCAGGCCCCCGCACGCGGGCGCCCACGGACAGGAGGCCACGGTCGCCGACCCGGAGGGGGCGGTCTTCACCCTGGTGCGCTCGGAGGGCTGACTCAGACGCGGGCGGACGTGTCGACCGGCAGCACGTCCGGCGACAGGGCGCCCGCGCGCGAGGTCGCCGCCGTCATCCGGCGCCTGTGGTGACGGCGGCACAGCACCTCGTAACCCACTTCGTCCGCCGCGTGGTTGACGTCACCGACGACGACCTGCGCGCCTTCGACGACCATCGCGCCGCCTATGGTGCGGGCGTTGTGGGTGGCGCGGGCGCCGCACCAGCACAGCGCCTCGACCTGCAACACCTCGACGCGGTCGGCGAGTTCGACGAGACGCTGCGAGCCGGGGAAGAGCTTGGAGCGGAAGTCCGTGGTGATGCCGAAGGCGAAGACGTCCAGGCCCAGGTCGTCGACGACGCGCGCCAGCTGGTCGATCTGGCCGGGGGCGAGGAACTGCGCCTCGTCCGCGATCACGTAGTCCGCGCGGCCGCCCTGCGAGAGGTGGTCGACGAGATGGGCGTAGAAGTCGAAGTCGTCGGCGGCCTCGATCGCGTCCGTGACGAGACCGAGGCGCGAGGAGAGCTTGCCCTCGCCCGCGCGGTCGTCACGCGTGAAGATCAGCCCCTGCAGGCCCCGGGCCGATCGGTTGTGTTCGATCTGCAGAGCCAGGGTGCTCTTTCCGCAGTCCATCGTTCCGGAGAAGAACACCAGCTCGGGCATGGGGAGTTGAGGCCTTTCGGGACGTACGAGGGGGCGGGGGGTGCCGGGTGTGCTCAGGAGCGTACTTCGATGAGCGGCACGAGCTGCTCGACGGGGGTCATGGAGCCGTGCATGCCGACCAGGGCCGACTCCTTCGGCTCCTTCTCGGAGGCGATGATCGCCACGTCGTCGTGGGCCGCCGCGATGACGTCGCCGATGCGTCCGTACACCCGCTCGTCCACGGCGCCGGGCGGACCGAACCAGCCTGCCGCGATCGCCTCGTCCCGGCTCGCCACCCAGAACTGCTCGCCGAGCACCTCGCGCCAGACGGTCAGGACGTCGTTCTCGGCGCCCGGGACCGCGTACACATGGCGGGCGCGGCCCTCGCCGCCCAGGAGGGCGACTCCGGCGCGCAGCTCCCAGTCCTCGTCGAAGTCGATGCGCGACTGCTCGTCGAAGGGGATGTCGAGCATGCCGTGGTCGGCGGTGACGTACAGGGCGCTGCGGGGCGGGAGCTGTTCCGCCAGGCGCTGGACCAGCCGGTCGACGTACATCAGCTGGCCGCGCCAGGCGTCGGAGTCGACGCCGAAGCGGTGCCCCTTGCCGTCGACCTCCGCGTAGTACGTGTAGACCAGCGAGCGGTCGCCCGCGCCCAGTTGTTCGGCCGCGAGGTCCATGCGGTCCTCGCCGGAGAGCTTGCCGCAGAAGCTGCCGCCGCTCAGCGCGATCTTGGTGAGCGGGGTGTTCTGGAACGTCGGGGACGACACCTGGGCGGTGTGCACGCCGGCCTCGTGGGCCTGCTGGAAGACGGTGGGGTACGGCTGCCACTTGCGCGGGTCCGTCCACGGGTTCCAGCGGAGCTGGTTCATCAGCTCACCGGTGGCGGGGTTGCGCACGGTGTAGCCCGGCAGGCCGTGCGACGCGGGCGGCAGACCCGTGCCGACCGAGGCGAGGGACGTCGCGGTGGTGGCGGGGAAACCCGAGGTGATCGGGCGTCCCGTGCCGCCGCGGGAGGAACTGATCAGCGAGGTCAGGAAGGGCGCCTCGTCCGGGTGGGCGCGCAGCTGCTCCCAGCCGAGGCCATCGATCAGGAAGACGCAGTTCCGGTCGGCCGGTGCGAGTTCCGGGATGACGGGCGCGAAGCCCTCGACACCCTGGTGGGAGACGAGCGTGGGCAGCAGGTCGGCGAGGGAGCCCACGCCGTACTCGGGCAGGGGCGCGGAGTCGAGGGCGAGCGGCTGCACGTCGTCCCAGGCGGGCAGGGACATCAGCGGGTGGTGTCCGCGGTCGCCTCGGACAGCGCCTGGGCGAAGGCCAGGGTCTGGCGCACCGTGTCCGGGCCGTCGCCCGCCTCGCTGACGCGGAGACTGAGGTCGTCGGCGGTGGAGCTGCCGGTGTAGCCGTGGTCCGCCTCGCAGTTGGGGTCGCCGCAGGCGGCGGGCTCCAGGTCGATGCGCGAGACGGCGCCCCAGCCGATGGTCAGGACGACTTCGCGGGGCAGCGAGCCCGGGACGTACTTCTCGGGGTTGGCGACGACGCGGCTGACGACCACGGACGAGATCCGGCCGATTTTCACGGACTCCGTGGAGGTCGTCGCGTACGGCGTCGGAGAGGTGCTGTCCGCGGCCTGCTCGTCGGTGTGGCTGACGATGAAGCGCGTGCCCGTCAGGACGAGGACCGTCACGTGCCGGCGCACTTCGTTCGCGTCGAACGTGGTCTCCTGGTGGACCAGGTAGGACCCGATGGGTTCGCCGCCGATCGCGGCCTCCACCGCCTCGGCCACGAGGGCCGGGTAGTAGCCGCTGCGCTCGATCGCCGCGCGCAGCCCCTGGGTCGTCGTACCGGTCTTTGCCATGCCGTCCATCCTACGACCCGACGGAGGGCGCACGGTGCCCCACTGGCCGCCTCAGTACCCGGGCAGGGCCCTCGGGCCGAGGTCGCCGCGGGCCGGCGGGGGCGCGAGCCGCACGGAGGCGCCGAGCACGGAGAGGCCGCGCTGGGCGACGACCACGGGCTCCAGGGAGACGGCGACCACCTCGGGGTGATCGTCCACGAGGCGCGAGACCCGCTGGAGCAGCTCTTCGAGTGCCGGGGTGTCGACCGGCGCCGAACCGCGCCAGCCGAAGAGGAGCGGGGCGGTCCGGATGGACCTGACCAGGGAACCCGCGTCGCGCTCGGTGACCGGGACGAGGCGGTGCCCGGTGTCGCCGAGCAGCTCGGACGGGGCGCCGGCGAGCCCGAACGAGAGCACCGCTCCGGCCGCCGGGTCGATGACCGCGCGGACGACGGTGTCGACGCCGCGGGGTGCCATCGCCTGCACGACGGGCCGCAGCTCGGCGGGCTTGCCGAAGGCGCGGGTCAATTCGGCGTAGGCCCGGCGCAGTTGTTCCTCGTCCGCCAGGTCGAGCCGGACGCCGCCGAGGTCGGCGCGGTGGCGCAGGTGCGGGGCCGTGGTCTTGAGGGCCACGGGGTAGCCGAGCGCGCGGGCGGCGGCGACGGCCGCGTCCGGGTCGGGCGCGGGCCGGGCGTCCCGTACGTCGATGCCGTACAGCCCGAGCAGTTCGCGGGCGTCGTCCTGACCGAGGGTGGCGCCGCGCGGGTCGTCCTGCGCGGCGAGCAGCTCGTCGATCCGCCGGGCGGTGCCGCTCTCGTCGATGTCCTCGTACTCGTGCACCTTGCCGGGTTCCTTGGCCTCGCGCCGCCACTGGGCGTACTTCACGGCTTCGGCGAGGGCCCGGACGGCACGCTCGGCGGCGGGGTAGGCGGGGATGCGGTACGGCTGCGCCGGGCTGGGGCTGGGTTCGGAGGCAGCCGGGGGCCTGCCCGCTGTCTCCGCCGCCGCTGCGGGCGCCCCCGCCGCGGGCCTGCCCTCCTTGGCCGCCGTCGCTGTGGGCAGGCGTTCCGCAGCGTCAGGGCGAGTACGCGTCGCGGCGGCCAACGCTTCGGCGAGGCCGCCGAGTTCCACGTGGACCACGGCTACCGGCTTCGCGGGGCACCCGGCAGCAGCCGCCCGCAGCGCAGCCGCAAGCTCTTCCCCCTCGGGCGACCCCGTGGCCCCGTCCTCCCCCACCCAGGGAATGGCGGTGACGATCACGGCGTCGCAGGCGTCGTCCGACAGGGCGTCGGCGAGCGCCGCGCGGAAGTCCGCGGGAGTGGCCCCCGTGGTCAGATCCACCGGCGGCAGCGGCCGAAGCCCGTCGGCGACACACGCGTCGTACGTGAGTAGCCCGAGCGACTCGGAGTTCCCGAGGATCGCCACCCGCGGCCCGGAGGGCAACGGCTGCCCCGCGAGCAGCAGCCCCGCGTCCACCATCTCCGTCACGGTGTCGACCCGGATGACCCCGGCCTGGCGGAGCAGCGCCGACACCGTGGCATACGGAAGCCGCGTGGCCTGCACCGCGTGCCCCGTGGGCGCGATCCCGCTGTGCTTCGCCCCCTGCACCACGACCAGCGGCTTCGCCGTCGCCGCGCGCCGGGCGAGCCGCGTGAACTTGCGCGGGTTGCCGATGGATTCGAGGTACATCAGGGCGACATCGGTGTCCGGGTCCTCGTACCAGTACTGCAGGACGTCGTTGCCGGACACATCCGCGCGGTTGCCCGCGCTCACGAAGGTCGACAGGCCCGCACCACGCCGGTGCAGGCCGGAGAGGAGCGCGATGCCGATCGCGCCGGACTGCGTGAAGAGGCCGATCCTGCCGCGCTCGGGAGGGTGCGGGGCCAGCGACGCGTTGAGCCGCACGTCCGGCGACGTGTTGATGACCCCGAAGGCGTTCGGGCCGAGGATGCGCGTGCCGTACGACCGAGCCTGGCGCACCAGTTCACGCTGCCGCTCCCGCCCTTCGGGGCCGCTCTCCGCGTACCCGGCGGAGATCACGACGAGCCCGAGCACGCCACGCTCCCCGCACTCGTCGACGGCCTGCGGCACCCGCTCGGCGGGCACGGTGACCACGGCGAGCTCGACGGCCTCGTCGATGTCCCGCACGGAGCGGTACGCGGGCACCCCGTCGACCTCGGTGCTCTCCCCCGCCTCGAAGTCGAACGCACTGTTCACCGCGTACAGCCGTCCCGTGAAGCCCGCTTCGCGCAGGTTCCGCAGGACGCTGCGCCCCACGCCGCCCGGCGTGCGTCCGACGCCGATCACCGCGACCGACTTCGGCGTGAGCAGCCGCTGCACCGACCGCGCCTCGGCCCGCTGCTCGCGGGCGCGCTGCACGGCGAGCGAGCGGTCGGTCGGCTCCAGATCGAACTCGAGCCGTACGACGCCGTCCTCGAAGCTGCGCTTCTGCTGGTAGCCCGCATCCGTGAACACCTTGATCATCTTGGTGTTCGCGGGCAGCACCTCGGCGGCGAAACGGCGGATGCCGCGCTCCCTGGCTACGGCGGCGATGTGTTCGAGAAGGGTGGAGGCCACTCCCCTGCCCTGGTGGGCGTCCTGCACGAGGAAGGCGACCTCGGCCTCGTCGGCGGGCGCGCTGGCGGACATGCCGCGCTCGTCGATGCGGTCGAAGCGGACGGTGGCGATGAACTCGCCGCCCACGGTGGCCGCGAGACCCACCCGGTCCACCTGGTCGTGATGGGTGAAGCGGTGCACGTCCTTGGCGGACAGGCGGGGGTAGGGCGCGAAGAAGCGGTAGTACTTCGACTCGTCCGAGACCTGTTCGTAGAAGCTGACCAGGCGGTCCGCGTCCTCGGCCGTGATCGGCCTGATCCGGGCGGTGCCTCCGTCACGCAGGACGACGTCCGCTTCCCAGTGGGAGGGGTATGCGTGCCGGTCCGACGGGGTCTGCATGGGCCCAGGGTACGGGTCGCGGGGGTGCCTTGGCCGGGGCAGGCTAGGAGACGTCGAACAGCCGGCGGAGCACTCGTGACGGCATGAGACACTGGTCTAGACAAGTGTGAGACACCTGGAAGGGCAGCAACACATGGCTGAGCGCCGCGTCAACGTCGGCTGGGCCGAGGGCCTTCACGCCCGACCCGCCTCCATCTTCGTCCGCGCGGCCACCGCCGCCGGCGTCCCCGTGACGATCGCCAAGGCTGACGGCAACCCCGTGAACGCCGCCTCCATGCTCGCGGTGCTCGGTCTGGGCGCGCAGGGCGGCGAGGAGATCGTGCTCGCCTCCGAGGCCGAGGGTGCGGACGCCGCCCTCGACCGTCTGGCGAAGCTGGTCGCGGACGGCCTCGAGGAACTCCCCGAGACCGTCTAGTAAAGACTGGTACTCATACGCCGAAGGGCCTGCCCCCGAAATAGGGGCGGGCCCTTCGGCGTTTTTCCACTGCTATTCGGGCAGTATTCGGGCAGCAGAAATAACGCCCCCCTCAATAGCGCTTCTTTCCACTTCTTTGTATACGGCGCCTCTGTTAAAGCCGCAGACCCACCGTGTTTACGGAATGTTGCGAACCCCTCACACCGGAGAGATGGCGCACGAAGCGCGGCCGGTGCGCGGCGGCCGTCCGCTCCGTGTGCTGAGCGGTGAGCGCGCGGGCCCGTTCCGCGTCCCCGCGAGCGACCGCGTCGACGATCGCGGCGTGCTCGGCCCAGGTCTCGGCGGGAGCGGCCGCCGTCTCGACCACGTACATCCAGGCGATCTTGTGCCGGAGCTGGGTGAGCAGTGCCGTGAGGCCCGGGCTGCCGGACGCCTGGGCGAGCGTCTCGTGGAACCAGCCGCCCAGGGAGCGCAGATCCTCGCTCTGGCCGCGCCTCGACCGCTCCTGGCCGAGCCTGACGAGACCGCGCAGGACCTTCAGATGCGCCTCCGTGCGACGCTGGGCGGCGCGGGCCGCGCCCAGCGGCTCCAGGAGCGCGCGGATCTCCAGGAGGTCGGCGGCCTCCTGCTCGGTGGGCTCCGCGACGCACGCGCCCGCGTGCCGGCGCGTGACGACGAAGCCCTCCGCCTCAAGGGTGCGCAGGGCTTCGCGCACCGGGACGCGGGAGACTCCGTAGCGGCGCGCGAGCAGTTCCTCGGTGAGCCGGCCACCCCGTTCGTAGACACCGGACACGATGTCGTCCCGGATGGCCGTGCATACCGAGTGCGCGGGAATGCGCATGACTGACCTCCGCCTTAATCCCCGCGTAACGCGGTCGATCGACGCCTGTTCTGCGACTCTATTGCAGGACGGCCGAATTTCCGACGGCAGGCCGAAATCCAGGGATACTTTTGGCCAAAGGAGATACGGGAACGACGAAAGCCCCGGCTCTCGACGAGCCGGGGCTTTCGGTGAATCAGTGGCGCTGCGTGCGTCCGCCGTCGACCGCGGGGATCAGACCGCCGGAATCAGACGTTAACGCCGTGCGAGCGGAGGTACGAGACGGGGTCGATGTCCGTGCCGTAGTCCGCGCCGGTGCGGGCCTCGAAGTGCAGGTGCGGGCCGCTGGAGTTGCCGGTGGAGCCGGAGAGGCCTATCTGCTGGCCCGGAGTGACCGCCTGGCCGACCGTGACACCGAGGGACGACATGTGGCCGTACTGGGTGTACGTGCCGTCGTTCATCTTGATGACCACGTTGTTGCCGTAGGCGCCGCCCCAGCCGGCCTCGACGACGGTGCCGGAGCCGACCGCGTGGACCGAGGTGCCGGACGCGGCGTGGAAGTCGACGCCGGTGTGGCTGCCGGAGGACCACATGGCGCCGCCGGTCTGGTAGCCCGTGGAGACGTACGAACCGGAGATCGGGGAGACGTAGCTGTTGAGGCGCTTGCGCTCGGCCTCGCGAGCGGCGCGCTCCTTGGCCTCGCGCTCCTTCTTGGCCTTGGCCTTCGCCTCGGCCTCGGCCTTGCGCTTCGCCTCTTCGGCCTTCTTCTTGGCGGCCTCTTCGGCCTTCTTGGCGGCCGCGGCGTCGTCGGCGGCCTGCTGCTGGGCGGCGGCCTGCGCGTCGATGCTCTCGGCGAGCGAGTCGCCGACGGAGATGGCCTGGGTCAGGCCGGTGTGCTCAAGGGCCGCCGCGTCGTCGGCGGCGAGCGCCGGAGCGGCCAGGCCTCCGATGACACCGGTGGTGGTGAGGGCTGCGACGCCCGCCACGTTCGCGGTGGTACGCGTGAGGCGGCTCGGGCGACGGTGCTTCCCGGTGGCACGGGTGAACGCCATGAAGCGGCTGATCCTTTCCTTCCTTCTCGCCTACCGGGTTAGCTGACGGGTTCGGAGCAGGAAGGTCTCCTACGAGTCCCTCACCTGACGGCAAGGTTCCCGATTCACCCCAAGGGGACATGTGGGTCCCCGGCTCCCCTGGCTCGCGCCGTACGGGGACTCGGCGATGACTGTCCGGTGCCGCGGGTGCGACTACTGCATGACGAACAGCCGGGATGACGCTAAGCGGGCCATCTTTCAAACGACAAACGGATCAGAGCTTTTGTAGCGCACGCCACAGGTCAGACACGTAACCTCCATACCAATTCGGACATATGAGGACCCCAGTGGTTAATCTCAGCCACTGGGGTCCCGATATGTCCTGACTGTCACTCAGCCTGTCACCATGCTCAGCCGGTGACGACACTCACTTCACCGATGCCGAGCGCCCTGACGGGCTCCTCGATCTGCGCGGCGTCACCGACGAGCACCGTCACCAGGCGGTCCACCGGGAAGGCGCTCACGACGGCGGCAGTGGCCTCCACGGTGCCGGTCGCGGCCAACTGGCGGTACAGCTGCGCCTGGAAGTCGTCCGGCAGGTGCTGCTCGACCTGATCGGCGAGGGTGGCCGCGACGGACGCCGCCATCTCGTACTTGAGCGGGGCGACGCCCACCAGGTTCTGCACGGCGACATCGCGCTCGGCGTCCGTGAGGCCGTCGGCCGCGAGGGTGCGCAGGACCTTCCACAGGTCGTCGAGCGCCGGGCCCGTGGACTCGGTGTCCACGGAGCCGCTGATGGCGAGCATCGCGGCGCCGGTGCCGTCCGGTGCGGAACGCAGGACCTGGGCGAACGACCGTACGCCGTAGGTGTATCCCTTCTCCTCGCGCAGGACGCGGTCCAGGCGTGAGGTGAGGGTGCCGCCGAGGCAGTACGTGCCGAGCACCTGCGCGGGCCAGACGCGGTCGTGGCGGTCCGGTCCCACGCGGCCGATGAGCAGCTGCGTCTGGACCGCTCCGGGGCGGTCCACGATGACGACACGCCCGGTGTCGTCCGCGGTCACGGGGGGCACCGGACGCGGCTCGGCGGTGCCTCCCGTCCAGGCGCCGACGGTGTCGGCGAGAACGGCGTCCAGGTCGACGCCGGTCAGGTCGCCCACGACGACGGCGGTCGCCGTGGCGGGCCGCACGTGCTTCTCGTAGAAGGTGCGAACCGCCGCCGAGTCGATGGCCGTGACCGTCTCCTCGGTGCCCTGACGGGGGCGCGACATGCGGGAGGTCGCCGGGAAGAGCTGCCGGGAGAGCTCCTTGGCGGCGCGGCGCCCCGGGTTCGCGGCCTCGTGCGGGATCTCGTCCAGGCGGTTGCGCACGAGGCGCTCGATCTCGCTGTCCGCGAAGGCGGGGGCACGCAGGGCGTCGGAGAGCAGGCCGAGCGCCTTCGGGAGGCGGGAGACCGGGACTTCGAGCGAGACGCGTACGCCGGGGTGGTCGGCGTGCGCGTCCATGGTGGCGCCGCAGCGGTCGAGTTCGGCGGCGAAGTCCTCGGCGGAGTGCTTGTCCGTGCCTTCGTTGAAGGCCCTCGCCATGATGGTGGCGACGCCGTCGAGGCCCGCGGGTTCGGCGTCGAGCGGCGCCTCCAGGTGGACCTCCACCGCGACGACCTGCTGGCCGGGGCGGTGGCAGCGCAGCACCGTGAGGCCGTTGTCCAGGGTGGCGCGCTCGGGCGCGGGGAAGGCCCACGGCCGTGCGTCGCCCGCCTGGGGCTGCGGATGGAACTGCATCGTTGCGGCCTCGGTCACTTCGCCGCCTCCTCTTCGTCCTCGTCGGTGGCTTCGGCGCCCGCGGTGCCGTCGATGGGCTCGTACACGAGCACCGCGCGGTTGTCGGGGCGCAGGCGGGCCGCCGCTGCCGCCTTGACCTCTTCGGCGGTCACGTCGAGGACGCGCCCGACGGCGGTGAGGGCGAGCTGCGGGTCGCCGAACAGGACGGCGTACCGGCAGAGTTCGTCCGCGCGGCCCGCCACCGTGGAGAGGCGGTCGAGCCACTCGCGCTCCAGCTGTGCCTGGGCGCGCTCCATCTCCTCCTCGGTGGGGCCCTCTTCCGCGAAGCGGGCGAGCTCCTCGTCGACGGCGGCCTCGATGACGGGCACCTCGACGTCACCGGACGTCTTCACGTCCAGCCAGCCGAGCGAGGGAGCGCCGGCGAGCCGCAGCAGGCCGAAACCGGCCGCCACGGCGGTGCGGTCGCGGCGCACGAGGCGGTTGTAGAGCCGGGACGACTCGCCGCTGCCGAGGACCGTCAGCGCCAGGTCGGCCGCGTCGCACGCGCGCGTGCCGTCCTCCGGGAGGCGGTAGGCGGCCATCAGGGCGCGGGCGGGGACCTCTTCCTCGACGACCTCGCGCAGCTCCTTCCCGATCGTGTCGGGCAGCGAGCCGTCGCGCGGCGGCTGCTTGCCGTCGTGCGAGGGAATGGACCCGAAGTACTTCTCGACCCAGGCGAGGGTCTGCTCCGGGTCGATGTCGCCGACGATCGACAGGACCGCGTTGTTGGGCGCGTAGTAGGTACGGAAGAACGCCCGCGCGTCCTCCAGCGTCGCCGCGTCCAGGTCGGCCATGGAGCCGATCGGAGTGTGGTGGTAGGGGTGGCCCTCGGGGTACGAGAGGGCGGTCAGCTTCTCGAACGCCGTGCCGTACGGAACGTTGTCGTAGCGCTGGCGGCGCTCGTTCTTGACGACGTCGCGCTGGTTCTCCATGGATTCTTCGTCGAGCGCGGAGAGCAGCGAGCCCATGCGGTCGGCTTCCAGCCACAGGGCCAGCTCGAGCTGGTGTGTGGGCATGGTCTCGAAATAGTTCGTGCGCTCGAAGCTCGTGGTGCCGTTGAGGGAACCGCCCGCACCCTGCACGAGCTCGAAGTGGCCGTTGCCCTGCACCTGCTTCGAACCCTGGAACATGAGGTGCTCGAAGAGGTGCGCGAGGCCCGTACGCCCCTTGACCTCGTGGCGCGAACCGACGTCGTACCAGAGGCAGACCGCGGCGACCGGGGTCAGGTGGTCCTCGGAGAGCACCACGCGCAGGCCGTTGGACAGCCGGTGCTCGGTCGCTGTCAGGCCGCCGGAGCCGGCCTCGGCTGTGGCCGTGTGACCCATGGGCATGTACGTCCCTTCGATCGCGAAAAGCTGGAAATTCTGCCAGTCCTGACACTGTATGCAAGCGTGCCGACAACCTGTGAAGTTCCCGCTCCGCGCTCGGCGTAGTCGGCCCCGAAGTCCGGGTCGTGGTCGGCGTTGTCAGTGGGACAGTCCACAATGGTCGGCGTCAGATCCCTTTGATGCCCTGGCAGACACCCTGAAGGAGCCGCAGCAGCGATGGCCCGCCGCAGCACGAAGACCCCGCCGCCCGATGACTCGTTCGAGGAGAAGATCCTCGACATCGACGTCGTCGACGAGATGCAGGGCTCCTTCCTCGAGTACGCGTATTCGGTCATCTACTCGCGCGCCCTGCCGGACGCCCGGGACGGCATGAAGCCGGTGCACCGGCGCATCGTCTATCAGATGAGCGAGATGGGCCTGCGCCCCGAACGCGGCTATGTGAAGTGCGCCCGCGTCGTCGGCGAGGTCATGGGTAAGTTGCACCCCCATGGCGACGCGTCGATCTACGACGCCCTGGTGCGCATGGCCCAGCCCTTCTCCATGCGCCTGCCGCTGGTGGACGGCCACGGCAACTTCGGCTCCCTCGGCAACGACGACCCGCCGGCCGCCATGCGGTACACCGAGTGCAAGATGGCCGACGCGACGTCCTTGATGACGGAGTCGATCGACGAGAACACGGTCGACTTCGAGTCGAACTACGACGGCCAGGAGCAGGAGCCGGTCACCCTCCCGGCGGCCTACCCGAACCTCCTGGTCAACGGCGCCTCGGGCATCGCCGTCGGCATGGCGACGAACATGCCGCCGCACAACCTCGGCGAGGTCATCGCCGCGGCCCGCCACTTGATCAAGCACCCCGGGGCCGACCTGGAGACGCTGATGCGTTTCGTGCCGGGCCCCGACCTGCCCACGGGCGGCCGCATCGTCGGCCTCTCCGGGGTCAAGGACGCGTACGAGTCGGGCCGCGGCACCTTCAAGATCCGCGCCACGGTGGCCGTCGAGAACGTGACCGCGCGCCGCAAGGGCCTGGTCGTCACCGAACTGCCCTTCTCCGTGGGCCCCGAGAAGGTCATCTCGAAGATCAAGGACCTGGTCGGCTCCAAGAAGCTGCAGGGCATCGCCGACGTCAAGGACCTCACGGACCGCTCGCACGGCCTGCGCCTGGTCATCGAGATCAAGAACGGCTTCGTCCCGGAGGCCGTCCTGGAACAGCTCTACAAGCTGACGCCGATGGAGGAGTCCTTCGGCATCAACAACGTGGCCCTGGTGGACGGCCAGCCCCTCACGCTCGGCCTCAAGGAACTGCTCGAGGTCTATCTCGACCACCGCTTCAACGTCGTGCGCCGCCGCAGCGAGTTCCGCCGCGGCAAGAAGCAGGCCAGGCTGCACCTGGTCGAGGGTCTCCTTGTCGCCCTCCTGGACATCGACGAGGTCATCCGCCTCATCCGCTCCAGCGAAAACTCCGCGCAGGCCAAGGAGCGCCTGATGGAGCGCTTCTCGCTGAGCGAGGTCCAGACGCAGTACATCCTCGACACGCCGCTGCGCCGCCTCACCAAGTTCGACCGCATCGAGCTGGAGTCCGAGCGCGACAAGCTCAAGGCCGAGATCGAGGAGCTGACCCGCATCCTGGAGTCGGACGCCGAGCTGCGCAAGCTGGTCTCCGCCGAACTGGCCGCCGTGGCGAAGAAGTTCGGAACGGACCGGCGCACGGTCCTCCTGGAGTCGGCGGGCACTCCGGCACCCACCGTCTCGCTCCAGGTGGCGGACGACCCGTGCCGCGTGCTCCTCTCCTCGACCGGCCTCCTGGCCCGTACGGCCAACGGCGAGCCGTTCGCCGAGAGCGACACCAAGCGCGTCAAGCACGACGTGATCGTCTCCGCCGTGCCCGCGACCGCGCGGGGCGAGGTGGGCGCGGTGACCTCTGGGGGACGCCTGCTGCGCCTCTCCGTGGTGGACCTCCCCCAGCTCCCGGAGACGCATTCGGCACCGAACCTCTCCGGAGGCGCCCCGGTCTCGGAGCTGCTCTCCCTGGAGGCGGACGAGAAGCTGATCTGCCTGATGACCCTGGACGAGTCCTCACCGGGCCTGGCCCTCGGCACCGAACAGGGCGTGGTCAAGCGCGTCGTCCCGGACTATCCGTCCAACAAGGAAGAGCTTGAGGTCATCACCCTCAAGGACGGTGACCGGATCGTCGGCGCGGCCGAGCTGCGCACGGGCGAGGAGGACCTGGTCTTCATCACGGACGACGCGCAGCTGCTGCGCTACCAAGCCTCACAGGTGCGCCCGCAAGGCCGCCCCGCGGGCGGCATGACGGGCATCAAGCTCGCGGACGGCGTCAAGGTCATTTCCTTCGTGGCGGTGGACCCGGCCGTCGACGCCGTGGTCTTCACGGTGGCGGGCTCGCGCGGCACGCTCGACGACTCGGTGCAGACGACGGCGAAGGTCACGCCGTTCGACCAGTACCCCCGCAAGGGCCGCGCCACGGGTGGCGTCCGTGTCCAGCGCTTCCTGAAGGGCGAGGACTGCCTGAGCTTCGCGTGGGCGGGCCCGACGCCACCGCTCGCGGCCCAGCGCAGCGGCCTGCCGGCGGAGCTGCCGGAGATCGACCCGCGCCGCGACGGCTCGGGCGTCTCCCTGGCGAAGCCGGTGGCGGCGGTGGCGGGCCCGGCGTAATCACTCGCCCTGCGGGTCCTGCAGCTCCTGCGGGTCCTGCAGCTCCTGCGGCTCCTGGACGTACCGAAGCACGCCCCACATGCTGCGCTCATCGGCGCCGGCGTGTGGGGCGTACTCACGGGTGGCCTCAAGCTCCTTCTCCAGGGCGGGTACGTCGATCCCGGCCCCGATCAGAACGAGCTGGGTCAGCCGGGCCTCCCCCGCGGCCCACGGCTCCGGGTAGAACCGCAGAAACCGCCCCACGGCGTGCACGGCGTACTTGTTGCGCGGGTCGGCGGCGCCGAAATCGACGTACCCCTTGATGCGGTAGAGCCCCTCGGGCCGACTGTCGAGGAGGGCCATGAAGGGGCGGGGGCTCATGGGCACTTCGGAGGAGAAGGAGAGACTTTCGTAGGCGGAGTGCAGGTGGTCGTGGTGGTTGCCGCTCACGTCGTGCTCATGCTGATGCAGGTCGTCGAAGGAGAGCTGCCCAAGGCGTTCCCCCACGGGCTTCCGATCAAGGAGCAACTCAATGTCGACGCGCCCGTAGGAGGCGGGAACGACAGCGGCACGACCGCCGAGCTCACGGACCAGCCCCAGCACCCGCTCCCGCTCGCTCTCCACCACCCGGTCGACCTTGTTGACGACAACGAGATCCGCGATCCCGATGTGCCGGTCGACTTCGGGATGCCGCTGCCGGGTCGAGTCGAACTCAACGGCATCGACAACCTCAACCAGCCCCCCGTACACGATGTGCGGATTCTCGCTGGCGAGCACCATCTTCACGAGCTCCTGCGGCTCGGCAAGCCCACTGGCCTCGACGACGATGACATCGATCGAGGCGGAGGGCCGGGCAAGCCGCTCCAGATACTCGTCGAGCTCACTGGCGTCCACGGCACAGCACAGACACCCGTTGCCGAGCGAAACGGTGGAGTCCCCGAGCTGCCCGGCAACGGCCATGGCGTCGATCTCGATGGACCCGAAGTCATTGACGATCGCCCCGATACGACTGCCACCGCTGCGATGAAGCAGATGATTGAGCAGGGTCGTCTTCCCCGAACCGAGAAAGCCGGCGAGGACGATGACCGGGATCTGCGGCTTGCTCACGTACGGCCTCTCCGGATCCGACACGGCGAATGAAGACCGCCCCAGGATATGTGCGCGTAGAAGCACTGCGAAGTGAACGATTGTTAGCGGCGCAGGCGGGGCACACATCTGGCACGGCGCCGGGACGTGCGACCACCGATGCCCTCGTGCGCCTCCTCTCCGCCTCCCCGCCGATCAGAGCCGCTCGGCACCCTGGGAGACGGCAAGCGCGCCGCCCATCGCTCGCCGGTCCGCTTTCTGTCGACCCGCACACGACGACCGGCGGACGGTCGCCTGATTCGGGGGTTGACATGGCCACACAAAATATTTGGATACGGCGGGGAGTGGGCTCGGCCACGGTGGCTGGGCTCGCCTGCGTGACCGCCACCTGTGCGCTGCTGGTCGCACAGCAGCGGAGGTACGAGGAACTGCGCTCGCGAATCGACCGCATGGAGCAGCCTCAGGACCGCCCCACCGAGCTGGCCCAGCAGCAGCGGCTGCAGTTCTACCTGCTCAGCAAGGCAATGGACGATCCGGATCTGGCCGCAGTACTCAGCACCGTGGAGGCGCCGCCCACGACACGGCGCCAGTACCTCTTCGCCAACGCCATGTACACGAACGCCCTCCTCGCCTATCGCATCGGAATCGTCAATTGGGAAGAGCTCCACGGGCATCTCCGGGTGATCTGCCGGAACCCCTTGTTCCGTGAGTACTGGGAGGCGACCCGTCACCATCGGGCGAGCCTGGGAGACGCTTCTGACGAGGCCAAAGTGGGCTTCATGATGGACGGTCTCATCCACGACTTGGAGGACCCCGACACCGAAGAGTGGTGGGTGGTGGGCGAACCTCCGCCCGAGTAGAGCCCGACAGCCGGGCGAACATCCCTACGGGTGGGTCCAGTTGGAGCAAGGAGCGCATTACTTAGGGGCTATGAACGACTACGGTGACCCCGTTCTCACCCCTACTGCTCCAACAAGGACCGGGATTTTCTTGAAGATCGTGCGTCGCATCGGTGTGCCCCCACGCGCCAGAGGCAGTCTCTCCGGGGAGACATGCCCCGACATCTTCGAGCTGGCCGACGGCAACTTCGCCGTGATCGGCACAGAGGCGACGGACAAGCTCGACGGTGAGCTGCCACCCGACGCCGGACGCGCCGACTACGAGCGGATCGTGGTGGTCAGCCGCGAAACACTCATCCGCGCCAAAGTCGACATCCCGGATGTGTGAGCAGCGACATGAGTCTCCTGGATATAACCGTGACCGACGTGATCGTGGCCGTAGCCGCGTCAGTGACGGCGGCCGCAACCGTGATCGGCGTTCTCATCAGCCGCAAGAATGCGCCTCCGCCCCCGGCCTCCGCACCCCCTGCCTCCTCCGATCCGCCTCCGCAGAACCAGACGGAGTGAGGCCGCAGGCCGACTGAATGAAAGGTCCGGCACCACCCCGGTGCCGGACCTCTCCTTATTTCACGACCTCGGCGGAACCGGAACCGGCGCCCCCACCCCCACATACCGAGCCGCCGGCCGAATAATCTTCGAGTCCTCCGCCTGCTCAAGCACATTGGCGCCCCAGCCCACCACCCGCGCCGCCGCGAACGTGGGAGTGAACATCTCCCGCGGCAGCCCGCACAGTTCCATGACGACCCCCGCGTAGAACTCCACGTTCGTGTGCAGCTCGCGGCCCGGCTTCAGTTCGGCGAGGATCGCCTCCACCTGGCGTTCGACCTCGACCGCGAAGTCCACCATCGGGCCACCGAAGTGCTGCGCGATCCCCCGCAGCATGCGTGACCGCGGGTCCTCCGTGCGGTACACGGGGTGGCCGAAGCCCATGATCCGGTCCCCCGCGAGCACCCGCTCGCGTATCCAGCCGTCGATGCGATCGGGCGTGCCGATGGCATCCAGCGTGTCCAGCGCGCGGCTCGGCGCCCCACCGTGCAGCGGACCTGACAGCGCACCCACGGCCCCCACCAGGCAGGCAGCCACATCCGCACCGGTCGAAGTGATCACCCTCGCCGTGAAGGTGGACGCGTTGAAGCCGTGATCAATGGTTGAGATCAAGTACTGCTCGATCGCCCTCGCCCGATCCGGGTCCGGTTCCGAACCCGTCAGCATGTAGAGGTAGTTGGCCGCGTACGAGAGGTCCTCGCGCGGCTCCACGGGATCGAGCCCCTGACCGAGCCGGTACAGCGCCGTGAGCAGGGTCGGCACGACAGCGGACGCGGCGAGCGCGTCGGCACGGCGCCGTTCGGCGTCGATGTCGTACACCGGGCGGAATCCTTTCGCCGCACCGAAGAGCGACAGCGCCGTACGCAGCCCGGAGAGCGGCCCCGACAGAGCGCTGGCGCGGGCTATGGCGGGCAGCGCGGCACGCACCTCATCCGGCAGGTGGCGAAGCCCCGCGGTCTCCGCCGCGAAGGCGGCCCGCTGCCCCGCATCCGGCAGCTCGCCCTGGAACATCAGGTGCCAGACGTCCTCGAAGCCGCGGCTCTGCGCGAGCTCGACGGCCGAGTACTGGCGGTAGTGGTAGAAGCCCTCGTATCCCCTGACGTCCCCGAGCCGGGTCTCGGTCACGACGACGCCCGCGAGCCCGCGGGGAACCTCCACGGAACCGGTGGGGCCCGTAGGGGTGGTGGTGGAGTAATTGATCGGCATGTTCTTCCTCGACTTCCTCCCTGGACTTGATTCGACTGTCCATGCTTGACTGAGTCACTGTCAATATTGATTCAATCAACATACAGCCAGAGTGGATACGGTATTGCCCATGACGGATCAAGAGGCCAACCCGAAGGAAGGCCGACGCCTGAGCACCCGCGAGGCCGCGGAACTGCTCGGCGTGAAGCCGGAGACCGTGTACGCCTACGTGAGCCGGGGCCAGCTCAGCAGCCGCCGTGGCCCCGGCTCCCGAGGCAGCACCTTCGACGCCAAAGAAGTCGAGTCGCTCGCCCGCAAGAACCGCCGCGAACCCGCCGCCACCTCCGCGAGCAGCGAACTCTCCGTCCGCACCCGCATCACCCTCATCGACAAGGACCGCTACTACTACCGCGGCGTCGACGCGACGGAACTCTCCCTGGCGCACTCCTACGAAGAGGTCGCCGAGTGGCTGTGGACAGGCGTCATGCGCCCCGGAATCCGCTTCACCGCCCCCGAGGAGACCACCGACGCCGCACGCCGTGCCGTGGACGCGCTCCCCGAGCACAGCGGCCCGACCGACCGACTCCGCGTGGCCGCCATCGCGGCCGCCGCGGCCGACCCCCTCCGCTTCGACCTCTCCGAAGAAGCCGTCATCGGCACCGCACGCACCCTCATCCCCACCCTGGTCGCGGCACTGCCCCCGGTGAGCCGCGCCCACCGGGACGAGGGCCCCCTGGTCCGCCGCCTATGGGCACGGCTGAGCGGCCGGCAGCCCCAGGAAGCCTCGCTGCACGCCCTGGACACCGCGCTCGCGCTGCTCGTCGACCACGACCTCGCCGCATCGACGCTCGCCGTCCGCGTCGCCGCCTCCGCCCGCGCCCACCCGTACGCGGCGGTGTCGGCGGGCCTCGGCGTCCTGGAGGGCCCCCTGCACGGCGCGGCGAGCGGCCTCGCGCACCGCATGCTCCTGGACGTCCTCGACCGCGGCAGCGCGGCCCCCGTAGTGGCCGACGAGCTTCGCGCGGGCCGCCGCGTCCCAGGCCTCGGCCACCGGCTCTACCCCGGCGACGACCCGCGCGCACAGGCCCTGTTCGCGCTCCTGGAGACCATCCCCGAGGCAGGCCCCGCCCTCGCGGCGGCCCGCGACGTGGTGGCCACCACCGCCCGTCATACGAACCTGCACGCCAACGTCGACCTGGCCCTCGCCGTCCTGACCGCCTCCTCCGGGATGCCCGCCGAGGCGGGCGAGACGATCTTCGCCGTGGCGCGCACGGCCGGCTGGATCGCACACGCCCTGGAGGAGTACGAGGAACGCCCGCTGCGCATGCGCCCCAGCGGGCAGTACGTCGGGCTGCGTCCGCCCCAGGCCATGCCCGCGCCCGACGAGGGATGAATCAGCCCAGACCCGGCGCAGGTTAGGCTCACCTCTGTGAGTACGTGCACCACCGCTTCGCGCGACCTGGACGAGCCTCTCGCGGGGACCGCGGCCACCGCCAGGACCTGGCTGCTCCTTGAACAGCCGGGCCCGTGGGGCGCCAGAGCGCTCACTTCGAGCCACCTGGATCCGGAGGTGGGCCGCGCCCTGGAGGCCGCCGCGGAGGGAACCGGCGTACGTGTCGCGCTCATCCGCCGCCCCGGCCGCCATGCCGACAGCCACCCCTCGGCACGCCGACGGGTGTACGTGGCCCACACCGCGCCCGGCAACACCTGGCTGCGCGGACACGTCACGGACAGGCCGGAGGAGCTGCTCGGCCTCGACTTCGCGGCTCTCGGCGCGGGCGAGCACGGCGGATTCGGGGCCCCGCACACCGGCGACCCGCTCGCCCTGGTCTGCACGAACGGCAAGCGTGACCGCTGCTGCGCGGTCCTGGGCAGGCCGCTCGCCGCCGAACTCGCCACGTCAGGTGAACAAGGCGCCTGGGAAGTCACTCATCTGGGTGGTCACCGCTTCTCCCCCACGCTGCTGGTCCTGCCCTACGGCTATGCGTACGGCCGCTCCGACCAGGCCGCCGTCAAGGAGATCCTCGAAGGGGTGCGTACGGGCCGCGTCGTCACCGACGGCTGCCGGGGCAGTTCCGCCTGGGAGCGCCCCGGACAGGCCGCCGAGCTCGCGGTGCGCACCGAGACGGGCGAGGATGCCGCGGGCGCCCTGAGCGTCGTCCACACGGCCGGCACGGCCCCGCGCTGGGACGTGACGGTCGCCCACACCGACGGACGGCGCTGGCGCGTGACGATCGCCCAGGGGACCTCCCAGCCGGCCAGGCCGGAGAGCTGCGGCGCGGCCCTTGCGACCCCGGCGCGCATGGATGTCGTGGCGGTGCGGCTGATCGGGGACGGAGCCGCACAGGAGATCCCCGCCACAGTGACTTCGGAGTAGCCCTCCGCTCGCCGTACCGTTCGTACACATGAGCCCGACCTCCCCTGCCCGACGACTCCGCCTCGGCCTGCCGCGGCGCGTGTTCTCGCAGGTGCTGCTCATGCAGCTGGCCATCGCCGCCGGGGTCGCCGTGCTCGCCACGGGGCTCTTCCTCGCGCCGCTCAGCGATCAACTGGACGACCAGGCGATGCGCCGCGCGCTCGCCATCGCCCAGACCACGGCCGCCCAGCCGCAGATCGCCCAGGACCTGCGCTCCTCCGAGCCGGCCGTCGACGGGCCCGTGCAGACGGAAGCGGAACGCATCCGGCGTGCCAGTGGCGCCGAGTACGTCGTGATCATGAACAAGGACGGCGTGCGCTGGTCCCACACCGACCATGGCCAGATCGGCCGCGTAGTCTCCACCGACCCCAGCGACGCGCTCGCCGGGGACGAGGTCATGGAGATCGACGACGGCACCCTGGGCCGCTCGGCCCGCGGCAAGGTGCCGCTGCGGGACATCGACGGAGACATCGTGGGAGCCGTCTCCGTGGGCATCGAGTACGACAGTGTCCGCGCGCGCCTCATCCACGCCATCCCCGGGCTCTTCGCCTACGCGGGCGGGGCGCTCGCCGTCGGCGCCCTGGCCGCCTATCTGATCTCCCGCAGGGTGCAGCGGCAGACCCGTGACCTGGCCTTCTCCGATATCTCGGCACTCCTTGCGGAACGCGAGGCCATGCTGCACAGCATTCGCGAGGGCGTGGTGGCCCTGGACCGCGCGGGCCGCGTACGCCTCCTCAACGACGAGGCCCAGCGTCTCCTCGGCCTCGGGACGGAAGCCATCGGGCAACCGCTCGACACCGCGCTCGGCCCGGGCCGTACGACCGACGTGCTCGCCGGACGGGTCACCGGCACCGACCTCCTGACCGTCCGCGGCCAGCGTGTCCTGGTCGCCAACCGCATGCCCACGGACGACGGAGGCGCCGTCGCCACCCTGCGTGACCGCACCGAACTGGAGCAGCTGGGCCGCGAACTGGACTCCACCCGCGGCCTCATCGACGCGCTACGGGCGCAGGACCACGAACACGCCAACCGTATGCACACCCTGCTCGGCCTCCTGGAGCTCGAGATGTACGAGGAGGCGGCGGAGTTCGTCGGCGAGGTGGCGGGCGCGCACCGGGTGACCGCCGAGCAGATCACGGAGAAGATCGGCGACCCGCTGCTCGCCGCCCTCCTGGTGGGCAAGGCCACGGTCGCCGCGGAGCGCGGCGTCACCCTCGCCGTTCCGCGCGAGACCGCTCTGCCCGACCGGCTGATCGATCCCGGCGGCCTGGTCACCATCGTCGGCAATCTGGTCGACAACGCGCTCGATGCCGCGGCGGGCACCCCGCACGCGCGCGTGGAGGTCGATGTGCGCACCGAAGGGCGCTCCGTAGTGCTGCGGGTGAGCGACACGGGCCCTGGCGTACCGCCCGAACAACGCGAGACGATCTTCACGGAGGGCTGGTCCACCAAGGAGCCTCCGGCGCACGGCAAGCGCGGCATCGGGCTCGCCCTGGTCCGCAGGCTCGCCGAGCGGCAGGGCGGCAGCGCGCGGGCCGACGCCTCCCCCGAAGGGGGCGCCGAGTTCACCGTCGTCCTGCCCGAAGCGCTCGCCCAGTCCGAACTGGCCCCGACGTCCGGCCTGGCCCCCACGGAGGAGACACGATGATCGAGGTGCTCGTCGTGGACGACGACGTCCGGGTCGCGGACGTCAACGCCGCCTACGTGGAGAAGGTCCCCGGCTTCCGGGTAGCCGCCAAGGCCCACACCGCGGCCGAGGCACTGCGGCTCATCGAGGAGCTCCCCGTCGACCTGGTGCTCCTCGACCACTACCTGCCGGACGAGACGGGCCTCGCGGTGGCCCGCACGCTGCGTGAGCGCGGCCACCAGACCGACGTGATCA
This sequence comes from Streptomyces sp. NPDC050439, assembly GCF_040655335.1. Classification (NCBI taxonomy): domain Bacteria; kingdom Bacillati; phylum Actinomycetota; class Actinomycetes; order Kitasatosporales; family Streptomycetaceae; genus Streptomyces; species Streptomyces sp. NPDC050439. The sequence continues at coordinate 647,291 of NZ_JBFAJT010000005.1, forward strand.
TGGTGACCGCCGCGCGCGACGTCGCCACCGTGCAGGCCGCGATGCGCCACGGAGCCCTGCAGTACCTGGTCAAGCCGTTCTCCTACGCGGGACTTCGCGCGAAGCTGGAGGCGTACGCGACCCTGCGCCGCACGCTGGACGGCGGGGGCGAGGCTGAGCAGGCCGAGGTCGACCGCATCTTCGGCGCCCTCTCGGCTACTCCGGCGCCGGAGCTGCCCAAAGGGCACTCCCCCACCACGGCCGAGCTGGTCCGCAGGGCCCTGATGGGCGCGGAAGGGCCCCTGTCTGCCCAGGAGTTGGCCGACCGCACCCGGCTGAGCCGCCAGACGGCCCAGCGCTATCTGAAGCTCCTGGAGCGTTCGGGTCGCGTCCGGCTCAGCCTCAAGTACGGCGACACTGGCCGCCCGGAGCACCGCTACGAGTGGGCGTCCAGCGTCTCCTAGGGTCCGCCAGAAGCGCCCTAGCGGCCCGTGGAGGGCAGTTACGCCGCTCCCGCCCCGGTGAGCGAGCGCACCTCGGTCTCCGCGTGCTTGGCCTCGTCCGCGGGCTCCGAGGAGGTGACGGTGCCCAGCCATCCGGCCAGGAAGCCCAGCGGGATGGAGACGAGCCCCGGGTTCTCCAGCGGGAAGTACTGGAAGTCCATCCCCGGGAAGAGCGAGCTCGGCCCTCCGGAGACCACAGGTGACAGCAGGACGAGCACCAGGGAGGGCACCAGGCCGCCGTAGACCGACCAGACCGCTCCCCGTGTGGTGAAGTTCCGCCAGAAGAGCGAGAAGAGCAGCACGGGCAGATTCGCGGAGGCGGCGACCGCGAAGGCCAGGCCCACCAGGAACGCCACGTTCAGATCCCGGGCGAGCAGCCCCAGTCCGATCGCGACCACCCCGATGCCGGCGGCCGCGAGGCGCGCCACCGCCACCTCGCTGCGCGGCTTCGCGTGCTTGCGCCGCAGCGACGCGTACAGGTCGTGCGCCACCGATGCCGAGGAGGCGAGCGTGATCCCGGCGACGACGGCGAGGATCGTGGCGAAGGCGATCGCGGCGACGATCGCAAAAAGAACCGTTCCTCCTGTGGAGTCCGCGCCGCCCCCCAGATCGAGCGCGAGCAGCGGAACCGCCGTGTTCCCCGCGGCGTTCGATCCCCGCACCGCATCGGAGCCCACGATCGCGGCGGCGCCGAAGCCCAGCACGATCGTCATCAGGTAGAAGCTGCCGATGAGGCCGATGGACCAGACGACGGAGCGACGGGCGGCCCGCGCGGTCGGCACCGTGTAGAAGCGGGAGAGGATGTGCGGCAGACCGGCCGTGCCGAGGACGAGCGCGAGTCCGAGGCTGATGAAGTCCAGGCGCGAGGTCCAGTCGCCGCCGTACCTCAACCCGGGCGCGAGGAACTGACTGCCGTGTCCGCTGCGATCGGCGGCGGTCCGCAGCAACTGGTCGAAGTCGCCGTGGAATCGCACGAGCACGAGCACGGTCAGCGCGATCGCGCCGCACATCAGCAGGACCGCCTTGACGATCTGGATCCAGGTGGTGGCCCGCATCCCTCCCAACGACACATAGATGACCATGAGCGCACCGACGCCGATCACCGTCCAGGCCTGCGCCGCCCCGCTCGTCCCACCGAGCAGCAGCGCGACCAGTGAGCCGGCCCCCACCATCTGCGCCACCAGATAGAGAACGGACACGGTCACCGAGGAAGTTCCCGCCGCGATGCGCACGGGCCGCTCCTTCATCCGCGCGGCGACGACGTCGGCGAGCGTGAACCGGCCGCAGTTGCGCACCAGTTCGGCCACCAGGAACAGCACGACGAGCCAGGCGACGAGAAAGCCCACGGAGTAGAGCAGCCCGTCGTACCCGAAGAGCGCGATCAGTCCGGAGATGCCGAGGAAGGAGGCGGCCGACATGTAGTCGCCCGCGATGGCGAATCCATTCTCCATGGGCGAGAAGAGCCGCCCGCCCGCATAGAACTCCTCCGCCGAGCCGTGCCGGTTGCGGCTCACCCACGTCGTGATGGCGAGCGTGACGGCCACGAACACGCCGAACAGCAGCAGGGCGAGTGTCTGGTGGTCCCCGGTCATCGCTCGCTCCCCCGGGCCGGTCGCGCGCTCCCTCGGGCCAGCTCCTGTTCCCGCTTCTGCTCGAACACGGCCCAGCGCAGATCGAGCGCCGCGTGGTCCCTGCGCAGCCGGGCGTGGCGGGCGTATGCCCAGGTCAGCAGGAAGGTGCTGAGGAACTGGCCGAGGCCGGCGAGCATCGCGACGTTCACTGATCCGGCGACGGGGCGCGCCATCAGCCCCGGAGCCGTCGTCGCGGTCACGACGTACGCGACGTACCAGGTGAAGAAGACGGCCACCCCGGGGAAGACGAACCTCCGATACCGGCCGCGCACCTCCTGGAAGGCAGCACTGCGCTGGACCTCCAGATAGATGTCGGCCGCGCTCGCGATCCGCTCCGGCGCGGCCCGGGGCGCCACCACGGGGGCCGGCGCACCCGTGCCGTCCAACTCACCCCAGCCGGACGCAAGCGCGTCGTACCAGGGATCCCTCGGATCGCCGGTCCGCGCCTGCCCCGCATCGCGCCCGTCGTGCTTCTCCACCGAACTCTCCTTGTCCGCAGCCTTGTTCGGCTGCGTGCCCAAGGATGGACAGAACGGGAAGATCCCTGACTCTTCTCTCCCTGCTCTTCACCCCATCAGGTGAAGGACCGCATCAATGGCCCCCAGAAATGGAACGTGGGTGGAGCCAAGGGGCTCCACCCACGGTGGGGTGCGTCCCGCGCGAGCGGCACACACCATTGCGTCGCGCGAGCGCTACGCGTCGATGCGCGAACGGTCCAGCGTCGCCGCCGAGCTCGTGATGAACTCCTTGCGGGGCGCCACGTCGTTGCCCATCAGCAGGTCGAAGACCTGCTCGGCGGCGTCCAGGTCGCCGATGTTGACCCGCCGCAGGGTGCGGTAGCGGGGGTCCATGGTGGTCTCCGCCAGCTGATCGGCGTCCATCTCGCCGAGGCCCTTGTAGCGCTGGATGGAGTCCTTGAAGCGGATGCCCTTGCGCTGGTACTCCAGGAGCGTCTCGCGCAGCTCGTTGTCCGAGTACGTGTAGACGTACTTGTCCTGGCCCTTCTTCGGCTGCACCAGCTCGATCCGGTGCAGGGGCGGCACGGCGGCGAAGACCCGGCCCGCCTCCACCATCGGCCGCATGTAGCGCTGGAACAGGGTGAGCAGCAGGATCCGGATGTGCGCGCCGTCGACGTCGGCGTCGACGAGCAGAATGATCTTCCCGTAGCGCGCCGCGTCGATGTCGAAGGTCCGGCCCGACCCCGCCCCTATGACCTGGATGATCGCGCCGCACTCGGCGTTCTTCAGCATGTCCGTGACGGACGCCTTCTGAACGTTGAGGATCTTGCCGCGGATCGGCAGGAGGGCCTGGAACTCGGAGTTCCGCGCCAGCTTGGCGGTGCCGAGCGCCGAGTCGCCCTCGACGATGAAGAGCTCGCTGCGCTCCACGTCGTCGCTGCGGCAGTCGGCGAGCTTGGCGGGCAGCGAGGACGACTCGAGGGCCGTCTTACGACGCTGGGCATCTTTGTGCTGGCGGGCCGCGATGCGCGTACGGGCCGCGGCGACGGCCTTCTCCATCACGGCACGCGCCTGCGCCTTGGCGTCGCGCTTGGTGGACGTCAGGAACGCCTTGAGCTCCTTGGCGACGACGTTGGCGACGATGCGGTTGGCCGCCGAGGTGCCGAGCACCTCCTTGGTCTGGCCCTCGAACTGCGGCTCGGCGAGACGGACCGTGACGACCGCCGTCAGCCCCTCCAGGGCGTCGTCCTTGACGATGTCGTCCTCGGCGACGCGCAGCACCTTCTGGGAGCGCAGAACCTCGTTCATCGTCTTCGTGAGGGAACGCTCGAAGCCCGTCATATGGGTGCCGCCCTTGGGGGTGGCGATGATGTTGACGAAGGAGCGCATCGTCGTGTCATAACCGGTGCCCCAGCGCAGGGCAATGTCCACGGCGAGCTCACGAGTGACCTCGGTGGGGGACATCTGGCCGTGGTCGTCCAGGACCGGGACGGTCTCCTTGAAGGTGCCCTGCCCGGTGAAGCGAAGGACGTCACAGACAGCCTTGTCCTGGGCCAGGTACTCACAGAACTCGCTGATTCCGCCGTCGAAGCGGAATGACTCCTCCCCCTTGGTGCCGCCCTCGCCGAGACCGTACTCGTCGCGTACGACGATGGTCAGGCCCGGCACCAGGAAGGCCGTCTGCCGGGCACGCTGGTGCAGCGTCTCGAGGTTGAGCTTGGCGTCCTTGAGGAAGATCTGGCGGTCAGCCCAATAGCGCACGCGCGTGCCGGTGCGCGTCTTGGGGATCTTCTTGGTCTTGCGCAGCTTGGCCGACGAATCGAAGTCGGCGTCCGGGCCGGGCTTGGCGAAAGCCCCGGGGACGCCGCGACGGAAGCTGATCGAGTGGGTGTGCCCATGGAGGTCCACCTCCACGTCCAGGCGCGCTGACAGGGCATTCACCACGGAGGCACCCACACCGTGCAGGCCGCCGGAGGCGGCGTAGGCGCCACCGCCGAACTTGCCGCCCGCGTGGAGCTTGGTCATGACGACCTCGACTCCGGAGAGGCCGGTCTTGGGCTCGACATCCACCGGGATGCCTCGGCCGTTGTCCCGGACCTCTACGGAGGCGTCGTCGTGGAGGATGACTTCGATGTGGTCGCAGTAACCGCCCAGGGCTTCATCGACGGAGTTGTCGATGATCTCCCAGAGGCAGTGCAGCAGGCCACGGCTGTCCGTCGACCCGATGTACATGCCAGGACGCTTGCGAACGGCTTCGAGCCCCTCCAGGACGAGCAGGTGCCGCGCGGTGTAGTTGGAACCGTCCCGGTCTGCTCCGGTCAGCAAAGCTGTGGACGGCACGGACGTCTCGGCGGTCACGCGGTTCGCTCCTCGCTGAATTTCAAAAGGGGCCTCTTGGGGTAAGGCCCCGGCTTCGGTTGCCGCTCAGAGGGTACCGAGGCCTGGTAGAGCCGTTGTAACGCCACCCTCGTCACTCCTCACACTAGTCCAGTGCCGCACGCTTGTTCGATCCCTCGATTGAGTGAAGCGCACGTCACGTTCCCTTCCAGGCATGAACCATTTAGGCTCCGGGCACGTCCTCATGAACAACCGGCAACCCAGCCGGTGGACGACCGACCTGACAGACAGCGCGAAACCGTACGACACGTTAGAGACGTAATACGGCACATTCGCCGCCAACCGGCAGCAGACAGCCGCCTCGGAAAAAACTTCGAGGAAAAGCCACGAGCGGGAACGTTTTCGGCCTGGTTGGATGTTGACCCTGGTACGACAGCTCGTCGAGCTAGAGAAGAGGCGACGTGACTACTGTTCTGACCCCCGCGAGCCCCCTGACGGCCGCTGATCGCTGCGACCGCTGCGGCGCCCAGGCATACCTGCGCGTCGTCCTGTTGAGCGGCGGTGAACTGCTCTTCTGCGCCCACCACGGCCGCAAGTTCGAGCCGGAACTCAAGAAGATCGCCGCTGAGATACAGGACGAGACGGAGCGGCTGACGGCCGTCCCGGAGACCAACGACGAGGATCGCTGACACCTCGCACCCACGACGAGCGATCCGGCGCACGCCAGGCCGGTGACCGGGCGGCCGACCCTGCCAACCCCAGGGTCGGCCGCCCGCTCGCGTCAGAGGGGCGCCCAGGCGCCTTCTCGGCGGTCCCTGGCGGCGCCCCACACCCCCCACGCGGACAACTCCCGTACTTTCAGCCGCGCAGTGGCATCGCCCGCGCGGCGCTCGAGACCCGCGTGTAGACCCCGGGGCTCCCGGCCCGTCCACAGCCGCTCCCCCACGACACCAGGCCGATCAGCCGCCCGCGTGCGACCAGCGGGCCGCCGCTGTCCCCCTGGCAGGCGTCCCGCCCGCCCTCAAGTTCCCCCGCGCACAGCATGGATGCGGCCGAGTACTTTCCGTCAGAATTGCCCGGATAGGCCTCCCGGCAGGTGTCATCAGGCAGTACGCGTACCTGCGCGGAGTGCAACGTTCGCGCGTAGTCACCCGATCCCGTGGTGTCACCCCACCCGTAGACCGTCGCGCGCGTACCGGGTTGGTACGCCTGGTCCCCCGTGGCCGCCATGCCGATGACGTAGCCCTGCGGAAGCGGGCTGGCCAGCGACAGCACCGCGAAGTCGCCGGAGTTCGAGGAACTGTCGTACTCCGGATTGATCTTCGCCTCGCGCACCGCGATCTCGCGGCCCTGCGCTCTCCCCAGGTCGTCCCGGCCGGCGATCACCTTCAGGTCACTCATCTCGCCCAGCCGCACTCCGAGGACTTCCTCCCCCAGGCAGTGGGCCGCGGTGAGGACCGTGGAGCGCCCGACCACCACGCCTCCGCAGAACTGTCCCGAGCGCGTACCCCCGAACCGGTCACGGCTGGACAGCGCCACCACCCAGGGACTGTCGGCCACCCGTACGGGGCCGCCCCCGACGACGACGCTGTCGGCGGCCGCGGGGGCCGTGGAGGCCAACGGCAGCGCCACCACCGGGGCCACAAGGGCCAGCGTCGCCGTGAATGTTCGGGCGAAAGGACGAGGCATGCGATCTCCTCACTCTGGGTTCTCGTGAAACACCCACAGTGATCCAGTGCGTCACGCCCCGCACCCGCGCCACGCGCGTCCGCGCCACGGCGAACGCGTCACGGAGGGTGCGTCGGCAAACAGAAGACCCGAGGCGCTCGCGTGAGGCCTCGGGTCTTCTTCGTGGAGCGCCGGTGACTAGTCGAGGTAGTCGCGCAGGACCTGCGAACGCGACGGGTGACGCAGCTTCGACATCGTCTTCGACTCGATCTGACGGATGCGCTCACGCGTCACTCCGTAGACCTTGCCGATCTCGTCGAGGGTCTTCGGCTGGCCGTCCGTGAGACCGAAGCGCATGGAGACCACGCCCGCCTCACGCTCGGACAGCGTGTCGAGCACGGAGTGCAGCTGCTCCTGAAGGAGCGTGAAGCTGACCGCGTCGGCCGGAACGACCGCTTCGGAGTCCTCGATGAGGTCACCGAACTCGCTGTCGCCGTCCTCACCCAGGGGGGTGTGGAGGGAGATCGGCTCACGGCCGTACTTCTGGACCTCGATGACCTTCTCCGGGGTCATGTCGAGTTCCTTGGCCAGCTCCTCCGGGGTGGGCTCACGGCCCAGGTCCTGGAGCATCTGGCGCTGCACGCGCGCGAGCTTGTTGATGACCTCGACCATGTGCACCGGGATACGGATGGTGCGGGCCTGGTCGGCCATCGCGCGGGTGATCGCCTGACGGATCCACCAGGTGGCGTACGTGGAGAACTTGTAGCCCTTGGTGTAGTCGAACTTCTCGACCGCGCGGATCAGACCGAGGTTGCCCTCCTGGATGAGGTCCAGGAACAGCATGCCGCGGCCGGTGTAGCGCTTGGCCAGGGAGACCACCAGACGGAGGTTGGCCTCCAGGAGGTGGTTCTTGGCGCGGCGCCCGTCCTCGGCGATGATCTCCAGCTCGCGCTTCAGCTTGGGCGCGAGCTTGTCGGCGTTCGCCAGCTTGTCCTCGGCGAACAGGCCGGCCTCGATGCGCTTGGCGAGCTCGACCTCCTGCTCGGCGTTGAGCAGCGGGACCTTGCCGATCTGCTTCAGGTAGTCCTTGACGGGGTCGGCGGTGGCACCGGCCGCGGCGACCTGCTGGGCCGGAGCGTCGTCCTCGTCCTCGTCGGACAGCACGAAGCCTGCCTGGGGACCTTCCTCCGTGGTCTCGCCCTCACCGGGCTTGCCCTTGGCGGTCGTCTCCTCAGTGGCCTCGTCGTCCACCATCTCGTCGTCCTGCTTGGACGTCTTCTTGGCCGTCGCCTTCTTGGCGACGGTCTTCTTGGCGACGGCCTTCTTCGCCGTCGTCTTCTTGGCGGCGACCTTCTTCGCGGGCGCGTCCTCAGCGGCGACATCCACGGCCGACGCCTCGGGGGCGGCGGACGCGGTGGCCGGCTTCGCCGTGGCCGTCTTGGCCGCGACGGTCTTGGTCGCGGTGCGCTTGGCCGGGCTCTTCGCTGCGACGCTCTTGCGGGGGCGTTTCGGCTCCGCGGCACTGACCATCAGCGTCACACCCTCTTCCTCGAGGATCTGGTTGAGGCTGCGCAGAACGTTCTTCCACTGAGTGGCCGGAATCTGGTCAGCTTCGAAGGCACGACGCACGTCATCGCCGGCGATCTGCCCATCAGCCTTTCCCCGCTCGATGAGCGCCATGACAGAGACGGATTCGGCGATCTCCGGCGGGAGCGTACGGGATGTGCTGGCCGACACGAACAACCTCTCGGAACGTTGGAAAACGGCTTCCGGCCCCGTCCATTGTGGACCAGGACCGACGACCGACGACTAGGGATGGGCCGACGGCGCAGGCGGGGCCGGGGAGCTACACAGCGTCGTGAACGACTGCTGTATTCCTTCCTCGGCTATCACCTCTTAGGTCATCGCGCTGCCCCGACGAGCGTTACGCCCAATCTACGTGGCCCGAGTCACACCCCGTAAGCGCTCAAAAGCGGCCAGATACGGTCAGAGGTGTGCAGACCTGAGTCCTGACGGCCCTCCGACCCGCAACGACCGCGTCGCCGGGTCCCTGCCGGATCCCCGAGGAACCCGCAGAAGCCCGGCGACGCCACCGCGCCAACGGAGTGATGAGGTCGGGCCGCGAGGCGCATCAGCCGGCCGGACGAACGCGGACCCGGCCGTCAGTGCTCGCGGGGGGCGGGCACGACGCGCTCCACCTCCGGGTGGACGGTGAGCAGCTGGCGCATGGCAGCCTCGGCGCCGGGGCCGTCGCCCGCGCCGAGGGCGTCGGCGATGCGCGAGTGGTGCACCAGGGACGCCTCGGTGGGGCGGTCGCAGCCGGTGATCGGGCCGCCCGAGACCTGGAGCGCGGCCGAGACGATGCCCGACAGGTGCTCCAGCATGCGGTTGCTCGCGAGCTGGATGAGCAGCGAGTGGAACTCCGCGTCGGCACGGGAGAAGGTGATCCCGTCGCCCTGACTCAGGGCGTGGCCCATGATCTCGACCATGTCGGCGAGCCGCTGCTGCACCTCCTCGCGGCCGTGGCCCGCGGCGAGCCGCGCGGCGAGGGGCTCGATCGTCCAGCGCAGCTCGCTGAGTTCGCGGCGCTGGTCGTCGCGCTGCGGCCCGAACGCGCGCCATTCGATGATGTCCGGGTCCAGGAGGTTCCAGTCGCTGACGGGACGCACGCGCGTGCCGACGTTGGGCCTGGCGCTGACCAGGCCCTTCGCCTCGAGTACGCGCAGCGACTCCCGGACGACGGTGCGGGAGACCTCGAACCGCTGGCCGATCTCCTCGGGGACCAGCGGGCGGTCGGCTCCGAGGTCTCCGGAGACGATCATCTGGCCGAGCTGCTGGACGAGTTGGCCGTGCAGTCCACGGCCGCGACTGCCGGCGGTGCGTCGTCCCACGCGGCCGAGGTCGTGGTCGGCGCTGTCCCAGGAGGGCGCGACGACGCGGTCGGCACCCGGGGCCTCGGCATAGGGGTAGCGGTCGAGATCGCCCGGCCCGGCGAGGCCGGAGTCTGCGGAGCGGGCGGCGGTCATCATGGTGTGCGCAAGGGTACTCACGGAACCTTTGTCGGCGTGGCTCCCAAGTCCCTTGAGGTCTTTGGTGAAAAGCACACGAAAGGGTGATCGCTTACCCCACCGCAATTGACGACTTATCGGAAAGAAATGGGCGTTCTGCGGGGGAGTTGTGCGCAGCACGGGAACGGAACCGACGGACGGTTGTCATCGCGCCCTGCCGCGCATCCCGGTGAGCAGATATGCGCAGAGCAGAGCGGTCAACGACAACGTCAGGGCGCTGCCCACAGGTTGAGCGACCATCCGTACTCCACCGGCCAGATATCGCTCGACACCGAAGGGCCACTGCACCAGTGCGAGGTCGCGCAGCCTCCCGGGAAGTCCCGCCGCCGATCGCACAGACGGCCCCTCCAAGGCCTTCTGTACGAGCGGTACGACGACGATCGGAACCGCGAGAACCGCGGCGAGTCCTGCGGTGGTGGACCGGAAGACTCCTCCGGCGAGGACCCCCGCCCAGGCACATCCACCGACCAGGGCGATCCAACTCACGCTCAGCGACAGCCAGTCGGCGGGAACTTTCGCGACCTCTTCTCCGTATACGAGGTGCAGGAGAGCGGCGTCGGAGACCAGGACGAGCAGGCTCAGCAGGAGCGCGGTGGCGGCCGCGACCGCCAACTTGGCGCTGAGCAGCCCCAAGCGGCGGGGGACGGTGCCCCGGTCGGCGGCCAGGGCGGGGTGACGGAATTCCTCACCGAAGGCGAGGGCGCCGAGCAGTCCGGCGCCAAGCGCCGCGGGCGGCAGGGGAAGTTCCTGGGGCCAGGCGGCCAGCAGGTAGGGCTGCGGGGTGTGACCGCTCCTGGCGAGGAACACACAGATCACGGCGGAGACGGCGAGCACAGCGGCCGTGGTGAGGTAGCCGGTGCCTACACCTGCGGCGCGGCGCAGTTCGTAGCGCAAGGGACGCAGGGGGCTACGGGCAGGGCGGACGGAGATGGGGGGCGGCAAGTGAGCTGGCGCCGCGGGGGCCTGCTGGGGGGTGACGGCGGCAGTGGTGGTGACCGTTTCCGTGGTGACGGAGACGGCCTCCTCCGCGGGCACGGTCTCAGCCTGGGGTGAAGGCTTGGCTTCGGCTTCGGCTTCGGCTTCGGCTTCGGCTTCGGCTTCGGCTTCAACTGTGTTGGCGACCCCAGGGGCGGGTGCGGGCACCGGCGTCGGCGTGGGGCGGGATTCAGATCCGGGAGAAGGCGCGATGGTCTCGGCCGCCGCAGGCCCCGCATCCCCGATCTCGTCGGCGAGTTGGTGGACGAGGATTCCGTGACGGAAGGCTGCCTCTCCGATGTCGGCACAGTTGCTGCCGTACACCGAGAGGCGGTTGCCGTCCTCCTTCACCACCTCGATGGAACGCTGCCGGGCGCGGGCTTCCTTGGACAGCAGCGCGCCGAGCCGTGCCGCGTGCGGGCTGCGCACCGCGACCCTGGGGCGCAGCCGGGTGCGGGCGAAGTCCCTGGCTTCCTGGTCTGCCACGAGGCGGCCGGCGTCCAGCGTCACGACACGATCGGCGGTCCGCGCGGCTTCCTTGGGGTCGGCCGTGGCGAACAGGACGGTCCCGCCCTGGGCGGCGTGCGCGCGCAGGACCGCGTGCAGCCAGCCGCCCTCACGGGCCGAAAGCCCCTCGGCGGGGTCGTCCAGGACGAGTGTGTGCGGGTCGGCGAGCAGCGCGCAGGCGAGTCCGAGACGGCGGTCCATGCCGCGCGAGAGCGTCCCGAGGCGCTGATCGCGAAGGCTCACCAGACCGACCACTTCGAGTACGTCGTCAGCGCGCTGGACGGGCACGCCTGCGGCCGCGCACAGCATGCGCAGCTGGCCTCGGACCGTACGGCCGGGGTGGCCGGGCACCTCGCCCAGAAGGACGCCCACCTCGCGTGACGGGTAGGTGATGCGGTGCAGCGGACGCCCTCTGAAGTAGGTGACACCTCGGCCCTGTTGGAGTTCGAGCATGAGCCTCAGCGCCGTCGTCTTACCGGCGCCCTGCGCGCCGAGCAGTGCCGTCACGCGGCCTGTTCGCGCCTCGAAGGACACGTCGTCGACGGCAGGCGGCAGCTCCTGGCGGGGATTGCTTGTCAGTCCGATGGCCTGGATCATCGCTTCTCTCGCGGGATGTGCGACCGCTCGACGGCCAGAATTCGTCCGCCGGGTCGGGGACGGACGAACCCCGTGGGTACTTCAGCAAGATAACGCGATATTTCTGGCATTTCGGTCAGGGTGTGGGCCGCGGGTGTCCAGCACGCCGCCAGACCGACGGGTGAGGGACAGGTGACGGCGGGACGACCAGCGGAGCGAGCCGTGGCCGGACCTTGCGGCGAGCCTCAGACTTCGGGGCGCAGCATCGGCGGGTTGAGCAGCGTCGCGCCGCCCGCACGGAAGAGCTGAGCGGGGCGACCGCCCTGGCGCGTGGTCGTGCCACCGGTGGGGACGAGGAAGCCCGGCGTGCCGGTCACCTTGCGGTGGAAGTTGCGCGGGTCGAGCACCACGCCCCATACGGCCTCGTACACGCGGCGCAGCTCGCCGACGGTGAACTCGGGCGGGCAGAAGGCCGTCGCCAACGAGGAGTACTCGATCTTCGAACGGGCGCGCTCCACGCCGTCCGCCAGGATCTGCGCATGGTCGAAGGCGAGCGGCGCCGCCTGCTCGTCCTCACGTCCGTATCCGCCCTGGTTGAGCAGTGCCTCGACGGGCGCCCAGCGCGCGCTGTTCGCGTCGCCGCCGGCTCTCGGAGCGGGGAGGTCGGGAGCGAGGGCGAGGTGGGCGACACTGACGACCCGCATCCGCGGATCACGCTTGGGATCGCCGTACGTGGCCAACTGCTCCAGGTGCGCGCCGTTCGCCTGGGCCGGAGAGTCCGGATCGTGCGCGCACAGCCCCGTCTCCTCGACCAACTCGCGCGCGGCGGCCGCCGACAAGTCCTCGTCGTCACGCACGAATCCGCCGGGCAGCGCCCAACGCCCCTGGAACGGCGACTCGCCCCGCCGCACGGCGAGCGCGCAGAGCGCGTGACGACGTACGGTCAGCACGACCAGATCGACGGTGACAGCAAACGGCGGGAAGGCCGACGGGTCGTAGGGCGACATGCCGCGATCATAGTCGTCTGCCTGACGATAAACAGCTCCTCCGGCATCCGGACCCGGTCGGATTCACCGGCCCTCACGTCGGGTTTAGGCCACGCCCATCGCAGGCCCTCCTCTCCTTGGCCACACCTCCGCGGCATCGCCCCCTTGGTCCGTGAGTCACACCCCCAGCTGCAAACCGTCGGCCGCTTCCTCGACCATGGCGAGGCCGAGTCGGCTGACGCGAACGGAGAACGGGGCGCCCGCGACGCGCAGCGCCGTCAGCCCCAGCTCACCCAGGGGTGCGCTGCGGACGGGGCTCAGCGTCACCGTGCCCGACGGGGCGTCGGGCCGGATCCCGGCGAGCGCGGTGAGGAGCTGCACCCCGGCGGCCGCGGCGGTGGCCGCCGGGCGGCATGCCGCGGGGTGCGGCAGTGGAGCACCGCCCTCCGTGCGCTGCTCCCCCGCGTACATCTCAGGCAGCCGGTAGCCGAATGTCTCGGCCGCGGCCATCACCCCTCGCAGCAGCGTGCTGGCCTCCTTCTCGTAGCCCGCGGCGGCCAGTCCCGCGACGGCGACCGCCGTCTCATGGACGCGGACCGCCCCGCCACGATGTCCGAAAGGGTTGTACGCCGCTTCCTTGACGCCCAGGCTCCGCAGTCCCCACCCCGAATCCATGGCGGGCCCGCCGAGGAGCCTGGCGAGCTGCTCCGTCCGCACCTTGTCCAGCAGCCCTGGCGCGAGCACGCCCGCTCCGAGCAGCCCGGTGTCGAGGAGGTGCGCGGCCCCGCCGGTGAGCAGCGGCACAGGGCGACCGTCGGCCAGGCAGGCCGCGGCGGGCCGGCCACCCGCCCGGTCCTCCACCCAGAAGTCCTCGCGGAAGGTGCCTCGCAGCCGCTCCGCCCACTGCCGCAGGCCGGCACCGCCCGGGCGGCCGTGGGCATCCAGCAGGTCGGCGCCGAGCAGCGCGGCCCTGTGGGCATGGGCCTGGGTCTCGCAGCGCGCGGGCCCACTCGGGTACGGGTCCGGCAGGAGCCCCCGGTCGCCCACTGCGGCAAGCAGCCACCGCAGACAGCGCTCGGCCGCCGGCAGCAGCTCCTCCGTCTCCTGAGCCGGCAACCCCCAACGCCACGCCTCCGCCAACAGCACCGGAAAGAGCAGCGTCGCCTCGACCCCCGTGCACCCGGGAGGCAGATGCGGCCCCGCGTTCCGCAACGGCCCGGGGATCATGCCCACTCGTGGCCCCTTGCCCGCCAGTTGACGGCGGGCCAGCGTACGCAGCGTCCCCACGGCGATCCCGGTGCCGAGCGGCAGGGCCATCCGCGCGGCAGCGAGCGCCTCGGCCGGCGCGAGCCCGCAGCGCCATGGCGCCCCCGCGGCCAGGTGGACGTCGGTCGGGTGCTTGGGGTCCCGCAGCAGCAACGCCTGGAGATCCTCCACGGACCGGTCCAGGAGCGCGCGGGCCCTGGGGTCGTCGCCCGCGGCCCGCGCCGTGGCGAGGGAGCGCGACATCCCGTGCCCGACCGCCCTCACCGGGCCCGCGCCCTCCGGCCGGACGCGCAGCTCCAGGCTCCAGGTGCCGCCCGGCGCCAGCTCCACCTCCCAGCGCAACAGTCCGGCCGAGGCCAGCGCGTCCGCGGGCGCCGGGTGCGCGGTGACCACACAGGTGCCTGCCGGCGAGGACCAGCGCATTCCGGAGTCGTGGACCGTGGGGGGAAGTTCCGGACCGGTGTTGCCGGAGGCCACCGCTCCGAGCTCCGCCAGGTCCGTGCCGAGCGAGACCTCCACCGGCAGTCGCAGGGGCCGGCCGGCGGCGCTGCGCAGGATGATCCGCTCGGTGCCGTCCGCGTACCGGTTCCGCTCGACGATCACGTCTGGATCCGGGCCGCCGTCCGCGGCGGGTCGCAGCGTCGCCATGAAGCGGGCGCGGTCGGCCGCGAGCATCCGTGCCTGCACGGCGATCGGCTCGCGCCCCGCCACTCGTAGCTGACAGCGGGACAGCAGCCTGCGCCCTGCGCGGTAGAACCCTTCGAGTCCGCGGCCGGTCAACTGCCCCTGGTCCGTGGAGATCGCGAGTGCGGGCAGGGCGACACAGATCAGCGTGGCGTGTGCGGGCGGAAGCTGAGCGAGGCGACGGGGCGCGGGAGTCTGCGCGGCTTGGCCGGGAGGGAGCGGGGAGCCCGGCACAGGCCTCTGGGGACCCCCTCTGCCGGAGACGGGGGACGGGGCGGGCAGGGGCATGAGATGGCCTCTTCTGCGCTGTCCGCGCTACGGGAAGTCGGGGGTCGTACGGCGGATCGGCCCAGGCACAGGTACCGCCACTCAGGTGAACGGACCTGCCCCGCACCAAGTCACGCCCACCGGGCGGGAAGCCACTCGCCCGGCCCTGGCCTCCCTCGTACGGCAGCACGACCGGCACCCGTCCCGCCCCTGCCCTCCGGTGCCGCACACCCGCGTTCACGTGTCGTTCCTCGCCGTGCGACGGATGGTGCGGCGGCGGTTCTGCGGCCCCGTGCTCGGCCTGTCGGTGGTCGGCCTGTCGGTGACGCGTGCGCCGGGGCCTGCCTTCGGACGGTCGGGTCGGCGACGTCGAGCGGCTGCTACACCCACCGGCTCACCCGCGGGGCCCGACGACCTCGACGGCTCCGAAGGGCTTGAAGAGTCCGAAGGGTCTGAAGGGGCCGAGGGGCTCGACGTCCCCGAAGGCTCCGAGAAGAGTGGCAGTTCGGTCTGCACTCCCTTGACGCTGCGGTCGCGTCCCTCCGTGCGCAAGCAGCGGCGGATCGGCTCGGGGTCCAGATCCCCGGTGCAGGCATGGTGCAGGAGTTGCGCGAAGGTGTAGTTCGGATCGGCGCCCAGCGCCATGGCCAGGGCTTCCTGGCCTTCTGTGGTGTCGCCCAGGGACCACGCGACCCAGCCCGCCAGCGACAGCGGTGCCGCCGCGTGCTCCCCGTAGGCCCCGACGCAGCGGCGGGCCAGGACCCGCCAGAGACGAAGCGCGGACGCCGCGACATCGCCTTCCATCCACTCCGCGGCCCGGTCTCGCGTCGTACGGTCCTGCAGCCCGAGGATCAGCGCGGCGGCCTCGTCATGCGCGAGAAGCTCGTCGTCCTGGAGGTCCGCCTCAAGCCTGTCGACGACCGCGGGTGCGGCCACCATGCGCGCCATGATCCGTCGGGCCAGGTCAAGCGTGTCGGCGGCGACGTCGGCGTGCCCGTCCTCCGCCAGCATCCGGTGCACGAGCTCCATGCCCGCAGCGTCGAGCGCGGCTTCCTGGTCGACTGCGGCGACTGATTCCCAGGGAGACAACCGCGCCCGCATCTCCCTTGTGGTGACGCCTACTTGGACACCGGCGTAAGCCGTGGCGGCGGCCAGAACCGAGGTGCCGGGACGCAGCAGCGGCACGCCCTCCGGCGGGCAGCACTGCTTGTTCGGGCAGCAGTAGGTCCAGAAGGTGCCCGCCGAGATGCACACGACCTCGAACACGGGGACGTCGAGCCTTCCGCAGGCGGTGCGGAGCACCTGCGCCAGTGGTCGCAGGCGCTCCATGACCTGCCGGCCGGTCTCCGTGCCGACCGGTTCCGCGCACAGGAAGGCCACGATGCCGTCAGGCCGGGCGTCGCGCCGCTCACAGCCGCCCACCAGGCACTGGGCGAGCTGCTCCGCGATGGGCGGCCAGTCCTCCGGACGCCCGGGAATACCGAGGCGCACCCGGCCGCCGAACCGCCCCCGCTCGCCGTGCAGGGCGATGAGGACGACACTCTCCTCGGGCTTGAATCCGAGCAAGTACGGCAGGGCATCCGCGAGTTCGGCCGGGGTGCGCAGGGTGACCGACGCGTCGTCGATGGACGCGGCCCGCCCGGAGGAGTTGATGGAGTTCGTCGAGTCGATCGGATCGTTTTGCTCGCTGTGGTTCGTCATGCGCCGACTCTCCCGCGAATGGCCAGGTTCCGGTTTGCCCTGTGGATAAGTGCGGTCAGGGGCACGCCAAGAGTTATCCACAGCTCGGCGGACCCGTTCGCCTAATGTCAGACCCATCGGGTTGCATGGGGGCATGAGCAACGAAGATCTGCGCACGGCGGCCGATGCCGTACTCGCCCGCCTCGTCGGCGGCCCCGCGCCCACAAGCGGTGAGGCGTCCCCGTCAGACGGCCCACGGCTGCGTGAGGACCAGTGGCGCGCGATCGAAGCGCTCGTCGCCGACAAGCGGCGGGCCCTGGTCGTGCAGCGCACGGGCTGGGGGAAATCCGCCGTGTACTTCGTCGCGACCGCGCTGCTGCGGGAGCGGGGCAGTGGCCCCACCGTGATCGTCTCCCCGCTGCTCGCGCTCATGCGCAACCAGGTGGAGTCGGCGGCACGAGCCGGGATCCGCGCCCGCACGATCAACTCCTCCAACACCGAGGAGTGGGAAACGATCCAGGCCGAGGTCGCCTCCGGCGACGTGGACGTGCTCCTCGTCAGCCCGGAGCGGCTGAACAACCCGGACTTCCGCGACCAGGTCCTGCCCAAGCTCGCCGCCGCGACCGGCCTGCTCGTGGTCGACGAGGCGCACTGCATCTCGGACTGGGGCCACGACTTCCGGCCCGACTACCGACGGCTGCGCACGATGCTCGCCGATCTCCCCCCGGGCGTCCCCGTCCTGGCGACCACCGCGACGGCCAACGCGCGCGTGACGGCCGACGTGGCCGAACAGCTGGGCACGGGCGGCACTTCGGACGCGCTCGTGCTGCGCGGCCCCCTCGACCGCGAGAGCCTGAGCCTGAGCGTCCTGCAACTCCCCAATGCGGCACACCGGTTGGCCTGGCTCGCCGACCATCTGGACGATCTGCCGGGCTCAGGGATCATCTATACGCTCACCGTCGCCGCAGCCGAGGAGATCACCGCCTTCCTGCGGCAGTGCGGGCACACCGTCACCTCGTACACCGGAAAGACGGAGAACTCGGACCGCCAGCAGGCCGAGGAGGATCTGCTCGCCAACCGCGTGAAGGCCCTGGTCGCCACCTCCGCCCTGGGGATGGGATTCGACAAGCCCGACCTCGGTTTCGTGGTGCACCTCGGCTCCCCCTCCTCCCCGATCGCGTACTACCAGCAGGTCGGTCGCGCGGGCCGAGGTGTCGATCACGCGGAGGTGCTGCTCCTTCCGGGCAAGGAGGACGAGGCGATCTGGAACTACTTCGCCTCGCTCGCCTTCCCGCCCGAGGAGCAGGTCCGGCGCACGCTGGACGTGCTGGCGCAGGCGGGCAGGCCCCTGTCGCTGCCCGCCCTGGAGCCGCTGGTCGAGCTGCGCCGCTCACGCCTGGAGACGATGCTCAAGGTCCTCGACGTGGACGGAGCGGTCCGGCGCGTCAAGGGCGGTTGGACCTCCACGGGGATGCCCTGGGCGTACGACGCCGAGCGCTATGCCTGGGTCGCCAAGCAGCGACAGACGGAACAGCAGGCGATGCGTGACTACGCCACGACTCCCGGCTGCCGGATGGAGTTCCTGCGTCGGCAGCTGGACGACGAGGCAGCCGCACCCTGCGGCCGCTGCGACAACTGCGCGGGGGCCCGCTTCACCGACGCCGTGTCGTCCGGGGCGCTCGACACGGCGAAGGGCGAACTGGTCCGCGCGGGCGTCGACGTGGAGCCCCGCAGGATGTGGCCCACCGGGCTCGCCGCGATCGGCGTCGACCTGAAGGGACGCATCCCCGCCGGGGAGCAGGCGTCGCAGGGACGCGCGTTGGGGCGGCTCTCGGACATCGGGTGGGGCAACAGGCTCCGGCCGATGCTCTCGCCGCAGGCCCCTGACGGGCCGGTGCCCGACGATGTGGCGAACGCCGTGGTCGGTGTCCTCGCCGACTGGGCGAAGGGCCCCGGCGGCTGGGCATCGGGCGGCACCGACGCGCAAGCGCGACCGGCCGGCGTCGTGACCATGTCCTCGCACACCAGGCCCCAGCTGATCCAGTCGCTGGGCGCGCGGATCGCGGAGATCGGCCGCCTGCCCCTCCTCGGCTCCATCGAGTACGCCGCCGGAGCCGATTCGACGCACGTTCCGAGGAGCAACAGCGCCCAGCGTCTGCGCGCCCTCGACGGGACGCTGACCGTGCCTCCCGAGCTCGCCGCGGCGCTCCAGGAAGCGGGCGGCCCCGTGCTGCTCGTCGACGATCTGACGGACAGCGGCTGGACCCTGGCGGTGGCCGCGCGCATGCTCCGCCGTGCCGGAGCCAAGGGGGTGTTGCCGCTGGTCCTGGCTGTACAGGGCTGACGAAAGCGTCAATGGGGGGCGCCTTGGGCAGGGATATAGAAGGCGCATCACCAGATACCGGTCGGCGGCCCCAATTGCTCGTTGCCGCAAGGCAGTCCGGCGGGAAGAATTGGTATCGCTCCCCGCGCGGCTCTCCGTGGCCCGGCAGCACTGTGCCGCGGTGCGCTCCCCCAGTCCGACCCCGCCCTCTGGGCGCGTAGCCGAAGGGAGGACCGTGACCTTCGGATTCGCTCCGTCCGCTGCGGCATCGATGTCGGAGTCTTCGACGACTGCTGAGATGTCCGCCGACCCCGCCAACCGACTG
The DNA here is from genome assembly GCF_040655335.1 of Streptomyces sp. NPDC050439. Taxonomy (NCBI): domain Bacteria; kingdom Bacillati; phylum Actinomycetota; class Actinomycetes; order Kitasatosporales; family Streptomycetaceae; genus Streptomyces; species Streptomyces sp. NPDC050439. Next base: position 666,524 of record NZ_JBFAJT010000005.1, read on the forward strand.
GCCCGGATGCTGGAGCCCGCGGAGTGGTCAGCCGCGGGGATTCCCCTGCTGCGCAACCCACGTGAGGTCGTCAGCGGCCTGCACGCCCGGCATCGTCCGACGCCCGCGACAGCCGTCGTCGCCGTCCTCGATCCGGAGGAACGGCTGCGGGCGAGCGCCTCGTTCCCCCGTCGGCCGAGCGCGGCGGACGGCTGGGTCTTCCGTAACGCCCTGCTCGCGCAGTTGCGCCGGATCATCCCGCACGATCTGCGCCGCCGCACACCGGTACGCACGGCCGTCCTGCTCTACTGCCGTGACGGTGACGCGCGTTGGACACAGGAGGACGGGGCGTGGATGTGGGGGCTGCGGGACGCCTGCACGCTGCACGGGCTGCGGTGCGGCGCCTACATCACGTTGACCCGTGACGGCTGGCAGGTGCTCGGCGAGGGGCGCGGCGGCCGTCGGCCGAGCACAGGCTCACAGCCCGAGACTTTCGCCGACACCGATCCGCCGCCACCACGTACCGGCGGCGCCGCCTCCGACGTCCTGCGCCGAGCGGCGGCACGCTGAGGCGTCCGCCGTACCACCCGCCGCGAGGCGGGCCACAGGCATGGACCGGCGCGCGCCCACCGGCAGCGTCGCGCGAAGGGCGACACGCACAGCTCGGGCTGACTCCGCCATGCCACCGGAACCGGTCGCCCCACGCCGCGACTTCGTCCACCTGACGACGAACGTCAGGCAGGCGAAGCCGAGGCGCGGATGTCGACAGCGAGCGTCAGACGCCCGCGCCCAGCATCGCGTTGATCCGCTGCGGGTCACCGCAGACGATCAGCAGGGTTCCGGCCCGGGCGAGCGCCGTCGGCAGCGCGCCGACCGCGATCTCCTCGCTGCCGCCGTTGACGGCGACGACGACCACGGGGCGGGACACGGCACGGTCCAGGGCGGCGGCGTCCGCGTAGAAGACGTCGTCACCCGCGTCGTGCTGAGCCCAGTAGGAGACCTCGCCGAACGACAGCTCGTGCGTGGCCCACGGGTGCGGGTCGCCGGTGGTGATCACCAGCACCTCACCCGGAGCGCGGCCCGAGTCGAGCAGCAGGTCAACGGCTTCCTCGGCGGCGTCGAGCGCCCCCTCTACGGGAGCCGGGATCAGCTGGATCTGCGGAACCGAAGTACCGGCGTCCGGCGCGGGGCCGGCGGGGACACCGGCGGGAGCGACGGAAGGTACGGAAACAGCCGGGGCGGACGGCCCGGGCTTGGCGGCCGGCTCACGCGACGTGCGCTGCGCCGGCGGCGTCGGCCGGGCGGGGCCCGGTCGGCCGGGACGCGGCGCGGCCGCGGGACGCGGGCCGGGTACGGGGCGGGGGGTCGGCGTGATGCGGCCACTGGCCGGGGTCACGCGGGGACCCTGGGCACTCTCGTGAATCTGAGGCTCCTCGGGACTGAGAGGCATGCGTTGTTATTTATCAAACGCCGGTGCGGGTGGCATCGGCGGGTGGCACTGGAGTGCGATGTGGAACTGCCGGAAGCGTCAGAAATCGAAGCCGAGCTGGCCCTCGATCTCCGGAACGCTTCCATCCGCCCAGCTGCGGGCCTTCTTGAGGTGCCGCCACTGGGGCAGCGCATCAAGATACGCCCACGTCATCCGGTGGTACGGGGTGGGCCCCCGCTCCGCCAGCGCGGCCTTGTGCACCGGCGACGGATAGCCGGCGTTGGCCGCAAAACCGAAGTCTGCATGTTCGATACCCAGTTCGGCCATCATTTTGTCGCGCCGAACCTTCGCGATCACCGACGCCGCGGCGACGGCCACACAGGATTGATCGCCCTTGATCACCGTACGAACCTGCCAGGGAATCCCGAGATAGTCGTGCTTCCCGTCGAGGATCACCGCTTCCGGACGCACCGGAAGCGCCTCCAGGGCGCGCACCGCGGCGAGCCGCAGCGCGGCGGTCATCCCCATGTCGTCGATCTCCTCGGGCGAGGAGTGCCCCAGGGCATAGGCCGTGACCCAGCTCTCCAGCTCCCCCGCGAGCGTGGTGCGCCGCTTGGGAGTGATCAGCTTGGAGTCGGTGAGCCCTTCGGGCGGCCTGCGCAGTCCCGTGATCGCCGCACATACGGTGACCGGTCCCGCCCACGCGCCGCGCCCGACTTCGTCGACTCCGGCAACGATCTTCGCTCCGGTGGTAGCGCGAAGGGAGCGCTCGACGGTGTGGGTGGGTGGTTCGTACGGCATGGCGCCTGACAGCGTACGCCGCCGCATGCCACCCGCGACACCCAGGTCTACCGACGAAGCAGCGGAACCATGACCTGATCGATCAGCTCGGTGAACTCCTCGTCCCCCCATTCGCTCCCGCACACCTTGGACCGGTACATCATCATCGCCGGAATGACATCGCATACGTAGGAATTCGTGGCATCGTCACGGACCTCTCCGCGCTCGACCCCGCGGCGTACGACCTCTTGGATCAGTCCCACGCTCGGCCCGATGACCCCGTCGAAGATCACGCCATGGAACCGCTCGGCCGTCACCGTGTCGCACTCGTGAAGGACGGCGCGGAGTGCGAATCCGGGCCGCGAGAACATCGCCTCACGCATCTGCCTGCACAGCTGGAGCAGGTCCTCCCTGACCCCTCCGCAGTCCGGTGCGGAGTCGAGTTTCGGAAGGCCGGCCTGCAGCGCGTCGACGACGAGGTCCTCCTTGGAGGGCCAGCGGCGGTAGACGGCGGCCTTGCCGGTCTGCGCGCCCGCGGCCACGCCTTCCATCGTCAGGCCGGCCCAGCCGACGGTGCTGAGCTGTTCGAGCGTGGCCTCGAGGATCGCCCGTTCGAGCACGGGGCCCCGGCGGCGCAGGGAGGCCGTCTGAGCGGCTGCGGCGCTCCAGCGCGAAGTAACCATCGATATCTCTCCGTTGGAGTACGAGGCAGTGTCAGTGAACGGTTGCGTTCACTGATGGGGAGTCACTACCGTGGACGGGACAGTGAACGGGAGCGTTCACTAACGCACCTGTGGGGGACCCATAGTGACAACCTCTCAATTAGCCAAAGATCAGAAGCCAGGTGCCGCCCGCCGAGAAGGCCGACCCGGTATCGCCCTGACCGTCATCGCGGCCTGCCAACTCATGGTGGTCCTCGACGCGACGATTGTGAACATCGCGCTCCCGCACATTCAGGACGCGCTCAAATTCTCCACCACCGACCTCACTTGGGTCGTCAGCGCGTACACCCTCACGTTCGGCGGCCTGCTGCTCCTCGGCGGCCGGGCCGGTGACATCCTCGGCCGCCGCCGCGTCTTCATGACCGGCATCCTGGTCTTCACCCTCGCCTCGCTCCTGGGCGGATTCGCGCAGGAGCCCTGGCAGTTGCTGGCCGCGCGTGCCCTGCAGGGTGTGGGTGGCGCGATCGCGTCGCCCACTTCCCTGGCCCTCATCACCACGACGTTTCCCGAAGGCCCCGAGCGCAACCGCGCGTTCGGGGTGTTCGCGGCCGTCTCCGCGGGCGGCGGCGCCATCGGCCTGCTGGCCGGCGGCATGCTCACCGAGTGGCTCGACTGGCGCTGGGTGCTGTTCGTGAACGTGCCGATCGGCATCCTGATCGCCTTCCTCACCCCGCTCTACATCAGCGAGTCCGAGCGCCATCCGGGCCGTTTCGACATCGCGGGCGCCCTCACGTCGACCCTCGGCATGGCCTCCCTGGTCTACGGGTTCATCCGGGCGGCCGAGGACGGCTGGAGCGACAGCCTCACCATGGCGTCGTTCGGCGCGGCGATCGTGCTGCTCCTCGCGTTCGCCCTGATCGAGAGCCGGGCGAAGGAGCCGATCACTCCGCTGAAGATGTTCGCCGACCGCAACCGCTCCGGCTCGTACGTGATCATGCTGAGCCTGGCCGCGGCGATGTTCGGGATGTTCTTCTTCATCGTTCTCTTCGTGCAGAACGTCCTGGGCTACACCCCGATCGAGGCGGGCCTCGCCTTCCTGCCGGTCACGGTGGCGATCGTGGCGGGTGCGGGCATCTCCCAACGGCTGCTTCCGACCCTGGGTCCCAAACCGTTCATGGTGATCGGTTCGGCCCTCGTCGCCATCGGGCTCGGCTGGCAGACCCTCATCAGCCCGGACAGTTCGTACGTGAGCGGAGTGCTCGGCCCGATGCTCCTGTTCGGCTTCGGCATGGGTCTGAACTTCGTGACCCTTACATTGACGGCTGTCTCCGGAGTGGCCCCGCACGAGGCAGGCGCAGCATCAGGGCTGCTCAACGCGACGCAGCAGGTGGGCGGCTCGCTCGGCCTCTCCATCCTGACCACGGTGTTCGGCACGGCGAGCCGCGACGAGGGCAAGGAACAGATGGCGGACTTCATGGCGAACGCCTCGCCGGAACAGAAGGCCGCCTTCGCCAAGACCGGCGAACTGCCCGCACCCTGGGGGCACGAGGTGCTGTCCGAGGGGATTTCGACCGCCTTCATACCGGCCGTCGCCATGGCCCTGCTCGCCCTGGTCACCGCGCTGGTGGTGGTCCGGGTACGCAAGAGCGACATGGACGCGTTGTCCGGGACGGCAAGCCCGGCGGGCCCGGCGGGCGGCTGACAGACGCGCACGCGCACGTGCCGGGTCGCCCATGGGGACGGGAGAGCGGCCCGGCACACGCCGCCGCGGAGGGCCACAACCGCCCTCTCGTCACCCGGCGGACCCGCGACCCCGCCTCTCATCACCGAGCAGACCCGCAACCCGCCCGCCGCCCAGCCGCGCCTCAGCGGTACGAGGTCCCCTCGTCAAGGCCCATGCAGTCCGATGAAGAAGCCTTGGGAGGCCGGTCCTCCAGGATCTCCCTGGCCCGCGCCTCCCCCAGGCTGGTGGCGTACCAAGGACCGCGCTCGGAGCCGAGGCTCGTCTCGATGCCCTCAAGGACGCAGGAACGCAGCGGTTCCGGCAGCCCGTCGAGGGCCGGAGCCGCATCGGCGGACAGCCCCTGCGCGTACTCCAGGTCGAACTTACCGGTGTCTTCGTAGCGCTGCACATTGCGCTCGGCGATGAGTCCGTCGGGCGAGAGGAGCCCCAAGGCCAGTACACCGGCGGCCGCGCTCGCGGCAACGGCGCGCGGCAACCAACGCGCCCCCCACACCCCGGCCGCCATGATCAGCACGATGACCAGGCCCAGCCAGAGCTCGACGGCCACGACCGACACCCTCAGCCTGGTCAGGCCGTACGCCTCGACGTACATGTCCATGCGCCGCACCGCCGACGCGACGACGACGAGTGTGAGGGCGCAGAGCGTGCCGAGCACGGCGCGCACCAGACCTCGGTCGCGCGCCCCGTCCCGCGGCGCCCAGCGCAGGGCGAGGACGATGACGACGAGAGTGAGCAGCGTGGCGAGCAGCAGCTGCCAGAAGCCCTGGCGTGCGTACGCGGCGTACGAGAGGTCGGTCTTCTCCAGGACCGCGTCGTAGCCGCCGAAGAGGACGGCGAGCTGCACCACGTTGAACGCCGCGAACAGCAGGTTCAGGACGATCAGCGGCAGCGCCCACTCGACGCGGCCCCGCTCCCGTCCCGGCCCCACGACGAGCTGGTCCCACCGCACGGGCGCGGCAGCGGTGTGTGCCGCGGCGAGCGCCCCTACGATGCCGGCCGCGAAGAGCAGCAGACGCCATGGCCCGTCGGCAACGGAGGCGTCGGGCATCAGATCGCCGAGCAGCCCCGCGAAGGCGGCGTCGGCCCCGGCGAACAGCGCGCCGAAGACCAGCAGCAGCACGGCGGTCACCACGGCCGCCCGCAGCACGGGACCGCTCCTGGACCCGCTCGCACGGCCCTGCACCCCGCGCCAGCCCCAGCCGAGACCGGACAGCACCGCTTCGAAGAGACCGATCGGCCCGAGCAGCACGCCGGGCCAGGTACGGCAGCCGTGCAGCGCGAGCGAGCCGAGGCCCACGGCGCCGACGACGGCGAGGAATGAGGGCCATCCCGCGTCCCGCAGCGCGGGCACGGCAAGCAGCGCGAGGCCGCCGATCGCCCAGGCCAGCGTCCATGGGCGCGGTCTTCGACCGGCCTGCTCGGCGGCGAAGTACGCGGCGAGCGCGGCGGGCACGGCGACGATCAGCAGGTTGATCGCGAGCCCGTCGCCGAGCAGCAGCATGCTCAGCAGGCCGGTCGCGAGCACCGCGCCGAGCGTGCCCGTACGGACCGGTGCGGGCGGCTCGGAGCGCAGGTCGGCCAGCAAGGGCTCGTGCTTGTACGCGCCCTCCGGATACGCCCAGTCGGGATGAGGCCTTGGGCCACCGTCCGCGGCGCGCGGCCCGGGCACGGCGTCCTGGGGCTCCTCAGGCGCCTCGCCGCTGCTGCCGCCGTCAGGCCGCCGCACTTCCGTCGGCTCTTTGGCCGGATTCCCTGCTGGTGGATCTGCCACTGAACGCGCTGGTGAATCCTCCACATCTGATGGCTCAGGCGTGGACGGTGAATCGGACACGGGACCCCCTCCCGGCCGGCCCGCACGTGCAGCGGACGGCACGCACGCGTGGCGGGGCCGCCGGGCGACCGGCATCTCGTAAGGCGCCAGTCATGATCAACTCGCGGCCTGCCGGAAAGAGTAGCCGGGCCACCGACGAAGGCCCCCGCATCGGCCGAGCTGTGGCATGACCGTGACAGTCACCCCGGAACCTCTGAGCGTCACGCGGTGACCGCAGAGGTCACCCCGCCGTGACCGGCACCCAGCCGGGCAGCGCCTCGGTCCGCTCCAGCCACGCCTCGGAGGGCGCTCCACCCTCACCGGCAGCGACCACTCCGCCCACGATGGCGCAGGTCGTGTCCATGTCGCCGCCCACCTGGGCGGTGGACCAGATGGCCCGCTCGTAGTCACCCAAGCCACGGGCGGCCGACCACAGCGCGAACGGCACCGTGTCATGAGCCGTCGTGCGGCGGCCGCAGCCGAGCACCGCGGCGACCGTCGCCGCGTCCCCGTAGTCGAGCATGTCCCGCGCGCGGCGGAGCCCCGCTCCCACGGCGCTGCGGGGCACGAGGTCGATCACGCCGTCGAGCAACGTCTTCGGCGCGGGCGGCCCTGCGGGGTCGGCCGCGAGCGCCGTGGCGGCAGCCACCGCCATGGCTCCCACGACCGCCTCGCGGTGCTGGTGCGTGGGGTAGGCGGAGATCTCCGCCTGGTGGGTCGCCTGCTCCGGGTCGTCCGCGTACCAGGCGCCGAGCGGGGCGATCCGCATGGCCGCGCCGTTGCCCCAGGAGCCCTGCCCCTTGAACAGCGCGGAGGCCAGCTCCCGCCAGTCCCCGCCCTCCCGGACCTGCCTGAGCAGCCGGTTCACGGCAGGGCCGTAGCCGCGGTCGAAGTCGTGGTGCTCGGCGAAGGACAGGGCCAGGGCGTCCTGGTCGATCCGGTCGTGCCGGATCAGGACCGCGAGCACGGAACAGGCCATCTCGGTGTCGTCGGTCCACTGCCAGGGGCCTGGGGGCGCTTCGCGGCGCTTCAGCAGGGGGTAGTTCGCGGGCACGAAGAACTGAGAGCCCAGCGCGTCCCCCACCGCCAGTCCGCGCAGGCTGGCCAGAGCGCGGGCCAGGCGCCGGTCGGGAGAGGAGTCAGCGGTCATCGCCCTGCCACTCTATCCGGTGACGCCGTAGGGTTCGGGTTCGCGCCAGCGTTCGAACGGCCGGTCCAGTGTGTACTTGCCGTCGTCGCCGAGCACCAGCGTCCTCATCTCGCCGTTCCCGGGGTTGGACAGCGACTCGAACTCCGCCACCGACCAGTGGAACCAGCGCATGCAGAAGAGCCGCATGGTCAGGCCATGAGTGACGAGCAGGACGTTCGGCGGATGGTCCGGGGCCTCGAAGCTCCGGTAGAGGCTCTCCAGGAATGCGCCCACCCTGTCGTACACGTCGGCACCTGACTCACCCTGGGCGAAGCGGTAGAAGAAGTGGCCGTACGCGTCGCGGTAGGCCTTCTGCAGCCTGACGTCGTCCCTGTCCTGCCAGTTTCCCCAGTCCTGCTCCCGCAGCCGCGGCTCCTCGCGGATTCTCACCAGTTCGGGGTCGAGTCGCATCGCGCGGAAGGTCTCGTGGGTACGGCGATAGGGCGAGACGTACACGCTCACTCTCTCGCGGCCGACGGCCTCCCGTAGCTGCTCGCCCGTCTCGTCCGCCTGGCGCCAGCCCTTCTCGGTGAGCGCCAGCGCGTGATCGGGTTCGCGTTCGTACACGGTGTCGTCGGCGTTTCCGGCCGACTCGCCGTGCCGGACAAGGAAGATGCGCTGCGGACGTGCCATACGGAAACCCTAGATCGGCCCCTCCCCCGCGGCTCAACCGGTCGGCCGTCGGGGCTCCATCCGGCGTACGCGGTCGCCGTCGGCGCCGCCGCTCACGGCGGCAACATCGCAGGTCACCGCAGGTGGGACGTCACACCGTCCACGACGGCTCCAGTTCCACGATGTCACCGGCCAGCGCCGCGACATCGGCCTCCGTCTGGGCCCGCAGCGAGAGGCGCTCCACGCGTTCCCTGCGGTACTTGCCGTGCTCGGCGGCCGAAAGCCACATGGAGAGCACGAGGAACTCATGCCCGGGCGCCTCCCCGAAGAGCCCGCGCACCATCCCCGGAGAGCCGGCCATCGCAGGGTTCCAGACCTTCTCCTGCATGAGCGCGAAATGCTCCACCCGCGCCTCGCGGACCCGGCAGTGCGCCACCCGCACCACGTCCGCGTCCGTGAAGCGCGGTTCGAAGCCGGTCTTCACGTCGAAACGGTGATCGAAGAGCTTGCTCTGGATGTCCTTGAAGGTGCCTGACTGCGTGGCGGCGAGCCGGTCGTGGGAACGCGCCATGAAGGAGTCGTAGAAGGCCCGGCTCTCCCAGAAGCCGAAGACGTGCGCCACGCCCGGCCGCTCCCGACTCCACCCCCCGCCCTGTCCCCGGAACCCCGGCTCCCCCAGAAGCCCCGCCCACTTCCGCTGTCCCCGCTCGAACCCCCGTCGGTCCACCACGGTGCAGCGAATCCACTTGACCAGCACCGCGCCATCGTACGGCGCGGAACGTGGCCCGGGTCACGCTCCGGCGTAGTGCGCCCGGATCAGCCCGGCGCGATCATCGGCGGTCAGTTCAATACCGAACTCACGGTCGAGGACATCCCCCAACTCCTGGGCGGATACGTCGCGTTCGTCCGATGTGCCGCCCGGTCGCGTCACCGTCAGGCGCTCGCCGACCAAAGTGCGCCGCACCTCCGGAGCGGCCCTTTGGATCACCGGGCGGCGGATGAACGACGACAAGGGGTGGGTCGACGTGTAGTGGTTCATCACTACGTAGTCGACGACAAGGCGCTCTTCCAGCGTGTATTCATAGAGGTCGAACCAGCCGTCCGCGTGCTCGGTCCGCAACACCCGCGCACCGTTCGCCTCTTGGACGATCCCGAACCGCCACTCTCCTTGTCGCACGTCTTGCCGTACGTCGCCCTCGTCCCCCATGGGAATCGGTTCGAGCAGGCCCTCGGCGCCGAAACCGACATCACAGTGCCACTGCCGACCGTCCGCCTCGACCCGCAGAAGCATGTGCGTCACCGCGCGCCGCGACGAGGCACCCGCCCGGACCCGGGCCCCGAGTCCCGTGACGGCGAAACCGATCCGCTCCAGAGCCGCGGCGAACAGCAGATTCTGCTCGTAGCAGTAACCGCCTCTGCGCTGCCGCACCAACTTGTCCTGCAGAGCGCCCAGATCCAGCGGCACGGGCCGCCCGAGCATCATCTCCAGGTTCTCGAAGGGGATCGACGCCACATGCGCACGGTGCAGCGCACGGAGGGTGTCGAAGTCGGGCTTCGCCTCTCCCTCGTGGCCGACCCTGGCCAAGTAGGCCTCGATGTCCAGTTCTTCCCCGTTCCATGTCATGAGGGCAATGATCTACGCGCGCACAAGGGCACGCCACCTGGAATGTCCGCGTCAGCCCCAACAGCCGTACTGATCAGCCGACTTCAGTGATGTCAGTCATACGCCGTAGCGTGTCTGTAGGACATGCCGTCCGGACATGTCTGATGCGGCAGCGTCAGCCGGGATTTCGAAGAGTGCGAAGAGGGGGAGCTCCGTGAGCAGTGTCAGCAAGGGGATCAAGAAGGTCGAGGTGGGGCTCAAGTGGGACCCGAGCCCGGTCGGTGCGCCTCCCCATGATCTCGACATCATCGCCGCGACCTACGCCGCGCACGCTCCGTACGACAGCCCGGTGTACCTGGTGCACTTCGACAGCCGCGCCCCCGACGGGACGATCACCCTCAACAGGGACAGCAAGACGGGCCAGGGCTTCGGCTTCGACGAGGTCATGACCCTGGAGCTGGACCGGCTCGCGGCCGCCTACACGCGCGTGGTGGTCGGTGTCGCCATACAGCCCAACGAGGCGCGGAAGGTCTTCGGCGACATCCCGAACACCGGGGTGCGCATCCGCGAGGGGCACACCGACCTCGCGCAGAGCGATCTTTCCGCGGTCTCCGGGCACACCGCGGCGACGATCGCCGAGTTCAACCGCGACGAGACGGGCGCGTGGTCCTTCCGCGAGATGATCCGCGGGTTCGAGGCCGACCCGACGTCCTTCGCCGCGGTGATGGGCACCGAGATCTGAGCACGGCGCCCGGAGCGGGAAACGCCAAGGGCGGTGACGTCGATTTCTCGGCATCACCGCCCCGGACGATCAGGCTTCACTCCCGGTCGGCGCCGGGAGCTCCTGGCCGGATCAGCTGCAACCGCTGGTCGAGCCGCAGCCCTCGCAGATGTAGCAGGAGCCGGCCCGCTGCATCTTCGTGCCGCAGGAGAAGCACAGCGGCGCGTCGGCCTGGATGCCGAGCTGCATCTCGACGAGCTCGGCGCTGGTGTGCGCCTGCTGCGGAGCGGGCTTCTCGGCCTCGGCCTTCGGTTCCGCGACGGCCTTCAGGACCTCGGGCTGCCGCGGGGCGGACTGGGCCAGGCCCTCGACGTCGACGTCCGACTCGTCGTCCATGGACGGCTCGTACGAACCCGTCTCCAGGTGACGCTGGCGCTCCTCGGCCGAGTGGATGCCGAGCGCGGAGCGCGTCTCGAAGGGCAGGAAGTCCAGCGCCAGGCGGCGGAAGATGTAGTCGACGATCGACTGCGCCATCCGCACGTCCGGGTCGTCCGTCATGCCGGCCGGCTCGAAGCGCATGTTCGTGAACTTCGAGACGTACGTCTCCAGCGGGACGCCGTACTGCAGGCCCACGGAGACGGCGATCGAGAAGGCGTCCATCATGCCCGCGAGGGTCGAGCCCTGCTTGGACATCTTCAGGAAGACCTCGCCGAGACCGTCGTCCGGGTAGGAGTTGGCGGTCATGTAGCCCTCGGCGCCACCCACGGTGAAGGAGGTGGTGATCCCCGGGCGGCCCTTGGGAAGGCGCTTGCGGACGGGGCGGTACTCGACCACCTTCTCGACCGCGGCACGGATCGTGTCCTCGGCCTTCTCGGTGACCTCGGCCTTCTCCTGCTCCTTCTTCTTCGCGGAGAGGGGCTGGCCGACCTTGCAGTTGTCGCGGTAGATGGCGAGCGCCTTGACGCCCATCTTCCACGCCTCGTAGTAGACCTCTTCGACGTCCTCGACGGTCGCCGTCTCCGGCAGGTTGACCGTCTTGGAGAGCGCACCGGAGATCCACGGCTGGATGGCCGCCATCATCCGGACGTGGCCCATCGCGGAGATGGAACGCTCGCCCATCGCGCAGTCGAAGACCTCGTAGTGCTCGGGCTTCAGGCCGGGGGCGTCGATCACATTGCCGTGGTCGGCGATGTGGGCGACGATCGCCTCGATCTGCTCCTCCTGGTACCCCAGGCGACGCAGGGCCTGCGGCACGGTGCCGTTGACGATCTGCATCGAGCCGCCGCCGACGAGCTTCTTGAACTTCACCAGGGCGAGGTCGGGCTCCAGGCCCGTGGTGTCGCAGGACATCGCGAGACCGATGGTGCCGGTCGGGGCGATGACGGACGCCTGGGAGTTACGGAAACCGTTCTTCTCGCCGAGGCGGAGCACGTCCTGCCAGGCCTCCGTGGCGGCGGCCCAGATCGGCGAGTCCAGGTCGTCCACGCGGGGCGCCGTGGCGTTGGCGTCGGCGTGCTGCTTCATGACGCGCTTGTGCGGCGTGGCGTTCTTGGCGTAGCCGTCGTAGGGGCCGACGACCGCGGCGAGCTCGGCGGAACGCTTGTACGACGTGCCCGTCATCAGGGAGGTGATGGCGCCGGCCAGGGAGCGGCCGCCGTCGGAGTCGTACGCGTGACCGGTGGCCATCAGCAGGGCGCCGAGGTTGGCGTAGCCGATGCCCAGCTGGCGGAAGGCGCGGGTGTTCTCGCCGATCTTCTGCGTGGGGAAGTCCGCGAAGCAGATGGAGATGTCCATCGCGGTGATGACCAGCTCGACGACCTTGGAGAAGCGCTCGGAGTCGAAGGACTGGTTGCCCTTGCCGTCGTCCTTGAGGAACTTCATCAGGTTCAGCGAGGCGAGGTTGCAGGACGTGTTGTCCAGGTGCATGTACTCGCTGCACGGGTTCGAGCCGTTGATCCGGCCGGACTCCGGGCAGGTGTGCCAGGCGTTGATGGTGTCGTCGTACTGAATGCCGGGGTCGGCGCAGGCCCAGGCGGCCTCGGCCATCTTGCGGAAGAGCGACTTGGCGTCGACCTCCTCGATGACGTCGCCCGTCATACGGGAGGTCAGGCCGAACTTGCCGCCCTCCTCGACCGCCTTCATGAACGTGTCGTTCACGCGGACCGAGTTGTTGGCGTTCTGGTACTGGACGGACGTGATGTCGTCGCCGCCCAGGTCCATGTCGAAGCCCGCGTCACGCAGGGCGCGGATCTTCTCCTCTTCCTTCACCTTGGTCTCGATGAAGCCCTCGATGTCGGGGTGGTCGACGTCGAGGATGACCATCTTGGCCGCGCGGCGCGTGGCGCCACCCGACTTGATCGTTCCTGCGGAGGCGTCGGCACCGCGCATGAAGGAGACCGGTCCCGAGGCGTTGCCACCGGAGGACAGCAGTTCCTTGGAGGAGCGGATGCGGGAGAGGTTCAGGCCGGCGCCGGAGCCGCCCTTGAAGATCATCCCCTCTTCCTTGTACCAGTCGAGGATCGAGTCCATGGAGTCGTCGACGGCCAGGATGAAGCAGGCGGAGACCTGCTGCGGCTGGGGCGTTCCGACGTTGAACCAGACCGGCGAGTTGAAGCTGAAGATCTGGTGCAGGAGGGCGTACGCCAGCTCGTGCTCGAAGATCTCGGCGTCGGCGGGCGAGGCGAAGTAGCTGTAGTCCTCGCCGGCCTTCCGGTACGTCTTCACGATGCGGTCGATCAGCTGCTTGAGGCCGGTCTCGCGCTGCGGGGTGCCAACGGCCCCGCGGAAGTACTTGCTGGTGACGATGTTGACCGCGTTCACCGACCAGAAGTCGGGGAACTCGACGCCACGCTGCTCGAAGTTGATCGAGCCGTCGCGCCAGTTGGTCATGACGACGTCTCGGCGCTCCCAGACCACCTCGTCGTACGGGTGCACGCCGGGCGTCGTATGGATGCGCTCGATACGCAGACCCTTGCTGGCCTTGGATCCCTTGGCTCGGGAACCTCGTGCCGGGCCGCTCGTCGTCTCGGTCATGCCGCCTCCCTGTATCAGGCTAAAACGCCCTGAAGTGCCACGATGTTCCCGTGACACGGTGTTGTCTGGTGCCGCGAAAGCCGCGAAGGCTCCCGCAACAGGTCTGTGTGTGCCGCCGTCGGCCGTTCAGCCGGTCAGTCGGCGGCAGTGGCGGGCACCGGGACTTCGACAGTCCCTCCGGGCCCGCAGTCGTTCGCGCCGGGCTCCCCGCCGGCGCCCTGCGGCTCTTCGTCGAGCCGCTTGTCCCGCTGGTCCCTCAGCTCCCCGACGGCAGCCTCGAAGTCGTCGAGCGAGTCGAACGCCCGGTACACGGACGCGAAGCGCAGGTAGGCCACGAGGTCCAGCTCCTGCAGCGGACCGAGTATGGCCAGACCGACGTCGTGCGTGGTCAGTTCGGCACTCCCGGTGGCCCGCACCGCCTCTTCGACCCGCTGGCCGAGCTGGGCGAGCGCATCCTCGGTCACCGGGCGCCCCTGGCACGCCTTGCGTACGCCGTTGATCACCTTCGTACGGCTGAACGGTTCGGTCACGCCGCTGCGCTTGACCACCATCAGCGAACACGTCTCCACGGTCGTGAAACGACGGGAGCAGTCGGGGCACTGACGGCGCCTGCGGATCGACGTGCCGTCATCGGTGGTGCGACTGTCGACCACGCGACTGTCGGGGTGCCTGCAGAAGGGGCAGTGCATGGAACTCCCAACCCTCCTTCACGACACGACTCATTGGCCTCAACAGGCCCGTGAGGCCCTCGAAGCAGCCCCAAGCATAGGCGATGCCCAAGGCCTGAAAAGACCCGGGACCACAACTTCTGGGCCGTGGTTGCAATCCAACCACTAGATCTGGGGTTTGACCGTAAATCCGGCCCCATCGCGTGTCGCGCTCCCCTGGCCCGACGTGAAGAGTACGAGCCCGTCCCGCGCGCCGCACGGGAAGGGGGTGGTGCGGGGTTGACCGGGTACCGAGTGGCAGTATGGGAGCCCCACTGAGGGGGCTGCGGCCCTGGCGGTGAAGCGTACCGTAATGAACCGAAATGCCAGTCGGCTCGAACGTTAGCCATACACCCAGACGCATGATCAGAACAGGCGATCTGCGATTTTTCACTCGAACGTGTGTTTGGCGCAACCTTTCGAAAGCAACTACCGTTGGCTAACTAGGGAGAACATCTCGAGAGGGGCCGACCGACGTGACCACCACCGCAGACAGCGCCACCATCACTGCCCAGGACCGCCAGAGCCGACTCGAGCCGGTGCATGCCATGAATGATGCAGCCACGAACCAGGAGGGCCCCAAGCCCACACGCTCCCTACCGGGCCGACCTCCTGGCATCCGCGCCGACAGTTCAGGGCTCACCGACCGGCAGCGCCGCGTCATCGAGGTCATCAGGGACTCGGTGCAGCGGCGGGGGTACCCGCCGTCCATGCGGGAGATCGGGCAGGCGGTAGGCCTCTCCAGCACCTCATCGGTCGCTCACCAGCTGATGGCCCTGGAGCGCAAGGGCTTCCTGCGCCGCGACCCGCACCGCCCGCGGGCGTACGAGGTGCGTGGCTCGGACCAGCCGAGCAGCCAGCCCACGGACACAGCAGGCAAGCCCGCCGCTTCGTATGTCCCGCTGGTCGGCCGCATCGCGGCCGGTGGCCCGATCCTGGCCGAGGAGTCGGTGGAGGACGTCTTCCCGCTCCCCCGGCAGCTCGTCGGCGACGGTGAGCTCTTCGTCCTCAAGGTCGTCGGTGACTCGATGATCGAGGCCGCCATCTGTGACGGGGACTGGGTGACGGTCCGCCGCCAGCCGGTCGCCGAGAACGGCGACATCGTCGCCGCCATGCTCGACGGCGAAGCCACGGTGAAGCGGTTCAAGCGCGAGGACGGTCACGTGTGGCTGTTGCCTCATAACTCCGCGTACCAGCCCATCCCCGGTGACGAGGCCACGATCCTCGGCAAGGTGGTGGCGGTGCTGCGGCGCGTGTGAGCCTCCGCCCCTGACCGGGCCCCGGAACCAACTGCGCCGGTTCCGGGGCCCTGCTGCGTCCCACAGTCGCTTCACCCGGCTCGGGCATCAGCCCGGGCCGATTCTCATGCCTCGGCAGCCTCGTCCTCGTCTTCCGTCTGAGGATTGGTCTTGGGGTCAGGCTTGGGATTCGGCTTGGGATCTGCCTTGGCTGCCGCGTCGATGGCGGCCAAGGAGCGGCGGGCCTGATTGCGGTCCGTCGTGTACCAGAAATCGGGGAGCGAAGCCCTCAGATAGCTGCCGTAGCGCGCGGTCGCGAGCCGGGGGTCCAGGACGGCGACCACTCCACGGTCCGCGGAGGCCCGCACCAGCCGGCCCGCGCCCTGCGCCATCAGGAGCGCCGCGTGGGTTGCGGCGATGGCCATGAAGCCGTTGCCCCCGCCGTCGTCCACCGCCTTCTGGCGAGCGCTCATCAGCGGGTCGTCGGGGCGCGGGAAGGGAATCTTGTCCATGACCACCAACTGGCAGCTCGCGCCGGGAACATCGACGCCCTGCCACAAGGACAGCGTCCCGAACAGGCAGGTCCGCGTGTCCGCCGCGAAGTTCTTGATCAGCTCGCCCAGCGTCTCCTCGCCCTGCAGCAGGATGGGCATGTCGAGACGGCCGCGGAGCTCCTCGGCGGCGTTCTGAGCGGCGCGCATGGAGGAGAACAGGCCGAGCGTACGGCCGCCTGCCGCCTCGATCAGTTCGGCCAGCTCTTCGATCATGTCGCTGCGCGGGCCTTCGCGGCCCGGCCGGGCCAGGTGCTGGGCGACGTACAGGATTCCCTGCTTGCGGTAGTCGAAGGGCGAACCGACGTCCAGGCCCTTCCAGGCCGGGGCGTCCTCGGACTCGATGCCCTCGGGAGCGAGCCCCAGGGAAGCGCCCACGCCGTTGAAGTCGCCGCCGAGCTTGAGGGTGGCGGACGTGAGAACGACCGAGCGATCGCTGAAGAGCTTCTCGCGGAGCAGTCCCGACACGGACATGGGGGCCACCCGCAGCGAGGCCCCGAAACGGTCGTGCCGTTCGTACCAGACGACATCCCACTCGGAGCCGTTCGTGATGCGCTCCGCCACATCGTGGATCGTCTCGACGGAGGCGAGCGCCTGCTTGCGTACGGCGTCCTCGTCCTGGACCGATTTGTCGCGGGTGGAGCCGAGGGCCGAGATGACCGTACGGGCCGCGTCACGCAGAGCCATCAGCGCGTACCCGAGATCCTCCGGGACCTCCTCGAGGCGGCCGGGGAGGGCCAGCTCCATCACCCGCTCGAAGCCCTCGGACGCGGTCTGGAGCTGATCCGCCGCTTTTTCGTTGACGAGCTTGGCGGCTCGGCGTACGGCTCGGTTGACCTGGCCGGGGGTGAGCTCGCCGGTGGCGACACCGGTCACCCGGGAGACCAGTTCGTGCGCCTCGTCCACGATCAGCACTTCGTGCTGAGGAAGGACGGGGGCGCCCTCGATGGCGTCGATCGCGAGGAGCGCGTGGTTGGTGACGACGACCTCGGCGAGCTTGGCCCGCTCCCGCGCCGCCTCGGCGAAGCATTCCGCCCCGTACGCACACTTCGTGGCGCCCAGGCATTCCCTCGAGGAGACCGAGACCTGGGACCAGGCACGGTCGGAGACACCTGGGGTCAGGTCGTCCCGGTCGCCGGTCTCGGTCTCGTCCGCCCAGTCGCGCATCCGCAGCAGGTCCTGGCCGAGCTTGCTGGTGGGGGCAGCGGCCTCGAACTGGTCGAAGAGGGCCGGCCCGTCCTCCTCTTCTTGCGGCACGCCTTCGTGGAGGCGGTGCAGACACAAGTAGTTCGAGCGGCCCTTGAGCATGGCGAACTGGGGGCGGCGGCGCAGCAGCGGGTGCAAGGCGTCGACCGTCCGCGGCAGATCACGCTCCACGAGCTGGCGCTGCAGCGCGAGGGTGGCCGTCGCGACCACCACGCGCTCACCGTGCGCGAGCGCGGGCACCAGGTAGCCGAGGGACTTACCCGTGCCGGTGCCGGCCTGGATCAGCAGATGGGAACCGTCGTCGATCGCCTCGGCGACGGTCTCGGCCATCGTCACCTGGCCAGGGCGCTCTGTGCCGCCGACGGCGGTGACGGCGGCGTGCAGGAGCTCGGGAAGGGAGGGCTTTGTCATAGCGCGACCACCCTACGGGTCTCCACTGACAATCCCTCGATCAAGGCTGATACAGAGGGTTCGGGACGCTTCCGTGCACGGCGGCGTGTGGTCGCTCGGGACGGTCGCGGTACCCGTCGAGGTGCAGTCGGTTGCGGTTGAGGCACAGTCGCTCGATGCGTGGAGTGAGCAGGTCGAACATCTCGTACCGCTCCTTGAGCTGTGGGGCCCGCGCCTGATGCCGGAGGATCTCGGCGCGCACGAGGGACCAGAAGGCCGCCTCCGGGATGCCCAGCTGGTCGTGGCAGAGCGGGGCGAGGTAGCGGAAGACACCCACGAAGAGCCCTGAATGGATGAACTGCGTGAGGAAGTCGGGGCGTTCGGTGAGCAGCACCTCGCGGACGTCGTCCGGCATCGACGCGTGTTCGGGAAGGGCCTCGGCGCTGACATTTATGTCGTCGACGAAGTCCTTCACCGCGAGCCGGACGGGGACGTCCTTGTCGTCGAAGACGACGATGGCGTTCTCCCCGTGAGGGGAGAACACGGTGCCGTACCGGTAGAGGAATTGCAGCAGCGGAGGAAGCAGAGCACCGAAGAGGTGTCGCAGCCAGACCTCGGGGGCGAGCCCGGAGCGCTCTACCAGCTCGGCTACGAAGGCTTTGCCGTCCGGATCGGTGTGCAACAAGGAGGCGAGCGTACGGGCGCGCTCGTCGGGGGCGAGGTACCGGGTGATCGGTTCGCGCCAGATCGCCCCCAATAGTTCCTTGTATTGGTAGGGGACCTCAGGAAGGCCGTCGTACAAAGGATGCTCGACGGTCACCGAAGCGACCTCGCCGAGCAGGATGACGCGGCACTCGTCGCGCAAGAACGGGTCCGAGTCGCGCAGTGCGTGCATCCATGCGGTGACGGCGGGGGCGGCGAGAGTGCGCTCGGTCGGGAGCCCGCGCCACACCAGGGTGTTCAGGACCGAAAGCGGCAGCTTGACGGTGTGCCGATCGGGACGGGACAGATTCAGGAACGTGCGGATGGACTGCTGGGGCAGCCGCAGATCTCCGTCGGTGGGCAGCGGGACGATCGCGTCCTCGGCCACGGAGGGGGCGAAGAGGGGCAGCACGACGTCGTCCCACTGCCACGGATGCACGGGCAAGTAGAGATAGGCGTGCGGGTCGAGACCACGTGCTGTGAGCACCTCCGCGAAGAACTCCCGGGTAGCAGGAGCGAGTTCGCGTGCGTAGAGCTTCTCCGCCGTGTCCAGGCCGGCGACGCCTCGATAGGCCGCGAGGCCGGCATGGACCGCGATCCATGGGAGCTGTGCGGTGAGGCGGGCCTCGGGAGCCCAGCGGGCGGCGTCACTGGCGGAGAAGCCGATGCGGCCCTTGTTCAGGACCAGCCAGGGGTGTCCGGTCTGATGCCCTTCGAGTTCGGCGTAGCCGAGGTCGGCGAGCTGCGCCGCGGTGAGGGCGGTCTGATCGAGCCGGACGTCGGCGGTGAGGGTGACGGTCAGCTCGCGGATGAGGTGGCCGAGCGTGGCGCCGTCGATTCCCAGGGTGCGGCGGGCCCGCGTGAGGAAGCGGAGGGGGTCGCTGAAGGGGAGCGGTTCTCCGTCGCCCTCGGCCAGGGCGAGGCTGGCCGGGTCGACGTGCCAACTGCCGTACGAGCCTCGGCGGGCGCGGAAGAGGAGGCGGGGGGCTGTCTGTCGGCGGGGTTGGCCGGGCTCGCCTGCGGCGGATGCGTTGTGCTCGTTGCCGTCGCTGTTGCCGTTGTCGGCGGCGGCGTCGTTGTCGAGCCCGAGGCTGTAGCTGTCCGGTGCGGCGGGGACGGCGGGGACCGGCTCGATGATCTCCTCATAAGCGAACTCACCGACCATTTTGGCGAGGAGGCGGCGCCCGGCCGCCGCCCACCTCTCCGAGGTCAGCTCGGGCGGGTCATAGAGAGCGGACGGCTCTCGGGGTGCCGGGGGGACGGACGGATTCGGCACGGGGACTCCTCAGGGAGGGAACCGGATCAGGTCGAGCGGTGTACCAAGAGTGAGCGGGTCAGAGCACGGCGCGCAGGGCCCGGTCACGGACCATGAGCGCCGCCCGCTTGTCGGCGAGATCTACTTCGGCGGCGTAGCGGAAACCGGCGCTCAGGAATGCGGAGACGGAGGGGGTGTTGCGAAGGTCGGGTTCTGCGATGACGCGTGCGCACGAAGCGCGGCAGTCGAGCACAAGGTCGGCGACGGCTCTCAGCAGAGAGGTGCCGAGTCCTCGGCCACGGTCGGCGACACCGCCGATGAGGAGGTGAAGACCGGTGTCGTGCGGGCGGGCCGGATAGTGCCGGGCCAAGGCGTCGAGGTCCGCGCGGTAGACCTCCCAGTAGCTCATCGGTGTGCCGTCGAGAACACCGAGACAGGGGACGCTGCGGCCGTCACCCTCAATCTGGTCGCGCAGATGCGCCTCCGTGACGGAATCGGGGCCGGCCAGCTCCCAGAATGCCGCCACGGCAGGGTCGTTCATCCACCGGCTGATGAGGGGGAGGTCGCGTTCGACACACACGGGGACGAGTTGGAAGACACCGGCTGAGGTGGTCGCGGGGCCCCAGTCGGCGACGTTGTCGAGCAGGTCGTCGGCCGACGAGGCGGCCGTCGGGGCCGGGGCACGGACTGCCGTGCGCGCGTCGCCCCCGATGCGTCCGGCGTACGCACCCGGCGCTGCGGCCGCGCCGCTCGCGCCGTCCACGGCGCTCGCGCCGAACAGTGCGATGAGTTCGTCCGGGAGGCGCAGGTCCAAGGTGTCTTGGATGTCTGCCCTGTCGGCCGAACAGGACTCAGCGGCGGGTTCGGCGACGGATTCGGTACCGGCGTCGGTGCTCGCATCGGGGGGAGGCGGAGGCACGGCGTCGCTCCTCTCAGGAAAGGCGGGTCATGTTCCTCAGGAATGAAGGGGGTTGGCGATGGAGACGTAGACGGACTGGGTGTCGACGGGGCCCACGAGCTCGTCGAGACCACGGAGGCGGGTCAGCAGGTTGGCCTTGCACCGCAGGACGGGTGAGTCGAGCAGCAGGGCAGGCAGCGGAGTACTCAGCGCGGCCGGACCGGAGACCATGTCGCCGAGGAAGCGGCGGAAAGCGGCGAGCAACAGTCGCTCGTCGGCCAGTCGTTGGGCGCCAAGGGCTCCGATGAGCCCGAGGACGTTGTTGATGCCGAGGTAGTAGGCAAAGCGCTCGTCCGCCACCTCGTCGGAGACGAAGGTGTCGCTGTGCTCGCCGAT
The DNA here is from genome assembly GCF_040655335.1 of Streptomyces sp. NPDC050439. Lineage (NCBI taxonomy): Bacteria > Bacillati > Actinomycetota > Actinomycetes > Kitasatosporales > Streptomycetaceae > Streptomyces > Streptomyces sp. NPDC050439. Next base: position 687,429 of record NZ_JBFAJT010000005.1, read on the forward strand.
GCCGGGGAGCCTGCGGTCGAGTTCGGCGCGTCGGGACTCGCGGTAGTAGTAGCCCTGGTTGTCACGGTAGCGACCGCCCACGGGCCAGCCGTCGGAGTCGAGCAGCAGCAGGGTGTTCTGCTGGTGGGCTTCCAGGGCGACGCCTGCCTCACTGTCCAGCCAGAGCACGGGGCGCACGACGTTCCGCAGGTAGCGCAGGAACCACTCCGTGGCGACGGCTCCTCGGGGGCGGCCCGTCCGTCCGGCGAGACGGGTGACGATTTCGCCGAGCCGGGAGCGCATCGGTGGGCGGTCATGCCCCGTGGCGTGCGGCGAAGGCCTGGGCGAGACGAGTCCGGCGATGCAGGTGGCGTCGTCGCCGGGGCCGAAGGGGTTGTGCCGGATCATCACGTCGAGCCCGGTCACGGGCTCGCCGCCGGGGCCGGTCACGGCGAGCCAGGCCGGGTCGCGGATCACGTCGAAGCCCGGGTGGGCCGCCTGCCACTGCTCGGCGAGGCCGCTGCGCAGCAGTCGGTGGACCTCGACGCCTCGATGGAGTTCCTTGCGGAGATTCTCACGACGGGAGTTGGTGATGCGCAGGCCGAGCGAAAGCTTCAGCATGGCCGGGGCGCCCGAGCGGTAGAGGGTGCGCACGGAGGAGGTGGGGTACCACGGTGCGCCGTGCGGGCCGAGGTCCCGGAGGAGGCCGGCTTCCAGGAGAGCGGCGGTCGTGGGGCGGTGCCTGAGTTCACGCATCTGCCACGGGTGCAGGGGCAGGGCGGCGTGGCCTTCCGGCAGCGGGAGGTCCGGGCCCGCGAGGCGGGCGGTGAGCTGCTCGGCCGGGAGGGTGCGGCCACGCTCGGTCCAGGCCGAGTCGGCAGCGAGCACCGACGGGTCGACGGCGAGCCAGTGCAGCGCGAAGGCTCCGCGCAACTCCGGTGAGTAGAGCCGGGATTCGGTGTCGGAGAGCCCCTCGCGGCTCTTCGGGGTGGGATGAAGGGGGTGGCCGAGGAGCAGGGACTGTTCTGCTGCGAGGAAGAGGTCGGGCTCGTCGCCGGGGTTGTTCCGGCGGTCGGCGATGAAGGTGGCGGTGCGGCGCACCGAATCCGCGACGCGGCCGACGAGGTCCCCGCCCTCGACCCGCTCACCGTCATCCGCGCCGTCACCGGCGGGGCCGGTGGCTGTGCCTGTGAGTGCGCCCGCGTCGCTGCCGGAGTTGGTGCGGCCGGACTCACCGTCCGCGCCGGGCGCACCCTCCTGAACCGGCTCATCCTCCGAATCCCGGGCCCCACTGCGCTGACCCGTCTCGCGGCCCAACAAGGCGGCCACGGTGACGGCGTCGGCCGGGGGTGCGCTCTGGGGGCCGTCTTCCAGATAGGGGAGGCCGAAGCGGTGCCAGCCGGTGGCCGACCAGTAGTAGACGGGGACAAGGAGGGCGGTGCCGCTGGCCTTGAGCGGGATACGCAGGACGCCGTGCTCGGGGGCGGGGAAGTCGTTCTCGCGTACCCAGCAGCGCAGGAGGTTCTCGATGGCCGCCACCTGCGCGGCGGTGTGCGGATCGGGGTGTTCCAGGAGATCGGCGGTCGCGCCTCGCAGCTGCTCGGTCTGCAGGCCTCCCTGCTGCCTGGGGACCGTACCGGGCTCCGCCACCAGCGAGGATTGCTTGCCGCACGTGCCTGGCACGTGGGGGTGGGGTGGACCGTCGGATGCGGGGGTGGCGTTCAAGAGAGCTTCCTTGTGAAGTCGTTCGGGCTCCGGGGCGACGGGCTGGAGCTGTGCTGTTGTCTCTTGGCCGTCCGCGGGACGGCCCGGGTCCGGTGTGGCTATCCGTGGTGCGGACGCGCCGCCGCGGAGATCGCGTCGGAGAGGCGGTCGAGGATCGCGGCCGCCTGCTCGTCCGTGATGGTGAGAGGAGGAAGGAGGCGTACGACGCTGGAGTGCCGTCCGCCCAGCTCGACGATGAGGCCGCGGCGCAGGCATTCGCGTTGCACCGCCGCGGCGAGTTCGGGCGCGGGAGGATGTGGTCGCTGAGCGCGGCTCAGGACACCGTGCGGGGTGCCTGTGCCACTCGGACCAGCCGGTGGCACTTCACCGGGAGCGGCGGGGTCGACCACACTCGCGGCAGCGGGATCCACGAGTTCGACGCCGATCATCAGGCCTCGGCCGCGTACGTCGCCGATGCAGGGGTGTTCGGTGGCGAGCGACCGCAACTGGGAGAGCATGCGGGTGCCCAGGACTCCCGCGCGTTCCGCGAGGCCGTTCTCACGGACGTACGCGAGGGTGGCCGCGCCCGCCGCCATGGCGAGCTGGTTGCCGCGGAAGGTTCCCGCGTGGGCGCCGGGCTGCCAGACGTCGAGGTCGTCGCGGTAGATCACGACGGCCAGTGGCAGGCTGCCGCCGATGGCCTTGGACAGCACCATCACGTCCGGGATCACACCGCTGTGCTCGACGGCCCAGAAGGTGCCGGTGCGCCCGACGCCGGTCTGGACCTCGTCCGCGATGAGCGGGATGGAGCGTGCGGCGGTGATCTCGCGCATCCGGCGCATCCAGCCGTCGGGGGCGGGGTTCACACCGCCCTCGCCCTGCACCGGTTCGAGGATCATCCCGGCCGGTCGGGGCACACCCGACTTGGTGTCGTCGAGGAGGTTCTCGGTCCAGCGGGCCGCGATCTCGGCGCCGTCCGCACCGCCGATGCCGAACGGGCAGCGGTAGTCCTGCGGGTAGGGCAGGCGGGCCACGCGTACGTCCGGTGCGCCGCCGGATGCGGAGAGCGCTCCTGCCGTCATGCCGTGGTAGGCGCCGGTGAAGGCGAGCATGCCGTCGCGCCCGGTCGCCGTACGCACGAGTTTGAGCGCGGCTTCCACCGCGTCCGTGCCCGCGGGGCCGCAGAACTGGATCCGCGCGCGGTCGGCGAGTTCGCGGGGCAGCGTGTGGAAGAGCTCGGTGGTGAAGGCGTCCTTGACGGGCGTAGCCAGGTCGAGGACGTGCAGCGGCGCCCCCGAGTCGAGGACCTTTCTGATCGCTTCGAGCACGACGGGGTGGTTGTGCCCGAGGGCCAGGGTCCCCGCGCCCGAGAGACAGTCGAGGTAGCGCTGTCCGTCGGCGCCCTCGATGGTCAGCCCGCGCGCGCGTACCGGAACGATCGGCAGGGCGCGCGCATAGGTGCGCGCCGCCGACTCGCGCGCCGACTGGCGTCGCAGGATCCCCTCATGTGTTGCGGAGTGCCCCACGGAAGCGACGGAAGCGGAGGGTCCCGCGGAAACCGCCGCGGGCGCCGGCTCGGTCACGGCCACGACTGTTGGTCCTCCCGCTGGGAATGGGCGCTTCCCACGCGAACTGGGCGAGCGCGCCGACGAGTTGGCAGGGGAGATGAACACAGGCAGCCACTCCCCCGTACGTACCAACGACGGGGGCTGCGGAGGAACACGGGTAATCGGAAGATCCTTGCCGTGACGGAACCGTTGCCGTTCCGTCGGCTGTCCCCTATGGCACCGGCATAGTGTGGGGTGCCGTTCATCCGCGGCAGGGGTGCGCAGCGCCACGCGATTACGGTGCTCAACGCCCGTGTCGCACGCGGTGTCCGGCATGTGAACGATCTCGAAGCCCAGGGGGAATCTCTACTATGCGACCCATACGCCCGCTCAATACCGCTCGTCGTGGGAAGAGCGCGCGCGGCAGGACCTCCCCCGTGGCGGCCGCTGTCGCCATCGGCGCGGCACTCGTTCTGACCGCGACGGCCTGTGGCCCGAGCGAGGACAACGCGGGCGACGATCCGGCCGCCTCCCAGCCCGCCGACGGCGGCAACGACGACGGCAAGGTCAAGCTCCCGCAGGACCTCCAGGACCGGCTCAAGGAGCACGGCATCGACCTGGACAAGTGGCGGGACGGGGCCTGGAAGAACTGGGACAAGGACGACTGGCTCCGCGAGGCCGGTGACTACGTCAACCCGATCATCGAGGGTCTCTGGGACTCGGACCGCATGCGGGACGCGGACAAGAACCCCGACCGCGGTGTCGAGGAGAACGACATCTCCGGTGACCAGGGCGTGACCGACCCGACGCCCGAGCCGGTGGAGGCGGCGGCCCTGAAGACGCCGTACGACGCCAGCGCTCCGGCCTCGGGCAAGCTGTTCTTCGACGGCCCCGAAGGCTCGATGGTCTGCTCGGCCACCGTCGTCGAGGACCCGGCGAACCCGGGCAAGTCCAACATGGTGTGGACCGCGGGACACTGCGTGCACGCCGGCGCCAAGGGCGGCTGGTACCGCAACATCGCCTTCGTGCCCTCGTACAACAACAGCGGCAAGTCGGCCGCCGAGCTGGAGAACGCCCCCAAGGAAGAGGTGGCTCCGCACGGCGTCTGGTGGGGTGACTGGGCACAGACCTCCGACCAGTGGATCGAGAAGGGCGGCCCGACGGGCGGCACGGGCGCGCCGTACGACTACGCGGTCATCCACGTCACGCCTGAGAAGGGCAGCGAGGGCCAGTCCCTCGAGGAGCAGGTCGGTTCGTCGCTCCCGGTGGACTTCAACGCACCGGCCGTGCCGCAGATCGCCGACATGACGGCGACCGGCTATCCGGCGGCTCCGCCGTTCGACGGCCAGAAGGCGTTCCAGTGCGCCGACAAGCCGGGCCGGCTCTCGATCAGCAAGCCCGACCCCACGATGTACCGCATCGGCTGCACGATGACCGGTGGTTCGTCCGGCGGTGGCTGGGTCGCCAAGGGCTCGGACGGCAAGCCCGCCCTGGTGTCCAACACCTCCATCGGCCCGGTGACGGCCGGCTGGCTGGCGGGTCCGCGGCTCGGCAAGGGCGCCAAGGGCATCTACGACGCGGTGAGCAAGAAGTACGCCGACAAGTGACCACCACGTAGTGGCCGGGACGTAACGGCGCTTGATGTACGACGGCGGGGTCGCCGCAAACCTTCACGACCCCGCCGTCATTCGTCCTCAATCTCACAGGCATAGTGAGGTGTTGCGTCGGCCAGGGGCTCCCGGAGCCCCCCAGGCCGCACATGACAAGTACATGGCAATTGCAGCAATCACGCGTTCAATTCGGGGGTTACAACAGCATGCGTTCCATTCGTGCGCCCTTCGCGCGCAGTCGCGGGCGACGTCTCGCACTCGCCGCGACCGGGCTCGCCGCGACTCTGGCACTCACCGCCACGGCCTGCGGTCCCAGCGACGACAAAGCCGGCGACAAGGCGGGTTCCGACACCGCGCAGGGCGCCGACAAGGGTTCCGACACCGACACGGGCTCCGATGCCAAGCTGCCCGGCGACATCGCCGACAAGCTGAAGGACCACGGCATCGACCCGGACAAGTGGAAGGACGGGGCCTGGAAGAACTGGGACAAGGACGACTGGCTCCGCGAGTCCAAGGACTTCGTCAATCCCGTCATCGAGGGCCTCTGGAAGCCCGAGCGGATGACGAAGGCCAAGGACCCGAACAAGACGATCGCCGCGAAGGACGCACCTTCCGACCAGGGTGCGACCGACCCCGAGCCGGCTCCGGTCCAGGCCAAGCGCGAGAAGACCCCGTACACCGATAACGCCGCCCCGGTCGGGAAGATCTTCTTCGACTCCCCCGAGGGCTCGATGGTCTGCTCCGGCACGGTCGTGAAGGACCCGCGCAACCCCGGCAAGTCCAACCTCGTGTGGACCGCGGGCCACTGCGTGCACGCCGGTTCCGCCGGCGGCTGGTACCGCAACATCACCTTCGTGCCGGCCTACAACGACCTCGGCAAGTCCGAGGCCGAGCTGAGCAACGCGGCCCCGCAGGAAGTCGCCCCCTACGGCCAGTACTGGGCCGACTGGGTCTCGACCTCCGCCGAGTGGATCGACCAGGGCGCCTCCTCGGGCGGCGCCGGTGCGCCGTACGACTACGCCGTGATGCACGTGAAGCCTGAGCAGGGCTCGAAGTCCCTCGAGGAGACGGTCGGCAACGCGCTCGCGGTGGACTTCTCGGTGCCGTCGACGCAGAGCGTGAGCTCGATGGGCGCCTGGGGCTACCCCGCCGCTCCCCCGTACAACGGCCAGATCATGCACAAGTGCATCGACAAGCCGGGCCGTCTCTCGCTGACCTCCGCCCAGCCCACGATGTACCGCATCGGCTGCACCATGACCGGCGGTTCGTCCGGTGGCGGCTGGTTCCGGATGGTGGGCGGCAAGACGCAGCTGGTCTCGAACACCTCGATCGGCCCGGCCGAGAACACCTGGCTGGCCGGACCGCAGCTCGGCAAGGGTGCCGAGCAGGTCTACGACATGATGAGCGAGAAGTACGGCTCCAAGTAGCCGCGCGGCGGACGACGACCGCCGCACCTCGCATCTGACACGGCGAAGGCCCGCCCCCTGCAGGAGGGGGCGGGCCTTCGTCATGCGTGCCGCGTGAACGGCGCCTTTACGGGCCTGCGTTCAGCCCGCGACCGGCACGTACGGCGTGAGATCCGCCGCCAGTTCCTCGTGTACCCGCGCCTTGAGCAGCGTGCCTTCGGCGGTGTGCTCCTCGGAGAGCACCTCGCCCTCGGCGTGCGCCCGCGAGATGAGCTGACCCTGCGTGTAAGGCACGAGGGCCTCGATCTCGACCTCGGGCCGGGGCAGTTCGGTGTCGATCAGCGCGAGCAGCTCCTCGATGCCCGCGCCCGTGCGCGCGGAGACCGCGATCGCGTGCTTCTCGTTGCGCAGGAGCCGCTGGAGGACCAGCGGATCGGCCGCGTCCGCCTTGTTGACGATCACGATCTCGGGCACGTCCGTCGCGCCCACATCACGGATCACCTCGCGCACGGCGGCCAGCTGCTCCTCCGGCACCGGGTGCGAACCGTCCACCACGTGCAGGATCAGGTCGGACTCGCCGACCTCCTCCATCGTGGAGCGGAACGCCTCGACGAGGTGGTGCGGCAGATGCCGCACGAACCCGACGGTGTCGGCCAGGGTGTAGATCCGGCCGCTCGGCGTCTCGGCCCGGCGCACGGTCGGGTCGAGGGTGGCGAACAGAGAGTTCTCCACCAGGACGCCCGCGCCCGTGAGTCGGTTGAGCAGGGAGGACTTGCCCGCGTTCGTGTAACCGGCGATCGCGACCGAGGGCACCTTGTTGCGCTTGCGCTCCTGGCGCTTGATCTCGCGGCCCGTCTTCATGTCCGCGATCTCCCGGCGCATCTTCGCCATCTTCTCGCGGATCCGACGGCGGTCCGTCTCGATCTTGGTCTCACCGGGACCACGGGTCGCCATGCCGCCGCCACCGCTGGACCCGCCGCCGCCCATCTGACGGGAGAGCGACTGACCCCAGCCACGCAGGCGCGGGAGCATGTACTGCATCTGGGCAAGGGCGACCTGCGCCTTGCCCTCTCGGGACTTGGCGTGCTGGGCGAAGATGTCGAGGATCAGGGCGGTCCTGTCGACCACCTTCACCTTGACGACGTCTTCCAGGTGAATCAGCTGGCCGGGGCTCAGCTCACCGTCACACACGACGGTGTCCGCCCCGGTCTCGAGGACGATGTCGCGCAGCTCCTGGGCCTTGCCGGATCCGATGTACGTCGCCGGGTCGGGCTTGTCGCGGCGCTGGATGACTCCGTCGAGCACGAGCGCGCCCGCCGTCTCGGCGAGTGCGGCCAGCTCGGCGACCGAGTTCTCCGCGTCCTGCACTGTGCCCGAGGTCCACACTCCGACGAGCACGACTCGCTCCAGACGGAGCTGGCGGTACTCGACCTCGGTGACGTCCTCGAGCTCGGTGGAGAGTCCGGCGACGCGGCGCAGGGCCGCGCGCTCGGAGCGGTCGAACTGTTCGCCGTCCCGCTCTCCGTCGATCTCGTGGCTCCAGGCGACGTCCTCTTCCATCAGGGCATCGGCCCGAAGACCTTCGGGGTAGTTCTGCGCGAGGCTCTGCGCGTCCTGGGAAGGGGAAGAAGAGGAGGTCATTGGATCCTTACGTCGATGGGATTCTTCATAGGGGTCAACGCTCGGGGCCGCCCCGAGATTCCCCGGGCCGGCCGGTGCGGGCCCTGAGATCCCCCCGAGGGGTTTTCCCGGAGCCGCAGCGGCGCCGACCTGAAGATGGTTGCACGGGACGGCCCGTCTCGTCACCCCGGTTATTTCCCTGCCGGAGCCGCCTTACGCCAGTCCGGGTGGCCCGGCATCGGGGGCGTCTTCGCGCCGTACAGCCAGGCGTCGAAGAAGCCGCTCAGATCGCGGCCCGCGGTCGACGAGGCGAGCCGCACGAAGTCCGCGGTCGTGGCGTTCCCGTCCCGGTAGGAGCGCACGAAATCGCGCTCCAGACGGTCGAAATCGTCCTGCCCGATCTCCTGCCGCAGGGCGTAGAGCACCAGCGCGCTGCCGTCGTACACCACCGGCCGGAAGATGCTGATCTTCTGGCCCGGCGCGGGTCCCTTCGGCGCTGCGGGCGGTCCGCCCGCAGCGCGCCAGCTGTCCGACCGGCGGTAGGCCTCACGCATGCGCTTCTGGAGGGGCTTCTTCGACTTCTCCTCGGCGAAGAGGGCCTCGTACCAGGTGGCGTGCCCTTCGTTGAGCCAGAGATCGGACCAGGACCGCGGGCTCACGCTGTCGCCGAACCACTGGTGCGCAAGCTCGTGCACCATGATCGAGTCGACGTACCACTCGGGGAACTCGGGCCGCTTGAAGAGGTCGCTCTCGAAGAGGGAGAGGGTCTGCGTCTCGAGTTCGAAGCCGGTCCGTGCCTGTGCCATCAGCACGCCGTACGCCTCGAAGGGGTAGCGGCCGACCTTCTCCTCCATCCAGCGGATCTGGTCCGGGGTCTTCTTCAGCCAGCGCTCCATCGCCTTGCGGTCCTTGGTGGGCACCACATCGCGTACGAGGAGGCCGTGCGGCCCGGAGCGGTGGACCACGGTGGAGCGGCCGATGGACACCTGCGCCAGCTCCGTCGCCATGGGGTGGTGGGTGCGGAAGACCCGGGTCGTGGTGGACCCCAGGTGCGCCGTGGCGACGGGCAGGCCGTTGGCGACGGCGGTGAGCCCCTTCGGAGTGGTCACGCGGAAGGTGAAGCGTGCCTTGTCGGCGGGGTGGTCGTTGCACGGGAACACGCGGTGCCCGGCGTCGGCCTGATTGGCCATGGCGAGCCCGTCGGCGGTGGGCACCCAGCCACCGTCCTGGTTCTTCGTGGGCGCGGGGTCGCTGGTGTGCCGGATCGTGACCCGCATCCGCTCGCCCTGGTTCAGCGGCCGTGCCGGCGTGACGACCAGGTCCTCGCCGGTGGTCTCGAAACGGGCGGGGGCGCCGTTGACCTCGGCGGAGCGGACCTTGCCGTGGGCGAAGTCGAGGTTGACCCGCTCCAGCGGCTCGCTCACACGGGCGTCGATCACCGTGACGGCGTCGAGCGGCTTCTTGTTGTCGCCGCGGTAGGTGAAGGCGATGTCGTACGCCAGGACGTCGTACCCGGGGTTGCCCAGGTGCGGGAAGAGGCGGTCGCCGATGCCGAGCGGTTTGGCCGGTGACGGCGCGCTCGCGGCGAGCAGGGTGGCGGAGGTGGCCGCGGCCAGGAGCGCGGTCGCGATGCGGAGAGTCCTCGGCCGCGAGGCCTTGACCCGGGGGGTGAGCAGCATGAACTACCGCTATCAGCGCGAACCTTCCCCACCGGTGTCGGCGCGCGTCATGCCACTCGAACGGGTCGCCAGTAGGCGGCCGATGCGACGTCGGCGGCCCGAGTCGACTCCTACGGAGTGGCTGCCGCCGGGTGCTGGGCGCGACTGACGTCGTACACCCCGGGCACCGCACGCATCGCGCGCATCAGTCCCGGAAGGTGCGCCGCGTCCGGCAGTTGCAGCGTGTACGTGTGGCGCACGCGCTGCTGGCTCGGCGGCTCGACGGTCGCCGACATGACCTCGACGCCCTCCAGAGCGATCGCTTCGGTGAGGTCGGCCAGCAGATGCGCCCGCCCGAACGACTCGGCGATCAAGGTGACCCGGCACTCCGCGCTGTCTCCCCAGCGCACGCCGACCTCCGCACGCCCCACTTCCTTCATGCGCGCGACTGCCGGACACTCGACGCGATGCACGGTGACGACCCCGCCGCGCACGGCGAAGGCGGTCACCTCGTCGGGCGGCACCGGCGTACAGCAGCCCGCGAGGCGTACGGTCGCGCCTTCCCTGTCCACCACGGCGTTCGCCTCCGCGGGACGGGGGAACTCGGCGGCCTGCGGCGGGGGCGTCGTCTTCTCGGGGGCCGGGGCCGGTGCGGCGGGCGTGGGGTGGGTGGTGAGCCAGCGGCGGATCGCGATACGCGCGCCGGGCGTGCGGGCGTGGTCGAGCCACTCGCGGGAGGGCCCGGACGCCGCGTCCTGCCCCATGAGCAGTTGGACCGTGTCACCGTCCCGCAGGACCGTGCTCAGCGTCGCGAGGCGTCCGTTGACGCGTGCGCCGATGCAGGCGTGGGCGTCCTCGCCGTACTGGGCGTAGGCGGCGTCCACGCAGCTCGCGCCCGCGGGCAGTCCGAGGGTGCCGCCGTCGGGGCGGAAGACGGCGATCTCGCGGTCCTGGGCGAGGTCTTCGCGCAGGGTGGACCAGAACGTGTCCGGGTCGGGGGCCGCCTCCTGCCAGTCGAGCAGGCGGGAGAGCCAGCCGGGCCTTGTCGGGTCGGCGCGCTCGCCCTCCACGGCGTCCTCGGGGTCGGAAGGGGCCTCGGTGGCGGCGTCGGACTGCTCCTCCGAAGGAGGAGCGTACGGATTGCGCAGCGCGACGACGCCTGCCTCGGCGACCTTGTGCATCTGGTGCGTACGGATGAGGACTTCGGCGACCTCTCCGTCCGGGCGGGCCACGGCCGTGTGCAGCGACTGGTAGAGGTTGAACTTCGGTACGGCGATGAAGTCCTTGAACTCCGAGACGACCGGCGTGAAGCACGTGTGCAGCTCGCCGAGCACTCCGTAGCAGTCCGCGTCCTCGTTCACCAGGACCAGGAGCCGTCCGAAGTCGGCCGCGCGCATCTCGCCGCGTTTGCGGTGCACCCGGTGGACCGAGACGTAGTGCCGTGGCCTGATGAGGACTTCGGCCGCGATGCCCGCCTCGCGCAGCACCGCGCGGACGTCGTCCGCGGTCCCTTCCAGCGGGTCACCGCCGTCGGCCGCGTTGGCCGCGATCAGCCTCTCGACCTCGGCGTACTCCTCGGGGTGGAGGATCGCGAACACGAGGTCCTCCAGCTCGGTCTTGAGCGCCTGTACGCCGAGGCGCTCGGCGAGCGGGATGAGGACGTCCCGCGTCACCTTGGCGATCCGTGCCTGTTTCTCGGGGCGCATGACGCCGAGCGTGCGCATGTTGTGCAGACGGTCGGCCAGCTTGATCGACATGACGCGTACGTCGTTGCCGGTGGCCACGAGCATCTTTCGGAAGGTCTCGGGCTCGGCGGCCGCTCCGTAGTCGACCTTTTCCAGCTTCGTGACGCCGTCGACCAGATAGCAGACGTCGTCGCCGAATTCCGTGCGCACCTGATCGAGCGTCACATCGGTGTCCTCGACGGTGTCGTGGAGCAGGGACGCGGTCAAGGTGGTTGTCTCGGCGCCCAGTTGGGCGAGGATCAGGGTCACCGCGAGCGGGTGTGTGATGTACGGCTCACCGCTCTTGCGCATCTGACCGCGGTGGGAGGACTCCGCGAGGACCCACGCGCGCCGCAGGGGCTCCAGATCCGCGTCCGGGTAGTGGGCGCGGTGGGCTTCCGCCACATGGCCGATCGCGTCCGGCAACCGGTCCCGCGTGGCGGGCCCCAGGAGGGCCGCCCGGCCGAGCCTTCGCAGGTCAAGCCGCGGACGACCGCGCCTGCGCTGGGCTCCGGGCGTCACGGGGCCAGACATCGCAGGGTTTGTAGCCTCCGCACTCATGGGCACCTCCGGCTGCTCCGACCGGCGGTGAGCGGACGACGGCGTGCTCCGTCCGGGCCGGTGCTTGATGCTACCGAGCCCATCACGCGCCGCTGACCGCCTCTCGCCGAGCGTGAAACGGATCACCCATTCGAGCGACAGTTCACGGGTTTACAGTTTCGAGCCATTCCGCGTCGATCATGCCTTCGGCGACGATCACCGCGGGGCCCGTCATCTCGATCTCGCCGTCGGGCCGCTCGGTGATCACCAGGCTCCCACCGGGCAGATCGACGGTGTACGTGACCGGCGAACCGGTCGTCACGGGGTCAGCCCCGTCCCTGCGCGCCGCCGCGACGGCCACGGCGCACGCGCCCGTGCCGCACGAGCGGGTCTCGCCCGCGCCGCGCTCGTGCACGCGCATGGCGACGTGACGCGGACCGCGGTCGACGACGAACTCGACGTTCACGCCCTCCGGGTACGCCGACGCGGGGCTGAATGGTGGCGCGTCGTACAGATTGCCCGCGTGGGCCAGGTCGTCGACGAAGGCGACCGCGTGCGGGTTGCCCATGTTCACGTTGCGCGCGGGCCAGTGGCGGTCGGCCACGGAGACGGTGACGTCGTCCCCTTCGGGGAAGGATGCCTTGCCCATCCCCACGGTGACGTCCCCGCCGGCCGCGGCCTTGGCGATGTGCACGGTCTTCACGCCGCCCCGGGTCGCGACGGCCAGATCGCCCTCGCCCACCAGTCCGGCGTGCTGCAGATAGCGGGCGAAGACGCGCACGCCGTTGCCGCACATCTCGGCGATCGAACCGTCGCCGTTGCGGTAGTCCATGAACCACTCGGCCTCGGCGGCCAGGTGGCGCGCCTCGGGGTGTGCCGCGGAACGCACGACGTGCAGCAGACCGTCGCCCCCGATGCCCGCACGGCGGTCGCACAGGGCGGCGACAGCGGCCGGGGACAGCGCGACGGCGTTGTCGGGGTCCGGGATGATCACGAAGTCGTTCTCGGTCCCGTGCCCCTTGAGGAAGGCGATCCGCGTGCTCATTCCTCGATCGTACGGGGTGGCGAGGACAGTCCGTCGTCAAGGTGGCCGTCAGGGCTCTGACCTGGTGCGACGCCGTCAGCGAAGGCGCGCGACCCGCCACACGGCGAGGACGGCGACGGCGAGGAAGACCAGGGCGTACGCGGAGACGATCCGCCAGTCCGGGCGGCGTCCGGAACCGCGCTCCGGCAGCCCCGGCCAGGTGTGACCCACGCGGCGGGCGGCCATCATGCCCCAGCCCGCGGCACAGCTGCTGATCAGGAGCCCGAGCATGGCGACGACGGCGCCGCCGTCCCCGAACTCGAAGGCCAGCGGGAAGGCGAACATCAGCGATCCGGCGGCGGCGAGGACGACGATCGGCGCGAGCTGCCAGATACGCAGTCGGCGCTGCGGCCGCAGTTCGACCTCGACTTCCGCCGCGGCCATCGCGTCCGCGACGGGACCGTCGTCGGTCACGCCGCCCGGCACCTCATCGGGACCGTCCGGGGTCAGCTCGCCGCCGTCATGCGCGGTGTCGCGAGGGCCGGCCTCCATCGCCATCCGCCCTCCCACTTCGGACTCCACTGGTCGATCGATGGTCGATGATGGCACGGCGCCAGGGGCCGGGATGACCGCCGGAGCGTCCCGATGCCATCACGTGATCAGGCTGTGACCGCTCGTTCGACCAACGCCATTGCCCGTCCTGGGAGTTCCCCTCGGTCGGCCATGGCACCACTGAGCCACTGCACCCGGGGATCGCGGCGGAACCACGAGTCCTGGCGGCGCGCGAAACGCTTGGTCGCGCGCACGGTCTCCGCGCGCGCCGCGTCGTCGGTGCACTCCCCGGCGAGCGCCGCGAGCACCTGCTGGTACCCGAGCGCACGCGACGCCGTACGCCCCTCGCGCAGGCCCATGGCCTCCAGGGACCGCACCTCGTCGACGAGACCCGCGTCCCACATGCGGTCCACGCGCGTGGCGATGCGTTCGTCGAGTTCGGGGCGGCCCACGTCGACGCCGATCTGGACGGTGTCGTAGACGGAGTCGTGGCCGGGGAGGTTGGCGGTGAAGGGCTTGCCGGTGATCTCGATGACCTCGAGGGCACGGACGATCCGGCGGCCGTTGCTGGGAAGGATGGCCTGGCCCGCTCCCGGGTCGGCGGCGGCGAGGCGGGCGTGGAGCGCTCCGGAGCCGTGGAGGGCGAGCTCGTCCTCCAGGCGGGCGCGGACCTCGGGGTCGGTGCCGGGGAACTCCAGGTGGTCGACGGCGCCCCTGACGTAGAGCCCGGAGCCGCCGACCAGGATCGGCCAGCGTCCGTCGGCGAGGAGGCGGTCGATCTCGGCGCGCGCCAGCTTCTGGTACTCGGCGACGCTCGCGGCCTCCGTGACGTCCCAGATGTCGAGGAGGTGGTGCGGCACTCCGTCGCGCTCTTCGAGCGTCAGCTTGGCGGTTCCGATGTCCATCCCTCTGTAGAGCTGCATGGAGTCGGCGTTGACGACTTCGCCGCCGAGACGCTGGGCAAGAAAAACGCCCAGATCGGACTTTCCTGCCGCGGTCGGCCCGACGACGGCGATGACCCGCGGTGCGGGAGCTGCTCTACTCACCGCCCCAGTCTCGCAAACCCCGCGGCGACTTCCCGAACGAGCTACGTGACGCCACACGTCCGGGGTCGTTGCCTGTTGCGAGGTTCCGGCCGCCGGTTTTGAGGATCGGCGACCCGGGAGGCGCAACAGGGCGCACCGGGCGGCGCGGGATTTCGCCCACACGAGTACCGTATGGAGTAGATATGGGCGTTTTTGCACGGTTCCGTAGGAAGTCCAAGGACACGGAAGAGGCGTCCACACCCGAGGCGGCCGCGAGCACCCTCACGGCCGAGACGGAAGCGGCCGGGGAGTCCACCGAGCCCGAGGCCGAAAAGGACAAGGCCAAGGCCGAAGCCGCCGGCGGGGACGCATCCAAGGCCGCGGCCGAAGCGGACACCAAGTCTGATGACAAGGCCGAGACGAAGGCGGCCGAGAAGGCCGAGGCGACGGCAGAGCCGAAGGCGGAGGTGGCGGCCGAGGCCAAGTCCGAGTCCGGGTCCGGCTCCGACGGCAAGGCCGGGGACGAGCCGGACGACGCCGAGGCGGCTTCGGGGGAGAACGTGGACATCCCGAAGCAGCAGTCCGCCGAGAAGGCTGCCGACAACGACGAAGCCGACGAGGGCGCCCGCAAGTGACTCCCCCGGCGAGGGAAGGTGACCCATGGGCTTCCTGCAGAACCTGAAGAACAAGCTCGCCCCGGCGAAGGACAAGGTCGCGGGCCTCGCGCAGCAGCACGGGGACAAGATCGACCAAGGTCTCGACAAGGCCGCGAAGGTGGTCGACGCCAAGACCAAGGGCAAGTACAGCGACAAGATCCAGACGGGGACGGGCAAGGCGAAGGACGCCGTGGACCGCCTCGCCGGGACGCCCGACGAGGGCAAGGACGCGGGTGGCGGGCCCACCCCTCCGACGCCTCCTCCGGCTTCCTGAACCACCGGCTGCATCACTCGTCGGCTCACCGGTCGCGTCACGGCGCCGGAGCGCCGACTGAGTACGCCGGCCAGGTCTCCCGCTGAGCGACTCCGGCGGACGGCCGTGGAGCGCCACCAGCTCCGCGGCCGTCGCCGTGCGTCGGCCGCGGGGCGGCCGCCCAGGCCACGCGTACGGCGCGTGCGGCGCGAACCGCGCTACCGCTAGGACCAGGTGGACACCAGATACCCGACGCCGTACGGAGCGTCCTCGTAGAGCAGCTCGCCGCTCAGGCCCGCGCCCTCGGCCGCGCCCGCGAGCACCTGCCACGGCGCCCGCCCCGCCGCTTTCAGTTCATACGCCAGCTCCTCGTCCAGTGCCTTGAGCGCCTCGACGTCCGCGGCTCCCAGCGCACGGGCGACCTCCGCGTCGAACCCGGCCGCCCGCTCGTCGAGATACCCCGGTGCCTTCAGCGTGCGGCACGCGCTGGCGTCGCCCATCACCAGCAGTGCCACGCGGTCGGCTCCCGCCGCGATGTCCCTTCCGACTTGGATACACCGCTCGGCCTCCAGAGGTTCCCCCACCCCGAGACCTTCCAGCGGGGCCGCCGACCATTCCGTACGGTCGAGCAGCCAGGCCGCCACGGCGAGCGAAGGCGGAAGGACGCGCTCCGTCGCCTCATGATCTGAGAGCCCATGGCGGTCGGAGATCCCGAGGCGTACGTCCAGGTCCACCCCGAAGCCGCGGAAGGACCCTCGCGCGCCCTGCGGATGCGGGCCACGCCCACCCTCCCCGGCGGGACCGACCACGACGAGACGGTCGGCGCGTGCGGCCGCGAGCACCCCGATGGCGTCCGTGCACGCGGCACGCGCGGCGTCCAGTTCGGGGGCGGCACCCGCGGCCACCTCGGGGACGAGCAGGGGCGGGCAGGGGCAGACGGCTGCGGCGACAAGCATGATCCGCAGCGTAACGCCCGTCGGCGCCAGTAGGAGATCGGTCCCGAGTCAGTCGATGGAGCAGCCGCCGCCGGAGGCCACCGGAAGCGGCTCGGGGACGCCCACCTTCGGCAGGCCGAGCAGCACGCCCGCGGGCTTGGCCGCCGCCTCGGTGTTGCGCTTCTCCCAGGCGTCCCCCGCGCGCGTGGGGCGCACGTTCAGGACGGGGCCCTCGGCGAGCAGGTGGTGCGGCGCCGCGTACGTGATCTCGACCGTCACGACGTCACCGGGACGGACCTCGGTGTCGGGCTTGGTGAAGTGGACCAGGCGGTTGTCCGGGGCGCGGCCGGAGAGGCGGTGGGTGGAGCCGTCCTTGCGGCCCTCGCCCTCGGCCACCATCAGGTCGAGGGTCCTGCCGACCTGCTTCTTGTTCTCGTCCCAGGCGATCTGCTCCTGGAGGGCGGACAGACGCATGTAGCGCTCCTGCACGACCTCCTTGGGGATCTGCCCCTCCATGGTCGCCGCGGGCGTACCGGGGCGCTTGGAGTACTGGAAGGTGAAGGCGTTGGCGAAGCGGGCCTCGCGGACCACGTGCATCGTCTGCTCGAAGTCCTCCTCGGTCTCCCCGGGGAAGCCGACGATGATGTCGGTGGTGATCGCGGCCTCGGGCATGGCGGCGCGGACCTTCTCGATGATGCCGAGGAAGCGGTCCTGGCGGTACGAGCGGCGCATGGCCTTCAGGATCGGGTCCGAGCCGGACTGGAGCGGCATGTGCAGCTGCGGCATCACGTTCGGGGTCTCGGCCATGGCGGCGATCACGTCGTCGGTGAAGTCGCGCGGGTGCGGGGACGTGAAGCGCACGCGCTCCAGGCCCTCGATCTTCCCGCAGGCCCGCAGGAGCTTGCTGAAGGCCTCGCGGTCACCGATGTCCGAGCCGTACGCGTTAACGTTCTGGCCGAGCAGGGTGATCTCGGAGACGCCCTCGGCGACGAGCGCCTCGATCTCGGCGAGGATGTCGCCGGTCCTGCGGTCCTTCTCCTTGCCGCGCAGCGCGGGCACGATGCAGAACGTGCAGGTGTTGTTGCAGCCCACGGAGATGGAGACCCAGGCCGCGTACGCGCTCTCGCGGCGCGTGGGCAGCGTCGAGGGGAACGCCTCCAGGGATTCGGCGATCTCGACCTGCGCCTCTTCCTGGACGCGGGCCCGCTCCAGGAGGACCGGCAGCTTGCCGATGTTGTGCGTGCCGAAGACGACGTCGACCCAGGGGGCCTTCTTGACGATCGTGTCGCGGTCCTTCTGGGCCAGGCATCCGCCGACGGCGATCTGCATGCCGGGCCGCTTGGTCTTCATCGGCGCCAGGCGGCCGAGGTTCCCGTACAGACGGTTGTCGGCGTTCTCCCGCACGGCGCACGTGTTGAAGACGACCACGTCGGCGTCCCCGTCCGAGCCCTCGGGCGCGCGTTCGTATCCGGCGCCCTCGAGGAGACCGGAGAGGCGCTCCGAATCGTGGACGTTCATCTGGCACCCGTAGGTGCGTACCTCGTACGTTCCTTTGACGCCCACTGCCTGTCCCCGGTCTCCGCTGCTCATGTGACAAGGGTAGGCGGTCGCGGGAGTACCCCTGCCGGGAGCTCGGCCCTGGCCATTACTGCGAGTGGCCTGGCAGGATCGCGCGCATGCTCACGGCACTCCCCCACATCAGCAGGCGGCGCGCACTCCAGGGTGCCGCGGCCGCCCTTGTGGTCTTCGGACTCTTGATGTGGTGGCTCGTCCCGGTGGGCGACGACTCTCCGTCGGGCCGGATGACGTTCAGCACAGGCGTGAAGAACGCGGTGTACGAGCGGTACGGCAAGCTCCTGAGGACCGCGGTCTCCCACGACATGCCCAAGGTGGACGTGGAGCTCCTCAACAGCGAGGGGTCGCAGCAGAACGTCGAGCGGGTGGCCACGGGGAAGGCCGACTTCACCATCGCGGCCGCCGACGCCGTGGCGAAATATCGCCGGGAAGGGCGGGCGGGCGCGGACTCGCTCCGGGGTTGTGCGCGGCTGTACGACGACTACGTGCAGCTCGTCGTCCGGCGCTCGTCCGACATCGACAAGGCGCAGGACCTGCGGGGCAAGAAGGTGGCCGTGGGACAGCCGCGCTCGGGCGTGCGGCTGATAGCGGACCAGGTGCTCAAGGCCGCCGGCCTCGATCCCGAGAAGGACCTCACGGCTGTGCACGCCGGGATCGACAAAGCACCCGACCTCCTTAAGAAGGGCGACATCGACGCCTTCTTCTGGTCGGGCGGGCTGCCGACCACCACCGTGCGAGTGCTCTCCGAGGAGTTCGACATCCGCCTCGTCGAGCTCGGCACCCTCGTGGACGCCCTGCACAAGCAGAGCGGGGCCTCCCGCTACTACCGGGCCGCGGTGATGCCCGCCGACGCCTACCCCGCCGCCCAGCAGAACGACGCCGTACCGACCCTGGCCGTGGCGAACCTCCTGGTGACCACGGACCGGGCGGACCCGAAACTCACCGAGGGGCTGACCCGCACGGTGATCGACAGCCGCGACCACATCGGCGGCAAGGTGCACGCGGCCCAGCTGGTGGACCTGCGGACGGCGCTCTACACGGACCCGCTGCCCCTGCATGAGGGTGCGCGCCGCTACTACCAGTCGGTCAAGCCGTAGTCATGACCGTGGCCGTTGCCCCAGCCGTCAGGCGCGGGTCGCGGGTTCACTGCGTGGCACTGCGACGGTCACCCGCAGTCCGTGCGGCTCGTGCTGCTCGTACGTGAGGGAGCCGCCGCCCGCGGTGAGCAGGGCGCGCGAGATAGACAGCCCGAGGCCGGATCCCTTGACGTTCTGATGGCGGTTGCTGCGCCAGAAGCGGTCACCGATGCGGGCGAGTTCGTCCTCCGTGAGGCCGGGGCCGCCGTCCGTGATCACTATGGTCGTCCGCTCACCGCTCCAGGAGACCTCCACCCGCACCTCCTCGCCCTCGGGCGTGAACTTGAGGGCGTTGTCGATGACCGCGTCCAGGGCGCTGGACAGCGCGACCGGGTCGGCCCAGCCGGTGGTCGCCGGGCAGGTGCCCGTCAGCCGGACCCCGCGCTCCTCGGCGAGCGGCCGCCAGGCGCCCACCCGCTCGGCCGCGAGCTCCCCGATGTCGGTGAGCTGCAGATCGGCCGCGGCGTGCTCGGCCAGGGCGAGGCCCAGGAGGTCGTCGAGCACTTGGGCGAGGCGTTTGCCCTCGGTGCGCACGGAGGCGATCTCCTCGTTCCCCTCGGGCAGTTCGAGGGCGAGCAGCTCGATGCGGAGCAGCAGGGCGGAGAGCGGGTTGCGCAGTTGGTGCGAGGCGTCGGCGACGAAGGCCCGCTGCTGCTCCAGCACGTCCTCGACGTTGTCGGCCATCTCGTTGAACGAGCGGGCGAGACGTCTCAGTTCCGGCGGTCCGCCCGCGGCCGCCACCCGCGACTTCAGCCGCCCGGTCGCGATGTCGTGCGTGGTGGCGTCCAGGACCCGTACCGGGCGCAGCACCCAGCCGGTGAGGCGCAGTGCGGCACCGACCGCGAGAAGCATCGCCGCCAACTCGCCGGCACCGATGAGCAGCCATCCCTGCAGTGTCTGCGAACGCATGCGTCCCGTGGGTGAATCGGTGACGACGACGGCGATGACGTCCCCGTCCCTGATCACCGGGGACGCGACGACGAGCCGGCCGCGCTGCCAGGGCCAGACCTGGCGCGGATTGTGGCTGCCACGGGACCTGAGGGCCTCTTCGAAGGCCTCGCGCACCTCGGCGCCCCGGGGAGGCAGGAACCAGTCTCCGGGGGCGTGAGCCATGGGCTCACCGTCCCGGAAGAAGACGCCCGCCTTGATCCCGTAGACCTCGTGGTAGTAGTCGAGTTCGGTCTGAAGGGTCTCGCGCCGTTCGTCCTTGTCCTGCAGCCGCGAGCCCGTGGGGCGTTTCGTGACGAACTGCGCGAGCGACGCGAACCGTGCCGTGTCGTCGATCCGGTCGATGACCACCTTCTGCTGCTGCGCCGCCGCCACGCTCACCGCGAGCGGGAAGCCGAGCGCGAGCAGCACACCCGCCATGAGGACGATGAGCAGCGGGAGGAGGCGAGAGCGCACCTGACCTCGCTACTCGCTACGCGGCCGGGGCCACGAGCCGATAGCCCACGCCCCGGACGGTCTCGATCAGGGCCGGCATGTGCAACTTGGAGCGCAGGGAAGCGACATGCACCTCAAGGGTGCGTCCCGTTCCCTCCCAGCTGGTGCGCCACACCTCGCTGATGATCTGCTCCCGGCGGAACACCACGCCGGGCCGCTGCGCGAGGAGCGCGAGCAGGTCGAACTCCTTGCGGGTCAGCTGGACCGTCGAACCGTCCACACTGACCTGGCGGGTGGGCAGTTCGATGCGTACGGAGCCGAGGCGCAGTTCGCTGTCGGCGGGGCCCGCGGCGGCGCCGGACGGGGGCCGGCGGATGACCGCGTGGATGCGGGCGATGAGCTCCCCGGTGTCGTACGGCTTCACCACGTAGTCATCGGCCCCGAGGTTCAGGCCATGGATCCGCGAGCGTACGTCGGCCCGCGCCGTCACCATGATCACGGGGATCGATCCGCGCTTCCGGATCTTTCCGCACACTTCGTAGCCGTCCTGGTCGGGCAGCCCCAGGTCGAGGAGCACGACTCCGAAGGGTGCCGTCGCGCCGGGCAGCAGGGCCTGCAGCGCTTCCTCTCCGCTGCGGGCGTGCACGACGTCGAAGCCGTGCCTGGCCAGGACCGCGGACAGGGCGGCGGCCACATGATCGTCGTCTTCGACGAGGAGCAGTCTCATACGGGCCCCCTCCGGTTCATCGGTCGTTCGGTTCGCGCTCGCCGATGGCCGGTACGCGCGCGTGCACACGCACCATGGCATCCACGCCGATGGATAAGGACCGCGTCAAGAGGGTTCGGGTCACGGGCACGTTCCGTTATGGAGCCGGTACGCGCCCGGGCGTCCCCGTTCACACGGTGTGTCCGGTTGCGGCCGGATCGTTATGCTCAATTTCCCCTCAGATGTAATGACGCTGGTCGCACCGGGTTATTACTGTCCTCCCAACCGAGGAGGATGGAGCAACAAGCCGTGACCGAAGTATCGGTGACCAAGGACGCCATACCGCCCGGGGCGGACGACCTGGTCGTGCTGAAGAACGTCAACAAGCACTTCGGCGCTCTGCACGTCCTCCAGGACATCGACCTGACCATCACCCGCGGTGAGGTCGTCGTCGTGATCGGCCCCTCCGGGTCGGGCAAGTCGACACTGTGCCGCGCCATCAACCGCCTGGAGACCGTCGAGTCGGGAGACATCTCGATCGACGGCAAGCCTCTGCCCCAGGAGGGCAAGGAGCTCGCACGTCTCCGTGCGGACGTGGGCA
Source organism: Streptomyces sp. NPDC050439 (assembly GCF_040655335.1). Lineage (NCBI taxonomy): Bacteria > Bacillati > Actinomycetota > Actinomycetes > Kitasatosporales > Streptomycetaceae > Streptomyces > Streptomyces sp. NPDC050439. The sequence continues at coordinate 709,063 of NZ_JBFAJT010000005.1, forward strand.
TGGTCTTCCAGTCCTTCAACCTTTTCGCGCACAAGACCGTGCTCGAGAACGTGATGCTGGGCCAGATCAAGGTGCGCAAGACGTCCAAGGCGGAAGCAGAGACAAAGGCACGCGGCCTCCTGGACCGTGTGGGTGTCGCCACGCAGGCCGACAAGTACCCCGCGCAGCTCTCCGGTGGCCAGCAGCAACGTGTCGCGATCGCCCGCGCGTTGGCCATGGACCCCAAGGTGATGCTCTTCGACGAGCCCACGTCGGCGCTCGACCCGGAGATGATCAACGAGGTCCTCGAGGTCATGCAGCAGCTCGCGCGTGACGGCATGACCATGGTCGTGGTCACCCACGAGATGGGCTTCGCACGCTCCGCGGCCAACCGCGTCGTCTTCATGGCGGACGGCCGGATCGTCGAAGAGGCCGTGCCGGACCAGTTCTTCAGCAACCCGCGCAGCGACCGGGCCAAGGACTTCCTGTCGAAGATCCTTCACCACTGACGCGTGGCTCTCCCCTGCGTCTCAACCCTCTTCTGCCGAAACAAAGGATGTTCACCATGAAGGCTCGCAAGGTCACCGCGGCAGCCGCCGCCGTACTCGCGCTCTCCGTCACCGCCACGGCCTGTGGCTCGGACGACAAGGACGACAAGGGTTCCGGTGGTGGCAAGAAGATCACCATCGGCATCAAGTTCGACCAGCCCGGTATCGGCCTGAAGACGCCGGACGGATACACCGGCTTCGACGTCGATGTCGCGACCTACGTCGCCAAGGAGCTCGGTTACGAGGCCGGGGACATCGAGTGGAAGGAAACGCCCAGCGCGGACCGCGAGACCGCCCTGCAGCGCGGTGACGTCAAGTTCATCGCGGCGTCGTACTCCATCAACGAGGAGCGCGAGGAGAAGGTCGACTTCGCGGGGCCGTACCTCCTCGCCCACCAGGACCTGCTCGTGCGGTCCGACGACAAGATCACCAAGGGCACGGACCTCAACGGCAAGAAGCTCTGCTCGGTGACCGGTTCCACCTCGGCGCAGAACGTCAAGAAGGAGATCGCTCCGAAGGCCCAGCTGCGCGAGTACAGCACGTACTCCGAGTGCATCGACGGCCTTGGCAGCAGCGCCGTCGACGCGCTGACCACGGACGACTCGATCCTCGCGGGCTACGCGGCGCAGGAGCAGTACAAGGGCAAGTACAAGCTCGCCGGCCTGAAGCTGACCAACGAGAACTACGGCATCGGCGTCAAGAAGGGCGACACCAAGCTCAAGGACCAGATCAACAAGGCCCTCGAGAAGATGGTTTCGGACAAGTCCTGGGACAAGGCAGTCAAGAAGAACTTCGGCCCTGCCAACTACAAGAACGAGCCCGCCCCGAAGATCGGCGACATCGTCAAGTGACCTCGTGGGAGCGGCTCCTGAAGCCGCTCCACTGACAGGGCACACGCCGGTACGCCGCCGCTCGGACGCGGCGGCGTACCTCGCCATCACCACATGCGAGAGCGCGGGAGATCGTGTTCGACTTTCTTGAAGACTACGACTTGCTCGAGGCCTTCTGGATGACGGTGAAGCTCACCGTCTTCGCAGGCATCGGTTCCCTGGTCTGGGGCACTCTGCTGGCCGCGATGCGCGTCAGCCCGGTTCCGGTCATGCGTTGGTTCGGTACCGCCTACGTCAACATCGTGCGGAACATCCCGCTGACCGTCATCATCGTGTTCAGCTCGCTCGGGCTCGCCGACGTATTTGGCATCACCCTGGGCGCGGCCGACGACGTCGACGTGATGAGCTTCCGTCTCGCGGTGCTCGGCCTCGGCGCCTATACGGCGGCGTTCGTGTGCGAGGCAGTGCGGTCCGGCATCAACACGGTGCCGTTGGGTCAGGCGGAGGCCGCACGCGCCCTCGGGCTGGGCTTCAATCAGGTCCTCGGTCTCATCGTGCTGCCGCAGGCCTTCCGTTCCGTGATCGGCCCGCTCACCAACGTATTGATCGCCCTGACCAAGAACACCACGGTCGCAGCGGCCATCGGTGTGGCGGAAGCGGCTCTGCTGATGAAGGAAATGATCGAAAATGAGGCGCAGTTGTTCCTCATCACCGGGATATTCGCCTTCGGCTTCGTGGTGCTGACCTTGCCGACGGGCCTCATACTCGGCTGGCTCGGCAAGCGTATGGCGGTGAAGCGATGACTTCCGTCCTTTACGACGCACCCGGGCCCCGCGCCAAACGGCGCAATGTGCTTCTCTCGCTGCTCTTCCTCGCGCTCATGCTTCTGGGACTTTGGTGGGCCTGGTCCGCCATGTCCGACAAGGGGCAGCTGGAATGGGCCAAGTGGGAGCCCTGGCTCGCCGACTCCGAGTCATGGACCACATACCTCCTGCCGGGACTCGCGAACACGCTGAAGGCCGCCGGCCTCGCCATGGTGATCGCCCTTCCGCTGGGAGCCCTCTTCGGTATCGCACGGCTCTCCGACCACCGGTGGGTCAGGGTTCCCGCCGCTGTGGTCGTCGAGTTCTTCCGCGCGATCCCGGTGCTGATCCTGATGGTCTTCGCCAACCAGTTCTTCTCGGTGTCCACCGACATCAGCGTCGACGACCGTCCGATGTACGCCGTGGTGACGGGCCTGGTGCTCTACAACGCCTCGGTGCTCGCCGAGATCGTGCGGGCAGGCATCCTGTCGCTGCCCAAGGGGCAGACGGAAGCCGCCAAGGCGATCGGCCTGCGCAAGGGCCAGACGATGAGGAGCGTGCTGCTTCCGCAGTCCGTCACCGCGATGCTCCCGGCGCTCGTCAGTCAGCTTGTCGTGATCGTCAAGGACACCGCGCTCGGCGGCGCGATGCTCAGCTTCGCCGAGCTGCTCAGCGCGCGGAAGACAGCCGCCTCGTACTACGCGAGCGTCATCCCCAGCTTCATCGTCGTCGCGGTGATCTACATCGTGCTGAACCTGATCCTCACCAGCCTCGCCTCCTGGCTGGAGCGCCGTATGCGGCAGTCCAAGAAGAGCACGGGCGCTGTGGTGGGCCCCGAAGCGCTCGAGAACCTGGAGACGATCGGCCCCAAGACGATGCGTGCGGACCACGGCGGGGGCGGAGGGTTCGGCGCGGGTGGCGGGGGTGGCGACGGCGGCCCCGGCTAGCGGCATCTCCCGAACGGTCGGCTGAACGACGGAGGCAGTGGCATACGGCCGCTGCCTCCGTCGTTTTGCGATGAAGGGCTGTCGTCCCATACGGGACGGCAGCCCTCGTCATGTTGCGACCACTCCCGGTGTGATCTGTCGACCGCCTTGTCACGCGTTCGCCCAAGCGCCACAGCAGTCGGGCGGCAACTTGACGCGGGCACCAGCGGTGGGTTGCATACGTTCTGTGATCGTGCACCGGGCTCCAACTGCCAGTTCCTGTACGTACGTCCAGCGCTCCCGGGCCCTTGCGGCAGGAGGGTACGCCCCGTGGACCCGGTGATCGTCGTCGGCGCGGGCCCCGTGGGGCTCACGCTTGCCCTGGCTCTCGCGCGTCACTCCGTACCCACCGTCGTACTCGACGAAGGGCCCGGCAAGGACGAGCAGCGGCCCGCGCGGACCGTCATCCTGCGGGATGACACCGCGGCCCTCATGGAGCGGCTCACCGGTCACTCGTTCGGTGACCAGGAGTCGGGCGCGCGGTGGGACGGCTGGCGTTCCCTGCGGCGCAAGCAGCTGATGCGGGAGCTCACTTTCAGTGATGAGGTACCGGCCCCCCTTCATGTGCCCCAGCACGCACTGACCGGCGCCCTGCGCGCGGCCATCGCCGAGGAACGCCTCGTCAAGGTCGCGGTGGAGAGCAAGCTCGACTCCCTCGAACAGGACGCGGACGGGCTGACCGCCCACACCCGCGGCCCCAAGGACACCTGGTGGCGCGGCAGTTATCTGGTGGGCTGCGACGGGCCACGGTCCACCGTGCGCAAGCTCCTCGACGTCCGCTTCCCGGGGCGTACGGCCGTCGAGCGACACGCCGTGGCCGCACTGCGCACGGAACTTCCCGGGCCCGGTCAGGCGTTGTTGCATCGGATGCCCCCGTGGCGCCACGGGGGCGCCGAGGTGACGGGCCGTCCGCTCGCCGGCGGGGTGTGGCGGCTCGACTGGCTGCTGCCGCCGCGCGGCGAGCTCGTGACGCCGGACGCGCTCGTGGTGCGTATCCGCGAGACCCTCGCGGGCTGGTGCGGCGGCTCCACCCCGCCGTACGAACTGCTCGACACCGGTGTGCACACCGTCCACCACCGACTGGCCCGCCGGTGGCGGGTCGGCCGTGCCTTCCTCGCGGGCGATGCCGCGCACCTCCTCGGCGCGCTCGGTACGCAAGGGCTCGACGAGGGGCTGCGGGACGCGGACAACCTCGCCTGGAAGCTGGCGCTCGCCTGGCACCACGGCGCGCACGACGCCCTGCTCGACAGCTACCAGGCCGAGCGGCGGGCCGGTGTCGCCGCGCGTCTGCGCGCCGCCGACCAGTCCCTGCCGATACTGCGGGGCGGCAAGGGCCTGCGCTCCTACGTTCCCGGGTCCGCGCGCGGGCACGACACTCTCCTCACCGACGGTCACGTGGGACGCGGGCCTCTCGGCGCGCCCGCGTCCTACGCGGACTCGCCCCTGGCACCTCCGCCTTCCGAGTCCGAGGTGGCCGTGGGCACGGAGCCGGGGTCACCCGTGGCCGATGTGCCGGTGACGGCTCCCGACGGATCCTTCGTACAGTTGCGCAACCGGCTCGGCGCGAACCAGCTGCTCGTCGTCCTTGTCGCGCCCGGCACGGTGGTGTGGGAGCGACGGCACTGGGTGTCGGCCGGGATCATGCCCCGGCTCGCGGCCGCCGTCACGGCGCTGCCGCACCCGGCAGAACTGCTGGTCGCGGAGAGTTACCCCGGGGCCCCCGCGCACTCGGTGCTGCTCATCCGCCCCGACGGCCACTTGGTCACGGCGCTCAGCGGGGTGCGCCCCGCCGAGCTGTATACGGCGGCCGAGACAGCTCTTGGCGGAGCGTCCCCGAAGCGGCGTGCGGACAGCGCGGACGCCGCGGAGAAGGCCGATAGCGGGGCCCCCGCGGGCCGCCCGACCACACAGTGAGAAGGAGTTGACCGGCACGCAGCGTCATGGTCTACTCCGAAACGTGACCGACACCGATGTGCGCCTGTGGCGGAGGGTCCATATGGACCTCGTCCGCTATGCGGGCTGCGTGTGTCGTCCGTCCTGCTGAATTCGCCGCCTTCTCCTCTGCGCGCCCTCTTCTTGGCGCGCGCTTCCGCGAACCTCCAGGACGGTCCCCGTGTCTGCTTCTGTCACCACTCCTGTCTCCACTTCTGTCACCACTTCTGTCTCCACCCCTCGCGCTTCCGCCACCCATGCCTCCGCAGCCGGGTCCGCGCCCACCGCCGCCGAGCTCCTCGAATTCGTACGCCGGAGCGCTGCCGATGCCGAGCTCATCGCGTCGCTCCCGCTGGACCCTGAGGGGCGTACCTGGGTACGTCTGGAAGGTCCCGGCGGCAGCGAGGCCTGGCTGATCGGCTGGCCGCCCGGCACCGGCACCGGATGGCATGACCACGCGGAGTCGGTGGGTGCCTTCTACACCGCTGCCGGCGCGCTCAAGGAGAACTCGCTCGCCGCCCGGCTGCCCACCGACGGCTGGAAGACCCTGGAACTGTCCGAAGGGGTCGACCGTGAGAGGGAGTTGACGGTCGGCAAGGGCAGGGCGTTCGGCCAGAACCACGTGCACGAGGTGCTGAACGAGTCCCCGGATGAGCACGCCATCTCCGTGCACGCCTATTACCCGCCGCTGCCGCGCATCCGCCGCTACAGCCGCACGGGCGCGGTCCTGCGCCTGGAGTCCGTGGAGCGCCCGGAGGACTGGCAGTGAGTGAACACCCCACCGGTGAACGTCCCATCAGCGACGAGCACCCCGCTCCCGAAGAACCTCCCGTCGGGATCGACGAGTTGCTGGAGCGCGTGCGCCTCGACCTCGACCGGGTCACTCCGGAGGAGGCACGTGACACCGCGGCCGCGGGCGGACTCCTGGTCGACATCCGGTACGCCGCCCTGCGCGAGCGCGACGGCCTGATCCCCGGAGCCCTCGTCGTCGAGCGCAACGAACTGGAGTGGCGCCTGGACCCGCAGGGCAGTCACCGTGCCGCGGAGGCCACGGGCCACGACCTGCGGGTCGTCGTGATCTGCAACGAGGGGTACGCGTCGAGCCTCGCGGCCGTCTCCCTGCGGCAGTTGGGGCTGCGCCAGGCGACCGACCTCATCGGCGGGTTCCAGGCGTGGAAGGCCGCAGGGCTTCCGGTCGCGGCCAGCCTTCCTGCCGCGGACGGACTTCCTGCCGCGGGCTGAGCACGCTCACTCCTTGGCCGTCGCCACCGTGACGGGGCGGGGTCGGAGGGCGGCGCGGCCCGGGAGCGCGGTCGCGGTGAGGGCGAGCAGAGCCGCGACGGCCACCACGGAGACGTACGCCAAGGGGGCGATCGAGGGCGCGGCGCTGCCGGTCATGCCCACGCTGAAGGCGGTCAGAACGGCGAGCGCGATGCCGCTGCCCAGGGCCGTGCCGATGAGCAGGACAGAAAGCGCCTCGGTGCGCAGCATGCGCAGGACCTGGCGGCGGCTAGCACCCGCCAGTCGCAGCATCGCGAACTCACGGATGCGCTCGGAGACCGACATGGCGAGGGTGTTGACGACGGCGATCGCGGTGAAGGCCAGGATGAGACCCATCGCCAGATAGTTCACCTCGGCGTTCTCCTGCTGCCGCTCGGCCTGAAGGTTGTCGACGGCGGCCGGAGCGAGAACTCGTACGCCCGGGAACTTCGCGACGCCTGCCGCGAGTTGTTCCTGTGTACGGTCGCTCTTGATCAGGACCGTGGCGGCGAGCGGGTTGTCCACGTGACGGGCGACCAGGTCGTGGGCCATGGTCAGATCCCCGAAACCGAGCCCGCGCGCGTACACGGCGCTGACCTTGAGCCTGGTCTTCGTGCCGTCGCCGAGCGTGAGCTTCAGGCTGCTGCCGGGCCGCAGGCCGAGCTGGTCGGCGGCCAGTTCGCTGACGGCGACGCTGCCCTTGCCGAAGCCGCGCAGAGATCCGGCGGTCACGTCCGGGTCCCAGGTGCGGGTGAGGCCGGCCGTGCTGACGCCCTGCGCCGGGTACTTGTCGAGCCCCACGCGCACGGTGGTGCGTACGACCTCGGTGGCGGCCTCGACGCCCTCGGTCGTACGCAGCTTCCGCGCGACCTCGGCGGGTACGCCCGGCCCTTGCGCCGCCAGGACCCAGTCGGCGCGGATGCCCTCGCGGGCCTGAGCGCGGGCCGCGTCGCCGAGGGTGGGCTGGACGAACAGGACGGTGCAGGTCATGCCGGTGAGGAGGGCGAGCGGGGTGACGGCCGCCGCCATCCGGGCCGCGTTGCCGCGAAGGTTGGCGTGCGCGAGGCGGCCGCCGGGGCCGGAGAGCCGCAGCGGTCCGCGGAGCACGGCAGCCGCCGCCCTGACCAGGAGCGGGCCGAGCAGCGCGACAGCGGTGGAGAGGACCACCACGGCCAGGAACGTCACGGGGGTCGACGCGGGCTCCGTGCGCAGCACGCTGAGCACGGCGACCAGAACGGCTCCCGCGGCAAGGATGAGAATGCCCGCGATGATGCGGCTCCACGGCGGCCGGGCGCGCTCGACGCGCGCTTCGGCGAGGGCCTCGGCCGGGCGGATACGGGCGATGCGGCGGGCCGAGAGGCGGGCGGCGGCCCACGCTCCGAGCAGCGTCGCGGCCACGGCGGCCAGGAGCGGGAAGACGCTGACGGTCCGCTCCAGGGTGGCGGGGACGGCGCCCATGTCCACGAACTTTCCGTGCAGCCAGCCGCCGAGCGGAATCCCGGCAAGCGAGCCGATGACGCCCGCGGCCGCACCGACGATCAGGGCCTCTCGGCCGAGGAGTCCCCGGATCTGCTTCGGGGTGGCGGCGATGGCGCGGAGCAGGGCGAGTTCGCGGTGGCGCTGCTGCACGGAGAGGGCGAAGGTGCCGACGACCACGAGGACGGCGACGAGGAGGGAGGTGCCGCCCATCGCGCCGCCCATGCTGACCAGCTTGATGCGAGCGCCCGCCGCGTCGAGGAATTCCACGGGACCACGGTCATCACCGGAACTGACCTGCGACTTCGTACCGGCGAGGGCGTCTGCGACCGCCTCCTTTAACTCTCCCGTTCCGGTGCCGTCAGCCGGCATGACGCCGAGAGTGGTGATCTTTCCGGGGTGCGCGGCGAGCCGCTCGGCCTCTCCGGAGGAGAAGAAGAGCGACGTCTGGTGGGCAAGGGCGCCTTCGGAGGGGGCGGCTACACCTGTGACGCGGTAGGAGCGCGGGGCTTGTGTCGACTGGACGGTGAGTCGGTCGCCGGTCTTGAGGTGCGCACGACCGGCGAGGCCGCTGTCAATGACGAGGTCCCCTGCGGCGCGCGGGGCCTTGCCCTCGATGAGACGGAAGGGGGTCAGCGCGGCTGATTCCCAGGCGTGGCCGTACGCGGGCTTGTCGGTGAGGTCACCGGCCGCGGGGGTCAACGGTGTGGCGAGGAAGGTGAGTTCGGGGATGACCTTGCCGACTCCCCGTACCCCCTTGAGCTTGTCCGCGATGTCGTCCGACAGCCAGGCCCGCTCGGCGATCGGCTTGGCCTTGTGCTTGACCTTGGTCTTGCCCTTCTTGTGCTTGACGGTGGTCTGGTGCACGTTCTGGTCCGCGGAGACGATCACGGGGGTGGCGGCGTACCGCTCGGTGTGAATGGTGCCGCGCAGGCCCGTCTCCAAGAGGGTGCCGCAGGCCGTGATGAGCGCGGCCGCACACATCAGTGCCAGGAAGGCGCCGAGAAATCCGCCCTTGCGGTCTCGGACTGTCTGCAGTGCGTAGCGCAGCATCATGATGTCGCCTCGGGCTCGGAGGGGGAGGGAGAGGAGGGGGCGGAGGTGAGTGCGGGTGCCGGAAAGGCCAGGAGCCGTGTGAGTACGGTGCGGGCGTCGGCCGGGGTCTCGGCGTCGGGGCGCTTGTACCGGTTGAGCAGGGCGATGTACTCCTCGAAGAACTCGCGGAGCTCGGGAAGCGTCAGCCGGATCGTGCCGCGCGAGTACGGAAACGCGTCGGCCCACTCACCGAGTCCGGCGCCCTCGGTGTCGCAGGCGTCGCGCTGCAACTGCTCGAAGAGCTCCAGGTCGGCGGCGTAGGAGAGATGGTTCAGCTCGTCCATGACGAGCCGCGTCTCGGCGTTCTGCTTGCTGCGGGGCGGGAAGCGCCGGTCCCCGGGGATCGCGCGCCACCAGCGTTCGCGGCCGTGGCCCGTCCCGGCGGTCTCCTCGACGAAGCCGTAGCGGGCGAGCTCGCGCAGGTGGTAGCTGGTGGCGCCGGTGTTGAGGCCGAGCGCCCTGGCGAGCGTCGCCGAAGTGGCCGGGCCGTGCACGGTGAGGTGCTGCAGCATCTGCTGGCGCCGTGGCTGCGCGAGCGCCTTGAGGACGCGGAGGTCGTTCAGCTCCTCCGGGGCGCCGTCGGTCGTGCCGGGTTCCTTTGCCATGCGTACACAGTCGCCTGTGCACAGGTTCCTTTGCAGTGCGGTGGACCGGCGTCTTCGGTGGGGGGTTAACCCCACCCCGCTTGTGCGTAGCGGGAGTTGAAGTGGGCGCCATGGAAGCTGCAGAGAGTGGGAGGGCCTTCGTCCCGCCCTCCGCGGAAACGCGAAAGGGCCGGGCCACGGTTCGCACCGCGCTGCCCGGCCCTGACCTGGGCCCCACCCCCGCGAGGGCCCTGGTCGGCTCAGTCCCCCTCGTACCCCAAGTCCCCCGCGTCCTCGCCCTCTTCCTCGATGGCCTGCCGGACGATCCGGAGCGCCAGGCCCTGCGAATAGCCCTTGCGGGCGAGCATGCCCGCGAGGCGGCGCAGTCGCTTGTCGCGGTCGAGACCCCGTGTGGCACGGAGCTTGCGGGCGACCAACTCGCGAGCGGTCGCCTCCTCCTGCTCCGAGTCGAGCTGTCCGACAGCTTCCTCGATCAGCGCGGCGTCCACGCCCTTCGTACGCAGCTCCTGCGTGAGCGCACGTCGGGCCAGGCCCCGGCCGTGGTGCCGGGACTCCACCCACGCGCCCGCGAAGGCGCCGTCGTTGATCAGGCCGACCTCTTCGAAGCGGGTCAGCACTTCCTCCGCCACGTCGTCCGGGATCTCCCGCTTGCGCAGCGCGTCCGCCAGCTGTTTGCGCGTGCGCGGAGTCCCGGTGAGCAGCCGCAGACAGATCGCCCGCGCCTTCTCAGCCGGATCCGCCGTCGGCGGCTCCCCCTTCTCGGCCCTCGACGAGGAAGGGGGGCCGCTGTCCTGTGAACCGCCGCCTCGGCCTTCGCCGAAGCCGCCACGCCGTCGGCGACCTCGCCGGCCGCCGCCCCCGCGGAAGCCGGTGTCGTCACCCTCCTGGTCGGCGCCACCCTGATCCACACCGTCCGCGAGGCCTCGGCCCGCGGGGTCGGTGTGGTGCTCGGGAGTGATCTGGTCCGCCCAGTCCGTGCGCCGCGTCATGGATCAGCTCTTGGCCGCGGCGGCCTTGGGCTTGGTGGCCTTGGTCGCCGGCGCGGGCACCGTCTTGGCGGCGTCCTCGACCACCGCACCCGCCGCGTCCTTGGCCGGCTCGGCGGCCGGCTCCTCGTCCTTCGGCTTCACACCGACGCCCAGCTTCTCCTTGATCTTCCTCTCGATCTCGTTGGCGAGGTCGGGGTTGTCCTTGAGGAAGTTGCGGGCGTTCTCCTTGCCCTGGCCGAGCTGGTCGCCCTCGTACGTGTACCAGGCGCCTGCCTTGCGGACGAAGCCGTTCTCCACGCCCATGTCGATCAGGCCGCCCTCGCGGCTGATGCCCTGGCCGTAGAGGATGTCGAACTCGGCCTGCTTGAAGGGCGGCGCGACCTTGTTCTTGACGACCTTGACGCGGGTGCGGTTGCCGACCGCGTCCGTGCCGTCCTTCAGGGTCTCGATGCGTCGGATGTCGAGTCGCACCGAGGCGTAGAACTTCAGCGCGCGACCACCGGTCGTGGTCTCCGGCGAGCCGAACATCACGCCGATCTTCTCGCGGAGCTGGTTGATGAAGATGGCGGTCGTCTTGGACTGGTTGAGCGCGCTGGTGATCTTCCGGAGCGCCTGGCTCATCAGACGGGCCTGCAGACCCACGTGCGAGTCGCCCATCTCACCCTCGATCTCCGCGCGCGGCACCAGGGCCGCCACGGAGTCGATGACGATCAGGTCGAGCGCGCCGGAGCGGACCAGCATGTCGACGATCTCCAGAGCCTGCTCGCCGTTGTCCGGCTGGGACAGGATCAGGTTGTCGATGTCGACGCCCAGCTTCTTCGCGTACTCGGGGTCGAGTGCGTGCTCGGCGTCCACGAAGGCGACGGCGCCGCCCGCGCGCTGCGCGTTCGCCACGGCGTGCAGCGTCAGCGTCGTCTTACCGGAGGATTCCGGTCCGTACACCTCCACCACACGGCCGCGCGGGATGCCGCCGACGCCGAGCGCGACGTCGAGGGCGGTCGATCCGGTGGGGATGACCTCGATGGGGTCGTTCGGCCGCTCGCCCATGCGCATCACTGCGCCCTTGCCGAATTGCCGTTCAATCTGTGCGAGGGCGGCTTCGAGCGCCTTCTCGCGGTCGGTTCCTGCCATGGGTTCCACCCGATTTGCTTGTGTCGATCGCTTCACGTCAATGACGCTAGCGCCTGCCACTGACAATCCGCCTCGACGCCCGTCCGGCCTGTGGATAACTCGAGGCGATCGCCCCGCCGGAATCCGCCGGAGCCCCAGGGATCCCCCCGCGAAAACCCCGGGAAAACGCCGCCAGGCAACCCATAAGAATGGATGTTCGATTTTGGTGTCAAGCGCACCACGCGGGTCCCACCGAGAGTACGGAAGGGCACCGTCCGCCGGGCGGACCCCGGCACTCGGGCGGTTCTTGGCGCTACCGACGCTCGCCCGGGCCCGGCTCCGGGTCGGACCCCGGAGCGGGTGCGGGGCTCGCTCCCGAAGCCTCCTCGGCGGCGACCTCGGCCTCCGAGCTCGCCCCCGGGTGGTTCGGTCCACGCAGCGCGCGCCTCATGCGCGTGAGGAGGGACACCCCGCCCTTGCGCCGGTGTCCGTGGACGCGCGGGTCGTCCGTGACGTCGTACCGCTTCACGTACGCGCCCAGGAAGGCCTGCAGGGTCGCGATCGCCGGAATGGAGATCAGGGCGCCGACCGCGCCCAGGAGTGCCGTGCCCGCGATGACCGACCCGAAGGCGACCGCCGGGTGGATGTCCACGCTCTTGGCGGTGAGCTTGGGCTGCAGGACGTAGTTCTCGAACTGCTGGTAGACCACCACGAAGATCAGCACCCACAGCGCGTACCAGGGATCGACCGTGAAGGCGATCAGCATCGGCAGCGCACCCGCCAGATACGTGCCGATGGTCGGGATGAACTGCGAGACCAGGCCGACCCACACCGCGAGCACGGGCGCGTACGGCACACCCAGGGCCTGCAGCAGGACGTAGTGCGCGACTCCGGAGATCAGCGCCATCAGACCGCGGGAGTAGAGATAGCCGCCGGTCTTGTCGACCGCGATCTCCCATGCGCGCAGCACCTCGGCCTGGCGGGCGGGCGGCAGCACAGAGCAGAGGGCGCGTCGAAGCCGCGGGCCGTCGGCCGCGAAGTAGAACGAGAACAGCAGGACCGTCAGGAGCTGGAAGAGACCCCCGAGGACCTGCGCGGAGACGTCCAGGACGCCGCTGGCGCTGTTCTGCACGTACTTCTGCAGCCAGTCCGAGTGGACCAGGCTGTCCTGGATCTCGACCCGGGAGAGCTCCGTGTGGAACGTCTGGTTGATCCAGCTGATGACGTCGTCGAGGTACTCGGGGAAGTCCTCGACCATGTCCACGATCTGGCCCGCGAGCATCGATCCCATGAGCGTGATGAAGCCCGCGCTCGCGATCAGGACACCGAGGAAGACCAGGAAGGTGGCGAAGCCCCTGCGCAGCCCGCGCGCGGCCATCCAGCTCACCGCCGGCTCCACCGCGAGCGCGAGGAAGAACGCGATCAGGATGTTGATCAGCAGCCCGGTCAGCTGATGGAAGGCCCAACTGCCCAGCTGAAAACAGGCGATGAGCGCGAGGGCGAGCACCATGGCGCGCGGCAGCCAGCGCGGCATGCCGGCGGTCCGCCCGGTCTCCGCCCCGTTCGGGGGCTGTGCGGGCGGCGTCGTGCCGAGCGGAGCTACGTCCTGAGTGACCTGCGCGGTCTCGTCTGTCGATGCCACAGGGCCAGTCTCGCCCACGTCGACGACATTCGGCCGCCGCCCCCGCATCTTCGCGCTCCTCGGCACCCGCGACGCGACCCGGGAGAACGCGGAAGTATCCCTGCGTCAGCGCTTTTCGGCCGGTACGTCCACGGCCGAGCACACGGCGCGCCAGACGTCCTTGGCGTCCCAGCCCGCGTCCAGTGCCTGATGCACCGTGCGTCCGCCGAGCTCGGCCATCACGTGATCGCGGGCGAACGAGTCGGCGTACCCCTGTCCGAAGTGGTCCGCCATCCGCTCCCAGAAAATCGTCAACCGCATGCCCTCAGTATCGCTCCCTTGAGAGTGCAGCCGGACGCAGGGGGATCACTGAAGGCGCTTTCCGGCCTACGGTCTGTGCATGGCCGAAACCGGAGCATCCCCGCATGCCGCGTCCTCGCCGGTCGCACGCGCCGAGCACTTCGTCTGGCTCACCGCGCGCGTCCTCGAGCAGCGGCGGTTCGCTTACCACTTCTTGGGCGGCACGGGCGGCACCGGGGCCGGTCCGTCGGCCGACGCGGTCGAGGCCGCGCTTGCCGCGTACGGCACCCAGGACGGCGGGTACGGATACGCGCTCGAACCGGACCTGCGCGGCCCCGTCAGCCAGCCCCTGCACGTCGGGCACGCGCTGCGCGTCCTGGACTCGATCGGACGGTGCGGCGGGCAGCGGATGGAGCGCGTGTGCCGCTATCTGACGTCGGTGTCGACGTCGGACGGAGCCCTCCCGGCGATCCATCCCAGCCAACGCGCCTACCCCTCGGCTCCGTTCGTGCCCGTGGTGGACGATCCGCCGAGCGAACTACTCGCCACGGGCCCCGTAGTGGGCCTGTTGCACCGCAATGAGGTGTGGCACGCCTGGCTGTTCAGGGCCACCGACTTCTGCTGGGCCGTGGTGGAGTCCCTGGAGAAGTCCCATCCGTACGAGATCCAGGCGGCCGTCGCCTTCCTCGACGGGGCACCCGACCGCCCGCGCGCGCAGGCGGCAGCCGACCGGCTCGGCAGGATCGCGCGGGAGCAGCGACTCGTGGCGCTCGACCCCGAGAAGCTTGAGGCGTACCCCGTGGCACCGGGCTACGCACCAGGTGAGCACCACTTCGCGCACGACTACGCCAAGACCCCCGAGTCGCTCGCACGCGCGTGGTTCACCGACGAGGAGATGACGCGCTCCCTGGACCACCTCGCGCGGGAGCAGCAGGAAGACGGCGGCTGGCCTGTCCGCTGGCGGCAGTGGGCGCCGGGCAGCGCCCTCGAAGCCCGCCCGATCGTCACAGTCGAGGCGCTGCGCACCCTACGGGCGTACGGACGGGCCATCGTCTGACGGGGCTTCCTCGGCCTCCCTCAGGAGCAGCGCAGCGATGGCGAGCGCCGTGCCGCGCGGGGCCGACAGGTCGAGGCCGGTGCGCTCGCCGATCTTCGCGAGGCGGTTGTCGACGGTGTTGGGGTGCAGGCCCAGGGCAGCGGCGGTCGCCCTGCGCTCCTGCTGATGGCCCAGATGGGTTCGCAGCGTTTCCAGGAGCTCGGGCCGGTCGGCCACCGGGTCGAGCAGTGCGGAGATGAGGTGGCTGCTCTCGTTGCGTCGGGAGAGGTGGTACTCGAGGAGTACGTCCTCCATGCGGTGCAGTCCCGGAGGCAAGCCGCACGCGCGCGTGACGCGCAGTATCTCGGTCGCGGTGCGCGCCGCATCAGTCACCGCTTCGGGCCCTGCGGCATTCACGGCGGCGATGCGTACGGGGAGGTCGCAGGCCTTGCTCAGCCGGCGCGGCAGGTCCTCGGGAGGCCGGCAGTCCTGGGGCACGACGACGCGGCCGCCATCGGCCTCCAGAAGGGCGAGCACCTCCACCTCGAAGGCGTGGTCCAGGGCGGTCTGCACACGTCGCAGGCGCCGTCGTACCGCTACGGGGCCCTCGGCCGGCGTCACGTCGAAACCGACCGCCAGGACGAGCACGGGCCCCGCGAGGTTGAGTTGGTCGAGCAGCACATGGCCGGGCGGCACCATGCCGTCCAGCAGACCGCGGACCAGGGACCTGCGCTGGGCGCGCTGCTCGGCCTCCAGCGCGGAACGCTCGTCAAGGTAGGTCTCCGCCACGGCCCCGACGATGGAGGGGTGCGACTGCAGGAGGACGTCCACGAGCTCGACCAGGGCCGATTCCTCGCCGGGGCGGGCCTCGTCGCGCAGCGCCTGCCACAGGACGTACACCCCCAGAGCGTGCGTACGCAGCAGGAGATGCAGCGGCATGCCCTCTTCCGCGCGCTGGGCGGCCCGCTCACGGAAGAGCCTGTGACTGCCGGGCCGGTCGGTGACGCGCCGCAGGAAGAGGCGCACTCCGTGGCGCGCGGTCGCGGCTATCTCCAGGTCCTTCACGTCGTCGGGCAGCTCCGCGTACCCGGGGAGCTCCTCGAACGACTCACGGGCCATCCTGCGGGCCAGTTCATTGACCCGGGGCTCGCAGCGCGCCGCGAGCGATTTCGCCTCGGGGGACAGCGCCACGGGGTCTCCTCTCCGGGGGCGGGCCGCAGTTGTGACGCGTCACATTACGCGGTCAGCCCATGAGCGCCCGCGCGCCCGCGGTGACGGCCACGGCGGCCCCGATGACGACCAGGAACGGCGCGCGCAACAGCAGCGCCAGGGCCGCCGCCGCGAGCCCCAGGGCCTTGGCGTCGAGCTCCAGGACCCGCCCGTCGGCGAAAGCCTGCTGGGCCGTGAGCGCGGCCAGGAGCGCCACGGGCAACAGGGCGGCCATGCGCTTGACGAGCGGGCGCTCCAGGGCGCCCGCGGGCACCAGCAGGCCCGCGAGCTTCACGAGGTAGCAGCCGACGAAGGTCACGCCGATCGCGATCCAGATGTTCAACGGTCTTCCTTCTGGGATTCGTCGGGGCGAGCGTCTTTCTTGGAAACGGCTCTTCGGCCCTCTACGTAGAGCACCGCCGGCACGGCGAGCGCGGCCACCAGGACCGGCACCCCCGCGGGCAGAACGGGCAGCAGGCCGAGTCCCAGGAGGACCGCGACCGCCGCGACCGCCCGCTCCGTGGTCGTCCGCAGCATCGGCGCGAGCAACGCCAGGAAGACCGCCGGTCCCGCGGCGTCGAGCCCCCACGCGTCGGTGTCACCGATGGCCTCGGCACCGAGCGCTCCAAGGAGCGTGGTGAGGTTCCACAGCACATAGAGGCTCAGTCCGGTGACGGTGAAGCCGATGCGGGCGGCGCGCCTGGTCGGCTGCGCGAGCGAGACGGCGGCGGTCTCGTCGATGACCCAGTGGGCAGCGAACGGGCGCACCGCGCGCGGGAGGGCGAGCAACTGCGAGAGCCGCAGCCCGTAGAACGCGTTGCGTACGCCGAGGAAGAAGGCGCCCGCCGCGGCGGTGAAGGGGTTCCCGCCGCCCGCGAGCGCCCCGACCAGCGCGAACTGCGAGGCACCCGTGAAGACCAGCAGGCTGAGCACGCAGGTCTGCAGCACGGTGAGGCCGCCGCCCGCGGAGGTCACCCCGAAGGCGAAGCCGGAGAGTCCGACGGCGACCCCGACGCCGAGGGCGTCGCGGACCACCGCGGAATCGGGTTTCTCCGATGGCCGGTCGGCTGTCATGTCTGCTGAAACTGAAAGGCCTGCGCCTATGTCCGCGGGTGTGTCTGCGGGTGTCGTCTGTTCTGCCACACGCCGGACGGTACGAGCAGGGCCGATCCCCCGTCTTGTACGTTCTTGCGCCCGCCTGCGTTCTTGAGCTCGCCTGCGTTCTTGCGCTCGCGCTGGTACGCCCCGGGTGGTACCCCGACCGTGCGGGTGAAGTGCCGGTTCAGGTGCGGCTGGTCGGTGAAGCCCACGGCGACGGCCGCTTCGGCCGGTGACGTTCCCCCGTCCAGGAGACGCCGTGCGGCGCGCACACGCGCGTCGGTGAGCCACGTGTGCGGAGGCATCCCGTACACGTCACGGAAGGCACGCAGCAGGGCGAACGGGCCGACTCCGAGGTCGGTGGCGAGCCGCTCCAGGCTCGGCGGGTCGGCCAACCGCTCTTCCAGGACGGCACGCGCGCGTGCCGCGGTCCTTGCTCCCGCCGTGCGCGCGGCTCGCTGGGGCACGGCCCCGCCGTTGTGCCGCAGCAGCCGGGTCACGGCCACCCTCAGCAACGTGTCGGCGGCGAGCGCATTGCCCTCCTCGGCGGCTCGCAGCACCCGGTGGACGAGCGTCACGGCGTACGGGTCCTCGAGCACCGGGCGGATGAAGCCGGGGGTCCCCCGAATGGCGGTGGTCTCCGCGGCAATGGCGGCGACCAGGTCCGGCGACGGATAGACCGCCGCGTACCGCCATCCCTCGGGCGCCCCGGCCCGGCCCGTGTGCGTCGTGTCGGGGTTGATCAGGGCCAGGGTCCCCGGGCCCGCGTACTGGTCGGCACCACCGTGGTGAAAGACGTCGACGCCCTCGGCGATCGCGGCGATCACGTAGTGCTCGTGGGTGTGCCGCACGAACGTCTTGTCGATGTAGTGGGCACGCAGCAGGTCGACCCCGGGCAGCTCCGCGTACCGCCAGTGCCGTGCCTGCTCCGCCGAACCCGCCATACCTCCAATTCTGCGACAGCCACGCAAACCCTTTTCCGCAGGTCGGCGCCGTTGTCAGTGGCGGGGTGCACGATGGGGTCATGGTCAGGTCCGCATCCAGTGCCCCCGGCGCCCTCGATGGGTTCTCCCCCGCGACCCGCAGTTGGTTCACGGGGGCCTTCTCCGCGCCCACGTCCGCGCAGGCCGGGGCGTGGAAAGCCATCGGCGAGGGTTCGGACGTGCTGGTCGTCGCGCCCACCGGCTCGGGCAAGACCCTGGCCGCGTTCCTCGCCGCCCTGGACCAATTGGCCTCGACGCCGCCGCCCGCCGACCCCAAGAAGCGCTGCCGCGTGTTGTACGTGTCTCCGCTGAAGGCGCTCGCGGTCGACGTGGAGCGCAACCTGCGCAGCCCCCTGACCGGCATCCGCCAGGAGTCCGTGCGCCTCGGGCTCCCCGAGCCCGAGGTCCGGGTCGGCATCCGCTCGGGCGACACCCCGCCCGCCGAGCGCCGCTCGCTGGCCACGCGCCCGCCGGACATCCTGATCACCACCCCCGAGTCGCTCTTCCTGATGCTCACCTCCGCCGCGCGCGACGCGCTGGCGGGCATCGAGACGGTGATCCTGGACGAGGTGCACGCCGTCGCGGGCACCAAGCGCGGCGCCCATCTCGCCCTCTCCCTGGAGCGGCTCGACGAGTTGCTGCCCCGGCCCGCCCGGCGCATCGGCCTGTCGGCGACCGTCCGTCCGGTGGACGAGGTGGCGCGCTATCTGTCGCCGCAGCGCAGGGTGGAGATCGTCCAGCCGCCGTCCGGCAAGGAGTTCGACCTTTCCGTGGTCGTGCCGGTCGAGGACCTCGCGGAGCTGGGCGGTTCCCCGGTCGCCGACTCCGACAAGGGTGCGGAGCGTCCCTCCATCTGGCCGCATGTCGAGGAGCGCATCACCGACCTCGTCCAGGCGCACCGCTCCACCATCGTCTTCGCCAACTCCCGCCGCCTCGCTGAGCGCCTGTGCAACAGGCTGAACGAGATCGCGTACGAACGCGCGACGGGAGAGCCCCTCCCCGAAGACCACTCCCCCGCGGAGCTGATGGCCGAGTCGGGGGCGGCCAAGGGCGCACCGCCGCTCCTCGCCCGCGCCCACCACGGCTCGGTCTCCAAGGAGCAGCGCGCGCTCGTCGAGGAGGACCTCAAGGCCGGCCGTCTGCCGGCCGTCGTCGCCACCTCCAGCCTGGAGCTCGGCATCGACATGGGAGCGGTCGACCTGGTGATCCAGGTCGAGTCACCGCCCTCCGTGGCCTCCGGCCTGCAGCGCGTCGGCCGGGCGGGACACCAGGTGGGAGCGGTCTCCACCGGCGTCGTCTTCCCCAAGTACCGAGGGGACCTGGTGCAGGCCGCCGTGGTCACCGAGCGGATGAGGACCGGCTCCATCGAGTCGCTGCGCATCCCGGCCAACCCGCTGGACGTGCTCGCCCAGCAGCTCGTCGCGACGGTCTCCCTCGACACCTGGCAGGTCGACGACCTGCTTGCCCTGGTTCGCCGGGCCGCCTCCTTCGCCTCACTTCCGGAGTCGGCGTTCACGGCCGTCCTGGACATGCTCGCGGGCCGCTATCCGTCGGACGCCTTCGCGGAGTTGCGTCCCCGCGTGGTCTGGGACCGCGTCGCCGGCACCGTCACCGGCCGCCCCGGGGCGCAGCGCCTCGCGGTCACCTCCGGGGGCACGATCCCCGACCGCGGCCTCTTCGGGGTCTTCCTGGCCGGCGCCGACCCCAAGAAGGGCGGAGGCCGCGTAGGAGAGCTCGACGAGGAGATGGTCTACGAGTCCCGGGTGGGCGACGTCTTCACGCTCGGCACGAGCTCCTGGCGCATCGAGGACATCACCCGCGACCGCGTACTCGTCTCCCCCGCTCCCGGCGTCCCGGGCCGTCTCCCGTTCTGGAAGGGCGACCAACTGGGCCGCCCGCTCGAACTGGGCCGCGCGCTGGGCGCCTTCCTCCGGGAGGTCGGCTCCCTGCCACGCGACGACGCGCGCGTGCGCCTGCAGGCCGCGGGCCTCGACGACTGGGCGGCCGACAACGTCCTGACGTACCTCACCGAGCAGCGCGAGGCCTGCGGCCACATCCCGGACGACCGCACGATCGTGGTCGAGCGGTTCCGCGACGAGCTGGGCGACTGGCGCGTGGTGGTGCACTCCCCGTTCGGCGCTCAGGTGCACGCGCCCTGGGCCCTGGCCCTCGCCTCCCGGCTGACCGAGCGGTACGGCATGGACGCCCAGGTCATGCACGCCGACGACGGCATCGTGCTGCGCCTCCCGGACGCCGACCTGATGAGCCTGGACCTACTCGACCAGGAGCCAACCGACCAGCCCCTGGGGTATGACAGCGAGCAGCCCCCCGTAGGGGCCGGGGACGTCGCCTTCGACAAGGGCGAGGTCAATCAGATCGTCACCGACCAGGTGGGCGGCTCGGCCCTGTTCGCCTCGCGCTTCCGCGAGTGCGCCGCCCGCGCGCTGCTGCTGCCGCGCCGTAGCCCCGGAAAGCGCACGCCTCTGTGGCAGCAGCGCCAGCGTGCGGCACAACTGCTCCAGGTGGCCAGCGAGTTCGGCTCGTTCCCCATCGTCCTGGAAGCGGTCAGGGAGTGCCTCCAGGACGTCTTCGACGTCCCCGGTCTCACGGAACTGATGGGCGACATCGAGTCCCGCAAGGTCCGGCTCGTCGAGGTCACCACCCCCGAACCGTCCCCATTCGCCCGCTCGCTCCTGTTCGGCTACGTGGCGCAGTTCCTGTACGAGGGTGACTCGCCGCTCGCCGAGCGGCGAGCGGCGGCCCTCTCCTTGGACTCCCGGCTCCTCTCGGAGCTCCTGGGCCAGGCCGAGCTGCGCGAGCTGCTCGACGCGGACGTCCTCGCGGAGCTGGAGCAGGAGCTCCAGTGGCGCACGGAGGACCGCCGCGTCAAGGACGCCGAAGGCGTCGCCGACCTGCTGCGCCTCCTCGGGCCGCTCACCACCGCCGAGCTCGCCGAGCGCGGCGCCGAGCCGGAGTGGGCGCAGGAGCTGGCCTCCGCCCGCCGGGCGATCAGCGTCCGCATCGCCGGGGCCGACCACTGGGCGGCGATCGAGGACGCGGGCCGGCTGCGCGACGCCTTGGGCACCGCGCTGCCGGTCGGCGTCCCGGAGGCGTTCACCGAACCCGTCAAGGACCCCCTCGGCGACCTCGTCGCGCGGTACGCACGCACGCACGGCCCGTTCACCTCGGCGACGGCGGCGTCCCGCTTCGGCCTCGGCGTCGCCGTGACCGAGGGCGCGCTGCAGCGCCTTGCCGCCAACCAACGTGTCGTACAAGGAGAGTTCCACCCGGCCGGCATCGGCCAGGAGTGGTGCGACGCGGCCGTCCTGCGCCGCCTGCGCCGCCGCTCTCTCGCGGCCCTGCGGCACGAGCTGGAGCCGGTGCCGCCCACCGCGCTCGCCCAGTTCCTGCCCCAGTGGCAGCACCTGAGCGGTCACGGACTGCGGGGCGTGGACGGACTGGTGCGCGCCATCGAGCAGTTGCAGGGCGCGACCGTGCCCGCGTCGGCGCTCGAGAAGCTCGTCCTGCCCTCCCGCGTCTCCGGGTACGCACCGGCGATGCTCGACGAACTCACCGCCGCCGGAGAGGTCGTGTGGGCCGGGGCCGGATCCCTTCCCGGCAAGGACGGCTGGGTCTCCCTCTACCTGGCCGACACCGCGCCTCTGCTCCTGCCGCCGGCCCACCCGCTGGAGCTCACCGCACTGCACCAGTCGGTGCTCGACACACTCTCCGGGGGGTACGGCCTCTTCTTCCGGCAGATCGCCGACCAGATCCGGGCCACGACCCACCCCGAGGCCTCCGAGCTGCAACTGGCCGACGTGATCTGGGATCTGGCCTGGTCCGGACGGCTCACGAACGACACACTCACCCCGATGCGCTCGCTCCTCGGCTCGGGCCGCACCGCGGGCTCCACGGCACACCGCGCCAAGCGCACCATGCCGCGCGGACGCTACGGCTCGCTGACAGGCGCCGCCCGCCCCACGTCGTCGCGTACGGGCCCGCCGACCGTGGCGGGCCGCTGGTCCCTGCTCCCCGCCCACGAACCCGACCCCACCCTGCGGGCTCACGCCCTGGCCCGCACCCTCCTGGACCGGCACGGCGTGGTCACCCGTGGGGCGGTCGCGGCCGAGGGTGTCGAGGGCGGCTTCTCGGCGACATACCGCGTCCTGTCCGCCTTCGAGGACAGCGGCCAGGCACGGCGCGGCTATGTGGTCGAGGGGCTCGGCGCCGCCCAGTTCGCCATGGACGGCGCGGTGGACCGGCTGCGCGCGGCGGCGAACGCCCTCGAGCGCACGGACAGTTCCCCGGGCGCCATGAACTACTCCCCTCGCCCCTCGGGTACCCAGGCCCTCGTCCTGGCGGCCGCCGACCCGGCCAACGCCTACGGAGCCGCACTCCCCTGGCCCGATCCACCCACCGACGCAGGGCATAAACCGGGCCGGAAGGCAGGCTCCCTGGTCGTGCTCGTCGACGGCGAACTGACCCTCTACATGGAACGCGGCGGCAAGACCCTGCTGGCTTGGCCCGCGACCACGGAGGACGACGCCCCGGCCACCGAGGACGCCCGGCTGCACGCGGCAGCCGAAGCACTGGCCACCGCGGCCCGCGCGGGCTCACTCGGCACCGTCACGGTCGAGCGCATCAACGGCGGCTCCTCCCTGACCTCCCCCTTCGCCCCCCTCCTGGAGGGAGCAGGCTTCCACGCCACCCCACGGGGCCTTCGACTGCGCGCGTAGGGCACTGCGTCAACTCCACGGCCGTTCATCGAGGGCGCACCCCCACCGCAGCAACGGCCACCTGCCGCGGGTTCAACGCCACCGTAACGCCGCCCACCCGCGGCGGGCGCAGCCCTCACCGAGCCACCCAGCCACTCACGGCGGCCACTGCCCCCACCGCGGCACTCAGCCCCCACTGTCACCCGAAACGCCACCCCACAACACAGCCACCCACCCGCCACCTCCCGCCCACTCAGGCCACGCCACGTCGCGTAACACCACATCGCGTCACGCCACACCACGTCACCAGGCCAACCGCACCACCACGCCCCAGCCCTCCGCCTCGCTCTCTCACGCCGCACGCCCAAGCCCCCTCCGCCTCAACCCCTCACCCCGCACGCCCCCCGCCTGGCCCTCACCGCACCCCCACCCCGCCCCCGACATGCAACCCTGGATCTCATGCCCGAAGGCGACACCGTCCACCAGGCAGCCCGGCGACTGCACACCGCCCTCGCCGGGCACACCGTCACGCGCTCCGACCTCCGCGTCCCGAAGCTCGCGACCGTCGACCTCACGGGGCGCACCGTCCTGGACGTCACGCCGCGCGGCAAGCACCTCCTCACCCGCTTCGAGGGTGGGCTCACCCTGCACTCGCACCTCCGCATGGACGGTTCCTGGAAGGTGTACGCCCCCGGTGAGCGCTGGCGGGGCGGACCCAACCACCAGATCAGAGCGATCCTGGGCAACGCCGAGCGCACGGCCGTCGGATACCGCCTCCCCGTGCTCGAACTCCTCCGCACCGCCGACGAGGACAAGGCCGTGGGCCATCTCGGTCCCGACCTCCTTGGCCCCGACTGGGACCCGGAGAAGGCCCTCGCCAACCTCCTCGCGACACCCGAACGCGCCCTCGGCGAAGCCTTGCTCGACCAGCGCAATCTCGCCGGCATCGGCAACGTCTACAAGAGCGAGATGGGCTTCCTCCTGGGCGTCACGCCCTGGCTGCCCGTGGGCGAGCTCCCCGCCGAGACGGCCTCCCGCGTCCCCGCCCTCGCCAAGAAGCTCCTGGAAGCCAATCGCAACCGCCCGTCGCGCACCACCACCGGCCACGACCGCGCGGGCCAGCGCCTTTACGTCTACGGCCGCGCACCCCGCCCCTGCCTGCGCTGCGGCACCCCCATCCGCCTGGGAGAGCAGGGCGACGGCTCCCGCAGCCGCCCCACGTACTGGTGCCCGTCCTGCCAACAGGGCCCGACGCCCTGAGCCCCACCTCCACCCCCGGCCCGGCGCCACCAACCCACCCTCACCCACCAGTTGACGCCCCGTCAGATCCCGCCGTACCGTCCCGTCATGCCCCTCACGGCGTACGACCTCAGCGGACGCACCGCATTCGTCACCGGCGCGGCAAGCGGCATCGGCCGCGCGTCGGCCGTACTGCTCGCGGAAGCGGGCGCCACCGTCCACTGCGCCGACCGCGACACCCAGGGACTCCACGAAACGGCCACGCTCATCAAGGCCGCCGGCGGCACCGCGCACACCTACTCCGTAGACGTCTCGGACAGGGCCCAGGTCGACCAGGCCGTAGCGGCCGCCGCGACGTCCACCGGCCACCTGGACGTGATGGCCGCCATCGCCGGGATCATGCACAACAGCCCAGTCCTGGAGACACGCGACGAGGACCTCGACCGCGTTCTGAGCATCAACTTCAAGGGCGTCCTGTACGCCTGCCAGGCCGCGGCCCGGACGATGATCGCGGCGAACCACCCCGGCAGCATCATCACCATGGCCTCGGGCGCCGTCGACACCGGCGGCCCCGGCCTCCTCTGTTACGGCGCGGCGAAGGCCGCCGTCGTCCAGCTCACGAAGACTCTCGCCACCGAAGTGGGCAAGCACGGGATCCGCGTCAACGCGGTGGCCCCCGGCTGGATCCGCACCCCCATGACCGACCGCCACGACGCCGACGCCCAGGCCCACACCGAGGGGCTCATGATCCGCATGTCCCCGTTGGGCCGCGTGGGCGAGCCGGAGGACATCGCGCACGCCGTCCTGCACCTGGCGTCCGACGCGTCCGCCTTCACGACGGGTCAGATCCTCCGCCCGAACGGCGGCGTCGCCATGCCCTGGTAACAGCCTCACCGGCAGACCGGGCAACACCCGAAGCGGACCGGCCAATACCCTCGGCAGACCGCGCACCACCCCCACCCGCACGCTTCCCGAACCACCCCGCCACACCACCACCCCCGACACCACCACCCCCGGCGCCATCCCCGGCGCCATCCACGCCCCGGCCACGCCCCCCGGACGGGACCGCCTGCGAGGCGTTCCGAGCAGCCTCAGCCTCCTCAGCAGCCGCAGCAGCCCGAGCAGCCCGTGCGGCAGCGCGCGACGCCCCCACAGCCCGGGACTGCGGCACACAGTGCACCGGCAGCAGACTCAGCCCCCACCCCCCGGCGGCGACGGCCCCCTCCAGGACACCCGCCTCAGGGACCAGGGCCAGCCGCAGCACGCCCCACCACCAGAGCGCACCGAGCGCCAGAGCCGGCGCCCACCGCACGACTCTCCATGCCACGGCCACCACCTCCGCACGAGGCCCGACGCTCGAATCCTGAGCCGAACCTGGCGTCCGACGCTAAATGCCCGGCCCCACAGGACGGGAGGGCGCACCACAGGGCACACGAGGCACGATCACCGCACCCCACCCCCAGGCCCCGGCCCCCTCCCCGATCAACGATCAACCGTTCTCGGCCTGGAACATCCAGTGATGCTTCTCCAGGTCGGCCGTGATGCCGATGAAGATGTCCTGGCTCACCGGATCCGCCTCGCCGGTCGCCTCGACCCGCTCCCGCATCCGCGTGATCACCGCACCGAGCGCGTCCACCAGCGTTCCCACCGCGTCCGCGTCCTTGACCCAGCCGGCGGCGACATCGCCGATGCCGCTGCTCTGCGCCACGGTCGACGCGCGACCGTCGGGCGAGACTCCGAGCGTGGACGCCCGCTCCGCCACCGTGTCGGAGTGCGTGCGCGCCGTGTCCACGACCTCGTCGAGCTGCAGATGGACGGACCGGAAGCGCGGGCCCACCACGTTCCAGTGGATCTGCTTGGCCACCAGGGAGAGATCGACCAGGTCCACGAGCGCCCCTTGCAGCGCCTCCGAGACCGTCTTCAGGTCCGCTTCGGACAGAGGGCTCTTCACGACGTACATCCAGCCTCCAAGGATCATGGGAACGCGTAAGCGAAAACCCCCACCAACCATGGCACAAATGCACCAATAGGGACATTGCGCAGAGTGCGCACAACGTCACCCACCCCAGCCCCAGCCCCAGCCCCAGCCCCGAAACGCACAAAAGCCCCAGCCGGTAACCCAGCCAGGGCTTCGTACACATATGAGCGCTCAAACAGCGTGCGCAGTCAACGCAGCATCACGCGGCGACGACGTCCACCGCCTCCGCAGGCGCCTTGATCGTCACCCGTTCCGGCGGCACACCGCTCACCGAGACGGAATTGAGCATCGGGCGAACCGGTGCGCGCACCGGTTCCGTAGCCGCTGCCGACGCAGCCAGTTCGGCGAGGGAGAGCTCATCGCTCACCTCGCGCATGAGCTCGGACATCCGTACGTCAAGCGCGTCGCAGATCGCGGAAAGCAGCTCGGAGGATGCCTCCTTCTGCCCCCGCTCCACCTCGGAAAGATAGCCGAGCGAGACTCGGGCGGACGAGGAGACTTCGCGCAGAGTACGGCCCTGGCGCTGGCGCTGCCGACGCAGCACGTCACCCAGCAGGCGACGGAGCAGAATCATCGGTGGCTCCCTCCTCGGACCGCGTAGCCGCATCCTTCACGCCCCACCGTACCGCCTTGCGCGGCGGCCGTGCGGGGAGCGATGTCGTGTTCACTCAGGGCTGCAAACATCAAGTCCCCCCGTTCTGTTCCGTATCCTGTGCCCGCCCGTTCCCGGCACGTTCGCCGGACAGCCGCTCGACCAGCAGCGTGAGCACGCTCCGTACACTCTCCATACGGATGTCCGAACGCTCACCGTTCAACCGCAGAGCGGCGACTTTCCCCTCAGAGCGAAGAGCGGAATCCACGCCGCCGACCGCGGCCTCAGGCCCCACGACCGCCACGAAGACCGTCCCGACCGCCTGCCCGTCCTGCGGCTCCGGCCCCGCGACGCCCGTGGTCGCGATCCCCCAGTCGGCGCCCATGACCTTGCGCACACCCGCCGCCATCTGCAGCGCCACCTCGGCGTCCACGGCACCGCGCTCGGCCAGCAGAGTGCCGTCGACCCCGAGCACCTCGCGCTTCAGCTCGGTCGCGTACGCCGTCACGGACCCCCGGAAGACGTGCGAGGCCCCGGGCACCGCCGTCACCTCGGCGGCCACCAGGCCCCCGGTGAGCGATTCGGCGACGGCGAGCGTCTCGCCACGCGCCTGAAGCAGCCGCAGCACCTGCGCGGCCGGACCCAGAGACATCACGGGGCCGACTCCCGGGTCCCTTCGCCGGAAGCGGAGGCCGAAGCCTCGGCGGCCGCCGCCGCAGCCTCCGCGGCGGCGGCGGAGGCCAGCGACGCCGCCTGTGCCTCCGCAAGGCCCGTACGCCGCAGCAGGATCGCCTGGCGCACGTAGTCGAGGCCGGTCAGGACGGTCAGGACGACGGCGACCGCCATCACCCAGAACCGCAGCGTGGCGAGCGGCCCGGTCAGCGCGAGGACGTACATCCCGGCGGCCGTGCCCTGCCAGAGGGTCTTCATCTTGCCGCCGCGGCTGGCCGGAATGACACCGAAGCGGATCACCCAGAAGCGCAGCAGCGTGATCCCGAGCTCGCGCCCGAGAATGACGCCCGTCACCCACCACGGCAGATCGCCGAGGTACGAGAGACAGATCAGCGCGGCGCCCATGATCGCCTTGTCGGCGATGGGGTCGGCGATCTTCCCGAAGTCCGTGACCAGGTTGTACGTACGTGCGAGGTGCCCGTCGAACAGGTCCGTGATCATGGCGACGGCGAACGCCGCCCAGGCCCACGCGCGCCAGGCCGGGTCGTACCCGCCGTCGGCGAGCAGGAGCATCACGAAGCCGGGCACGAGCAGCAGCCGGATCACCGTCAACAAGTTGGCGACGTTCCACACGCTGGCCTGATTGACGGCCGCAGCGCCCAACTTTCCGCCGCGCACCGGCTTGGCGCCCTGCGCGCCGGAGCCGCCCGCCGCGGATGCCGGGACTCCGGTCATCTGCGTGCCTCCTCGGCCGGGATCCGGGGCGTGACCCCCAGAATTTCGCTGTACTCAGCCACCAGGTCCACGCCTTCCGTGCCTACCACCTTTGCCACGACCATACGACCGACCTGCAGGTCATCCCCACCGGTGGCCCCCGCGAAGCGGATCTGGCCGTCCGTCTCGGGCGCCTGGTGAGCCGCCCGGCCGATCGCGCCGTCCTCCTCGTCCACGGACTCCACGAGCACCTCGACGGTCTCACCGAGACGGTCGTCGGCGCGCTGTGAGGTCAGCTCCTCGGCGAGCCGCGAGATGCGCGCGAGCCGCTCGTCGACGACGTCCTGGTCCAGCTTGTGCTCGTACGTCGCCGCTTCGGTGCCCTCCTCGTCGGAGTACCCGAAGACGCCGATGGCGTCCAGTCGCGCACCCGTGAGGAACCGCTCGAGCTCGTCCACGTCGGCCTCGGTCTCGCCGGGGAAGCCCACGATGAAGTTGGACCGCACGCCGGCCTGCGGCGCCTTCGTACGGATGGTGTCGAGGAGCTCCAGGAAGCGGTCGGTGTCCCCGAAGCGCCGCATCGCCCGCAGCACACCGGGGGCGGAGTGCTGGAACGACAGGTCGAAGTAGGGGGCGACCTTCTCCGTGGAGGTCAGTACGTCGATGAGCCCGGGGCGCATCTCGGCGGGCTGGAGGTAGCTGACGCGCACCCGCTCGATCCCGTCGACGGCGGCCAGCTCGGGCAGCAGCGTCTCCAGGAGACGGATGTCACCGAGGTCCTTGCCGTACGAGGTGTTGTTCTCGGAGACGAGCATGACCTCCTTGACGCCCTGCTCGGCCAGCCAGCGCGTCTCGCCGAGCACGTCCGACGGGCGCCGCGAGATGAAGGACCCGCGGAAGGAGGGGATGGCGCAGAAGGAGCAACGCCGGTCGCAGCCGGAGGCCAGCTTCACCGAGGCGACGGGGTTGGTGCCCAGGCGGCGCCGCAGCGGGGCACGCGGCCCCGAGGCGGGCGCGAGGCCGTCGGGCAGGTCCACGGGCGCGTGACCGGGCAGCGCGACGTCAGAGCCCGCCTCCTGCCGCTCCGCGGGGCTGATCGGGAGGAGCTTGCGCCGGTCGCGCGGGGTGTGAGCCTCGACACTGCCGCCGCTGAGGATGGTGTTCAGGCGGGTGGAGATGTCGGAGTAGTCGTCGAAGCCGAGGACTCCATCGGCTTCGGGGAGGGCGTCGGCGAGCTCCTTGCCGTACCGCTCGGCCATGCAGCCGACCGCGACGACGGCCTGGGTCTTGCCATGGCCCTTGAGGTCATTGGCTTCCAGAAGGGCGTCGACGGAGTCCTTCTTGGCGGCTTCGACGAATCCACAGGTGTTGACGACGGCTACATCCGCGTCTTCGGCGGCCTCGACGAGCTGCCAGCCGTCCGCCTCCAAGCGGCCTGCGAGCTCCTCCGAGTCCACCTCATTACGGGCGCAGCCAAGAGTGACAAGGGCGACGGTACGGCGTTCGGGCATGCTCTCAAGACTACTTCGTCCCTGCCCGGGCCCCCGCCGCGAGGGTCCGGGCCGCCGTCACCCGCCGTCACAAGGGTCAGCCGACCTCGGGGTCGCCCTTGGTGTACGTGAGCCGCTCGACCTGGCCGGGCTCGAATTCGTTGTCGACCGTCTTGCCGTTCACGAACAGGTGGATCGCGCCCGCGTCACCGAGGACCAGGTCGATCTTCTGCTTGTCCTGGAAGGTCTTCGACTTGCCCTGCTCCAGGACGCCGTCGAAGAGCGTGCGGCCGTTGTGGTCCTTGGCCGAGATCCAGCTGCGGCCGTCCGCGGCGTTGACCTTGACCGTGACCTTGTCCTGGGGTGCGCCGGCGATCGCGCTGTCCGACGGGTCGGGCTTGGGGTCGGCGGGCTTGTTCGGCGCGGGCTTGCTGGCGGGCTTGCTGGTGGCCGGCGTGGCGCCCTCGGCGACCTGCGACTTCGATCCGTCCTCCTCGCCGCCGCCGCTGAACGCGGTGAAGCCGACGAAGCCGATGACGGCGACGATCGCGGCGACCATGGCCGCGGTCCAGTTGGGGCGGCGCGGATCGGACCTGATCCGCTCGGCCTCGAAGAGCGGTGCCGCGGGGGTGGGCGCGGGCGGGCGACCGCCGTGCGCCTCGTCGTACTGAGCCAGCAGAAGGGCGGGGTCGACCCCCACGGCACGCGCGAGGGTACGGATGTGCCCGCGGGCGTACACATCTCCGCCACATCGGGAGAAGTCGTCCTGTTCGATCGCGTGCACGATCGGAATGCGCACCCGAGTGGACGTACTGATCTCGTCGACGGTCAGGCCCGCGTCGATGCGTGCCTGCTGCAGCGTGCGCCCGATGGAGGGCCGGTCGTCAGCCGGACTCTCGGCTGCCGGACTCTCGGCCTCGGGCCGGTCGTCAGTGGGTCGGTGGTCTGAAGGGCGGTCGTCTTCAGGGGAGTTGCCGATGGACACGGGGGCGCCTTTCGAGCGTGTAGCCACCTGCCGGATGTTCAGTCTAGGGGGGTTCCCGAAGGGTGGGGCAACTGGGCGACGGACTTTGTACGCCATCGGAATGGCGGGACATCCTGATGGTGGGGCATGGTGCTTTCCCTCCGCTCAACTTGACGTATGCCGAAGGGAAACGGTTGCCTGCCGCTCCCTTATGGGTGAGCCTCCCCGCGGATCACGGCCAGCACGCCATCCAGCTCATCGGGTTTCACAAGAACGTCACGAGCCTTTGAGCCTTCGCTGGGACCCACGATGCCGCGCGACTCCATGAGGTCCATGAGCCGTCCGGCCTTCGCGAAGCCGACGCGCAGCTTGCGCTGGAGCATCGACGTGGAGCCGAACTGGGTGGAAACGACCAGCTCAGCGGCCTGGCAGAGCAGATCGAGATCGTCGCCGATGTCCTCGTCGATCTCCTTCTTCTGCTTGGTCGAGACGGTGACGTCCTCCCGGAAGACGGGCGCCATCTGGTCCTTGCAGTGCTGGACGACCGCGTGGATCTCGTCCTCGGTGACGAAAGCGCCCTGCATTCGGGTGGGCTTGTTGGCGCCCATCGGCAGGAAGAGCCCGTCACCCTTTCCGATCAGCTTCTCTGCACCCGGTTGGTCGAGGATGACGCGGCTGTCGGCGAGCGACGAGGTGGCGAAGGCGAGCCGCGAGGGCACGTTCGCCTTGATCAGACCGGTCACGACGTCCACGGACGGCCGCTGGGTGGCGAGCACCAGATGGATGCCCGCCGCCCGGGCGAGCTGCGTGATGCGCACGATCGAATCCTCGACGTCGCGCGGGGCGACCATCATGAGGTCGGCGAGCTCGTCGACGATCACAAGGAGGTACGGGTAGGGGGTGAGCTCACGCTCACTGCCCTCGGGCGTCTTGAGCTTGCCCTCGCGGACGGCCTGATTGAAGTCGTCGATGTGCCGGTAGCCGAACGCCGCCAGGTCGTCGTAGCGCAGGTCCATCTCGCGGACGACCCACTGGAGGGCCTCGGCGGCCCGCTTGGGGTTAGTGATGATGGGCGTGATCAGGTGCGGGATGCCCTCGTACGCGGTGAGCTCGACGCGCTTGGGGTCGACGAGGACCATCCGTACGTCCTCGGGGGTCGCCCGCATCATGATCGAGGTGATCAGACAGTTGATGCAGGACGACTTTCCGGAGCCGGTGGCTCCGGCGACCAGGATGTGCGGCATCTTCGCCATGTTGGCCATGACGAAGCCGCCCTCGACGTCCTTGCCGAGCGCCACCAGCATCGGGTGATCGTCCTCGGCGGCGTCCGCGAGCCGCAGCACGTCGCCGACGTTGACCATCTCGCGGTCGCTGTTCGGGATCTCGATGCCGACGGCGGACTTGCCGGGGATGGGGCTGATGATGCGGACGTCGGGGCTGGCGACGGCGTACGCGATGTTCTTGGCCAGCGCCGTGATCTTCTCGACCTTCACGGCCGGGCCGAGCTCGATCTCGTAGCGCGTGACCGTCGGGCCGCGCGTGAAGCCGGTGACGTCCGCGTCGACCTTGAACTCGCTGAAGACGTTGCTGAGCGAGGCGACGACCGCGTCGTTCGCGGCGCTGCGGGTCTTGCCGGGGCCACCGCGCTCCAGCAGGTCGAGCGCCGGCAGCGAGTACGTGATGTCGCCGGCCAGCTGCAGCTGCTCGGCCCGCGGCGGCAGGTCCCGCTGCCTCTCCGGGGCGGACTTGGTCAGGTCCGGCACTCCGGAGTCGTCGGACTCGCCGGGCTTCTTCCGCCGCACGCCGGGCGGCGGACTGTCCGTGGCGCGCGCGGTCGGCACCGGCGCGGAGCTCTCCGCGGGCTTCTCGAGCGGTTCGGGCTTTTCGTCGCGCTCCCCGGAGACGCCCTGCGTCAGGTCGGCGACCAGCGGCGAGGGCGGCATGCCGTGCAGCACGGCACCGTCCAGCGCGGCAGCCGCGGCGGCCGCCACGTCCACCGCGTCCATCGGGCGGTCCAGAGAGGGCTGTGCGGCCCTGCGGGGCCTGCGGCGCCGGGTGAGCGCCTCTTCCTCCGCCTGGTCCGGTGAGTACGCCTCAGGGGCCTCGGCGCGCCTGCGTGAGCGAGCGGGCAGCGCCTCGCGCCACTGCTCCTCGTAGCGCTCGTCGTCCTCGTGGTCACCCTGCACCTCTTCGGGTGCCGGCTGGACGATGCCGAGCTTGATGCCGAGCAGCCGCAGCCGCTGCGGAATGGCGTTGACCGGCGTCGCCGTGACCACGAGCAGCCCGAAGACGGTGAGCAGGACGAGCAGCGGTACGGCGAGGACCTCGCCCATGGTGAAGATCAGCGGGGTCGACGTGGCCCAGCCGATGAGCCCGCCGGCGTCCCTTATGGCCGCCATGCCGTCCGCGCGGGCGGGCGAGCCGCAGGCGATGTGCACCTGGCCGAGCACGCCGATCACGAGCGCGGACAGGCCGATCACGATGCGCCCGTTCGCCTCGGGCTTCTCGGGGTGCCGGATGAGGCGTACGCCGATGACCGCGAGCAGTATCGGAAGGAGCAGGTCGAGGCGGCCGAACGCGCCGGTCACCAGCATCTCGACGAGATCCCCGACGGGGCCGCGCAGATTCGACCAGGTGCCCGCGGCGACGATCAGCGCGATGCCGAGCAGCAGCAGCGCGACGCCGTCCTTGCGATGGGCCGGGTCGAGTCCCTTGGCGCCGCGCCCTATGCCGCGGAACAGCGCGCCGACGCTGTGCGCGAGACCGAGCCACAGGGCGCGCGCAAGGCGGTACACGCCGCCCGTGGGGCTGGGCGCCGGCTTGGGCACGGGCTTCTTCGCCACGGCTTTCCTGGCGGGCGCCTTCTTCGCCGGAGCCTTCTTGGCGGGCGGCTTCTTGGCGACGGCCTTCTTCGCCGGAGCCTTTGTGGGCGCGGCCGCCTTCTTCGCGGGCGTCTTCTTGGCTGCGGACGGACGTGAGGCCATGGGTGTGAGGTTACCGGTGGAGGCCACTGCGGACACGTGTGCCTACTGCTTCACCCGTTTGTGTCGCCCTTGCGGGGGCGGTGAACTGACGGATGTTCACCGCCTCCGCGTCGGTCAACTCTGCGAGGACACCGAAGGCGCACCGCTTCCGGTGCCCGGCTCCAGGGCGTCAAGAGCCCGCCGAAGGCCGGTCAGTTTGCGTTCGAGATGGGCCGCGGTGGCGACCGCGGCGGCATCCGCCGAGTCGTCGTCCAGCTGCTTCGAGAGCGCCTCGGCCTGTTCCTCGACGGCCGCCAGGCGCGCGGAAAGCTCGGCGAGCAGCCCCGCGGGCTCCTTCGCGTCACCCGCCGCGGACTTGCCGCCGCCCTCCAGCT
This sequence comes from Streptomyces sp. NPDC050439, assembly GCF_040655335.1. NCBI lineage: Bacteria > Bacillati > Actinomycetota > Actinomycetes > Kitasatosporales > Streptomycetaceae > Streptomyces > Streptomyces sp. NPDC050439. The sequence goes on from NZ_JBFAJT010000005.1 coordinate 742,645, forward strand.
GGAGACGCAGCAGCGCTGCCTGCTCCCGCAGTTGGCAGTTCTTCATGTACAGCTCTACGAACACCGAGACCTTCGCGCGCAGCACCCACGGATCGAACGGCTTGGAGATGTAGTCCACCGCACCGGCCGCGTACCCGCGGAACGTGTGATGCGGGCCGTGGTTGATGGCGGTGAGGAAGATGATCGGGATGTCCCGGGTCCGTTCTCGCCGCTTGATGTGCGCGGCGGTTTCGAAACCGTCCATGCCTGGCATCTGGACGTCCAGCAGAATGACCGCGAAGTCGTCCGTGAGTAGTGCTTTGAGCGCTTCCTCCCCGGACGATGCCCGTACCAGGGTCTGATCGAGCGCAGAGAGGATGGCCTCCAGCGCCAGCAGATTCTCCGGCCGGTCATCGACCAGGAGGATCTTGGCCTTCTGCACCATGGCCCGCCCTCCTCGCCCCGGCGGTACACCGGGCGCCGCCCCAGGGGACGACTCCCTTACGCCGTCCGTCCTTGTGCCGGTCATGGTAGCCGCACCCCGCCTGTCGCCACACCCTGTCACCGCGATGTCACTGTGCACGTAGCAGAAACGCAGTGGGAGACCAGAAGGTTCCCCGAATACCGCGCTTCTACACGGCCTCGGCCACACTCTGTCAGCAACTCCGCGTGATGGAGCCTCTTCTCGGTCACTCCCCGCGCATCCACTGCTCCATCACCGAGAGCAGATGATCCGGGTCGACCGGCTTCGTAACGTAATCGGACGCCCCGGAGTCGATGGCCTTCTCGCGATCACCCTTCATGGCCTTCGCGGTGAGCGCGATGATCGGCAGCCCGGCGAACTGCGGCATCCTGCGGATCGCCGTCGTCGTCGCGTACCCGTCCATCTCCGGCATCATGATGTCCATCAGGACGACCGTCACGTCGTCGTGCTGTTCCAGGACTTCGATGCCCTCCCGGCCGTTCTCCGCGTACAGCACCGAGAGCCCGTGCTGCTCCAGGACACTGGTGAGCGCGAACACGTTGCGGATGTCGTCGTCGACGATGAGGACCTTCTCGCCGCCGAACTGGTAGCCCGGCCGCGCCTGAGCCGCCTCCTGCTGCCCCGCCGTCGGCCACTGCTCCCGCGAGCGCTCCTCCTGAGGCTCCGCGACGCCCTGCCCGGGCAGCACCGGCGGCTGCTCCGAAGAGGCGTGAGCGGCACGACGCCGGCGCCTGAAGAGCGTGCCGGAGTCCGGCGTCGCGTCCGGCCGCGGCGGTGTGACGCCCTCGCTCTGCGCGGGCTGCTCGGCCGTGGACGGGCCCTCCTCCAGGGCGGGCCTCGCGACCGTGCCCGGCAGGGGCGACAGCTGCGAGTAACCCTGGGGCGGCAGTTCGCTCGGGTGCAGCGGCAAATAGAGCGTGAACGTCGAGCCGCGGCCCGGTTCGCTCGCCGCGTGGATCTCGCCGCCGAGGAGTCGCGCGATCTCCCGGCTGATGGAGAGCCCGAGACCCGTGCCGCCGTACTTCCTGCTCGTCGTTCCGTCGGCCTGCTTGAACGCCTCGAAGATGACCCGCATCTTGCTGCCCGCGATGCCGATGCCGGTGTCGCTCACCGAGAACGCGATCAGATCCGCGTCCGCGTCACGCAGCGAACCGGCCTCCAGGAGCTGTTCGCGGATGGCGTTGGGCACATCGGCGTTCGCGTGCCGGATCACCAGCTCGACCGCTCCGGAGTCGGTGAACTTCACCGCGTTGGACAGGAGGTTGCGCAGCACCTGGAGGAGCCGCTGCTCGTCCGTGTGCAGCGTGGCGGGCAGCTCCGGAGACACCCGTACGGAGAAGTCGAGTCCCTTCTCTGCGGTCAGCGGCCGGAAAGTGGCCTCTACGTAGTCCACCAGTTGCACCAGGGCGATGCGTGTCGGGGAGACGTCCATCTTGCCCGCCTCGACCTTCGACAGGTCGAGGATGTCGTTGATGAGCTGCAGCAGGTCCGAGCCCGCTCCGTGGATCGTCTCGGCGAACTCCACCTGCTTGGGGGTGAGGTTGGCGTCGGCGTTGTCGGCGAGCAACTTGGCCAGGATCAGCAGGGAGTTGAGCGGCGTACGCAGCTCGTGCGACATGTTCGCCAGGAACTCGGACTTGTACCGCATGGAGACCGCGAGCTGCTCGGCGCGCTCCTCGAGGACCTGCCTGGCCTCTTCGATCTCGGTGTTCTTGACCTCGATGTCGCGGTTCTGCTGGGCGAGCAGCTCGGCCTTCTCCTCCAGTTCGGCGTTGGAGTCCTGCAGTGCCTTCTGCCGGTTCTCCAACTCCGCGGAGCGCTCGCGCAGTTGCTCGGTGAGCTCCTGCGACTGCTTGAGCAGTACCTCGGTCTTCGTGTTGACGCTGATGGTGTTGACGCTCGTCGCGATCATCTCGGCGATCTGGCTGAGGAAGTCCTTCTGGATCTGCGTGAATGGCTGGAAAGCGGCCAGCTCGATCACGCCGAGGACGGTTCCCTCGAAGAGCACCGGAAGGACGATCACCTGCGCGGGCGGCGCCTCACCGAGGCCGGACGCGATCCGCAGGTAGCCGGACGGCGCGTTCTCCACGAGGATCGTGCGCCGCTCCTGCGCCGCCGTGCCGATCAGCGTCTCGCCGGGCCTGAAGGACGTCGGCATGGAGCCCATGGAGTAGCCGTAACTGCCCATCATGCGCAGCTCGTACGCGTCACCCTGCTCGGCGCCCGGCTCCGGGGCGTCCTCCGTGGGCAGCGCCAGGAAGAACGCGCCGTGCTGCGCGGAGACCACGGGCGTCAGCTCGCTCATGATCAGCGAGGCGACGTCCGCCAGGTCCCTGCGGCCCTGCATCAGGCCGGAGATACGGGCGAGGTTGCCCTTGAGCCAGTCCTGTTCCTTGTTGGCGAGGGTGGTGTCGCGGAGGTTGGCGATCATCGAGTTGATGTTGTCCTGAAGGACCTGGATCTCGCCCGCGGCGTCCACGTCGATCTTCAGGTTCAGGTCGCCGCGCGTCACCGCGGTGGCGACCTCGGCGATGGCACGCACCTGACGCGTCAGGTTTCCGGCCATCTCGTTCACGGACTCGGTGAGGTCACGCCACGTGCCGTCGACGTCCCGCACCCGCGCCTGACCGCCCAACTGGCCTTCCGTGCCCACCTCGCGGGCCACGCGCGTGACCTGCTCGGCGAAGGACGACAGCTGGTCCACCATCGTGTTGATGGTGGTCTTGAGTTCGAGGATCTCGCCCCGGGCGTCGATGTCGATCTTCTTGGTCAGGTCGCCCTTGGCGATCGCGGTGGTGACCATCGCGATGTTGCGGACCTGGCCGGTGAGGTTGGAGGCCATGCCGTTCACGGACTCCGTCAGGTCCTTCCACGTGCCCGAGACTCCGGGCACCCGGGCCTGACCGCCGAGGATGCCGTCCGTGCCCACCTCGCGGGCCACCCGGGTCACCTCGTCCGCGAACGAACTCAGCGTCTTCACCATCGTGTTGACGGTGTCGGCGAGCTGCGCGACCTCGCCTCGCGCCTCGACGGTGACCTTCTTGGTCAGGTCTCCGTTGGCGACCGCCGCCGCGACCTGGGAGATGTTGCGCACCTGACCGGTCAGGTTGTTCGCCATCAGGTTGACGTTGTCGCTCAGGTCCTTCCAGGTACCGGTGACGCCCGGAACCCGCGCCTGACCACCCAGGTTGCCCTCGGTGCCCACCTCGCGGGCCACGCGGTTCACCTGCTCGGCGAAGTTGGAGAGCTGGTCGACCATCGTGTTCACGGTGGTGACGAGCTCGAGGATCTCGCCCTTCGCGTCGACGGTGATCTTCTTGGAGAGGTCGCCCATGGCGACGGCCGTGGTGACCTCGGCGATGTTGCGGACCTGAAGCGTCAGGTTGTTCGCCATGCCGTTCACGGACTGCGTGAGGTCCTTCCAGGTGCCGGAGACACCCTGCACCTCGGCCTGACCGCCCAGGATGCCGTCGGTGCCCACCTCACGGGCCACCCGCGTCACCTGCTCGGCGAACGCGGAGAGCTGGTCCACCATCGTGTTGAGGGTGTTCTTCAGCTCCAAAATCTCGCCGCGCGCGTCCACGTCGATCTTCTGCGACAGGTCACCGCGGGCCACCGCGGTAGCGACCTGCGCGATGTTGCGCACCTGGGCGGTGAGGTTGCCGGCCATGCCGTTCACGGAGTCGGTCAGATCGCGCCACACACCGGCCACGCCGGGCACCTGCGCCTGACCGCCGAGGCGGCCCTCCGTGCCCACCTCGCGGGCCACCCGGGTCACCTGGTCGGCAAAGGCGGAGAGCTGGTCGACCATCGTGTTGATGGTGTTCTTCAGCTCCAGGATCTCGCCGCGCGCGTCCACGTCGATCTTCTGCGACAGGTCACCGCGGGCCACTGCCGTCGTGACCTGGGCGATCTGACGCACCTGCGACGTCAGGTTCCCCGCCATGAAGTTGACGGAGTCGGTGAGTTCCTTCCAGGTGCCGCTGACACCGTCCACGCGCGCCTGGCCGCCGAGGCGGCCCTCCGTACCCACGTCGCGCGCCATCCGCGTGACCTGATCGGCGAAGGACGACAGCTGGTCCACCATCGTGTTGACGGTGTTCTTCAGTTGAAGCATCTCGCCGGAGACGTCGACGGTGACCTTCTGCGACAGGTCACCGTTGGCGACCGCCGTCGTGACCTGCGCGATGTTGCGGACCTGGCCCGTGAGGTTACGGAAGGCCGTGTTGACCGAGTCCGTCAGGTCCTTCCACGTGCCGGCCGCGCCCTGCACCTGCGCCTGGCCGCCGAGCTCACCCTCGACACCGATCTCCCGCGCCACGCGCGTCACTTCGGCACCGAAAGCGGACAGCTGGTCCACCATCGTGTTCACGGTGTTCTTCAGTTCGAGCATCTCGCCCGCGACATCGACGGTGACCTTCTGCGACAGGTCGCCGTTGGCGACCGCCGTCGTCACCGTCGCGATGTCGCGCACCTGCGTGGTGAGGTTGCGGAAGACCGTGTTCACCGAGTCGGTGAGGTCCTTCCACGTCCCCGCCGCGCCCGGCACGTTCGCCTGACCGCCGAGCTGCCCCTCGGCGCCGACCTCGTTCGCCACACGGGTGACCTCGTCCGCGAACGTACGCAGCGTCTCGGTCATCTGGTTGATGGTCTCGGCGAGTTGGGCGACCTCGCCGCGCGCGCTCACCGTCACCTTCTGGGACAGATCGCCGTTCGCGACAGCCGTCGTGACCTGGGCGATCCCACGCACCTGGGCGGTGAGATTGCCGGCCATAAGATTCACCGAATCGGTGAGGTCCTTCCACACGCCCGCCACACCCGGCACCTGCGCCTGGCCGCCGAGCTCGCCCTCCGTGCCGACCTCGCGCGCGACGCGGGTCACCTCGGAGGAGAAGGACGAGAGCTGGTCGACCATCGTGTTGACGGTGTTCTTCAGCTCCAGCATCTCGCCGGCGACGTGAACCGTCACCTTCCGGGACAAGTCACCCTTGGCGACCGCCGTCGTGACGAGAGCAATGTCACGCACCTGCGCGGTGAGCCGGTACGCCATGGTGTTCACCGAATCCGTGAGATCCTTCCACGAACCGGACATTCCGCGTACCCGCGCCTGGCCACCCAGCTTGCCCTCGGTGCCCACCTCACTGGCCACCCGCGTGACCTCGTCGGTGAACGTCGAGAGCTGGTCGACGAGGTTGTTGACCGTACGGCCGACCTTCAGGAACTCCCCCCGCAGCGGATGCCCGCTGCCCTCGTCGGCCTGCGCCCGCAGCTCCATCCTCTGCTCCAGGTCGCCCTCGGCGACCGCGGAGAGCACCCGCCCGACCTCGGAGACGGGGCGCACGAGATCGTCGACCAGCGCGTTCGACGCGTCGATCGCCGCCGCCCACGAGCCCTCGCTCGCGCCGGTCTCCAGGCGCTCCGTGAGTTTGCCCTCACGTCCGACCATCCGCCGGACCCGGGAGATCTCTCCGGTCAGGTGCAGATTGCGGTCGGCGACCTCATTGAAGACGGCGGCGATCTCGGACATGACGTCGTCACCGGACACCGTGAGCCGCTTGCGGAAGTTTCCGTCCCGCATCGCCACCAGCGCCGCGAGCAACCTGTTCAGGGCCGCTGCGTCCACCGACGTGGTCGTCCCGTGGCGCGGTTTGCGCTGTTTGCTCTGGGACTGTCCGTCTTTCGCACGCGTTTTAGTGCCCCGCGTCGCTGCGCCAGACTCCACTATGTCCCTCCCGCAAGGGTCGACCGTACTGCTCGGGTTACCTGGGCTCTCTTCAAGAAGCTTGCCCAGTGTTTCACCATGGCTGAACCAGGCCATAACAGTTCGGCAGCTTCGCACACCGTCCGCACACCCTCCGGGCGGAAACACTGACGACCGGCATCAGCATGGACGGCGAAGGTAAGTAACCTGGCATCCGGCTGTCCAACCACCCCGGTCCTGCCCGGCCTGGGCGGTGGCACACGTACAAGCGGGCATCGGAGGGGCGGCCGCACCATGGTGGGAGACTTGGGCGTCGATGCTCGTACGAGGAGTTCTGTGATCACCGCGCGCGCGGCTGCGACTTTCGACCCCGTCGGGCGTTCCGTCGCGACGGCCCGCTCCTTTGTCCGCGACACCCTCCAGGGGTGGGGGTTCACGGACATCGTCGACGACGCCGTCGTCCTCACCAGCGAGCTCGTCACCAATGCCGTGGTGCACGCCGGAACCGCCGCCGACGTCCTGTGCCTGCGCAGCGAGGACGCCGTACGCATCGAGGTCTCCGACCATTATCCGGAACGCGAGATCCCGCTCCAGCAAGCCGCCGTGAACATGGGCAACCCTGACCGCGAGGGCGGCCGCGGCCTCCAGCTGTGCGCGGCGCTCGCCACCCGCTGGGGCGTCGACTACACCCCCACGCAGAAGCAGGTCTGGTTCCAACTCGACCTCCCCGACCGCTCGGTGGGCACCCGGGCCGCAGGACCCGCCCTCCCCGCCGAACTGCTCCCCCTCACCGACGGCCGAGTCCGCGTGGCCGTCGTCCAGATCGACCGCGTGGGCGCGATCTCCGCCTGGAACGAAGACGCCGAAGAGCTCTTCGGGTACGTCGCCGAACAGGTCACCGGCAAACCGCTCACCGACTTCGCCGCCTGGCCGCACACCCCGGGCACCAGCACGGGCATCGTGGAAGCGCTCCAACTCTCCCGCTGGGAGGGCAGTTACGGCATCCGCGGCTCCGACGGCCGCGTGACCCCCGTCTACGCCTCACATCTGCGCGTGCGCGATGCCGACGGCGAACCCTCCACGGTCTGCCTGCTCGTCCGCGACGACGAGCGCGCCGTCCTGCAGACCCCGCTGCGCGGCCCCGCCCCCGAGCCCGGGGCGCTCACCGAGTCGCACACCGCCGACCCCTTCGAGGTCTTCATCGGCTCCCCGGCGCCGGACGACCTCGACGGTCTGCTCCAGCGCACGGTCGAGCGCGCCCGCGACATGCTCGACGGCGACGCCGCCTTCCTGCTCCTCGCCACGGACGACGAGACCGAGCTGGAGGTACGCGCCTCCACAGGCCTCCCCTCGGCCCGCCAGCGCTTCGCCCGCGTCCCCGTGGAGGCAGGACCCGGTCGCTACGGCTCCGCCCGCATGCCGGCCGTACACGAGGACCTCACGGTCGTCCCCGGTGCCGTACCGCTCCTCAGCGGCACGGGCATGCGCTCCGTCGTCACGGTCCCGCTGAAGGTCGAGGGACGCCTCACGGGCTCCCTGGGCGTCGCCGCCGAGGCCCCCGACCGCTACTCCAACGAAGAAGCCCTGCGCCTCCAGTTCGCCGCCGACCGCATCGCCCTCGCCGTCGAGTCCGCGCGCCTCGGCGAGCTCGAACGCCTGCGCCGTGGCTCGCTCTCCTTCCTGGTCGAGGCATCGGACCTCCTCGCGGGCACCCTGGACCGCGACCAGACCCTGGCGCTCATGGCCCAGATGACGGTCCCGACGCTCGCCACCTGGTGCGCGGTCTACACGATCGCCGACCAGTCGTCCGAGCCCTATCTCTCGTACGTCCTCCACGAGGACGAGGAGCGCATCGACGGCCTGAAGGCACTCCTCTCCAAGATCGCCCCTCCCGACCCAGTGCCGACCCCGGGAGCCCGTGTCTGGGCCGCCCCCTCGGAGGCCGCCCACCAGGCCGCCCTGCGCACCTCCATGCGCAGCCTCGGCCTCGGCGAGCCCCTGAGCCTGGGCTCGGGCATCGGCACGACGCTCTCCACGGCATCGGCGGTGGGCGGCGAGACGGTCGTCCTGCCCCTGGTCGCCCGCAACCGCGTCATCGGCATGTTGACCCTGGGCAAGCCATCCGACGAACACTTCCGCCAAGAGATCCTGGAACTGGCCGAAGACCTCTCCCGCCGAGCGGCCCTCGCCCTGGACAACGCCCGCCTGTACTCGGAGCGCATGGCCATCAGCCAGTCCCTCCAGCGCAGCCTGCTGCCGCCGGGGCTCCCGCAGATCCCGGGCGTCGAGGTCGACGTCATCTACCGCGCGGCCGGCGAGGGGAACGAAGTCGGCGGCGACTTCTACGACCTCTTCCCCATCCGCGACGGCGCGTACGGCTTCGCCATCGGCGACGTCTGCGGCACGGGCCCGGAAGCAGCCGCGGTCACCGGCCTGGCCCGCCACGCCCTGCGCCTCCTCGCCCGCGAGGGCTTCGGCGGCCCCGCCGTCCTGGAACGCCTGAACGCCGCGATCCTCGACGAAGGCGCCCGCAGCCGCTTCCTCACCCTCCTCTACGGGGAGTTGTGGCCGCAGGAGGACGGATCGGCCGTCCTGAAGATCGTCTGCGCCGGCCACCCGCTCCCCCTCCGCCTGCGCCAGGACGGAACGGTCGAGCCGTACGCGGAGCCGCAGCCGCTCCTCGGCGTCATGGACGACCTCGAGCTCTACGAACAGACGATGACGCTCGACCCGGGCGACGTCCTGCTCTGCGTGACGGACGGAGTCACCGAGCGCCGCGAAGGCACCCGCATGCTCGGCGACGACGGTCTCGCGGACGTCCTCACCACGTGCACGGGCCTCACCGCGGGCGCGGTAGCCGCCCGCATCATGCGCGCGGTCGAGCGCTTCGCGACGGACGCCCCGTCGGACGACATGGCCATCCTGGCGATGCGCGTCCCCGACATCCAGAAAGACTGACGATCTCGCACCGGGGGGCCCTGGGCCCCCGGGAAACAAAAAAGTCCCCGCCCAACTGGGCGGGGACTTTCCCGTCTTGCTCGCTGAGCCCCCATGCGGAATCGAACCGCAGACCTTCTCCTTACCATGGAGACGCTCTACCGACTGAGCTATAGGGGCCTGTTGCGCTTCGCGGTTTCCCGCTCGGCAACGGAATAGATCATACCTGAAATCGAAGGTGCCTCGAACCGACCGTTCCTCTGGACCGCCCGCACCGCCGCTGCCACTCTGCGCCCATGCCGACCCGACGTGGTACATCCATGCGGAACTCCTTACCCGTGGCTCTGGCCGCCCTGCTCCTGCCGCTCGCAGCCTGTGGGTCAGACGACGACAAGACCGCGGACCAGAAGCCCACCAAGAGGCCGCCTGCAGCGGAGACCCCGCGCCCGGGCGATCAAAAGGTCACGCTCACCTGGAAAGGCAAGAAGCGTGTCTACACGGTGCACGCCCCACCCGGTTACAACCGCTCGGAAAAGCTCCCGCTGGTCATCGCCATGCACCCCTATCCGGCCGACGGCGCGGCAGCGGCCACGATCAGCGGCCTCAGCGCCAAAGCCGACAAGGAGAACTTCCTCGTCGCCTATCCCGACGGCCTCAACCAAGCCTTCAACGCGTTGATCTGCTGCGGCACCGAGGACGACGTGGGCTTCATCCGTACGATCACGAAGAGGCTGACCACCACCTGGAACGCCGACCCGGACCGCGTCTACGCGACCGGCATCTCCAACGGCGGCGACATGTCCTACAAGCTGGCGGTCGAACTCCCCGACACCTTCGCGGCCATCGCCCCGGTCAGCGGCGGCTATCTCGGCCCCGACTCGGCGAAGGACTCGTACATGCCGAAAACCCCGGTCTCCGTGATCACCTTCATCGGCGGCCTCGACGAGCACTACGCCGGGATGGACGAGGGCATCACGGCCTGGCAGAAACGCCTGTCGTGCAAGACGAGCCAACCCGAGAAGCTCAAGAAGAAGATCAAAAAAACAACAGCCAAGTGCCGCGACGGCTCGGACGTGATCGTCTACCGGCTGCCCGACATGGGCCACTCCTGGCCGGGTGGTGCGGGCGGCAGCATGTCCGACCCCACCGCGGGAATCAACGCGACAGACCTGATGTGGGAGTTCTTCAAGTCCCACACCAAGGAGGCGTCTTAGCGAACGCGGCCCTCAGAACGCCGGCTGGAGAAGCCCGCCGAGCGCATTGCAGGCGGACACCACACGCTGCAGCTCGCGCCGCGACATGGACGCGTCGACCGGCAGCGCCAAGGTGTCGTCCGCGGCACGCTCGGTCTCCGGCAGATAGACGTCCCGCCAGAACTTGGGCGTGCGGTGAACGGGCGTCTTCACGGGCACCCGGCAGTCAATTCCCTTGGCCCGCACGGCACGTGCGAACGCGTCGCGGTCCGGCCGCCCATTTCCGGGCACCCGCACGACGTACTGCTGATAACTGTGACCCTCGACGCCGTCCGGGGTGATCACACCGCCGAGCCGCCCGCTGAGGTAGGCCGCGTGGGCCCGCCGCTGCGCCCGCTCGTCGAACGGTGCGTCCGACTCTCCCTGTTCCAGCACGAGAATGCCGTGCCGCGTCCCGACGTCCCGCAGGCGCCTCACGTCGGCCGGGTGCCCGAAGCGGTGCACGACGGCCACCGCGGCCGTACGGGAGGTCACGGCGGCGGCCACCGCTCCGGGATCGAGGCAGTACGTCGCCCGATCTATGTCCGCGAACACGGGCACGGCCCCTGCCAGGACCACGGCCTCGGCGATCTCGACGTTTCCGTACGCCGGCACGATGACCTCGTCACCGGCACCGACACCTGCGGCTCGCAACATGCCAACTGGCTCCATATCTCTGGATGTTGGCTGCGGAACGTGAACGGCAAGTGACGCAAAACAAAAAAGAGCTGGTCCCTGAACCGAAGTTCAGGGACCAGCTCTATTAATAATAGTTCGGCGGCGTCCTACTCTCCCACAGGGTCCCCCCTGCAGTACCATCGGCGCTGTGAGGCTTAGCTTCCGGGTTCGGAATGTAACCGGGCGTTTCCCTCACGCTATGACCACCGAAACACTATGAAACTGTCAACCGCACCGTAGTCGTGGCCCGACATACGGGGTTGTTCGTGGTTTCAGAACCAACACAGTGGACGCGAGCAACTGAGGACAAGCCCTCGGCCTATTAGTACCAGTCACCTCCACCCGTTGCCGGGCTTCCAGATCTGGCCTATCAAC
>NZ_JBFAJT010000006.1:0-267259 GCF_040655335.1 Streptomyces sp. NPDC050439
TTCCCGCTCCGGCCTTTCGGCTTTCGCGTTTCCCTTTCCGGCGAGTCCGACTCTACCAGATCCTTTCGGGCCTGATTCCCAGTCAGCGGGCTTTGTCTTCCCGGCTGTTGGGCCGTTCCGACGTCTCAAACTCTAGCGGCTCTTCCCGGTTACTCATAATCGAGTCCTGGAATGGAATTCGGGCATGCCGAAATCGTTCCCGGGGGGATGTCGTGCAGAGTTTGTTTTGCCGCGTCTCAGCGGCGGGAGGTGCTGTCGCAGAACCGTTACGGCTCCGTGGCAACCCGAAGAACCTTACGGATCCGGCGGGTGACTGTCAAACGCCGTGGTGGGGCGCTCAGTCCAGGTCGGTGAGGCGGCCGCCCGCGTCCGGCTGGGCGTGCTCCACCCTGCGCAGGAGACGAGTCAGTACCTCTCCCAGGGCGCCGCGTTCCTCCTGGGACAGGTCCTGGAGGAGGTCCTCCTCGAACACCGTCGCGAGGCGCATCGCCTCCAGCCACTTCTCGCGGCCTTCCGCGGTGAGCTCGACGATCACTCGTACGCGGTTGGACTCGTCGCGGTCCCGCGTCACCAGACCCTCCGCGACCATGCGGTCGATGCGGTGGGTCATGGCGGCCGGCGTGAGGCCCAGGCGCTTCGCGAGCTCGCCGGGTCCCATTTGGTACGGGGCGCCGGAGAGGACGAGGGCCTTGAGGACCTCCCACTCGGCGTTGCTGATGCCGAGGGTCGCGGTCTGCCGCCCGTAGGCGACGCTCATCCGCCGGTTGAGGCGGCCGAGGGCCGAGACGATCTCCTCGACCTGGGGGTCGAGGTCCTGGAACTCCCGCTGGTAGGCGGCGATCTGCTCTTCGAGTGTCGGCTCACTGGGGCCGGGAGTGTCACCCATGGCCGCAGTATGGCACGCCCCTACTTGGCGTTGAAGTTCTTCGGTGTGTATTGTTTAGACTCTAACTTTAGCTTCGAAGTCTTCACGTCTAACTCCTAAGGCAGGTGAAAGTGACCAGGGCGATGGGCGCAGCGATGCGTCGTATTCAGGTAGGCAGCGCGCTGAGCGCGTTTGGTGTCGGGTTCACGGTTCCGTTCCTCTACGTCTATGTGGCGCAGGTGCGGGATCTTGGGGCCAGTACGGCGGGCATCGTGCTCGCCGCCTTTGCCATGGCCGCGCTGATCGTCCTGCCCGTCACCGGGCGCGTCATCGACCGTCGCGGCCCGCTCCCCGTACTCATGGGAGCCGCCCTGACCGCCTCGGCGGGTGCCCTGGCCCTGGGCTTCGCGAACAGTGAGCCGACGGCGATCGTCTCGGCGGCGCTGCTCGGCGCCGGTACCGCGGTGATGCAGCCGGCGCTCGCCACGATGATCGTCTGGTGCTCGACGCCCACCACGCGCACGCGTGCCTTCGCGATGCAGTTCTTCCTGCAGAACCTGGGGCTGGGTATCGGTGGCCTCTTCGGCGGGCAGATCGTCGACGAGCACGACCCGGGCAGTTTCATCACGCTCTTCTCCATCGAGGCCGTGATGTTCCTGGTGCTCGCCGCGATCGTCGTCACCGTGCGGCTTCCGCACGCGCCGTCCATCCAGGACGCCGTGCCGAAGGACGGCTCCGCGCCGCAGAGCGGTCTGCGGGCGCTGCTCCGGCACAAGGCCATGGTGCAGCTGTGCGTGCTGGGCTTCGTGCTGTTCTTCGCCTGCTACGGCCAGTTCGAGTCGGGTCTCTCCGCGTACGGCGTGGAGGCGGCCGGGATCTCGCCGTCGACGCTCGGCATCGCGCTCGCCGCCAACACGGCCGTGATCGTCATCGCGCAGTTCGCCGTCCTGAAGTTCGTCGAGCGCCGCAAGCGGTCGCGGGTGATCGCCGCCGTCGGTCTGATCTGGGCCGTCGCGTGGATCGCGGCCGGGTATGCGGGGCTCGGGCACGGCAGCCAGGCGATGGCGACCGCCGCGTTCATCTCCACGTACGCGCTCTTCGGGCTCGGTGAGGCGATGCTGTCGCCGACCGTCGCGCCGCTGGTCGCCGACTTGGCGCCGGCCGGGATGGTCGGTCAGTACAACTCGGCGTTCGCCCTGGTGAAGCAGCTGGCGCTCGCTGTCGGTCCCGCCGTCGGCGGTCCGATGGGGGCCGCGCTGCACGGGCCGTACATCGTGACGTTCCTGCTGTTCTCGCTGGGCATCACGGTCCTTGCCGTACGTCTGGGCAAGCAGCTCACCCCGCTGCAGAACCAGCCGTACGTGGCCAAGAGCCGGGTGGTCGCGCAGAGCGCCCCCGAGGCCGTGGAGCCTCTGCCCGCCAACTCCTAGGCACTACGGGCGCGGCAGGGCGAATTCGCACCAGACCGCCTTGCCGCCGCCCGGTGTGCGCCGTGAGCCCCAGTTCGAGGCGATCGTGGCGACGATGGCGATGCCGCGTCCCGCCTCGTCCGCGGGCTCGGCGCGGCGGCGGCGCGGCAGGTGGTCGTCGCCGTCCGTCACCTCGATGATCAGGCGGCGGTCCGTGCGGCGCAGGCGCAGGCGCATCGGGGGTGTGCCGTGCTGGAGGGAGTTGGCGACCAGTTCGCTGGCCGCGAGGACTCCCAGGTCGTGCAGTTCGGGCGGGAAGCGCCAGCTGGCGAGGACGCCGGTGGCGAAGGCACGCGCGCGTGGCGCCGCTTCGACCCCGCCGAGCAGCTCCAGGGCCGCGTTGCGGAACAGCTCGGCGTTCAGGCCGGTGCGGGCCGGGTGCTGGAGGACGAGGACCGCCACGTCGTCGTCGTGGTCGGCCGTCACGCCCAGGGCGCGGATCAGCCGGTCGCACACCACCTGGGGTGTGCCGGTGGCGCCCGCGAGGGCGCGCTCCAGTGACGCGACGCCTTCGTCGATGTCCTCGCTGCGCCGCTCGACCAGGCCGTCCGTGTAGAGGACGGCGGTCGAGCCGGGGCCGAGCGGGACCGAGCCCGAGGTGTGCAGCCAGCCGCCGGTGCCGAGGGGCGGTCCCGTGGGCTCCTCCGCGCGGTGGATCGTGCCGCCCTCGTCCCGCACGAGGATCGGCAGATGTCCCGCGGAGGCGTACACGAGGCTGCCTTCGTTCGGGTCGTGCACCGCGTAGACCATGGTGGCGATCTGGCTGGCGTCGATCTCCGCGGCGAGGCCGTCCAGGAGCTGCAGGACCTCGTGCGGGGGCAGGTCGAGGCGGGCGTAGGCGCGCACGGCCGTGCGGAGCTGGCCCATGACGGCCGCCGCGCGGACACCGCGGCCCATGACGTCGCCGATGACCAGGGCGGTGCGGCCGCCGCCGAGGGTGATCACGTCGTACCAGTCGCCGCCGACCGCTGCCTCCGTGCCGCCCGGTTGGTACGTGGCGGCGATGCGCAGGTCGTCCGGCTGCTCCAACTCCTGGGGCAGGAGCGAGCGTTGCAGGGTGACTGCGGTCTCGCGCTGGGAGCGCTCGCTGGCCCGCAGCCGCTCGGCGGCCTCCGCGTGGTCGGTGACGTCGGCGGCGAAGACGAGGACCCCGTCGTCCTTGAGCCCCGTGTCGGAGCCGCTCACGGAGAGCGTCACCGGGGTGCAGGTGAAGGTGTACGACCGGCCGCTCGCCGCCTTGCGGGACTTGACCGTGCGCGGCTTGGAGCTGCGCAGGACCTGGTCCAGGAGGGGCAGCAGGCCGAGCTCCTCCAGCTCGGGCAGCGCCTCGCGGGCGGGTTCGCCCACGGGGCGCTCGCCGAATGCGCCTGCGTACGCCCCGTTGACGTATGCGATGCGGTGGTCGGGGCCGTGCACCAGGGCGACCAGGGCCGGAATGCGGTCGAGGACCTCACGGGTCGGCAGTTCGTCGACCCCCGCGGCGGCGGGGGTGAGGGTGGTGCCTTCCGGGTCCTCCTCGACTCGGGCCGCGGGGACGGAGCTCTCGGCTCGCTGTGGCGGGGAGATCCCCAGGTCGGTGCGCGCCGCGGCGCGGCGCTGCGTTCCGGGGAGCCGGGCGCTCCAGCGCGTGAAGTTCACTGCGGTAGGCCTCGTGATGTCGCTTCTGGATCGGGCGGGGATTTCCGGCGGTCCTGGCCCGCCCATGGTCACACGAACAGTCTGGCCGACCGGACTGACATCCGTCAGACGCCGGTGTCGTGCGGGGAGTTCCTGCCTCCGGTCAGGAGGACTCCTTCGGGCTTCTGCCCCCGGCCGCGAGTTCGAATTCCGCACGCGGGTGCTCGAGCGACCCCAGGGAGACGATCTCGCGTTTGAACAGGCCGGACAGGGTCCATTCGGCGAGCACCCGGGACTTGCGGTTGACGGTGGGCACGCGGCTGAGGTGGTAGACGCGGTGCATGAACCAGGCAGGGTAGCCCTTCAACTTCCGTCCGTAGACATGTGCGACACCTTTGTGCAGCCCCAGGGACGCGACGGAGCCCACGTACTTGTGCGTGTACTCCTTGAGGGGCTGTTCGCGCAGGGAGGCGGCGATGTTGTCGCCGAGCGTCCTGGCCTGGCGTACCGCGTGCTGGGCGTTGGGGGCGCACTCCTTGCCGGGCTCTTTCGCGGTGACATCGGGGACGGCTGCCGCGTCTCCCGCCCCCCACGCGTGCGTGGCGCCGTTCACCGTCAGCTTCGCGGTGCAGTCGAGGCGGCCGCGTTCGTTCAGCGGCAGGTCGGTCGCGGCGAGCACCGGGTGCGGTTTGACGCCCGCGGTCCACACGACCGTGCGGGTGGGGAAGCGCGAGCCGTCGCTCAGGACGGCGACCCGGTCCTCGCAGGAGTCGAGGCGCGTCTCCAGGCGTACGTCGATGTTGCGGCGGCGCAGCTCACGGACCGTGTACTTGCCCATCTCCTCGCCGACCTCGGGGAGGATCCGCCCGGAGGCCTCGACGAGGATCCACTTCATGTCCTCGGCCTTGACGTTGTGGTAGTACCGCGCGGCGTAGCGGGCCATGTCCTCCAGCTCGCCGAGCGCCTCGACGCCCGCGTAGCCGCCGCCCACGAAGACGAAGGTGAGGGCCGCGTCGCGGACCGCGGGGTCGCGCGTCGACGAGGCGATGTCCATCTGTTCGATGACGTGGTTGCGCAGGCCGATGGCCTCTTCGACGGTCTTGAAGCCGACGCCGTGCTCGGCCAGGCCGGGGACGGGCAGGGTGCGCGAGATGGAGCCGGGGGCCAGCACGATCTCGTCGTACGTGATCTCGACGACGCCCGAGCCCTCGTCCGCGGTGGCGAGCGTGGTGAAGGAGGCCGTGCGCTTGGCGTGGTCGACCGACTCGACCTGGCCGATGACGATGCGGCATCTGTCGAGGACGCGGCGGAGCGGGACCACGACGTGGCGCGGCGAGATGGAGCCGGCCGCGGCTTCGGGCAGGAACGGCTGATAGGTCATATAGGGATCGGGCGTCACCACCACGATCTCCGCTTCGCCCCGCTTCAGCTCCGGCTTCAGCTTCCGCTGGAGGCGCAGCGCGGTGTACATGCCGACGTATCCGCCGCCCACAACGAGAATGCGCACAGGTTCCTTCACCATCCCATGACGCACCCAGCTCTTGAGTTTGTCCACAGGCTCGACAATTTGTGTGACCGGTCATCGTGCGCGACGCGCCGTCGGGGCCTTGGTGGCTCGCGGGAAAGGTGTGCAGGTCAGCGGGGGGAAGCGGGGAATGACGAGGGGGTGCAATCGGGTCGGAATCGGTGCGTACTCCGATCGGGGGGCGGTCCGTGCGGAACCCGCCTCTTCTGAATTGACTCTGGCTCAACTATGTTCGTGTGTCGTCGGGGTGTCGGGGGATGCGCTCGTCGGGTCGGGCTACGGGGCTCGGGTCCGAGCAGGCTCCTCACACTCCGGTTAGTCAATGGCGGGGAGTGTCTCCGGGGGGAGACGTCATTACCGGGGGAACGCGTATGCATATTCAGGAATCTCACTGGACTTCGAGCACGGCGTCGGCATCAGCCGTCGCCACCAGCGGGAACGGACGCGACATGGGGGACGGACCGCGTTCGACGCCGCTGCGGGTGGACGCACAGCGCAATCTCGAGCACGTGCTTCGCGCGGCGCGCGAGGTCTTCGGCGAGCTGGGTTACGGCGCGCCGATGGAAGACGTGGCCCGGCGCGCACGGGTCGGCGTCGGCACGGTCTACCGCCGCTTCCCCAGCAAGGACGTGCTGGTGCGGCGCATAGCCGAGGAGGAGACCTCCCGGCTGACCGACCAGGCGCGTTCGGCGCTCGGGCAGGAGGACGAACCGTGGTCCGCGCTCTCGCGCTTCCTGCGGACGTCCGTCGCATCGGGCGCGGGGCGTCTCCTGCCGCCGCAGGTGCTGCGGGTGGGCGTCGCGGACGAGGTCGCGGGGGTACGGGACGACGAGGCGCGCGTGCCGCAACAGCGGCAGGCGGCTCCGGCCGGTCCCGAGCTGCGGCTCGTCGAGCAGCGCTCGGCCCCGGCCGAGGAGTCGGCGGCCGACGACCCCGGGGCGATCGCGCTCCTGGACGTCGTCGGGCGTCTCGTGGAGCGGGCACGTGCGGCGGGCGAGCTGCGCGCGGACGTGACCGTGTCGGACGTGCTCCTGGTGATAGCGACGGCGGCGCCCTCGCTGCCGGACGCGGCACAGCAGGCGGCGGCGTCCTCGAGGCTGCTCGACATCCTGCTGGAAGGGCTGCGCTCACGCCCCACGGCCTGACGCGGCACAGCAGCACGACAGTACGGCGCCACAGCACCACAGGGTCTGCACAAGTTCGTCACGCGGGCGGCTCAACTGCCTTGTCATACAAGGCAGTTGAGCCTTCCCCGAACGAGTGAACAGTAGTGCTCCATTACGGGAAGTCGCCCCGGAAGGGTGGTTGACCGTCATCGCCGTCCGTCGTAGCGGAACGTTGTGGCACTCTTTCCCGGATGGTCGGGTCCGAGTGTGCAAGCGGGGGCTTCCGCGATGAGTGGTGACGGGCGGGACGAGTCGTCCTCCGCCCTGGACGGGGAAGCCGCAGGGCTGCCTCCCCGACAGGTGCCGAACCAAGGCGGGCCCGCGGCCGCAGGTGGCCCCGGCGGTTCCGGCGGCACCGATCCGAGCGTTCCACCGCAGCGTGAAGGCCTCCGGGGCGAAGGCCCGCCGGCCGACAGCGACCTGATCACGCGGATGCGGGCGGGCGACGACACCGCGTACGAGGAGCTGTACCGACGGCACGCCGAAGCCGTCCGCCGGTACGCCCGAACCTGCTGCCGTGACGCGCACACCGCCGACGACCTCACGGCCGAGGTCTTCGCGCGCATGCTGCAGGCGGTCCGCGGTGGCAGCGGCCCCGAGCACGCGGTGCGCGCCTATCTGCTCACCACGGTGCGTCGCGTCGCCGCCGGGTGGACGAAGTCCGCGAAGCGGGAGCAACTGGTCGAGGACTTCGCGGTGTTCGCCGCGCAGGCCCAGCGCAGCTCCGAGGTCTCCGACGACGACACCCTGGACCTGGGCGCGGACGTGCGCGCGATGCACGAGGCCGAGCAGTCCATGGCCATGCAGGCGTTCCGCAGCCTGCCGGAGCGCTGGCAGGCCGTGCTGTGGCACACGGAGATCGAGGACGAGTCCCCGAGTGACGTCGCCACGCTCTTCGGGCTCGACGCCAACGGCACCCGGGTGCTCGCCAAGCGGGCGCGCGAAGGCCTGAAGGAGGCGTACCTCCAGGCCCATGTGAGCACCACGCTCACCGCCGACGAGGAGTGCGCCCGGTATGCCGACCGGCTCGGCGCCTACGCGCGCGGCAGTCTGCGCACCCGGGCCGAGCGCGGCCTGCGCAAGCACTTGGAGGAGTGCGCCAAGTGCCGCCTGGCCGCGGGCCAGATCAAGGAAGTCGCCAGCGGTATTCCCGGGGTCGTGCCGATCGCGGTCATCGGCTGGTTCGGCGCAGCGGGGTACGCGAAGGTGGCCGCC
Organism: Streptomyces sp. NPDC050439; assembly: GCF_040655335.1. Classification (NCBI taxonomy): domain Bacteria; kingdom Bacillati; phylum Actinomycetota; class Actinomycetes; order Kitasatosporales; family Streptomycetaceae; genus Streptomyces; species Streptomyces sp. NPDC050439. Next base: position 7,858 of record NZ_JBFAJT010000006.1, read on the forward strand.
CTCGTCGGCGGTGGCGCCGCGGGTGCCGCGGGCGCCGGTGCGGCTGGCGCGGCAGCCGCGGGCGGTTCGTCCGGTGGCGCGGCGGGCGGCGGTGCCGCGGCCGAGGGGCTCGGCGCGCCCGCGAAGGCCGGTATCGCCGCGGGTGTGATCGTCGCGGCAGCGGCCGTGGCGCTGGCGCTCACCGCGGGCGGGGACAAGCCCAAGGACCTGCCGAGCGCCGACGACAAGCCGCCGGCCGTCGAACCCGTCGCGCCGAACGAGCCACCGCCCCCGAAACCGAAGCCTAAGCCGAAGCCCGATCAGCCGGTCGCCGAGGCGAAGCCGAAGCCGAAGCCTCCGGCGAAGTCCGCTCCCGAGCCGAAGCCGGACCCGACGCCCCCCGCGAAACCCGAGCCCCCGGCCCCGGAGCCGAAACCGAAGCCGACTCCCACGCCGTCGGAGCCGAAGCCCGAGCCGCCGCCTCCGCCACCACCGCCGCCGCCCGCGGTCTACCAGTGGAGCGAGCTGCGGTACGGCATCGTCGGTGACGGCACCGAGCCCGAGATGCGCCTCGGCGAGAGCAGCTGGGTCTGGCAGCGCTCCGGCATGTCCATCGCCGACAAGCAGTACGGCCACGGCGTGACCGTCCACGGCCAGTCCTCCGTCACCATCGACCTGAACCGCACCTGCTCCTCGTACGAGGCGGTCGTCGGCGTCGACGACATGACGATGGGCCTCGGCAAGGTGCGGTTCTCGGTCTTCGGCGACGGCACACGGCTGTGGAAGTCACCGCTGATCGAGGGCGGGGACCCGGCGGTGCCGGTGCAGGTGAACCTGACCGGCCGCAAGACGATCCGCCTGGTCGTCGAGCCGCACTCGCCGTTCTACTCGGCAGCGCTCGCGGACTGGGCACAGTCACGCTTCCGCTGTACGTAGACGGCGGGCGGCGCTGCACGTGGACCGCTCAGGCCGGTGCCGTGCGGGAGAGTTCCGCGACCGCCTGGTCCGCCGCGAGCCGCGTGCCCGCGGCGGACTCCGCCCCTCCACGTAGACGCCGGGCGGCGTTGCTGCACATGAACCGCGCGCGGCCCCTACACGCAGACAGCGGGCCGCTCACGCCCGTGCCGTGCGGATGAGTTCCGCGACCGCCTGGTCCGCCGTGAGGCCGCGGACCGGCGGCGGGCTCCGCCTCTGCACGTAGACGCCGGGCGGCGTTGCTGCACATGAACCGCGCGCGGCCCGTACACGCAGACAACGGGCCGCTCACGCCCGTGCCGTGCGGATGAGTTCCGCGACCGCCTGGTCCGCCGTGAGCCGCGTACCCGCCGCGGACTCCGCCTCGTACCGGTCGGGGCCGATCGCCGAGAGGGCCGCAGCCCTGGTCTCGTCGGCCTCGGCGCGTTCCGGCATCGGGCGTGGGTGGCCGCCCCGCAGCCGGGTGCCGAAGGCGAGCAGGCGGGCCGCGCGCGGGTGATCGCCGAGCCGGCTGACCAGGGTGGCCCCGCCGTCCACCAGGCCGGCGACGACCACCTCCGCGCACCGGTGGTCGAGGGCCTCCCGCAGGCCCTCCGCGAGCAGCGGCAGCGCCTGCTCCGGGCCGGACTCGGCGGCCACGATCCTGGTTTCCACGCCCTTCAGGGCAGCGCCGAACTGCGGCGGCGGCGTGCCCCGCGCCGCCTCGTCGCGGGACGCCTCGAACAGGGCGCGGGCCCGGGGCACGTCAGCGTCGTCCAGCGCCATGAGCGACTGGAGGAGCCGCATGAAGGCCCGGGAATCCACCACCCCATAGCGGTCGGCCTCGATCCCCGCCTCGTCCAGGATCTTCACCGCCAGCGCGCGGTCACCCTCGCGGTACGCGATCTCGGCGAGCCGGACGAGCAGGAAGGGCGTCTCGGCGTAGGCCCCCACCTCGTAGGCGAGCCGCAGCGCTTCGTCGTACTCGACGCGCGCCTCGGCGTGCAGGCTGCGCACCATCGCGGCCTCGCCCGCCGCGCTGGACACCTGGGCGCGCATCCAGCGGTCGCCCGTGCGCGCGGCCAGCTCGCGCAGCTCGACGAGGTCCTCGTCGACCCCGAAGAGATTGCCGGGGGCGTCGACGGCCAGGTGCGTACGGAACATCAGGCTGACGCCGATCTCCCAGTCGCCGCCGTATGCGCGGCAGTTGGCGACCACGGAGTCCATGGCGGGCCGCGCGGCATCGGAGCCGTCGAGGAAGAAGGTGGTGAACGGCCAGATGAGGCCGGGGAAACGGGCCGCCGCGGGGACCGGCCGCGCGAAGGCGCCCCGCACCTCCGCGACGTACGCGCGATAACTTTCCTCGGCCATGGCGTCCGACGGACTGGAGTCCACCTCCAGGAAGATGTGCAGCAGGCGCAGACTCATCCAGGGCCAGTGGTGGGGCTCGTCCCGCGACCCGCCCCGCGCGCCGTCCGCACCGCCGCCGTCAGGCCCTTCGGACGGCAGCGGCGGTGCGAGGCCCAGGAGGCGGCTCACCCATTCCATGGCCTCCCCGCGGTAGTTGCGCAGCCACCAGAACCACCCGATGCCGAGGACGATCGCCAGGGCGTCGTCCACCTCGCGGGACTCGATGGTGCGCTGCAGGGCCGCGCGCAGGTTGTCCAGCTCCGTCTCCAGGCGCTGGATCCAGGGGAGTTGCTCGGCCGAGCGGAGCAGGGGTTCCGCCTGTTCGACCAGCGCGCGGAAGTGCGCGGTGTGCCGGTGGGCCGCGGCCGTGCGGAGCTCCGGGCACTCGGCGGCCCGCTCGGTCGCGTACTCGTGGATGGTCTCCAGCATGCGATAGCGCATGTCGCCCGTCGCCGTGGGCTCGGCGATGAGCAGCGACTTGTCCACCAGGGCGCCGATGAGGTCGGCGGCGGGCCCGGTGCAGACCGCCTCGGCCGCCGCGAGGTCCCAGCCGCCCGCGAAGACGGACACCTCGCGCAGGACCGTCCGCTCGGACTCCTCGAGGAGGTCCCAGGACCAGTCGACGACGGCCCGCAGGGTCTGCTGGCGCGGCAGGACCGTGCGGCTGCCGCTGGTGAGGAGACGGAAGCGGTCGTCTAGCCGGTCGGCGATCTGCCGCGGGGTGAGCAGGCGCAGGCGGGCCGCGGCCAGCTCGATGGCCAGCGGCAGGCCGTCGAGACGGCGGCAGATCTCGGCGACGGCCTCGGTGTCGTTCTCCGGGGCGAAGTCGGGGCGCACGGCCATGGCGCGCTCGGTGAAGAGGCGGTGTGCCGGGTCGGGCGGCAGAGGCTCGACCGGGCGGACGAACTCGCCGGGCACGCCCAGGGGTTCACGGCTGGTGGCGACGACGGTGAGGTCCGGACAGTGCGTGAGGAGGGTCTGGGCGAGGTCGGCGGCGGCGCCGATGACGTGCTCGCAGTTGTCAAGGAGCAGGAGCAGGCTGCGCGGGGCGCAGTACTCGATCAGCAGGGCGGTCGGGTCGCCCTGCGGCAGCGCGGAGAGCTCGCTGGTCATCAGCACGGTCTCGCGCAGACCGAGCGCGCTGACGACAGCGCCGGGCACCGCCTCCGGATGGTCGAGCGGGGCGAGCTCGGCCAGCCATGCCTGCGGATGCCCGGCGGCGGCTTCCTCGGCGAGGCGGGTCTTGCCGGAGCCGCCCGGTCCGGTGAGGGTGACCAGGCGTGCTCGTCGCATGTCAGAACGGATGGCGGCGAGTTCGGGTTCCCGGCCGACGAAAGAGGTCAGACGGGGGCGCAGGTTGCCTTTTCGGTGGGGGCGCTGGGGGCGATCGGGGCGCTCCGGATGCCCCGGATGCTCCAAATCCTCCGGGCTCCCCGGGTCCCCCTTGAGCAACTCCGCGTGCAGTGCCCGCAGTTCCGGGCCCGGGTCGGCCCCGAGGGCGTCGGCGAGCGTGCGGCGCGCGTTCTCGTACGCGGCCAGGGCGTCGGCGCCCCGGCCGGCCGCGCGCAGGGCGCGGATCAGGAGGGCGTGCAGCGTCTCGTCGTACGGCTGGGCGGAGGTGAGCTCCCGCAGCTCCGGTACGACGTCGGAGGCGTGGCCCAGGAGCAGCCGCGCCTCCACGCGCGCGCGGGTCGCGTCGGCGAGCAGCGCTTCGGGGCGGGTGGCCGCGCTGCGGTCGGGCAGGTCGGCGAGGGCGGGCCCGCGCCACAGGGTGAGCGCCTCGCCGAGGAGGCCGGCGGCTGCCGCCGGGTCGTGCCGGGCGAGGGCCGCCCGTCCCTCGCTCACCAGGCGTTCGAAGCGGTGCAGGTCGACGTCTTCGGGGGTGGCGGTGAGGCGGTAGCCGCCGGGGTCCGAGGCGATGGCGGTCCTGCCCAGCGCGCGGCGGAGGCGGCCGACGAGGGCCTGGAGGGCGGCCGGGGCGTCCGTGGGCGGCTCGTCCTCGGCCCATACCTCTGCGATGAGGGCTTCCACGGGGACCGTGCGGTCGGTGCGGAGCGCGAGGACGGCGAGGAGCGCGCGCAGCCTTCGGCCCCCCACGGGCAGGGGCGCTCCTTGTTCGTCGTACGCCTCGGTGGCGCCCAGGATTCTGTACCGCACGGGGTCATTCTCGCCGGTCGTGCGGGTTGAGGCGCGAGGGTTTTCCCTCCCTTGGCGAGCCGCTCGCCCGCTCCCCGTCGTCTCCGCGGCCCGATGCCGGACGCTCCGGCTACCGCCCCGCCCCCAAGGCCCCCCGCTGCGGCACGACGCTCCCCGTAGGGACAGCCCGCTGCCGCGCGGGTGTGCCCGTCCAGCACGTGCCCCTGCGGGACAGCAGGCGGCGCAGCCACAGCTCCGTGGAGACCAGGTCGGCCAGGCCGTCCAGCGGCAGTGGTTCTCCCTCTGCCGCCGCACGCAGCGCCTTGCGGACGACGCGGGCCTCCACCAGGCCCGCCTGGGCGAGCAAAGGGGTGTCGAAGAGGGCGAGGAGGTCGTCCACCGCCACCCGCAGGCCCGTCCTCGCCGCCGCCGTGGACGACGCGTGGGACGGAGCGCCCCAGCCGGGCGGCAGTTCGGCCACCCCGGCGCCTTCGAGGACCGTGCGCAGGATCGCCGCCCGCGCGCCCGGCTGGACGCGCAGGGCCACGGGGAGCGCGCGGCAGGCCCGGACCACCTGGTTGTCCAGGAAGGGCGCGTGCAGCCGCTGGAAGCGGACCTCGGCGGCCTGTTCGAGGACGCGCAGGTCGGCCGCGTGCCGGGCGAGCGCCGCGCGGGCCCGGAATTCACCGGGCCGCTGGCCGGGTCCGGCGCCGGGGCGTCCGGTCGTGTCCTGGAGGCGAACCGATACTTCTGCGAGGGCCTCGCCCGTGAGCCAACGCGCCGCGGGCCCCGGCCTGGCCCACGCGAGGGCAGCCATCGACGCCCCCACCGCCCCGCCCGGCTCGTCGAACCGGCGCTGAAGGAGACGCTCGGCGAGCGAGTCGACGCCCGCGCGGTAGGACATCCGGGCGAGCTTGCGGGCGGCGCCGTACACGCGTGCCGGGACCATCACGGAGCCCGGGGACCCGTCCGCCTTCGCCAACGCCGCGACGGGACGCACCAGATGGCGCCGTCTGCGGTCCATCAGGAGGTCGGCGAGGCGGGCCGGATGCGCGTCGAGCACCTGCCGTGCGCCGTACCCCGTGAAGTGGTCCGCGCTGCCCGAGGAGAGCCGCGCGCGGTGGCGCTGGGCCGTGACCAGGGTGCCGCTCGGTTCGTCCGTCAGAGGGCCGTCCAAGTCCGCGTACGGGAGGGCCTCTTCACCGGCGGCGACCACCACGTGGTGCAGGCGGGGGTTGGCCGCGATGGCACCCGCCCGCTCCAGCTCGGCCTCACGACCGGTGATCGCCAGGTCGTTGAAGGTGACCGCGAGGAGCCGCTCGCCCGCCCCCGTGCCATGGCCGAGGACCGTGCCGGGCATCCCCGGGAGCCCCGCGGCAAGCAGTGCGAGCGTGCCGGAAGCGGGCCCTCCGGAGAGGTCGGCGCCGATGCCGGGCACCGGCATCCCGCGCGCCGCGCGCCGCTCGGCGGGGCCCATGCCGGGCACCGGGCCTGGGTCGACCTCTGAGGCTCCGGGGACGTGCCGCGGGGCGCCGAGGCGGGCGCGTACCGCCTCCACGAGCGCGTCACGGACGCCGTCCACCGCGGCGGTCGCGTCGGCCGCGGGCGCGGCGACCGCGAGGGACGCCACGTGTTCGTACCCGGCGATCTCCCGGCTGCCGGCGCGCAGGATCAGGGCGTGCCCCGGTGGCACACGGCGCACGCCCTGGTAGGGCGTCGAGTCGTGCAGTGCTTCCGGCACGTCGGGCGCCGCGAGGAGCGCCGCGAGGTGACCGATGTCCAGGTGGGCCTCGATGAGGTCGGCGAGCGGCAGCGCGGCCGTCGCGAAGGCCGTGCCTTCGGCCCACGGGGTGTAGAAGACGGGGCGCGCGCCCGCGAGGTCGCCGGCGACCATGACACGGCGGCCGACCTGCACGACCGCGGTGTAACTCCCCGACCACGCGGTCAGGTGCCGCAGGGCGCCTCCCCGGGCGGCGAAGAGGCCGACCCGGAGTTCCTCGTCGCTCGCCCCGCAGGTGCCCAGGACCGCGATGCGGGTCTGTTCGTCCGCCTGCACCGTGCGCACCTCGTCGGCGCGCCAGTCACCCACCGCCCACAGCGGATCCGGGTCACCCCAAAGGAGTTGGGAGCCCACGGGATGAACGGTCTCGCCGTTCTCACCGGTGGCCCCGGCGGAGCCCACCACCGCAGGCTTCACGGCAGTGCTGCTCCACCCCACCAACCACCGCATCGTTGCCTCCACAGGCTGTGGACAACCAGTGCATCGAAGAACTGGGGTCCCATGCTGCCACGAAGGAGGCGCGCGGGAGTGGCTGCGGGGTCGCTCACGCTCTCGCCGATCTGCCGCGAGGGAGCGGTACTTGAAAGGCGCGACCACGGCGCATTCTTTGCGCCGGGGCGCACGACCCCGGCGTCCGAAGAGGCGATTTTCGGCCAAATCAGGGGATGGCACGCGCGCAGCGGAACCGTCATCGGCAACACACAGTCCGGGAGGCGGTGTTCGCCCCCCGGACCGGTCCGCCGCCCGCGGGGATGGAGGCGGCGGTGTCCCCCAGCCCACTGACTCCAGCGCAGCGGGCCGACCCACGCACCGACAATGGAAGCGCTCCCCTTATGGCCGGTGAAGAGCGCACACGCAGGCGCACGGCCACACACCCGGAGCACACCCCGGCACTCCCCCGCTCCCCTACCGGCAACAATCTCGCCATACGGAACTGCGCCTCTTAACGCTTGGGATTCGGCGAACTACGCTGTGTGTGCTGATGTTTTCGCGGAGGCATATACCTGGGGGCTCGGCCAAATGCTCTTGCGGCCGAGGTTCCGGGCCACGGCGGTCGTAGTCGCGGACGCCGCTGCCCCTGAGGGAACGCAGCACGAATGCCGTCGCGGTCAAGCCATCGCACGGCAGCCGTCTGTGTCGAGGGGTGGCGCATGTCCAGGGAGCAACGCGGGCCGAACGAAAAACTCGGCACCGTTCTCGCCCTCGCGGGAATCAGCAATGCGGGACTCGCGCGCAGGGTCAACGACCTCGGCGCCCAACGCGGGTTGACGCTTCGATACGACAAGACGTCGGTGGCCCGGTGGGTGTCCAAGGGCATGGTGCCGCAGGGCGCCGCGCCGCACCTCATCGCCGCGGCCATCGGGCAGAAGCTCGGCCGCCCCGTTCCCCTGCACGAGATCGGGCTCGCGGACGCCGACCCGGCGCCCGAGGTGGGCCTGGCCTTCCCGCGCGACGTGGGCGCCGCGGTGAAGTCGGCGACCGAGCTCTACCGCCTCGATCTGGCGGGCAGGCGCGCGGGCAGCGGCGGCATCTGGCAGTCGCTCGCCGGCTCCTTCGCGGTGAGCGCGTACGCGACACCGGCCTCCCGCTGGCTGATAACCCCGGCCGACAGCTCGGTCGCCCGCGACGTCGTCCTGGACGAGCCCCGCGAGCTGGGCCACGCCGACGACGGCGCGAACAGCGGGCATCCGATGAAGGTCGGCCACAGCGACGTGGTGAAGCTGCGCGAGGCCGCCGAGGACGCCCGGCGCTGGGACTCCAAGTACGGCGGCGGGGACTGGCGTTCGTCGATGGTCCCGGAGTGCCTGCGGGTCGAGGCGGCGCCCCTGCTGCTCGGCTCGTACTCCGACGAGGTGGGCCGCTCGCTCTTCGGGGCGTCGGCCGAGCTGACCCGGCTCGCCGGGTGGATGGCCTTCGACACCGGCCAGCAGGAGGCCGCCCAGCGGTACTACATCCAGGCCCTGCGCCTGGCCCGCGCGGCGGCCGACGTCCCCTTAGGGGGGTATGTCCTGGCCTCCATGTCCCTCCAGGCGACCTACCGTGGCTTCGGCGACGAGGGCGTCGACCTCGCGCAGGCGGCCCTGGAGCGCAACCGCGGTCTGGCCACCGCGCGCACGATGAGCTTCTTCCGCCTCGTCGAGGCACGCGCGCACGCGCGCGCCAATGACGCACAGGCGGCGGGAGCCGCCCTCCGGGCGGCCGAGGGATGGCTGGAGCGGGCCCGGGACGGCGACAACGACCCGTCATGGCTAGGTTTCTACGGATACGACCGCTTCGCGGCGGACGCCGCCGAGTGCTACCGCGACCTGAAGGCGCCCCGCCAGGTGCGGCGCTTCACGGAGCAGGCGCTCTCGCGGCCGACGGAGGAGTTCGTGCGCTCGCACGGCCTGCGCCTCGTGGTGTCGGCGGTCGCCGAGCTGGAGTCGGGGAACCTCGACGCGGCCTGCGAGCAGGGCACACGCGCCCTGGAGGTCGCCGGACGCATCTCGTCCGCGCGGACCACGGAGTACGTCAAGGACCTCCTGCACCGCCTGGAGCCGTACGGGGACGAGCCGCGGGTGGTGGAGCTGCGGGAGCGCGCCAGGCCGCTGCTCGTGGCCCCCGCGTAGCCCGCCGTGCCCGTGCACCCTCCCCATCCGGGCGCCGCCGGAACGGCAACAGCATTTACGCACCCTGTAACCCCGCGGACCTCGCCGGGTTTGAGGGCGTTGTCAGTGGCGCAGTGCACTATCGGGGTGGGAGGTGATGCGGGATGGTCCGGGCCGTGGCGTACGACTGCGATGTGCTGGTGATCGGCGGCGGGATCGTCGGTCTGTCGACGGCATATGCCATCACGCGTGCCGCGCCGGGGACGCGGGTCACCGTCCTGGAGAAGGAGCCCGGCCCCGCCAGACACCAGACGGGCCGCAACAGCGGGGTGATCCACAGCGGGATCTACTACCGCCCCGGCTCCCTGAAGGCGCGGTACGCGGTGCGGGGCGCCGCCGAGATGGTCAAGTTCTGCGCGGAGTACGGCATCGCGCACGAGGTCACCGGCAAGCTCATCGTCGCCACGGAGCGCTCCGAGCTGCCCCGCCTGCACGCCCTGGTCCAGCGCGGCCGGGAGAACGGCATTCCGGTGCGGGAGCTGGGCCCCGCCCAGATCTCGGAGTACGAACCGGAGGTGCGGGGCCTCGCCGCGATCCAGGTCGGCACCACGGGGATCTGTGACTACGGCTCGGTGGCGGAGCACCTCGCGGACGCCTCCGGGGCCGATGTCCGGTACGGCGCGGAGGTCGTCCGCATCGACCGCCGCGCGTCGCTCGGGGTGGCCGTCCGCACGGCCGACGGCTCGGTGGTGCGCGGAAAGGTCCTGGTCAACTGCGCGGGACTGCAGTGCGACCAGGTGGCGATGCTGACCGGTGACGACCCCGGGATGCGGATCGTCCCCTTCCGCGGGGAGTACTTCGACCTGGCGCGGCCCGATCTCGTGCGGGGCCTGGTGTATCCGGTGCCGGACCCGGCCTTCCCCTTCCTGGGGGTGCATCTGACGCGGGGCATCGGGGGCGGGGTCCACGTGGGCCCCAACGCGGTGCCGGCGCTGGCCCGTGAGGGGTACGGATGGGGTGTGGTGCGGCCACGGGAGCTGGCGGGGACGCTGAGCTGGCCGGGTTCCTGGCGCCTCGCCGGGCGGCACTGGCGGTACGGGGCCGGGGAGCTCCGGCGCTCCCTCTCCAAGGAGGCGTTCACCACGGCCGTGCGGAGGCTGCTGCCCGCGGTGACCTCAGATGATCTTGTGCCGGTGGCGGCGGGGGTGCGGGCGCAGGCCGTCTTGCGCGACGGGACGCTGGTGGACGACTTCCTCATCCGGGAGGGGGTGCGGGCGGTGCACGTACTGAACGCGCCTTCACCTGCGGCGACGGCTTCGCTCCCGATCGGGAGGGCGGTGGCCCGGCGGGTGCTGGCGGTTCTGTAGGGGCGAGCCCTGCTTCCCAGAACTGGAGCTCCGCCCCAGACCCCGCTCCTCAAACGCCGGAGGGGCTATATTTCCCGCCCACCCACCCGATCGCCCCGCAGCTGAATCTCCAGCCCGTCCGGCGTTTGAGGACGAACTCGGCGGAGCCGGTGATGGCGGCCACCAAGGCCCTCGCGCCAGAGCGAGTTTTCGGGAAGGGGCGGGGTTGGGGACTAAAATCCCACCACTGTGCCTGAGTCGAACGCCACCCCCGAGCGCCCCCAAGCCCCCCGCCCGAAGGGCGAGCCCCGTTTCCCGGACGGTCCCGCCCCGGACCCCGCGGGCTCACACTTCGAGCGGCGGATCCGCAGCTTCCAGCCCCGCAGGAGCCGCGTCACCACCGGCCAGGCGGACGCCCTGCAGCGGCTGTGGCCCAAGTGGGGCCTGGACATCGACGGGCAACGCGTCCTCGACCTCGCCGCGATGTTCACCGGCAAGAACTCCGTCGTACTGGAGATCGGCTTCGGCATGGGCGAAGCCACCGCCCAGATGGCCGCCGACGACCCGCACACCGGCATCCTCGCCGTCGACGTACACACCCCGGGCCAGGGAAACCTCCTCGGCCTCGCCGAGCGGAACGGCCTGGACAACATCCGCGTCGCGAACGGCGACGCCGTCATCCTGCTCCGCGAAATGCTCCCGCCCGCCTCCCTCGACGGCCTGCGCGTCTACTTCCCCGACCCCTGGCCCAAGGCCCGCCACCACAAGCGCCGCATCATCCAGCCCGACTTCCTCGACCTCGCCGCGCCCCGCCTCAAGCCCGGCGCCGTGCTGCACTGCGCGACCGACTGGGAGCCGTACGCCGAGCAGATGCTGGAAGTGCTCACCGCGCACCCCGCCTTCGAGAACACCGAGGCCGACGGCGGATACGCACCCCGCCCCGCCTTCCGTCCCCTCACCCGGTTCGAGGGCCAGGGCCTGGACAAGGGGCACGTCGTCCACGACCTGCTGTTCCGCAGGACAGGCGCCCAGGCGGACTGAGATACGGCCCACCCGCACCGAGACACCGTCGCGGCCCACCCCCGTCCCTCGTTAGGGTCAACGGGTGGCCACCCGTTCAGCGCACCCTCACCCCCCGATGCCCCCCGCAGGGCCCGCCGGGCTGCGGCACGCGCGCTGGTGGCAGCGGCGGGCGATACGCGCGGCCGCCCTGGTCACGCTGCTCGCCCTGTCGGGTCTGGTGATCCTGGCCCTGGTCAGGGAGCAGACCGGCACCCAGGGCTTCCTGGTCGGGCTGGGTCTCGCGACCCTGCCCGTGCCGCTCCTGGTGGCAGCCTTCCGCTGGCTGCAGCGGGTCCAGCCGGGCCCCTGGCGGAACCTGATCTTCGCCTTCGCCTGGGGCGCCTGCGCGGCCGCCCTCATAGCCATCGTCGCGAACAGCTTCGCGACCCGCTGGATAGCCACCGCCACGGCCGACCCCACCAGCGCGGACACCCTCGGCGCGACGGTCATAGCCCCGATCGTCGAGGAGAGCGCGAAAGCCGTGGCCGTACTGCTCGTCTTCCTCTTCCGCAGACGCGAGTTCACCGGCATCGTCGACGGCGTCGTGATCGCCGGTGTGACCGCCACCGGCTTCGCGTTCACCGAGAACATCCTCTATCTCGGCAGCGCCTTCGGCACCGACCAGCTCAACGGCGAGACCGGCATCGCGTCCGTGACGGCGGCGACCTTCTTCGTGCGCGTCGTGATGTCGCCCTTCGCGCACCCGCTGTTCACCGTGCTCACCGGCATCGGCTTCGGCATCGCCGCGCTCGGCACCGACCGGCAGAACTGGCGGCGCGTCCTGCTCCCGATCGCCGGACTGCTCCTCGCGATGGGCCTGCACGCCCTGTGGAACGGCTCGGCCAGCTTCGGCGACTACGGCTTCTTCGCCGTGTACGCGACGTTCATGCTGCCCGCGTTCGGCCTGCTCACCTGGCTGGCGATCTGGACCAGGCAGCGCGCCCTGCGCACCGTGCGCGCGGAACTGCCCGCGTACGCGATCGCGGGCTGGCTCACCGCCCCCGAGCCGTACGCACTCGGCACGATGCGCGCCCGCACCCTCGCCCGCGACTACGCCTCGTACACCCAGGGCAAGGCCGCGGCCCGCGCGGTCGCCCAGTACGAGGCGTACGCGACGTCTCTCGCGCTCCTGCGTCACCGCGGGCGCCGGGGCAAGGCGGGCGCCGACTTCGTCGTACGCGAGCGGGAGTTGCTGCACGCGCTGTGGGAGCGCCGCGAGGCCGCGCGCCCCGCCCTCGCCTACGCGGCACGCGCGACGGCACCCGTGCTCGTGCCGATGCCGCCGCCGTACGGATACCGCCCCCCGGCCTACCCACAGCCGTACGCCCAGCCGGCGATGCCCTACCCCGCGTACAACCGCTACCCCGCGTACAACCCCTACCGGGGTTAGGCGGTCAGGCCGAGGCCGCCGTCAGCTTCGACACCTCGGCGTCCGTCAGTTCGAGCTCGCCCACCGCGAGCAGCGCGGGCAGCTGCTCGACCGTACGGGCCGAGGCGATCGGTGCCGCCACCGTCGGCTGGGCCGCGAGCCACGCGAGGGCGACCGTCGCGAGCTCGGCGCCGCGGGCCTCGGCGACCTCGTCGAGCGCGGCGAGCACGCGACGGCCGCGCTCGGTCTCCAGGTGCTTGCCGGCGCCCTCGGCCCGCGCGCTCTCGACCTGCGCGCCCGGACGGTACTTGCCGGTCAGGAAGCCGGAGGCGAGCGCGTAGTACGGGACGGCCGCCAGACCGGAGCGCGAGGCGACCTGCTCCAGCGAGCCCTCGTACGTGTCGCGCGAGACGAGGTTGTAGTGCGGCTGAAGGACCGAGTAGCGGGCGAGGCCCTCGCGGTCGGAGAAGTCCAGGAACTCCTGGAGGCGTTCGGGGGTCACGTTGGACGCGGCGATGGCGCGCACCTTGCCGGACGTCACCAGGTCGTCGAGCGCGCCGATGACCTCCTCGACCGGGACGGTCGGGTCGTCGTAGTGCGTGTAGTAGAGGTCGATGTAATCGGTGCGCAGGCGGCGCAGCGATTCCTCGGCACCGGCCTTGATGGTGTGCGCGGACAGGCCCTTGAAGTCGGGGTGGGCGCCGACCTTGCTGGCGAGCACGACGTCGGAGCGGTTGCCGCGCGCGGCGAACCAGTTGCCGATGACGGTCTCGGACTCGCCGCCCTTGTTGCCCGGCACCCAGGCCGAGTAGACGTCGGCGGTGTCGATGAAGTTGCCGCCGGCGGCGGTGTAGGCGTCCAGCACGTCGAAGGACTGCGCCTCGTCGGCCGTCCAGCCGAAGACATTGCCGCCCAGGGCGAGCGGGAAGACCTCGAGGTCGGACGAGCCAAGCTTGCGGAGAGAAGTCATGAGGGGATCAACGCCCTTGCGGACTTCGGCATTCCGTACAACGGGATCCGGATTCCATCGGCTGGGACGCGCACGCCGAACCGGCAGCCCTGACGTCGGGGGGTTGTCGCCAGGACCGCCGGGGTGCCGGGGTTGCCTCAGATCGACTGGCCCTTGCCGCGCAGCCACGCCGCCGGGTCGACCCCGGTGGAGTCGCCGCCCGGGTGGACCTCCATGTGGAGGTGCGCGCCGGTGACGTTGCCGGTGGCGCCGACGCGGCCGATGGTCTCGCCGGTGGTGACCTTCTGGCCCGCGCTGACGTTCATCGAGGACTGGTGGCAGAACCACACCTCGGTGCCGTCGTCCAGTTCGAGGACCGTGCGGTAGCCGTACGCCCCCGCCCAGCCGGCTTCCTTGATGGTGCCGGAGTGGACGGCCTTGATGGGCGTGCCCGTCGGAGCCGCGAAGTCCAGGCCGGTGTGGTAGCCGGAGGACCACATGGAGCCGGGCTGACCGAAGGTGCCGGTGAGCGTGTACGAGGCGACGGGCAGGGTGTAGCTCTTCGCGAGCTTGGCCAGGCGCTCCGCCTCGGCCTTCTTCTTGGCCTCGGCCTCGGCCTTCTTCTTCGCGGCGGCCTTCTCGGCGGCGATCTTCTTCTCGGCCGCGGACTGCTTGGCGGCTGCCTGCTCGGCGGCCTGCTTCACGGCGGCTTCCTCGGCGGCCTTCTGGACCGCGTCGTCCGCCTGGTCCTGCTGGTTCTCGGCCTGCTCCATGATCCGGGCCCGCAGTGCCTCGCCCGCGTCCGTGCTGCCCTGCTCGGTGTCGGCGGCGCTGAGACCGGCGGCGCTGAGGGGTGCGGCGGCGGTCACCACGCCGTTGTCCGCGGAACCCGCGTCGGAGGAGTCGTCGGATATCAGGGACCCCACGCCCGGAAGCGACTTGGCCTCCGGCAGCGAGTCCGTGACGGCCGAGAGGTCCGGCATCGCGATGGAGACCGGGGGCTTGCCGTCCTGCGCGGTGGCGATGCCACCCGCGCCGACGGCGGCGATGACGCCTACGCCGAGAACCGTGGAGCTGCGGGCGAGCCCGCCACCACCCCGCTTGTGCACGCGGTGCCTGCCGCGGACGGGACGGATGGACTCCTCGGTGGGGTTCCATTCCTCCCAGGAATTGTCGTCGTACCCACCGAAATCGTCGTCATTCGGTACGTAAACGCCTTGGGGGGCAGGGCGGTTGGACGCCACTGGGGCGCACTCCTTTCCTTCCTTCTCGCCTACCGGGTTAGCTGACGGGTTCGGAGCAGGAAGGTCTCCTACGAACATCTGGCACGGATGCACAGATGCCCGATTCACCCCAATTAGTGGTTCCCCGGCTCCCTTTCGGGATTAGGCGCGTGCGCGCGGAGCCGACTCGAGTGACGGCTGGGACGACCGCGCTGCGTTATCGAACGTTAATAGACAGCAGGCCGGTATTCCAAGCTGTTCCGACTGATCGTTAACGCTCATGGCCCGCACTTATCGGGACACCGGGGGCCGGAACGGGGCGAGTTGACCCCACTTCTTCACACACCGGAGCTTCACATCTCCTTGACAGTACGTCAGTTGTTATGCGGAGTGGTGTCCTTCCGTCACGGCCGGTGACAGCGGCCGCCGCACCGCGAGCAACGCCATGTCGTCGGTGCCCCCGCCGCCGGTGTGCCGCCGCACCTCCTCGACGAGCGTCGTCAAGAGCGCGTCCGGGCCGCCCGGCCCCGGAAAGATCCGGCCGCCGAGCCGCGCCGCCGGGTCGTAGAACTCGCCCCGGACGTCACGCGCCTCGGAGAGCCCGTCGGTGTAGAGCAGCAGCATCGCCCCCGGCGGGAACTCCGTCTCGTCCGCGCGGTCCGGCCAGGCGCCCAGTTCGCCCATCCCCAGCGGCAGCGCGGGATCGGTGGCGGCCAGCACGCACAGCCGTCCGTCGCCGCGCAGGAGCAGCGGGCCCGGGTGCCCGCGGTTGATGAGACGCACCAGACCGTCGCCGTGCGGGATCTCCGCGAGGACGGCGGTGGTGAACCCCTCGAAGGCGTCGAGCCCGTCGCGCCGCGTGCCCTCACGCGCGAGCGCACGCTCCAGGCGCTGCGCCACCGCCTCCAGCGTGGCCTCCTGCTCGGCGGCCTCCCGGAACGCCCCGATCACCACGGCGACGGCCGCCACCGCGCCCATGCCCTTGCCCCGTACGTCACCGACGATGACGCGGACGCCGTGCGGGGTGTCCTGCACGGCGTACATGTCGCCGCCGATGAACGCGTCGGCCTCCGCGGCCTCGTACCGCGCCGCGACGTCGAGACCACCGATACGGGGGTCCGGCTGGGGCAGTACCGCGCGCTGGGCGGCCTCGGAGATGGAGCGGGCGGACGCGAGCTGTTTGTCGCTGCGGCGTACGACGCGGTTGATGACGACGGCGAGGACGGCGACGGTCACCACCGTGATCAGTTCGGTGACGGCCTCGACGTCGGTGGTGGTGCTGGTCTTGAAGTGCAGGGCGAGCACGGCGGTGCAGGAGGCGGCGCCGATGAGGACGGTGCTGAGCAGCGAGTAGAAGGGCGCGGCGATGAGCGGGGCGGCGGTGAAGAGGGGTACGGCGGTGAACCTGGGCGGGGTCGAGACGTCGTACACGATCCCGGCGACGATGAGCAGCAGGGGAAGAGCCCGCACGAGCGCCCGCTCGTGCCGCACATCGGGACGCTTGCCGCCGCCCCCGCCGATTGCTCCTCGCTGCCCCACTCACTCAGGGTTCCCGGAGGGGCGGTGCGGGGCGACCGGTGTGGGCCGACCGGGTTACCGACTTCCCTCGCGGCTCACGACATCCCATGACAGCGGAAAACACCGAAGGCCCGAATCCATTTCTGGATCCGGGCCTTCGGTCTTTAGTAGCGGGGACAGGATTTGAACCTGCGACCTCTGGGTTATGAGCCCAGCGAGCTACCGAGCTGCTCCACCCCGCGCCGTTGAATGCAACTCTACGCCATCAGGGGGAGTGAAAGCGAACCGGTTGCGAACCACCCGCGAACGGCGCCTTCCGACGGTCCATCGTCAGCTCACACATTCTCGGCGTGCGTCAGCGTCTCCCAGGCCACGAACAGGTCGTCCGTCCCCTCGGGCCGCTGCTCGCGCGTGAGCCTCTCCGTCTCCGGCAGGGCGAGCCGCAACCGTTCCCGCAGGTGGTTGAGGCCGACCTCGGTGTCGGGACCCATGTCGCGCCGCACCGTGCCGCCGCACAGCCAGTCCGGCGCCTTGGCGCCCAGCTGGTACCTGGAGTGGAATTCCAGCGCGGCCCGCAGCCGCTCCTGGACCTCGCCGTACAGGTCGACGCCCTGATGCCAGGCGGTCTCGGCGATGTGCGCGGTGGCGGCGAGGGAGTAGCTGGCGTGCTTGAAGTTGCGGCAGGTCTCCTGGGAAAGGCCGTCGGCGAATGTCTTCTGCCCGAACCAGTACTTCTGGAGCTTCTCCGGGGTGTTGATGCCGCTGCCCGCGGGCGACACGGGCAGCGGGCCGTCCGACTCCAGATAGAAATAGGCGGGGACGCGGGTCCTGAAGTGCGTCACCGCCTTCTCGAAGGACTCGTGGTCGTCGAGGAAGACGGCCATGCTGATGGTGGCGTCGGCCATCAGGAGATCCCAGTTGCCGTTGAAGTCGGCCGCGCCGTCCCGCACTTGGGGCAGGTACGCGTTGCGCAGCATCCGCTCGAAGCGGAGGAGTTCGCCGTCGGTCCAGCCGTCGTAGGTGTAACGCACGGCTTCGGCCGCGCGTGCCCACGAGGAGGCGGCCCAGGCCGTCTGGAGCCCCGCGTTGGCCCCGGTGTGCCGGGTGATCACCCGCGCCCAGGCGTCCATGATCTGCACGGCCTTCCTGGCGTGCGCGCGGTCGCCGGTGACGTTCCAGAGCAGGGCCTGCGTGTACGCGGCGATGGCGTCCTCGCGCTCCTCGACGCAGCCCCGGCCCGCGCGGGTGCCGGCCGGGCACTCGACGACGGCGTACGGCTTGGCCGTGTAGTCGTCGGCGCCGTACCTGCTGGCCCGCATCCGCTCGAACGCCGTCAGCCAGGGCTGCTCGCGCGCCGCGACATGGGCGCGCACGCGGTCCAGTTGCGCCTCGCTGACGAGGACCCCCGGGTGCGCGAAGGCAAGCTCGGCAGGCCGAGCCCGGTCACTGGCTCTCCCACTCCCGCTCCCGCCCTCGGACCCCCCGCAGGCCGCCGACACCCCGACGAGCAACGGCACGAGCACCATCACGAGAGCCCGTCGTACGGAACCCATGCTGTACCTCCGGATCGGCCCCCTGGCAGGCTCAGCGTCGCTCGCGGGAAGCAAGGGCGCAGGCGAGGCGGGTCCGTTCGGGCGACCGGCGATGCGTGACGCCCTGGGCCGGGCGTCGTTTGCCAGCTCATGAAGAAGATCATCACCGCAGGCATGCTGGTCATCGGCTCGCTCGCCCTGGCGGCACCGGCCCACGCCGACAACGACTCCAACTTCGGCGGCGGCGTGAACGCCGCCAACAACTGGAACTTCACGGCGGCCGCCGTGTGCCTCCAGGAAGTCGCCGTGACTCCGGTGCTCGGAGACTGGGTGGGAGACCACGCCAACAACTGCTCCAACGGCAACGTCATCGACCACGCCAGGGCCGCACTGCCCGTCTAGGCACCCCCGAACACACCGAAGGCCCAGCTCGGGGACTCCCCGACCTGGGCCTTCTCGGTAGACCGTGTGGGACTCGAACCCACAACCAATGGATTAAAAGTCTGATTGGCTATCACCCCACCCTGTACCGCCTCGTACCGCAACGGTCCGGCTGATCACGGTACCTACTGGTCAGGGCCGCTTCCTGCACGCACGGGCCGCGCCATGAACCCCGCCTCGTACCGCCTCGTGCCGCGCCGTTACGCGTCACTCGTGAGAGCAGTGTGAGAGCAAAAGGGCCTCTGACCCGCAGGTCAGAGGCCCTTCGTCTGTGCTCCGATTCTACGTCTCTGAGGTCGCGTTGTCAGTGCCCGGCGCTACGGTGCGCTTGTCCCTATCTGGTGTTGCTGGCTGCGACGCTGCGGGCTCCGGTGGCGGAACAGCGCCCGCCGCCGGGGCTCCGTCACGTGCCTTCCTTGCTCGGGGCACGACGGCGGCCGCGCGCTCCGTCAGCTCCTGCTCGTACTCCTGGAACAGTGCCATGTACGTGTCGCTGGTCAACGCGATCGTGGAGTGCCTGAGCTTGACCTTGGCGTCGTGCAGGTCGCCGCCGGCGGCCTTCACCAGTGCGGCCGCCCCGTGCCGCAGATCTCTCAGGTTGATCGGGGGGAGGCCTGCCGCCTCGGCGATCCGCTTGAACTCCTTGGATACGACGTCAGGGTGGAGCCAATTCCCGTCCTCCGCCGTGAAAATCTTTCCCGTATCCGCCCAGTCCGCCACGGACTTGCCCTCGGCGCGCTGCTCGGCCGCCCATGCGTTCCAGGCGTCCCGATCGGCCAGCTGGCGCACCCGATGCTCGCGCAGTACGTCCACGGTCCCACGGTCGATCATCACCGAGGCCATGGACGAGTCGGTCTTGGGTTCCGTCTCGATGGGCGTCCAGCCGTCGACAACGATCTCGGTCAGCACCTCGATGTGCGGCTGTGCAACGTCCAGGTGCACGTTGCCCCAGTCCGCGCCGACAGCCTCGCCCCTGCGCAGGCCGTGGTGAGCGATGACGTGGAAACAGGCGTACAGACGGGATGCCTCGGCCTCGTCGAGGAACTCGCCGACCTGCTCGGGTGTCCACACCATCACGCTGGACGGTTTCGCACCGGTCTCCCGCCACCGGGCCACGCGTTCGGGGGTCCACAGCAGGCCCTTGGGGCGTGCCACCGTCCCGAGCTCGACGTGCACGGCAGCGTTAAAGGTGATGAGCTGCTGGCCGATTGCCTTGTTCAATGCGGCGCGCAGCGTGCGCCGGATCGCATGCCGAGTGGCTGGCCCGGAAGCCTTGCGGAACGGCGGCATCGCGGCCAGCTTCTCGCGCTCGGCGGCAAGTCGTGCGCGCTCGGAGGCAGGGGGCGAGCCAGGCCGCCCCCACTTAGACCGCGCGACTTGTTCGCGCCGTGCTGCGTTCTCGGCGCGGATCACGTCGGCCTCATCCGCGATTGCATCGAACATCTCTTGGCAGTGCCCGACCGTCAGCCGGTCTAGACGCAGATGGCCGATGTGCGGCTTCAGGTGCACGCGGATGTGGGAGCGGTAGCCGTTGTTCGTGGTGGCCCTGGTCTTCTTCCGGCTCATCCAGCGGTCGAGGTAGTCCCCTACCGTCAGCTTGCCGTCGAGCGGCACGCCGACCCCCAACTTGCGCTGCACTTCGGCAGGGTCGGGAATCGGGGCGCGCGTGCTCATCACTTCGGCGAGCAGGTCGCCGACGCGGCGCTGGTCCGCGTCGTCGTCGCCCGCCAGGTCGAGGACCGCCTGCAGCCGGGAGAGGTCGGCCTTGGCGTCCGTGACTGTGCTGTATCCAGTGCGCCGGAACTGCCGGCGCTTCCCGTTCTCACCCGGGGCGAGATCAATGCTGACATCGATCTTCCCGTGGGTCTTCTTTCGGAGCTGTGGGCAAGCTGCTCCGAGCCTCTTGCCGTCCGCACCTCGGCAGTCACACCGACGTGTGAGCCCCCCTGCCCTGCGCAGATTCGGCATCGTGCCCCCTAAGTGGTCGGCCCCTCGGGGTCGTCATCTCCAGGCTGCCAGATGCCCGTGCCCACCACGTGGGCCAGCATCGCGTTGACGGCTTCAAGCAGCTCGTCGGTCATCTCTCCCGGCCGCACCGCAATCATCGTGCCGCGGGGTGTCAGTACAGGCATGAGCACCTCTCCATCGGGCAGATCGTCCCGGAATTCCCACCAAGCCCTTGCGGGCCTGTGCCGGTTGACCATCTCCGCCCCCTCTCACTCGCAACCTCGCACTTGCGTTCGATTAACCGCTGACACCTCAACCCTGTGACGGGTGGGGGTGAAGCGACATGATCGCACTACAGGAAGGGATGCGATACAGGCAGGCACGGTTCCCTTACAGCAGGTGACCCGAATGGATGAATTCTGAGCATGTAAATCACACTGCGTTATCGCTTAGTCGACATCTTCGGGCGGCACAACCGCGTCCAAGAAGCGGATGAGCTGCTCTCGCTGCGCGGGGGTCATCGCCTCCAAGCGCCGCACGTACGCCTTGGCCTCACCCGATTCTGCCCAGACGGGGTCAACCCCGTGGAACTGCTGCCCTGCAGCGTCCTGCATGACCGCCAGGTTCACCTTCGCAGCACGAGCCAGGCCACGCAGCTCTGGAAGCTGTGGGGGCGTCACCGACTCCCCTGACTCCAGGCGGTGCACCCAGCTGTACGTCACAACCTGCTCGCCGGTCTCGGGGTCGATCGCGTTCGCCGCGAACGTCTTCAGCGAAAGGTTGAGGGCGGCCCGCCGATCACGCACCAGGTCGGCGAACTGTGTTCGGGGTGGGGCGTGTTCCTTGCGTGGGGGGAGGTCCTTCGCAGCCATGCGGCGCATCCTGCCACTCCTGGGGGACTAGTAGATCCTCGGCGTTCAGGTGACTCATGTTGCACAAGTGCATATGCACTGATGAACAAGGGTGCCATCTCACGTCCTGAACAGATTGTTCAGGTGATGAGTTACGACCGCCAGAGGGCGCGCGGCTTATTGGCCTAAAGCACACGCACGCCCGGCGCATTGCATGTGCTGGACACGACGTTCAGGTCGTGCAATGCTCAGCGCGTTGCACAAACTGAACGCGACGTCTCAGTGGAGAAACATGACCTCTGAAAGCACGTACTACGTCGACGGCCCCCTCCTGCGGCGCCTGATGCAGCGCATCGGCACCGGCCAGAAGATCACCGTCCGCCAGCTGGCAGACGCGACCGGCCTGGCCACCGGAACCATCGGCGCGCTGCTCTCCGGCACGCAGCGCACCCTCACCGAGGGCAAGGCCCGCCGCATCGCATCAACGATTGGTGTGGACCTGGACATCCTCTTTATCCCCTGCGAGCGAGCAGGGCGCGCGGCCCTCCTGCAGCACGCGGCCGCCACGGCGGTGCCCGTATGAGCACCAAGGACGCCCTGTCGCCAACCGAGGCCCTCGCACTCCCCGCCATGCCGACCGCGCAGGACGCCTTCCGCGCCCTGAACATCGGCTCCACCGCTGGCTACAAGCTCATCGAAACCGGCGAGTTCCCTATCCCGATCGTGCGGATGGGCCGTCACTTCCGCGTCCGGCGAGCGGAGTTGCTCGCCGAGATGGGGCTCACCGAGCCCGCTGCTTCCGAACTCCAGCCGGAAGCAGCCACCCACGACGACGCCCCCGGGGTCCAGCCGGGGGCGCCGTCCGAGCAGCCCGCACAAGCACCCACAAGCGCCAGCAAGTAGAAACCAGAGGGTCCGCTCATGGCTGAGCTTCCCACGGCCGCCGCGCCGTCCACCACGCCCGCGGTCACACAGGCGCTGGCCAACATCGAGGCCAGCAAGCTGACCGCAGGAGCCTCCGTTGCCGAGTGCCTCGACGCGGTTGGCGACCTGATCAGGATCACCCGCAAACCGTCGGTGGTCTTCGACTGGGTGATCCGCCTGCTCGAGGGCGAGACGCTGAAGTACTTCGCCGCACAGAGCCGCATCATCCTGCACGAGTCGCGCGCCACCGAGGAGGAGAGGCTGCCCAGGGCGATCGTCATCTGGATGGCCGACGGCACGGGGATGGCCATCGTCCCGCAGGGACAGCACCCCCACACCGTGCTGCTGCAGCTGCACGAGGAAGTCGCCCAGCGCCAGGAGGACATGCGGCGCGCTGCGGCCTTCCAGGCCTCGGTCGCCGCCGGCCACGTCGAGTCCGTCGACACGTGGCACGCCCGCACCTCCAACCAGGCGGGCCGATGACCAGCCCCGCCGCGCGCGCCCGGGACACCCCGGGCGGAACGGCCGTACCCCCGCCATTCCAAGGCGTCCTGTTCGTCGACCTGGACGGGCAGCGAGCCAAGTACGAGTGCCTGCGCCCTGGCTGCCCGCACCGCCTGGAAGGGCCCATCGCCGCGAACGACCGAGTGAAGGACAAGTCCGGACGGACCACCTGGCGCCGCGGGCCCGGCGGAGTCGCCGCATTCGTCGCTGGCATCAAGGCCTACCACCTCTCCAAGCACCACGGGAGCACCCGTTGACCGACGCGCAGAGCACTGACATCCGGGCGGCGGCCCGCGACCTGCACGAAGCAGGCCTGTGCGTCCTGCCTATCAAGGCCGACGGCAGCAAGAAGCCGGCCGTGTCCTGGCTCCGGTACAAGGTCGCCCGCAGCACTCCAGAAGAACACGACCAGTGGTTCGGCGGTGACCGCCCACGCGGCATCGCCGTGGTCTACGGCGGCGTCTCCGGGGGCGTCGAGATGCTGGAGTTCGAGGGCGTCGCCGTTCGCGAAGGTGTCCTCGACGAGGTCACCGAGATCATGGAGGGCTCCGGGCTCGGCGAGGTGTGGCAGAGCATCACCACGGGATGGGCAAGCGAGTCGCCCTCCGGTGGCGTGCACTACCGCGTCCGTGTCGAGGACGGCGTCACCGGCAGCAAGAAGTTGGCCAGTCGCCTCATCCGCGAGGACGAGTACACCGCGGAACAACGGCAGCGCCTCGCGGAAAAGCCCAACTCGAGGTTCGTTCAGGTCCTCATCGAGACACGTGGCGAGGGCGGGTACGGGCTGGTCGAGCCGTCAGGCGGCTCCGTCCACGCGTCCGGACGCCCATACGTTCGCCTGACCGGTGGGCCCGACAGCATCCCGACCCTCGACGCGGAGACGCTCGAAGCGGTGCACGCCGTCTGCCACATGGTCGACGCGATGCCCCGTGAGGAGAAGGCGAAGACTGCACCCCGTCCCAAGCGTGAGCTTCCGGAAGGTGGCGTCCGACCGGGCGACGACTACGAGAGCCGGACGGACTGGCCGGAGATCATCGGCGATGAGTTCGATCCGATCTTCACGCGCGGCAGCACGACGTACTGGCGCCGCAAGGGCAAGAACCAGGGGATCTCAGCGACGACAGGCCACGCCGCGGACCGCGACCGGCTGTACGTCTTCACCACCTCGACGACGTTCGAGGCCGAGACGCCCTACGACAAGTTCGCCGCCTACACGCACCTCACGCAGGGTGGCACCGGCGCGGAGCAATTCAAGGCCGCCGCCGCCGAGCTGCGCCGACGGGGGTACGGGACCGAGCCGCCCCGCCGTCGCCTGTCCTCCGTACCCGCGCAGCACTTCGCCGACGGATCGTCGGCCCTCGACCCCGACCACGCCCCGGACGCGCATGAGGGATTCCAGGGCGGCCCGCAGCTGCGCTCCGTCTCCTCCCGCCCCGAGCTGGACATCACCAACGAGGCCGACGGCATCGACGGCGTCCTGCAGCTCATGAAGGACGGCCGCCTGCCCGACCTCTACACCCGCTCCGGCGGCCCCTGCTGGGTCTACCGCGACGACAACGACGACCCGATCGTCCAGCAGCTCGGCACCGACAACCTCCGGGCGTACCTCGCCGACCACCTGTCCAGCTTCGTCCTGAAGCGGAACCCGCTCACCGAGCAGCTGGAAGAGGAACGCGAGCTGCTCATGCCCAAGAGCTGCTCGACAATCCTCGGCCGCAAGACATGGCCGCTGCCGATCCTGCGCGGTGTCGTCACCTCTCCCGTGATCCGGCGAGACGGAACGCTGCTCGACGGTCTCGGCTACGACCGGGCCACGGGCCTGTTCCTGGAACCGCGGGTGCCGCTGCGCCGCCTCGCCCCGCAAGTGACGCGGGACAGCCTCGACCGGGCGAAGGCCATCGTCCTCGACCAGGTCCTGAAGGACTTCCCTTGGGTCTCGGCAAGCGACCGGGCCCACTACCTCGGCGCGCTGCTCACTCCGATCTTGCGGCCGTCATTCGACGGGCCGACACCGATGTTCGTGCTCACCGCGACGGCCGCCGGGTCCGGCAAGTCCCTGCTGAAGGACATCTTCCGGCACTGCTACGGCATCGCTGACACGGCCTGGCCGGAGAACGACACCGAACTGCGCAAGAGCATCACGACGCAGCTGTACGGCACTGGGCAGCCCGTCGTCGTCCTCGACAACCTGCCCAACGGCTACGTCATCAAGAGCCCGGTCCTGTCCGCGCTGCTGACCTCCGAGGTATGGGGGGACCGCGTCCTCGGCGCCACCTCCAAGGTGACCATGCCCAACGACCGGTTGTGGATCGTCACCGGCAACGCTCTGCGGACCGGCGGGGACAACGGGCGCCGCGTCCTGTGGGTCCGCCTGGACCCTGACTGCCCCGACCCCGACCAGCGCGACAACTTCACCATCGGCGACCTCCGGCCCTGGCTGCGCCACAACGCCTCAACGCTGGTCGCCGCCCTCGTCACCTTGGTTCGGGCGTGGGTCGCCGCGGGGGCTCCCCAAGTCCGCGTCCGTAAGGGCGACTACTCGGAGTGGGCCAGCCTCATCGCTGGCCTGCTCGACTTCCTCGGCGTCGAGGGCTGGATGGCCGACCGCAACGAGGCACGCGACCAGGACGACGAGCTGCAGGAGTGGGCTCTCTTCCTGGAGATGTGGCGCGAGACGTACGGCGCGGAGCCGCTGGCCACTGGCGCCTTGATCAAGGGCCTGCCCAACCACGTCCCGCGCAAGGGCGATGAGCCGCCCAGCGCGAACCAGCTCGGTATCTGGCTCAAGGCCAGGCAGGGCCGCTACTTCGGCACCCACAAGGTCGTGATGGTCGTCGACAGCCACCGGAAGCAGAACCTGTGGCGCGTCGAGGTGCACGCCGACCGCGGCACCGGCGGGCACGAGTCGTGACCGGCCCTTCTGCGGGGAGTGCGGGGACTCCGCGGGGACCTGTGCGGGGACTCCGCAAGGCCCTCGCACCCGGCCCGACCTGCACGGACGCGGGGACGCGGGGACTTGCGGGAACCCACCCCACTCCCCCGTATAGCGCACGCGTCCCACACGCATCGCGCATCGCGCATTCCGCACGTCGTCACGGATCAGTTCTGAAGATCTCCGGCATCAAGGGATTTCCCAAGTCCCCGCAAGTCCCCGCATCCCCGCAAAACCCCTGATCAGACCAGCTTCGGAGTCTCACACGACTCCCCGCAACGACTCCCCGCAGTCCCCGCAGTCCCCGCAAAGCCCCAGCAACCGAAACGAGGTGACCATGACCACGACCGCCTTCACCCCTCGCCCGTACCAGCTCGACGCAATCGAGGCGCTCCGCAAGGGATGGGCCGACGGTCAGACCCGTCTGGCCGTCGTCTTGCCGACGGGCGCAGGTAAAACGGTGGTTTTCTCCCACCTGGCACACCAGATGCTCGACGGCCTCGGGCACCGCCGAGTCCTCGTCATCGCGCACCGAGAGGAACTGATCGAGCAGGCCGCCTCCAAGCTCCTGTCGGTCGACCCGATGCTGCGCGTCGGCATCGTCAAGGCGCAGCGCAACGACCACGCCGACGCCGACGTGATCGTGGCCAGCGTCCAGACCCTGGCCGTGGCCAAGCGCCGCGAGGCCATCCGCGATATCGGCCTGATCATCGTGGACGAGTGCCACCACGCCGCAGCCCGCACCTACATGGAGGTGCTCCGGCACTTCGGCGCCTGGGACGGCGTACCGGTGGCCGGCTTCACCGCGACGATGACGCGCACCGACGGAGGCCTGGCCGAGGTCTGGCAGGACGTGGTGATGCGGCTGGACATCCTCGACATGATCTCCGACAACTACCTGTGCGACGTCCGCGGCAAAAGCATCACCGTCGACACCCTCGACCTCAACAAGG
This sequence comes from Streptomyces sp. NPDC050439, assembly GCF_040655335.1. Classification (NCBI taxonomy): domain Bacteria; kingdom Bacillati; phylum Actinomycetota; class Actinomycetes; order Kitasatosporales; family Streptomycetaceae; genus Streptomyces; species Streptomyces sp. NPDC050439. The sequence goes on from NZ_JBFAJT010000006.1 coordinate 34,256, forward strand.
TGAAGACCCGCGGCGGGGACCTGGTCGACGGCCAGCTCGGTAAGGCACTCGAAGAATCCGGCGCCATCGATGCCATCGCCAAGGCGTACGTCGACCACGCGGGCGACCGGGCCGGTGTCGTCTTCACCCCGACCGTGGCGACCGCCCAGGCCGCCGCCGCGGCGCTTACCGCGGTCGGGATCACCGCGGCCCCGGTATGGGGCGCCATGGGCAAGGATGAGCGCCGCTCGACCCTCGCCCGGTACGTGGCCGGTGAGGTGCAGGTGCTCACGAACTGCATGGTTCTTACGGAGGGGTTCGACGCCCCGCACACGTCGTGCATCGTGGTCGCCCGGCCCACGAAGTCGCCCGGCCTGTACGTGCAAATGGTCGGCCGTGGACTCCGGCCGGCCCCCGGCAAGTCCGACGCGCTGCTGCTCGACGTCATGGGCGCCGCGTCCCGCCACAAGTTGGCCAGCATGGTCGACCTGACCGAGCGGGAGGTCGGTGAGGCCGAGGAGGGCAAGACCCTTAAGCAGGCCGCCGAGGAGCACGAGGCCAGCGAGAAGCGCCGAGCGATCGTCGCGCAGGTGTCCGCCGAGGAGATCAACCTGTTCGGCCAGTCCGCGATCCGGTGGCTGCGCACCGAGGACGGCACATGGTTCATCCGCCTCACCGGCGCGATGTTCCTTTTCCTCGTGCGGGACCCCGGCACGCGGATGTACCGGATGCGCCGGTGGACGCAGGCCGACGGCGTGCACCCGCCGAAAGACGACGTGGCCCGTCCGCTGCCCGAGGCCCTGGCGTGGCTGGAACAGCAGGCCAAGGCGCTCGCCCCCGGGGCGTTCGTCGCACGCGAGGCACGGTGGCGCCGCAGCCAGCCCAGCAGCAAGCAGATCGGCCTGTGTCGCCGCCTCGGCATCCCGGTGCCGCGTAGCAGCACGGCGGGCGACGTCGCCGACCTGATCGACCAGGACCGCGTCGGCCGAGTCCTCGGCCAGCTGATCCTTCCCACCGCCGCGTAGCAGTCCGGGCCTGCCCTTAACAGGCCCGGACCTCCACCCATCACACCACGGAGGAACCCATGTACCCGACTCTCTTCACCACCCCCGGCGTCAAGGCCTTCGCCGAGGAGATCGACGCCGAGCGTCAGCGGCAGCTGGAGAAGTTCGGCGAGCAGCACCACCCCGACGTGGAGACCCGTGACATCGCGATCGTCACGCACCACTACTACGCCGGCCGCGCCGACATCTGGCGGGAGGTCAACACTGAGCGCGCCACACCGAGCACCGGCGGCCGCTGCACCACCTGCCCCGGCAGCGCCGACGGCCCGCACACGCACACCGCGTGGGACGGGATCCTCCTCGAGGAGGCATACGAGGCCGTCGCCGAGGCGGACCCGGTCAAGCTGCGCGCAGAGCTCGTCCAGGTCGCCGCTGTGTGCGCCGCGTGGGTCGCCGACATCGACAGTCGAACGGCCCCCGACCACGCCCCGAAGTGCGCCAAGTGCAAGCAGCCGTTCGATCCGACCGACACCCGGTTCGACGGCCACGCGCAGCACGCCGACACGCCCTGGTGCCGGGGGTGCGTAGACAACTGCCATGAAGGCGGCGCGGAGCACGTCTGCGTGATCTGCGCTGGCGGCCAGCCGTGAGTCGCCGTTGCACGCGCGGGCACTTCATCCCCGCCAACGCCCCCACGCACGTCTGCCACTGCACGCTTACGCCCCGACGTCGGCGCTATCGCAGGCACGAGCTGGGCTCAGACCTGTGGGGCCAAGGCCTCGCCGCCCGCAGAAAGCGCATCACCACCGTCTCGCTCACCGGGAGGTACCTGTGAAGCTGTCCATCCGCATCCTCCGCTGGCACTACCTTGCCGCTGCGGCACTCGCAGGCCACTGCGCCGCCAAGAGTGCTCAGCACGACGCGTATTGGTACGCGGCCGGCCTCTTCATCACCAGCCTCCTCCTCCTGGTCGCCTACGCCCGCGAATGCGTCGTCGCCCAGCAACGCCGCGAGGACCTCGTCCGAGCTGAGCGCGCCGCCCGCCTGCACGGCCGCCAGGACCAGGCAGCCATGACCTGGGGCGAGCTGGACGCGGCCTGCTGCCTGCGCGCCTGGGAGACCAATGGGGCCGACCACGACGCGATCAACTGCGTGCGGAAGGAGAGGACCGTATGAGCAAGAGGCGCTACACCGCCAGCAGCATCGACGACGACGCCCTCGATGCCCTGTACGAGAACGCCAACGAGGGATGGCGCCGCGGCGACCGATGGAAGGAGCGGGCCGAATCGGCCGAGGCCGCTCTGCGCCAGGTCCTCGCCACCGCCGAGGTCATCGAGGCCAACGGCCTCAAGTGGGCCGCCGACTCGGTGCGGCGGGCGGCGACCATTGAGGGGATCAGCACTTCGTGAACTGCGAACTGTGCGGCGACGCGGCCAGCGGCTACCTGTGCCACCGGCACCGGGAGCAGCTGGCCGCGCGGCTGCAGGAACTGCCCGCTCTGTACGCCGAGGTGGGCGAATGCCTGGTGCCTCGCCGCTCCGGATGGGGCGAGATCGTCGCCACCAGGGGAGCCGCGGGCCCCCGGTCCCCGATCGACGAGGACGTACTGGACACCGTGAACACAGCCCGGGCCACCGAGGTTCTGCACCTGTGGCGCGTGGACGTGCAGCGCGTCCGCTGGCCGCACCACGGTCCGCCGCCCCTGGCTCACCTGCTCGATGACGCCCGGTGGCTGGTGATGGAACTCGACTGGATCGCCGAGCACTACCCGGCGGCCGGCGACCTGGCACGCGAGGTGAGCGACCTTGAGAACGCCGCCCGCTCGATCGTCGGCGACCCAGCACCGCGGCGGCAGAGGCTGGGCACGTGCGTGGCGATGACGGAGGCTGGCGTGTGCGGGGCTGTGATCTCTCGTCTTCCGGGCGAGACCCGGCTGACCTGCCGGTGGTGCGGATGCGCGTACGAGGGGGCCCAGAGCTTGCTGGCTCTCGCGCATTTCCAGCCCAAGCCGGTGGTTACTCCCCCTTCGGGGGACGCTGCGGAAGTTCGTCCGTCTCATGTGTGAGCCAGCGCAGGAAGTCGCGGATGACCGCGCCTCTGGCGCGAGGGCCGACCGCTTTCCCCGCCTTGGCCCACAGTTCCTTCTCGACCCTGATGGTCTGGCGGGGCGTCTTCTCGACGTTCGGCATCAGCTCTCCACTCTCGTCATGACACCGGTCAGGGTAGCCCCTTGCGGTGTCATGACACCAGGGTCTACGCTGGGTGTCATGACACCGGGGAATCCCGTAGTCATCACCAGGAAGACCAGCAGGGGAGACAGCAATGAAGGCTCGCATTGACCACGTGACTGACGCCCGGGACACCCGCCCAGCTTGGGGGATCACGTACCGCCGGTATGTGGACGTCACGAGCAGCCACGTGAGGGTGCAGGCCGACAACCTCGACTCCGCCCTGGCCGCCTTGGCCGAGTACGTCGGCAACAACCAGTACGCCGTGACGTCGATCATCCCCGAGCAGGAACTGCGTCGCTCGGCCATCTGACCCCGGTCATTGCAGGCCGGGGACCGCCGAGCCAACGCACGCCCGCAACACAACTGAATCGGCCCCCCGCCGGTGTAACGAGCACCGAACGAAGGGCCTGACCGCACCGCCTACCTGACCAAACCAGGAGGAGACACGGCTATGGCCGATCTTTCCACGTCCCCTGACACGGGCGACACCACCCGCACCTACCCGAGCGAGCTCCCCGCCGCGATCATCGTGGCCCGGCGCACCCTCGCCACCTTCAGCAGCATCGATCACGGGGACTCCGCCGCCGCCAGTTCGGCCCACGGCGCCCTCACCGAGTCGCTGCGGATCCTCCTGCTCGCCCTCGACGCCAGCGGCATCCAGCCCCCTGCCGTGCCGATCGCGGCCCGCTGCCCAGCCGCGCACCCCGAGGACCCCACGCCGTGTGGGGGGCCGATCGTCGTCACCGTCCTGGACGCCACGAACGCGGGCGCGGAAGGATGCGAGCACCACGGCGCCCGCCTTCTGGCCTCCCTCGACGGCGGCCGCGTCTACACCCTGCCGGACGCCCCCGAAGGCTCCGCGATCCGCGTGTTTCAGGCCGCGGACAAGACCCGCCCGTTCGCCTGGTTCAGCGGTCCGCGCATCGACCCGTCGCAGCTGAGCCACGCGGAGAACCGCCGCGGAGGTGGTCAGTGATGGGAATCCGTGACCGCGCACGAGACGCGCTGTACAACGCCATGACCAACGAGGATGGCTCACCCGCCTCGGCCCGCCGTGCCACGCAGGCCGCATCCGTGGCCGCCAATGCTGCGGCCGAGCGGGGCCACGGCGGGACCGCTGCGGCGATCGCCGGGCTCGGCGCCGCCGCGGTGGCCGCCGAGGGCGCCCTGTCCAACTACGTCTACCCGCCCGGCGAGTACGCCTCGTTCAAGGACGACGGCAAGAAGCGGGGGAAGCGATGAGCCGCATCCGCCGCGCCGCCGCCTGGCTGGCCCGCCCCTTCCGCCCCGTGCCCTCCACCAACCGCCGCACCGCCGCACCGCTGTGGATCCGCGGCCTCACCGCCGGCGGACGCCCCATCGTCCTCGGCGTCGCACTCCTCATGTGCGCACCCGGCGAGTACCACCTCGCCCGCAACGCCGGATGGCGCGACCCGTTCACCTACGGCATGCCGGTCGTCCTGTCCGCCTACGCGGGCATCGCCGCCGCCGTCGCCTCCACCCGCCGCCCCGGCGACCGAGGACGCTGGTCCGCGATCATCGGCGCCTGCCTCGCCCTCGGCCTGGCCATGGCCGCACAGGTCGTGTCCCACTTGATCGACACCGGGCACCTCGTCGCCGACCAGCCCACGCTGATCGCCGTCACCAGCCTCGTACCGCCCGCGGTCGTCGGGCACCTGCTGCACCTCGCAGCGTCACCCCCGGACGCCACGGACACCCCGCCGGACGCCCAGGACGCCCCCGCGTCCGACCCCGTCCCGCGCGTCCCCGACGTCGTTCCCGCAACTGCGCGGCTCCTGCCGGTCGTTGCCCGACCCGCGCCCACCGTCACGCTCGAACGCGAACCCCGGGACGCCGATGGGACGCCCGAACTCCCCCCCGGGACGCTCCAGGACGCGGAGGACGCCGACGACGGGCCGCCGCCCGAGCCGCCCCTGATGACGACCAAGGACGTCGCCCGGCACTACGGCATTGAACCGTCCACCGTCCGCAACTGGGTGGGGGCGGGACGCATCCCGGTCCATGGCAAGGACGCGCGAGGACACAACCTGTTTCACCCGTCCGAGCTGCCCAAGTTCTTCGTGGGGGTGGCCAAGTGATGCGCTTCCTGTTTGGTGCGCTCCTCGCGCTCCTCTACCTCTACCCGGCGCTCCTGTCCGCCGTCGCCGCCATCGCCACGCAGCCCGTCGTCCTCGCCTTCGCGGCCGGCGTCATCCTGTGGCCCCGCATCAGCCGCCGCATCAAGGGGTGGACGGCATGAACGAGCCCGTGCCTCGGCAGCAGATCGGCTACGACCTCGCCGGGAACCCCGTCTACGCCCCGCTTGTCCAGTACGGCCCGGCAGTTGTGGGGCAGCAGCCCACGGCTCCGCTGCAGCCCATCAAGGCCCACCCGTGGGGCGCCTACGTCGGCCTCGGCTGCCTCGGCCTGGTCGCCCTGGTCGTCGTCCTGCTCCTGGTGCTGGCCGTCGTGTTCGGGTTCGCGATCCTCGCGGCCGTCCTCGCCCTGGTCGCCGTGGTCCTCACGATCTGCGTCCTGGTCCTGCGCTCGATGTGGACCGACTACCGCAAGGGCCGCTGACCTGCCCTTCCGTCCTCCGCCGTCTGTTCCATCTGGAACAGACGCGGGGGTGCGGTGGGGCCGGACAGCCCGGCCCGCAACCGAGAGGAACACGTCATGGCTGACAAGACCTACGCAGAGGCCGCCCGCGAGTACTCCGACGCGCTGAAGATCGCCGACACCGCCCAGGACATGGGCAAGGACCAGACCGCGCAGGACTGGCGCGACCAGGCCAGCGAGATCCGACAGAGCTTCTTCGGCCGCGACAAGAGCTGAGCGCGGCCATGGAATCCGCCAGCACCCTCGCCCGGAGGTACGCCAACCGGGCCGCCCGCCTCGCCGAGCTGGCCGAGGAGAAGAACAGCCACGGCTCATCCGAGAAGTACATGATCCCCGCCCTCACGAGCATCGGCAGCCTCTACGCCGAGGTCTCCCGCGCCTACTCCGCCATCGCCCAGACACCCGAGGAGAAGTGACGTGGCCAACCCCAACGCCTACGAGTACGCCCGCATCGTCGGCATCGGCGTCATGGCCACACTCCGCGGCGACATGACCGACCGGCAGAAGCGAGCCCTGCAGAAGCTCAAGGACCGCACCGACAAGCGCGACCGCAAGAAGTAGTAACGCCCCGGGGACGGCGCACCACGACCAAGAAGTAGAGCCGTCCCCGGGCCCCGGACCGCCCAACAGAACGACCGGAAGGCCAGCATGACCGACATCCTGATCAAGCCGCTAGAGGACGCCCCCGGGGACGCCGAGGACACCCACCAGGACGCCCAGGACGCCACCGGCGAAGTCGAGGCCGTCGACCGTCCGGACAACCCGCTCGCCGACTGGCTCACCGTCCCCGACACCCCGATCCTGCCCGCGTGGGCCCGCAACTGGGCGTCCGTGCGCGCCAACAGCGGAGCCTTCGCCAAAGTCACCTGGTGGCACACCCGCTACCACTCCTTCCGCAGCCCCAAGTACGCCGTGAAGATCGTCGGATACTCCACACGCGGCGCCTTCCGCGGAGGACGCCGCCTGTGGCCCGTCCTCACCGCGCAGGACCACACGCGCGCGATCAAGGCCCTGCGCGCCCAGACCAAAGCCAAGCCCGAGGACACCGGCCTCGCCGCCCAGGCCGTCCTCGCCCATCGGGAACGGACCGTCGCCCGCCGCTGGCGCTGGGGCACCGCCCTCGGCCTCGCCTCGGCCGCGGCCGTCGCCCTCAACTACGCCTCCCTGGGGCTGCAGTTCGCTGCGGGCTGCCTGATGTGCGGCGGCTTGGCCACGATCGGCTGGTCGGATGAGGCGCAGATCCTCGACCACGGCACGCCGCCCCTGCGCATCGCCATGGACTCCCAGCAACTCAACGACGCCCTGCGCGCCACCGGCCTGCTCAAACAGGGCAAGGGCGACGACGACGGCCCCAAGGTCAACTGCATCATGGGCCCGCTGCGCGACGGCAACGGCTGGTCCGTCGTCTTCGACCTGCCCAAGGGCGGCGGCAAGACGGCCGCCGACGTCCTCGCCAAGCGCACCGCCATCGCCGCCGAACTCGGCGTCGACGAGATCCAGGTCATCATGAGCCGCGTCCGCGCCCACGGCGGCGGCAACGCAGGACGCGTCTCCATGTGGGTCGCCGACGATGACCCCTACCTCGCCGCCCCCGTCCCCTCGCCCCTGGCCAGCCTCGACACCTTCAGCGTCTGGGACCCCATCCCCTTCGGTGCGGACGCCCGCGGACGCCGCATCGACGTCCCCGTCGTCTGGCAGTCCATGTTCTTCGGCGGCCTGCCCCGCCGCGGCAAGACGTTCACCCAGCGCCTCATGTCCGCCGCCGGCGTCCTGGACCCGTGGGTGCGCCACTACGTCGCCGACGGCAAGGGAGGCGCCGACTGGATGCCCATGAAGGCCGTCGCCCACCGCCTGGTCATGGGCGCCGAGGACGACGCCATCGCAGCCCTGAAGGCGATGCTCCGCGAGCTCATCGCCGAGATGGAATACCGGTTCGCCCTGTTCAGGTCGCTGCCGACCTCGCTGTGCCCCGAGGGCAAGCTGACCAAGCAGATCGTCGAGCGCTACAAACTGCCGTTCATCTTCGTCACCGTCGACGAGCTGCAGGAGTACCTGACCGCCATGGAGAAGGAAGAGCGCGACCAGGTCATCTCCGACCTGTGCCGCATCGCCCGCCGCGGCCCCGCCGCCGGATTCATCTCCAACTTCGCCTCCCAGCGCCCCGACGCCGAATCCGTCCCCACCAAGCTCCGCGAGATCATCACCCTGCGGTACTCCACCCAGGTCGTCGACCAGACGTCCTCCGACATGGTCCTGGGCAAGGGCAAGGCCTCCCAGGGCGCGGACGCGTCCGTCCTGTCCGAAGAACACCGCGGCGTCGGCGTCCTGGTCACCGGACCGGCCTCGTTCGTCACCGTCAAGGCCGACCTGCTCGACGGGCCAGGCTTCGCCGCGATCTGCGCCAAGGGCCGCGCCCTGCGCAAGGACATCGGCCAGCTCACCGGAGAAGCGGCCGGAGACGTCACCGCAGCCGCCGACGAAAGCGTCGTCGTCATCCCGGCCGTCATCACCGACGTCCTCGACGTCATGCGGCACTCGCCCCGCATGTACACCGTCGACCTCCTCGCGGGCCTGGTGAACCTCGACGAGGACACCTACGGCGACTGGGACGCCGAGAAGCTCGCCCACGAACTCGACAAGGCCGGCGTCACCCGCGCCAGCAAGCAGGTCAAGATCGAGGGCAAGGCGCTCGCCGGATATCAGCGCCGCGACATCGAGGACGCCGTCCCGGTCGAACTGCTCGCGCCCGTCGGGTAGAGCCCCCACCCTCTACCGGCCCCTCTACCGAAGCCCCTCACAGCCCCCTCGCCCAGACACCCCAGGGTCGAGGGGGCCCTTGACCATGGTCATGCCCCCAGTCATGGCCGCCCACCTGCACGGTCATGGGGGTAATGGGGGTAGGGATCACCCCCGAAACACCCCGCCCAGGGCGCATCATGGGGGCATGGAGTCGCAGATCATCCGGCCCGGCCACCTCACCGCCCACCAGACCGCACGCCTCCTGGGCGTCAGCCTCGACGGCGTCCGCCAGCTCGTCCGACGCGGCCACCTCACACGCTCAGGCGGCAGCCCCCGACAGCCCTGGTACACCGTCACCGACGTCGCCGCACTCGACGCCAAGCGCCGTACCCGCGCCGCCGCTTGACGCGCAGGTCAGAGCGGTGTCACGATCCCGGTGTACAACTGTGCCCTCAACCGGCACCACAGACGCACACGAAGCCCCGGCGGCCCCGAGCCCCGGGGCTTCGTCGTGCCATGAGCGAGGAGGCTCACCCCATGCCCCTCCGCACCACAGCGGCCAAGGCCGTCGCCCAGATCGAGCGCCGAGACTCTGAAGGCGCCGCGCAATACAGGGCCGAACTCCGCTACTTCCACTACAAGCCTCGCGCCATCATCGGTATGACCACGGCTTACACCGTTGTGGACGAGGTACACAGGTGGGCCGCCTCATGCGCCCAGGCGATTACCAAGGTCGCAGCAGTCAAGCCCGAAGACTTCTCCCTGGCCCCTCAGCAGGCCCCCTGACATCCCATCCCAGGGAGGCCATACCCCATGCCCTCCCGCCCCCGTAAACCCTGCCCCATCCCTGGATGCCCAGAGACCGTGGCTCAGGGCAGATGCGCCAAGCACACACGGCAGGCCGAGGAGATCAGGGGCAGCAGCACAGAGCGTGGATACGACACACGATGGGCAAGGCGTAGGGCCAACTACCTGTATCACCATCCGTGGTGCGTGCTGTGTGGTCAGCCATCCAAGACAGCAGACCACCATCCCGTGTCACGCAAGCAGCTGATCGCACGACGTGATCCCGATCCTGATGCTGATCGCCATCTACGTCCGCTGTGCGTGCCATGCCACTCAAGCGAGACGGCCAAGCATCAACCAGGCGGATGGAACGCCCGATAGGACACCACGGAGGCTCACCCCAGTGATCAAGCACCAGCCGACACCCGAACAGCTCGAACGGCTTCAGCAGGCCTCTCTCGCGGCCTCACAGACCAACGCAGCCGTTGCCGAGGCCCGCGCGAAGCTCTCCCTGGCCCTCGCAGAGCACGGAGAAGCGTCCGCTGCGCTGTCCAGCGCCATCGAGACCGTCATCTATGGCCCCCAGGACGACGCTCCGGAGCATCGCGGAGGCACTCTGCGTGAACTGTCGAACCAGGCTGCGCGTGATCACTGGCCCTCGCCGCCGCCCACCCCTGGGGGGTGACTCCCCCGGTGGCCTGACGGCCACCCGCCGGGGAGGGAAAAACCTGCGCGCGCGAATCGGGGCCTTCTGATCACCGGACAGACCGAGGCAGCATCGTGACGCATCGTCACCAACGGGGGTGATCTTGATGTCCGTGTCCGGGCGCAAGCCGAAGCCCGCTCTTCAGGTCGTGCGCGAGGGCAACCCGGGGCACCGTCCCGTGCGCGAGGGCGTGAAGGTTCCGCCGGCCGAGCTGCTCGAGCCCGACTGGGCCGAGCAGTTCCCCGAGGTGCCCATCCCCGAGAAGCCGCGCGCGCCCGCGGGCGCTGATGACGAGGAGCTGAAGGAGTACCGGCGCGAGGTCGAGACGTGGCGCCGCATCAAGCTGGCGAGCGAGGCCGCGGACTTCAGCCGCGCGGTGGCCGCGCGCGAGTGGGCGCGCGTCGTGCCGATCCTGCAGTTCGCGGCGGGCCTGTCGGCCGTTGACCGGTCCGCGGCCGTGGACTACTGCGTGTGCGTTGCCCGCTTGGAGTGGTGTGAGCGTCGGCTGTCCGTCGAGGGCCTGATCTCCATGGGCCAGCGCGGGCCGTGCCGTAACCCGCTGACCACGGTGGCGACGCAGTACCGAACGCAGCTGAAGGCGTACATCGGCGAGTTGGGGCTGTCGCCTTCGTCGCGTGGGCGGATCACGCCGCCGGAAGGCGGGGGCGATGACGACGACGGAAGTGTCTTCGACTGAGCAGCTCTCCCTCGAGGACCTGGCCGACGAACTGCCGGTGCCGCGCGCGGCCCTGCACGCCCTGGGGTTGACGGACGAGGAGATCGCCACAGCCCTGGCATCCAAGCCGCTAGTCGTCGCGCACCAGGCGCATCTGAAGCCCGGAGCCTGGTTCGACGTACCGGCCGCGCTGCGGGCGAAGAACGCCATCGAGTCGTTCAAGCACACCAAGGGGCGATGGGGCGGCAACGCGCTGCTGCTGGCCCCGTGGCAGCTGGTGTGGGTGGTCGCCCCAGTTTTCGGATGGCTGTACGAGGACGAGGAGGCGGGCCGCCCGGTACGGGTGATCCGCACAGCCTGGGTCGAGGTGCCCCGCAAGAACGGCAAGAGCACGATCTCTTCCGGCGCCGCGCTGACGCTGCTCCTGGCGGACCGCGAGGTCGGCGCCGAGGTGTACGCGGCGGCCGGATCGCTCGACCAGGCCAAGCGCGTGTTCGACGACGCGAAGCGCATGGCGCAGACCTCTCGTGCCGTGCGCGGGCGGGTGGACGTGCGCGCGGCCGCGCTGCTGACCCCGCGCACGGGCGGCGTCCTGCGGGCCCTGTCCAAGATCGCCGAGACCGCGCACGGCCTGAATGTGTCCGGCGGCGTGATCGACGAGGTGCACGTCCACAAGTCACGCGACCTGGTGGACGCGATCGAGACCGGCACCGGCGCCCGTGACCAGCCGCTGATCCTCTTCATCACCACGGCGGACGAGGGCGACGAAGGCACGATCTACGACGAGAAGCACACGTACACCGTGCGCGTGGCGGAAAGCGTCGTCGAGGACCCTTCACACTACGGCGTGATCTGGGCGGCCGAGGAGTCCGACGATCCGTTTGACGAGGCGACGTGGCACAAGGCCAACCCTGGGCTCGGGGTGTCGCCGACGCTGGCGTACCTGCGCAAGGAGGCCGCAAAGGCGCAGGTGACGCCGTCGTACTTCCCGACGTTCTGCCGCCTGCATCTCAACCGACGGATGCGGCAGAAGGTCCGGTGGCTGCCGATGCCGCTGTGGGAGGCCAACGAGGGCACCCTCACACCGGCCCGGCGCCAGCGCTTCCAGCCCGCCTGGGGTGGACTGGACCTGTCCGCCGTCTCCGACCTTTCCGCCTGGGTGGTGGTGGTCAAGTCCCGCCAGCCGGGGCGCGAGCTGGAGATCCTGCCGCGGTTCTGGCTTCCGGAGGACCGCTGCGACGAACTGTCCCACCACCTGCAGATGCCGCTGCGGGACTGGGCGGAGGCGGGCCTGCTGACGCTGACCGAGGGCGACGCGATCGACTACGCGGCCATCGAGGACCAGATCCTCGCGGACTCGCGCACCTACCGAATCCAGCGCGTCTCCTATGACCGCATGTTCGCCGGCGGATCGCTGCAACGCATCGAGGCCAACCCGCGCATCGGGGAAGTGACCCCGGTCAACCAGACCTACCTCGGCATGGGGCCGGCGGCCAAGGAGACTGAACGGCTGCTGCGTGAGCGGGCGTTCGTGCACGACGGTCACAAGGTGCTGCGCTGGAACGCCTCGTGCGTCGAGGTGATCCGCGACGGCAACGACAACATGCGCCCGGTCAAGCCCAAGCGGGACGAGTCCACCTCCCGCATCGACGGCATCGCCGCCCTGGTGATGGCGATGGACGGATACCTGCGGCGCAAGGCCGTCCGCGACACCGCAGACAGCGCATGACGCGCGGAAGGAGACGCGCATGCTGACCGACACCGAGAACCGGCTGGCCGACACCGACGGACCCGAGACGATGATCCGCAAGCTGCGGGCGCGGATCGACAAGCGGGACACCAAGGTCACGGAGTACAACTCGCTGTACGACGGGGACCGGCCCCTGAAGTACGCGTCGCCCGAGTTCAGTGAGCAGACCGGCGGACTCTTCGACGACTTCTGCGACAACTGGTGCAAGACCGTCCCCGACACCTTGCGCGAGCGCCTGGCGGTCATCGACTTCGAGGGCGAGGACGGCAGCCCCGACCAGGCCGCGATGAAAGCCTGGAAGCGCACCCGCGCCGACGTCGAGGTAGGCCTGGCGATCCTGGACGCCCTGGTGGTGGCCCGCTCACACGCCCTGGTGTGGAACCCCGCAGGCCAGTCGGACATCACTTTCATTCCCGCCGGGCAGGCCATCGTCGACTACGTGCCCGGCTCCCGTGGCCAGCGCCGCGCGGGCCTGCGCGTCTGGTCGGACGGGTCCCACGAGTTCGCCACCCTGTTCGTGCGCGCGTCGGGCGACCAGAGGGCGATGGTCTACCGGCGCCAGCGCACCGTGAACGGCGGCGAGTGGGTGTCCCGATCGGTCGGCGTGCGCACCTCCGAGCAGGTCGACATGCCCAATCCGATGGGTGAGGTGCCCATCGTCGAGATCGCCAACCGGGCCCGGCTGCACGGCAAACCCCAGTCGGAGATCGCCCCGGTCGCGCCGCTGCAGGACGGTGTGAACACCTTGTGGGCGCACCTGTTCACCGCGGCCGACTTCGCCGCGCTGCCCCAGCGCGTGGTCCTGGGCATGGACAAGCCGGTCAAGGACATCGTCGATCCCGAGACCGGCGACATCCTCGACGTTGAGGACGTCCCGCTGGGGCAGTACTCCAAAGATCGTCTGCTGTGGCTGTCCAAGGCTGGCGCAGGCATCGGCCAGTTTTCAGCCGCGGACCTTACGGCGTACCTGAGTGTGATCTCTCAGTGCGTGCGGCACATCGCCGCCCAGACCCGCACCCCACCCCAGTACCTGCTTGGTGAGATGGCGAACATCGCCGCCGACGCCCTCGAAAGCGCCGAGTCCGGTCTGGTCGCCAAGGCGATGGACAAGCAGCTGCACTTCGGCGCGGACCTGCGCGAGATCATGCGCCTTGAGGCGCTCGCGTCGAACGACCCCGGTCGCGCGGCCTCCCTGTCCATGGGCCGCGTCGTATGGAGGGACGCGCAGTTCCGTTCCGTCGCGCAGTACGCGGACGCCCTGACGAAGTACAAGGCGATCGGCGTCCCCGACGAGGCACTGTGGCGGATGATCCCCGGCGTGCGGCCGGAGCAGGTCAAGGAGTGGATCCGGCTGCGCAACGAGCAGGCCGCCGCCGCCGCGGCCGCCGCCGCGTCCGCGTTCAGCAGCTTCGGCCCCAAGGAGACCGACGACCAGGACGAAGCCGAGAGCGAGGCGGCATGAGCGAAGCGGCGGACGCCCGCTATCGACAGGTGCAGTCCCTCGCCCAGGCCGTCGTTGCGCGCGTCCAGTCGATCTGGTCGGGGCTGGACCCGGCGAACATCTTGGCTTCCCTGCAAGGCGACCAGGGCGGCGCCATTCTGGACGCGGTCGTGGCCGGGCAGCTCACCGCGGCCGAAGGCGCGCAGGCGTTCGTGGGGCTGGCGATGGCCGAGCGCGGAGCAGCTGCACGCGCGGCCGCAGAGATCGAGCCCCGCGCTCTGGCCGGTATCGCATCCGATGGCCGGCCGTTGACGACGCTGCTGTTCCAGCCCGCGATCACCACCTACACCACGCTCGTTGCGGGCGCGGACCCGCGCACGGCGCTACTGGCGGGCATGAACCAGATGGCACGGATGGTGTCCACGCAGATCGCTGACTCCTCACGGGCGGCTACCTCGGTCGCGATGACCGCGCACCGCCGGTGCGTTGCCTACGTGCGGGTGGTGAAGCTGCCCGCGTGCGGGCGGTGCATCGTCCTGGCCGGACGGCAGTACACGTACTCGACCGGCTTCCAGCGGCACCCGAAGTGCGACTGCGGCATGGACCCCGTGCACTCCGACGAGGAGTGGCGCGCGCTGCCCGGGCCGGAGCAGCTGGTGGCGCAGATGTCCCCGCAGGAGCGGCACCGTCGTCTCGGCGCCGCTGCCGTCGAGGCGCTCGAGAAGGGCGCGGACCTGGCACAGGTCGTCAACGCCCGCCGCGGCATGCAGACCCTCACCGGCAGCCGCAAGGGGCCGACGACCACCGAGGCCACCACGCTGCGCGGCATCGCGGGTAAGCGGCTGGCCATCGACCTGGGCGCGGACAAGTTGCCCCGTGAGCGGTACCGGCGGTCAAAGGCCCCGCGGCTGATGCCGGAGGAGATCTTGCGGCAGACCAAGGACAGCAGCCGCGAGGAGCAGCTGCGGCTGCTGAAGAAGCACGGCTACATCTACTGACTTCCCGGGCGCGAGGCCTGGGCGCGCGCGAGGTGCGACACCCGCGCGGATCACCCCACGAAGGAGGAGCGCGATGCTCCGCACACGCAAGAACACCCTGGCCATCGCCGGTAGTGGCTGGTCCCACCCTTACGCCACGGGCCCTTTCGACCCGTTCCTGTACGCCGACGGAGGGGACGGCGGCGGCTCCGGATCCGGCGGCGGCGACGGGGGCGCGGGCGGGAACGGTGAGGGCGGCGCCGGCGGCAACGGTTCGGCAGACGGCGGCAAGGGCGGCTCGGGAGACGAGGGCGACAAGCTCGGCGAGGGCGGCGTGAAGGCGCTGCAGGCGGAGCGCGATGCCCGCCAGGCGGCCGAGGCCCGCGTCAAGGAGCTGGAAGGCAAGCTCTCCCGCAAGCCCAAGGAGGACGGCAAGGGCGGTGAGGGCAAGGGCGGCGACGGGAAGGGCGATCCGCCCCTGGACGCCGAGGCCCTCAAGAAGGAAGTCCGCGACGAGATCACCGCGGACACCAACGCCCGCCTGATCCGGGCTGAGGTGAAGGCCGCCGCCGCGAAGCTGCTCGCCGATCCGGCCGACGCCCCGAAATTCATCGACCTCGCCAAGATCAAGATCGGTGAGGACGGCGACCCGGACGCCAAGCAGATCAAGAAGGCGATCGAGGACCTCCTGAAGGAGAAGCCCTACCTGGCCGCGAACGGTCAGGGCTGGGGCGACGTGGGAGGCGGCGGCCACCCCACCCCGCCCGCCGACGTCGACCCCGGCATGGGCCGCCTGCGGCACGCCTACGCCACCGAGTCCAAGACCAAGTAACCCGGCCCGCGCGACGGGCCCCCACCAAGAAGGAGGCCCGTCGTGGCCGTAACCCTTGTCGAGGCGGCGAAGCTGTCCCAGACCCAGCTCCAGCGCGGCGTCATCGAGACGTTCGTGCAGGAGTCCGTGGTCCTGGACCGCATCCCGTTTTTGACGATCGAAGGCAACGCCTACGCCTACAACGAGGAGGCCGCATTGCCTGGCGTCGCCTTCCGTTCGGTCAACGAGGCGTACACCGAGTCGACCGGCACCGTGAACCAGAAGAGCGAGTCTCTGGTGATCCTCGGTGGCGACGCGGACGTGGACAAGTTCATCGTCCGTACCCGCGGCAACCTGAACGACCAGCGCGCCACCCAGACGCGCATGAAGATCAAGGCGGCCTCGTACTACTTCCAGGACCAGTTCTTCAACGGTGACGTGGCCGTGACCCCCAAGGGGTTCGACGGCCTGAAGAAGCGCCTGACCGGGGCGCAGGTCATCGACGCCGCGACCAACGGGCTCGGCCCGGTGGCCGGCGGACACGACTTCTTCGACGTCCTTGACCGAGGCATCGCCGCGGTGCCCGGCATCAACGCCTCCAACGGCGTGATCTACGCCAACTCCGCGGCCATCGCCCGCATCAAGTCCTCCGGCCGTCGCCTGGGCGGCGTCGACATGGTCAAGGAGGCCCTGACGCAGAAGATGGTCCAGACGTACAACGGCATCCCCGTCCTGGACCCCGGCCAGACCGCGGCCGGTGTGGAGATCCTCCCGCAGAACGAGACCCAGGGATCCAGCTCCCTCGCCTCCTCGATCTACATCGTCAAGTTCGGTCAGGACGAGGGCGACAAGGCCGTCACGGGCCTGACCAACGGCGGCGTCCAGGCCTATGACCTGGGCGAGCTGCAGGAGAAGCCCGCCTATCGCACGCGCTTGGAGTTCTACACCGGCCTGGCCGTCTTCGGCGGCAAGGCAGCTGCCCGTATCCGCGGCGTCCTGAACGCCTGACCTTGAAGGGAGACGGCTTCATGGCCGCCAAGAACACCACCAGCACGCCGAGCGAGACCCGGCTGGACGAGCACCTCAACGCCCCGTCCACCACCGCCCCGGGCGACGGCCCGGCCGACACCACCGACCCCGCGGAGCGGGCCACGTCCGCGCCCCCCGACAAGGGCGCCGCCGCCCAGGCCGGGCACGGCACCGTCAACGCCGTGCTGCCCCTGCCCAAGAAGAAGACGGCGGCACGGCAGGGCAAGGACCGCACCGAGACCTACACCGCGCTCAAGCCGGACGGCACCGAGGTGACCGTAGAGCGGAACATCGAGACCGGCGAATCGTCGGTCAAGGGCGGCTGACGTGGCGCCGCTGCCGCCGCTGGCCACCATCGAGCAGCTGGAGGACTGGTTGCAGGTGCCGCGGGGCAGCGCGCCCGTGAACACGGTGAGCCTCGCCCTGGACATCGCCTCGGACATGGTCCGGCGCGAGGCCCGCACGACGTTCACCGTGCGCACCATGACCGCGCCGTCCCGCATCGTCGAGGGCGGCCGGATCCGGCTGCCCGGTCCGGTGCAGTCGGTCGCCTCCGTCACCGTCAGCGGTACGGACCTGACCGAAGACAGCGAATGGCAGCTGCAGGACGACACGGTGCAACTGCTCGGCCGCCGCTATTACCTATGCGGGCGGGCACGGGTGACGTGGACGTTCGGATGGCCCGTGGTCCCGATGGAGGTAGTGGGCCTGGTCCTGGACGTCACCGCGCGCGCCTGCGTGAATCCGAAGAACCTGCGCCAGGAGTCCACCGGGCAGCGCTCGGTGACGTTCGCCTCCGAGACGCTGGCGACGTCGCTGGCGCAGGTCGAGATCGACAAGCTGGCCCGCTACCACCCGCATCGCAGTCTGACGTCGCGCTGGGGGAGGTGACCTGCATGTTCGGTCAGTCCGCGCTGATGGACCAGACGATCCAGCACATTGCCCGCCACTACGGGGAGGACGAGCGCGGCAACGAGGCGTGGATAGAGGCCGATCCGGTCGACGTTGAGCACTGCTCGTTTCAGCCGCTGGACTCCACCGAGTACCTCACCAGCGCCAGCGACCAGATCGTCTCCCGCTGGCAGTTCTTCGGACCTCCCGACATGGGTCTGAAGGGCACCGACCTGATCGCCGTGGACGGTGAGAAGTACGAGGTCGACGGCAAGCCGGGCCTGGCCCGGTCTGTGGCCCCGTTCCTTGCCCACACCTCGGCCGTGCTGAAGGAGTACACCGGATGAGCAGACCTCGCATCGTGTTCGACGAGCGCGGCCTGGACCAGATCATGCGGCTGCCCAAGGTGCGGGCCGCACTGAAGGCCAAGGCCGAGGAGATCGCCGGACGGGCCCGCACTATGGCCGCCTCGGAGATCGACGACGGATTCGCCTCCGAGATCGAGGTGTCCGAGGAGACCCGCCCCTCAGGCCGCCCTACCGCCAAGGTCGTCGCCAACCGGGCCGATGCCGCCGATCACGAGTGGGGCTCGACCAACACCGAACGCCGCAGAATCCTGGGCAGGGCCGCCGGCGTCGAGCCGCAGACCATCTTCCCTGACCGGGCGGACCGGCCGTGACCTGGCCCGAGCTCGACTGGGGCGATATCGAGCAGGCCGCCGCCCTGTGGCTGCGCCCCCGCCACCTGGGCGTGCGTGTGGTAAACGAGCTGCCCGCCGACCTGGACAAGAAGCTGCCGCTGGTACAGGTGCAGGTCACCCCCGGCGGTGGGGAGGACAACACCACGGGTGTGACCCTGCTGGACGTCGAGACGTTCGCCTCCTCGCGCACCGCGATGTGGGACCTGGCGCGCGCCGTGCACACCAGCATGCTCGCCCTGGCCGGACGCTCTTCGGGCGGCCTGGTCATCGACACCGTCAGTTCCGACATGCGGCCCGCACCGGTCCCCTACGGCAATCCGGCGCTGCGCCGGGCTGTGGCCACCTACCGGCTCACCAGCCGCGCCCAGGCGCCCGCCTGACGCGCACTCACCTCCAAGCCCCCGCCCGTGTGCGGGGGCTTTGTCATGGAAGGGGGCCGCGATGCCGGCCGCTGACTTCACCACCATCGCGGAGCTGCGCCAGTCGCTGATCCGCAAGGCCCTCCGATACGCGATCTTCGCCGCCGACGCCTCCGCAGCGGCGGTGTCCGCACCGTTCGACAACGACGGCGTCCTGCAGACCCTGCCCGCCGGGTATGTGCCGGTCGGCTTCACCACGACCGACGGCGTGACCTTCTCCGGTGACCTGTCCAACTCCGATGTGGAGTCGGGGCAGTCCGCGAGCCCGACCCGCTCGGACGTGGAGACCGATACCACGACCGCGCAGTGGGTGCCGCAGGAGACCAACGCCGCCGCCATCGCCCTGTTCGAGAACCTGCCGCTCTCAGGCGCGGGCGCCCTGCCCAGCCTCGGCTCGGCGGCCTGGACGTGGTCGCGGCCCAAGACCCCGCCGACCCGCTACCGACGCTTGCTTTTCATCGCCGAGGACCTCAACAAGTCCAGCGGTGAGCCGATCTACATCGTGCGGCACTTCCCCAGCGCGCTGCGCTCGGGCCGCGAAGACGAGCAGTGGACGCGCACCGCGGAGATCTCCCGCGGCGTCACCTACCAGGCCTACATCGACGACACCCTGGGCACCGACGCACTGACCTGGATCGACGGCCCCGGCTGGCGCGACCTGGCGCCGCTGTCCAACGAGGTGCAGTCCGTGGCGATCACGGGCGGCCCGACCGGCGGCACGTACACGTTGACGTACTCCGGGCAGACCACTGGTCCCATCGTCTACAACGCGACATCCGCGCAGGTGCGGACCGCGCTGCAGGCCCTGTCGAACGTCGGCTCGGGCAACGTCACCTGCACCGGCGGCCCGCACCCGGGCACCCCGGTCGAGGTCACGTTCACCGGCGCCCTCGCCGGGACGGACGTGGCACAGATGACCGCCTCCGCCACCGGGTTGACCGGCGGCACCAGCCCGAGCGTGGACGTGTCGACGACCACCCCCGGTGGCGCGTGAGCGCCGCCGACAAGCCGGCACCGCGGCGGCGGCCCAGGGTGAGCCCTGCCGCCGCGGTGCCTTCACCCGCTCACCCGCCGGCCACCCAGAAGCGAGACGAGACGCCCATGAGCAAGCCCAACAAGAAGCGCTACAAGCTGTCCGAGGTCAAGCAGCAGTTCGTCGAGGCCGTAGGCCCCGAGGTCGAGTTCGAGCTGGACAACGGGGAGACCCTGACCTTCCCCCACCCGCTGTTCGCCGACGACGAATGGTCGGAGAAGGTCGACGCCGCCGAGACCAACCGGGCCAAGGCGCACGCCATCCTCGGTGACGAGCAGTACGACAAGTTCGTGGCCGCCGGGCACCAGGACATGGAGATGGCGCTGCTGTTCCTGGCCGTCCAGCAGGACATGCAAGGGCAGGTCAAGAACCGCCCTACACGGTCCTAGACGTCCTCGGGCGCCATCCCGAGGCCGTCGAGGCTGACCTCCTGCACCACTACAGCCCGCGCGATCCGATCGCGGAGTTCTGGCGCGGGGAGATCTCCCTGCGCCAGCTGCGCGTGATGGTCGAGGGCCTGCCGCCCGATGGGGTGCTGGCCCGCACGCTGGCCGGGCACCACTGGCAGCACGCCGACTTCATGCTGGCCGACCTGCTGGATCTGATGGCCCGGCTCCGGGTCGATTTCGCCAACGCCAACCGGCCGGACAAGGCGCCGGAGAGGCCCTACCCGGATCCCGCGTGGCGCCCGGAGAAGCCCGGCGCGCAAAAGAAGCGCAAGAAGAAGGCCCGCAAGGAAGCCGCCGACGCCCGTCAGGGCTACCTCCGGATCGTCGCCATCGCGACACCGCAGTACGCAGAAAAGGGGTGAGGTCATGCCCCGCGCTGCATCGGTATGGCTGGACGTCCTGCCGTCCATGTCGCAGTTCCGCCGCGAGCTGCGCCAGTCGCTGGAAGAGCCGGTCCGGCAGTCCGCTGCCCGGGCCGGCGACCAGGCCGGTGACGGCCTGATGCAGGGCATGGCCGGGAAGATGAAGGCCGGGGCCCTGGCCGCCGGTGCGGCGGTGGGGGTCCTGGTCGCGCAGGGCGTCGGCGAGGCCATCGAGAAGCAGGCCGCCACTGGCAAGCTCAAGGCGCAGCTGGGCCTCTCTCCGAAGGAGGCCAAGACCGCGGGCGCGGCCGCGGGCAAGCTCTACGCCAACGCGGTCACCGGCTCCATCGACGAGGGCGCCCAGGCGGTGCGCGCCATCATGGCCGCGGGCCTGGCCCCGTCGGGCGCCACCACCAAGCAGTTGGCCGCCATCGCCACCAAGGTGCAGGACCTCTCGTCCACCTTCGAACTGGACCTGGGCCAGACCGCCAACGCGACGGGACAGATCCTCAAGACCGGGCTGGCCAAGAACGGCAACGAGGCGCTGGACGTGCTGTTCAAGGGCATGCAGAAGCTCGGCCCCAGAGCGGACGACATCGCCGACACGTTCAACGAGTACAGCACCATCTTCCGCAGCCTCGGCCTCGACGTGAAGACGACGATGGGCCTGTTCTCGCAGGGCATGCAGGCGGGCGCCCGCGACACCGACGTGATCGCGGACAGCCTGAAGGAATTCCAGATCCGTTCCACGGACGGCTCCAAGGCCTCCGCGGAGGGCTTCAAGGCGCTGGGCCTGAACGCCAAGGACATGACGGCCCAGTTCGCCAAGGGCGGCAAGGGCGCCTCCCAGGGCCTGCAGACCGTCTTGGACCGGCTGCGGAAGATGAAGGATCCCGTCGACCGCAACGCGGCCGCGGTCGCCTTGTTCGGCACCAAGGCCGAGGACATGGGGGAGGCGTTGTACGCCCTCGACCCGTCCAAGGCCGTCGGCGACCTCGGCAAGGTCGGCGGTGCGGCGAAGAAGGCCGGCAACGACCTGCGCGACAACGCGGGCGCGCAGTTCGAGCAGTTCAAGCGCCGGGCCCTGATGGCGCTCGGAGACGCGGCCATGAAGTACGCCATCCCGCCGCTGATGCGCTTCGGGCGTTTCCTCAACGACGACGTCCTGCCGCCTGTGAAGACCGGCGTCATGTGGCTCGCCGACCGCCTGGCCCCGGCCGTGCGCGGTACAGGCGCGGCCGTGGGCGCCACCATCCACTGGTTCCGCGAGTGGGGCATCTGGCTGACCCCGCTGGCCATCCTGATCGGCGGGGTCACCCTCGCACTGTCCGCGCAGGCCATCACCACCGGCGCGGTCATCGGCGTCATGTCCGCCTACGCCCTGGCCAGCCGCGGCATCGCCGCCGTGACGCGCGCCTGGGCGGCCGCACAGGCCCTGTTCAACGCCGTCATGGCGCTCAACCCGTTCGTGCTGGTCGCGATCGCCCTGGTCGCCCTCGGCGTCGCCTTCGCGGTGGCGTGGCAGAAGTCGGAGACCTTCCGGTCCATCGTGCTGGGCGTCTTCTCGGCGATCAAGGCCGGTGCGATGTGGCTGTGGACCAACGGCCTCAAGCCCGCGGTCGACGGCTTCATGACCGGCCTGCGCGCGGTGGGTTCGGCCGCCACGTGGCTGTGGACGACCGTGCTCAGCCCGGTCTTCTCCGCCATCGACACCGGCGCCCGCATCCTCGCCACGATCCTCACGATCGTCGTATTCGGGCCGATCTACCTCGCCGTCAAGCTCCTCGGCGCCGTCTTCAGCTGGCTGTGGGCCGTCGCCATCAAGCCCGCGCTCGGCTACATCAAGGCGGGCGCGATGGTCCTGTGGGCGGGCCTGAAGATCGCCTTCGGATGGATCATGGCGGGCCTGCGTGTCCTGGGCGGCATCTTCCGCTGGCTGTGGAACAACAGCGTGAAACCCGTGTGGGCCTACATCAAGGCGGGCGGCCAGGTGCTGTGGGCCGGCCTCAAGGTGATCTTCGGATTCCTGATGGCCGGGCTGCGCACGGTCGGAGGGGTCTTCAAGTGGCTGTACAACAACGGCGTGAAGCCCGCCATGAGCGGCATCAAGTCGGTGGTCTCGACCGTCTACAACTCCGGCATCAAGCCCGTGTTCGACCGGCTGAAGGACGCCACGCGCGCCGTGGGCAGCGCCTTTGACACGGCCCGCAAGGCCATCAAGGTCGCCTGGGACAAGGTGAAGGGCATCGCCAAGGCCCCGGTGAAGTTCATCGTGGACACCGTCTACAACGGCGGCATCGTCAAGGTCTGGAACAAGGTCGCCGACGCGTTCGGCGCCCCCACGTTGGACCCGGTGAAGTTTGCCTCCGGCGGCATTCTGCCCGGCTACACCCCGGGCCGGGACCCGCACAAGTTCTTCAGCCCCACCGGCGGCGCGCTCGAAATGAGCGGTGGCGAGTCGATCATGCGGCCGGAGTTCACCCGCGCGGTCGGCGCGGGGTTCGTCGGCACGATGAACCGCATCGCGAAGAACCGTGGCGCAACCGGCGTGCAGAAGGCTCTGGCGCCCGTGATGGGCGGCCAGCCGCAGCGGTTCGCCGACGGCGGCATCTTCGGCTGGGTCGGCAAGGGCCTGAACGCCGCGGCGGGCGTGGGCTCGGCCGCCTGGGACAAGGTCAAGGAGGGGGCCTCCTGGCTGAAGGACACCCTGGCCGCGAGCGCGCGGGCGGGCGTGAAGAACGTCGTCGACCCGCTGCTCAAGTCCTTCCCCGGCATGGACACCGGCATCGGCAAGATGCTCCGCAAGATCCCCACGAAGATCATCGATTCGCTGTTCGGGTACAGCGACAAGGCCGACAAGAAGGGAGCCAGCGGTGGCCTGATGGGCGGTGCGGGCGTCAAGCGCGGTCTGAAGTGGGCGCGCTCGCAAAACGGCCTGCCCTACCAGTGGGGCGGCAACGGCAACCCGAGCTGGGACTGCAGCGGCTTCATGTCGGCGATCGAGTCGGTGATCCGCGGTCAGAAGCCCCACAGGCGCTGGGCCACCGGCGCCTTCTCCGGTGCCACGGCACCGGGCGGCTGGGTGCTCAACAAGAAGGCCCCGTTCATGATCGGCATCACGAATTCCGGCGTCGGCCACACCGCCGGAACCATCAACGGTGTGAACGTGGAAAGCCGGGGCGGCGACGGCGTGGTGGTCGGCTCCCGGGCCCGCGGTGCGAAGGACTTCCTGTTCACCCACCGCTACGGTCTTTCGGCCAAGGGCTACAGCGAGGGCGGCAAGCCGAAGGCCGGTGAGATCGCCTGGGTCGGCGAGCGCGGCCCCGAGCTGGTGAAGTTCAAGGGCGGGGAGGAGGTCTTCAACCACCGCGACAGCCTGCGGATGGCCGAGGGCCTGGGTGCCCGCGGCTTCGCCAAGGGCACCAGCCCGGCCAAGGCCCGCAAGGACCTGCCCGGCGACCTGAAGAACTTCACCAAGTCCCTGACCGGCTCGGCGGCCACCATCGCCAAGGCGTCCAAGGAACTGGCCAAGGACCTCAAGGCGACCGGCGGGAGCGGCAAGGCACTGGCCTCACAGGTCACCAAGGTGTCCGCCCGGCTGCAGACGATGGCCAAGCAGCGCGACGCGGTCGACTCCAAGCTGGCCACGGCCAAGACCGCCAGCACCGACCAGAAGAAGAGCGCCGCCGACTTCATGGGCCTGTCCAACCTGGCCGAGTCCACGTCCGTCTCCGACGTTCTGTCAGGGCTCTCCGCCCGCCAGGGCACGGTGCGGTCCTTCCAGGGGCAGATCAAGAACCTGGCCAAGAAGGGCCTCAACCAGGGCATGATCCGCGAGTTGGGCGCCATGAACCCCGACAGCACGCTGGCCGGGATCCTGTCCGGGGCGTCCGCCTCGCAGATCAAGTCCCTGAATGCGATGGCCAAGTCGGGCGCGAAGCTCTCGACCAGCTACGGCCGCACGATGGCCGACGCGATGTACGACGCGGGCGGCGCCGCCTCCAAGGGGTTCTTGACCGGGCTCATGGCCCAGGAGAAGGACATCCAAAAGGCCATGGCCAAGCTCGGCGCGGGCGCGGTCAAGGCCATCCGCTCCAAGAAGGGCATCGACGCGCACTCTCCCTCGAGGAAGGGCGAGAAGGCGGGCGCCGACCTGGGCGCGGGCGTGATCGCCGGGATGGTCGCCTCCGGGCCGTCTATCGAGTCCGCAGCCGCCCGGCTCGGCGCGGCCGCGGTGCCCGCCGGCCTGGTGCCCGTCACCTCCGGGTCCTCCGGGCAGGCCGCCGCCAGTGGTCTGGACGGACGCCCCGTCTACCTGGTCGTCGAGGACGGCGTCGTCCTGCGGGCCTACGTGGACGACCGGGTTGACGGTGCGCTGGACGACGTGCGCCGTAGCAAGCGATCCGGAAGGAAGGGATGAACCGATGCCGATGATCGTGGACCCGGCGGCTTCGCCCGTCACCCCGCCCGAGACGGTCACCAGTCCCGAGGGCTGGCTGACCGCCGTCATCGACGGGCCGTGGGCGGGTGTCTACCTGGCGGTCGACTACACCGCCGGGGACACCCCGCTGGACTCCGCGGCCGACGTGCGCAAGGTGCACCTCACCCGCCAGGACCCCGGCGCCTCTCCTGTGGGAGTGCGCTCGGGTGACCTGGCGTGGGCCGTCGAGGGCATCGGGCAGGCCTACGACCACGAGGCGCCGCTGGGCGTGGCGGTGGCCTACACCGCCCGCCCGCTGTACGCCGACGGCAGCTGGGGGCCGGCCACCTCGCTGGGGCTGGTCGTGCCCGCCCCGCCTGCGGCGCAGAGCAAAGACCTGTGGCTGAAGTCCATCGAGTCCCCAGGCCTTTCGATGCGGGTGATGCTGCTGGCCGCGCAGGGCACCACCAGCGCGGCCCGCCAGGAGAGCGCGCTGCGCACCGGCAGCCCGTATATGGCCGTCGCCTACGACACCGCGGCCGCGCCCGCCGAGTCCGTCTCCGTGGACGTCCTGGCCGCCGACATCGAGCGCTTCCGCCAGCTCATCCGCTCCGGCGTGCTGCTCGCCCAGGTGCGGCCCGGCTACCACGTGCCCGACCGGTACTTCGTGCCCGGCGAGGTGTCGGAGAAGCCCACCGGCAAGCTCGGCGCGACCGGCGGTTACACCGTCACCTTCGACATCGTGCCGGTCGAGCGGCCGGCCACCGGCGGTCAGCCCATGTGCGCGCCCGGCTGGTCCTACGACCTGCTGGCCGACGCGTTCGCCACCTACGACGCGGTCACCGCCTCCTATCCCACCTATGCAGCGCTGGCCACCAACGGGGCGGTGACGTAGGTGCTGCCCATCTCAGCGGCCGCGCTCGCCGCGCTCGGGCAGGCCACCAAGCGCCCGGTGCGCGCGCAGTGGTCCAACGACGGCGGCCAGACCTGGACGCCCGCCACCTTCGGCGAGGGATCAGTGACCCCGGACCGTACCGCGGAGGTCCGCTACTCGGCGTCCGTCGAGCTGCTGGACGCACCCCGCGGGCGCTCCGGCATCAACTCCATCTCCACCGAGATCCGCCTCTTCCAGGGCATCGGCGTGCCCCGCCTCGGCACCGAGTGGATCCCCGCCGGCCGCTACATCATCGACCGCCTGCAACGCACCCGCCTGGGGGTGTCCCTGAACCTGCTCGGCCGCGAGGACGTCGTGCGCAGCGCCGACCTGCCCACGGCCCGCACCATCGGCCCCGACTCCGCCGAGCTGTGCGCACGCACCCTGATGTCCGAGGCGCTGCCCGCGGCACCGATCGCCTGGCGCGAGGGCGTCAAAGCGGCCACCCGACTGCCCGCGTTCGTCGTGGACGAGGACCGGTGGGCCGCCCTGTCCGGCGGCACCGACACCTCCGGCACCGCCACCGGCATCGCCGCCTCGCTGGGCGCCGAGCTGTACGCCGACGCCCACGGCATCATGACGTTCGCGCCGGTGCCCACGCTGGCCGATCCGATCGTGTGGCGCATCCCGCGCACCCTGGCCACCGCCGAGCCCTCCGAGGAAGAGACCTCCGAGGGCCTGGTGAACCTGTGGGTGGTCACCGGCGACAGCGGGTCTGGCGGGGCCACGATCGGCCCGGCCTACGCCTGGGACGCCGACCCCTCCAGCCTCACCTATGCCGGGCCCGACCCGGTCGGCGACCCGCTGGCCCCACAGCGCGAGGGACTGCCCTGGGTGCGGGTGCGCACCGGCCGCTACGCCTCCGCGCTCATCACCGGTCAGACCCAGGCCGACGACGTCGCCCAGGCCCGCCTCTCCGATTCGCTGGGCGTGCAGGCCTCGCTGTCGTTCACCGCCGTCTGCAACCCGGCCATGGAGCCCGGGGACGTCGTCGAGGTCGAGGTGAGCGACGGCGTGTGGGAGCGCCACCTGATCGACGCCAACCCCTACACGCTCGGCGGGGTGGCGATGACGTGCCGCACCCGCACCAGCGCCAGGAGGCTGTAATGGCCGATATCCGCGACCAGCTCGGCAAGGACCTGGACGCCGCCGACAAAGCGGCCGGCGGACTGCAGACGGTGTCCGCCGACGTCATCGACGTCACCGACCGGGGCACCGTCAACGTGCGGATGGGCGGCGCCGAACTGTACGACGTTGCTTGCACCGACGCCTACCGCAACCGCAAGGCCGGGGACGTCGTGGCCGTGCGCCGCGGCGTCGTGCCGGTCGTGCTCTGGCGCCTGGGCGAGGACCCCGCCGACGCAGATGAGGCCAGCATCACCGAGGTCGCCAAGGACGCCGCCCAGGACCTGATCGCCATCAGCTCCTACACCTGGGGCACCGGCGCGCCGGGCGCGGGATTCCAGGAGGTGAGTGCGCTGTGGACCAAGAAGGACGGCGCGGGTAAAGGCGTGCTGTACGCGCAGCTGGCCTCTCTGCCCGACACCTCGCCAGAAGCCCCCACCACTCGCGCCCCCAAGACCGTGAAGATCAGCGCCAACAGTTCGGGGACCTGGCGGCGCGGCCGCCCCGATGATTACGCCTCCGCCCCGACCCAGGGCGACTGGACGGGGCGCGGCGACCGCCGGGGCGGCTGGTTCTACGGCACGAAGATCGCCGACGCGTGTGCGGGCAAGTCCGTGAAGGCGATGACCGTGCGCTTCACCCGCAAGCGCGGCTCCGGGGTGAACGGCAAGGTCAAGATGCGGCTCTACCTGCACGACCACAACGGCGCCCCCTCCGGTCAACTCGACCTGGACGCGGGCCCCGAGACGCTGCTGTCCCTGTCAGTAGGCGCCAAGGGCACCGCCACCTTGCCCAGCAGCTGGCGCACACAGCTGGCCTCCGGCAGCGCCCGCGGGGTGGCCATCTACGGCCACGGCCGCGGCGACTACGCGGCCTTCACCGGCGGCCAGATCACCATCACGTTCAACGCCTCGTAAGGAGCGCCTTGTGGCCACCCTCGGATACGCCGACCTGCCCGTCCCCGGCGGCGGCCAGTCCCCGATCGTCCCCGCCGACATCGCCGCCCTGGCCGAGGCCATCGACCCGCACCTGAGGCACTCCGCGGCCGACCTGGCGGACCGGACGAACCGTTTCGCCGCCGCGCCCGCGCAGACCCTGGTGACCGCCGCCAACGGCACCGTGTGGCTCAAGACGTCCAGCGACACCGACACGTGGGTGACGATCTGGGAGCCACCGCCGGTCTGGGACCGCACCCTCAGCCTCAAGGCCGGTTTCCAGGAAGGGGACGTGGACATCGCCCTGATGGTCCTCGACGGCGGCCGCCGAGTCGAGCTCAAGGGCCGCATCGAACGCACCGACGGCACCCTTATCACCGACCCGAACGCCGTCAACCTCGGCGCCGTGCCTGCCGACCTGATCCCCGCCGAGCTGCGCACCTACGTGGGCGCCTGCTCCATGGGCGGCACCACCACCGACGCCGCCGGACGCATCGAGATCCTCGGCACCGAGACGACGTCCGCCTACGGCGTCGCCGGTGACCTCCTGTGGTGGTACCAGGGCACCGACGGCACCAACTGGGTCGACATCTCCGGCTACTACTGGAAGATCTGAGGGTCCCGCATGGCGCTCTACACCTTCGGCGGGAACCCTGCCGCCGTCCTGACCACCGTCACCGGCGACGCCGTGCCCGACTACCCGCTCATCGTGCGCGCCGCGGGCACGGGCGCCATCATCACCGCTCTGTACGAGGAGGACGGCACCACCCCCATCGCGCAGCTGCGCTCCAACCCGGCCGACAGCGACACCCCCGGTGCGATCCGCACGTTCAAGGCCGAGGGCTACAAGCAGATCGAGTACGAGTACAACGGCCCCTCCGGGCAGCCGGTGCGCTGGTACGAGGGCGCCCGCGAAGGCGTCGGCGACACCGAGGCCCTGGCCGAGAAGTACGACAAGACCGGCGGCACCCTGACCGGCAAAGCCGAGGTGTCCCTGAGCGCCTCCACCTCGGCAGCCCTGGCCGCACTGGTCAACGGCGACTCCGTGGACCGCTGGCACGTGCAGGCCGGTGGCCGTCAGGAATGGGGGCCCGGCAACGCGGCCCGTGACACCTTCCTCTACCGCTCGGCCGCCGGCGTCCTGGAGACTCCCGGCACGTTCGTGGCCGGGCAGGTCTCCCTCGTCGGCATGCGCATCTACAACCCGCGGCTGTGGGGCACCGGGGGGTCCGCGCTGCAGGCCGCCTTGAACGCGTGCCGGGATGCTGGCGGCGGCTGGGTCATCGTCCCGTCGGGAACCTGGGACGCCTCCACCCTGCCCCTGCGCATCTACGGCCAGACGCGGCTGACTCTCCTCGAGGGGGCCACCATCCGGCGCGCGGGCGCGGGCACCATGCTCCTGAACGGAGATGCGGCCCAGTCCTACGGCGGCTACACCGGGCACGGCAACATCATCATCGAGGGCGGTACCTGGGACGCGAGGGCGACCGCCTACCCGACGTCCGCGATGTGCATGAGCATCGGCCACGCCGAGAACATCACCATCCGCGACACCCTGATCAAGGACGTGTGCGGCTATCACGGCATCGAGATCAACGCCGTGAAGACCTGCCGCATCGAGCGCGTGCGCGGCCTGGGCTACCTCGACCCCGGAGGCAGGGACTTCAGCGAGTTCATCCAGCCCGATTTGGCCAAGGGCAGCGCCTATTTTGGCGGCTTCGGCCCCGCGGACGACACCGCGTGCGCGGACGTTGTCATCGCGGGGTGCACCGTCGGTCCCTCCGGCACTCCCGGCACTACGGCCTGGCCGCGCGGCGTGGGCTCCCACTCTGCCTCGCCAGGTAAGCCGCACACCGGCATCGTCGTCCGGGACCTGTACTGCGAGGGCCTGGCCCAGTGGGCAGTTGGCGCCTACACCTGGCAGGACTGCACCATCACCGGCCTCACGCTGAAGGACTGCGGCGCCGGGGTCAGGATCCGCACCCTGGACTCCGGGACCGCCTCGCACCGCACCCCGGCCGGCGGCGGCGCACCGACCATCGCGGGCAGCGAGCCCCTGCGCAACGTCACCATCGACGACGTGCAGATGGTCGGCGGCGGCGCCTACGACGCGGCGGTCCGCGTCGAGGGCGAGGACACCGGATACGTACAGGGCCTGCGCGTAGCGGGCGTCATCACCCGGGACATCGCCTCGCAGGCCGTCCGCCTGATCGACGTCGAGGACTACACCGTCGATCAGGTTCTGGCCCGCGGCTGCGGCGCCACCGCCGTCAGCACCCTAGGCACCCGCCGCGGCCGGATCCGCGCCAACGTCAACGGCGCCACCGGCGCCGGCATCACCGTGGACTCCCGCTCGACCCCGGCCGCTGCCGCGACCGATGTGACGCTGGAAGGCTGCTCGGTCACCGGCACCACCGCCAACGGCATCCACATCTGGGACGGCGCCGATGTCATCGTCGACGACTGTGACACCTACGCCCTGACCGGTTACGGGGTGCAGATCAGCACCGGCACCGTGCGCCCGGTCGTCCGCCACAGCCGCAGCAGGGACACCACCCTCGCGGGCCTGAACGTCACCAACACGGTCACCGGCCTGCGCAGGTACGGCAACACCTTCGGCTCGGTCGCCGACGCCTCGAGCGGCGCCGAGACCAGCCCGTTCGACTCCGGATTCGGTGCCATCGAGGACGCCATTCGACCGGCCGGCCGCTGGGAAACCACCAGCCGCATGCGGTGCGGCGGCGAATCCCAGCCCACCTCAGGCTGGCTGTACCTGATCCCGGTGTGGCTACCCAAGGGCACCCCGCTCTCGGCCATTAGCTTCACGTCCGGCAACACCGCCGGAGCGACGCTGACTAACCAGTGGTTCACGTTGCACAACGCCTCACGCGTGGCGCTGGCCCGTACCGCGGACGCCACCACCGCGGCGTGGGGGGCGAACACGGCCAAGACGCTGGCCATCGCGCAGACGACCGCCGGGGCGGCCAGCTCGTACACCACCACCTACACCGGGCTGCACTATTACGGCTTCATGATCGCCGCGACGACCACGCCGTCCCTGATCGGCGAGGGCCGCCTCATCACGGGCGGCACCTCCGCCCCGGGCCTGGGCGCCACCAACAGCGGCCAGACCACCCCGCCCACCGTCACCGCCGGCGCCTTCACCGCGGCCAGTTTCGCGGGCTCCGCGATCCTCGCCTACGGATACGCCGCCTGACCCTCCGCTCACCCGCACGCCCCGCCAATGGCCGGGGCGTTTCTCATGTCTGGAGACCTCATGGCGCCACCCCTGGCCCCGTCCACGTTCCTGGCCGCCCTGCGTGACGAGGGCCTGACCGTCGTCGAGGTCGGCGACTGGCGGAACCACAACCGCAACCACAAGGGGCCGTGGGGTCCCGTGCACGGCGTGATGATCCACCACACCGTGACCAAGGGCAGCGCGGCCACAGTGAAGATCTGCCGCGACGGGCACGCCTCCCTGCCCGGCCCGCTGTGCCACGGCGTCATCACCAAGGACGGCCGCGTTCACGTCGTCGGCTACGGCCGCGCCAACCACGCGGGCCTGGGCGACGACGACGTGCTGCAGGCCGTCATCGCCGAGCGCGCCCTGCCACCGGACAACGAGGCGAACACCGACGGCAACCGCCACTTCTACGGCTTCGAGTGCGAGAACCTCGGCAACGGCAAGGACCCCTGGCCCGAAGCCCAGCTGCTCGCCATAGAAATGGTCGGCGCCGCGCTGTGCCGGAAGCACGGCTGGACGGTCCGCTCGGTGATCCGTCACCTCGACTGGCAGCCCGGCAAGGTCGACCCGCGCGGCGTCGACTGGACGGCGATGCAGGCCCGCATCACCACGCGCCTCAAGTCCAAGCCCGGGTCCGGCTCCACGTCGTACACCGTCCGCGAGCACGACACCCTTTCGAAGATCGCCAAGACCAGGCTCGGCAGCGCCGCGCGCTGGGGCGAGATCGCCAAGCTCAACGGCATCAAGGACCCCTACGTCATCCACGCCGGTCAGAAGCTCAAGCTCCCCAAGAAGTGAGGACCACCATGCGCATCTCCAGCTTCGCCAAGTCGCTCGTTGCGGGACTGGCGGCCGGCGCCACGGCCGCAGTCACCGCCGTGCAGGACAGCACCCTCACCACCGGCGAGGGCGTCACGATCGTGCTCGCCGTCCTCGGCGCCTGGGGCATCACCTACGCCGTGCCCAACAAGCCGTCCGCCCCGGCGCCGTCCGAGCCGGTCGTCTGATGTGCCGGGCGGCCCGCCGCCTCCGCACGAGGCTGGGCCGCCGAGGTATCGCGCTCGCGCTGCTCGGCTCCGCGAAGGTGTGCTTCGGCCTCGGCTATGCCCTGCAACCCGACCCGAGCCCGCTCGGCCTCGGGCTGCTCACTCGCTTCGCGGACATCCGCTGCTGGTCCTCCGTCTGGATCATCTGCGGTCTGGTGACGTTCACCTGCGCCTGGCTCCGCGTCGGCCGCGACGGTCTGGGTTTCTTCGCCGCCCTCGTGCCGCCGTTCGTGTGGGGGGCGGCGTTCCTGTGGGGCGGCCTGACGGGCGAGTACCTCCGAGGACTGACCGTCGCCGCCTGGTACGGCATCGGCCACGTCGGGCTGATCCTGTTCCTGGCGACCCTGCCAGAACACTCCGTCCCCCACACTGCGCGACGGGAGCGTGGTAGATGAACGGCACATGGGGGGTCGCCGCAGGCATCATCGGCTCCATCCTCGGAGCGGCCGCCCTGCTCGGCGCTGGCCTGTTCGCGGCGCGCGCCACACGAGCTGCGGCCCGCACCACGGCAGAAGCCACCCGCGCTCAGGCGCAGGTGGCGGCGGAACCAGCCCAGCGGCAAGCCGACCTGACAGCCTTCAAGGAGATCCGCGATGAGCTGAAGACGAAGGTCGAGAAGCAGAACGAACGCATCGACGGGTTGTCCGGCCTGGTCCTCGCCTACTCATGGACCGTCGACCGGCTCATCCATCGAATGCGAGACCGAGGCATCACCCCAGACCCGAGCGATATTCACGACCGAGTACGCGAGCACATGCACACCGGATCATGACCTGGCCCCCTGCGCTGCCCTTGCGGTAGCGCAGGGGGCCTTTCGCCATGTCCAGGGAGGAGCGCCAGGAGTAGCGTGGACGCAACACCTTCTGGCGGGGGTCTACATGGACAAGAGCATCGGCGACCGCATTCGTATCTTCCGCGAATTCCGGGACGCCACTCAGGAGCAGCTGGCGGAACGCTCCGGCGTATCGGTGGACACGATCCGCAAGCTGGAGCAGGGAATCAGACAGTCCGCGCGCATCACGACTCTGCGCGCCCTCGCGCGAGCCCTGGATGTGCAGCTTGAGCGCCTGCTAGGACAGCCGACTGTGACCCCGCAACTCACCGCCGACGGCGGTTTGATCGCCCTGCGCGACGCCATCCAGGACATTGACGCCCTGCCCGGCGTCCCTCTCGATGGCGACCCCGAGGCCCCACCGACCGCAGACGCCTGGGTGTCCAGCATCGTCCACGCCACCGGCCAGTACTGGGCAGGCGACTACTCCGAGCTATCCAGCACCCTGCCCACGCTCCTGCGCGACGGCCGCGCCGTCGCCCGCGAGACGCCCACCGAGCGCGTATGGCAGCAACTCGCCCTCGCCTACCAGCTCGCCGCGTCCCTGGCGACGCAGGCCGGACACCCCGACTGGGCATTCGGTGCCGTCGAGAAGCAGCTGGCCGCTGCACAGCGTGCCTCCGACCCGCTCGCCGAAGGCATGGGCGTCTCGACTCTGTCGTGGGTCCTGCTGCGTCAGGGCCGCTGGGAGCAGGCACAGGCTGTCGCTGAGAAGAAGGCCGACGACCTGGAGCCGAGCTTCCGCCGCGGTACCTCCGAGCAGCTCGCGGTGTTCGGCAACCTCTTGGTTGCCGCCGCGACGCCGGCCGCCCGACGTGACCAGCACGACGAAGCGCTGCACCTGCTCACCACCGCAGAGTCGGCGGCCATCCGTTCCGGGCCCACCCGCGCCTACGGCAGTGCCTTCTCGGTCGCGGACGTGCGCACCCAGAAGGTCAACATCTCTTTGGCAGGTACCGAGAGCCACCCGGCCGAGGCTTTGCGTATGGCCGCCGAGGTGAACCTGGCAAGCATCAGCCGCCCCGTTCACTCCGCCTCCCACCGCGTCGACGTTGCTCAGGCCAAGTATCAGACCGGCGACCAGGAAGGCGCGCTCACGGATCTCCTGCAGATCGAGCAGGACCAGCCCGAGTGGATCAAGTTCCAGACACTGGCGGCCACCACCGTCGCCGAGATGCTGGAAGCTGAGCGGCGCCGCAACTCCCGCCTGCGGGGCCTTGCTTCACGGCTGGGAGTCGACCCGACGCTGTAGGACAACACGTCCTAGTTACGGGATAATCGCCTATCGGACTGGTGCTCTTTGTCACTGGGACGCGATCACGCGGCTTCGTAGCGTGATCCGTATGACGCGGCGTCGGCTCACCCCCGCCAGGCGAAGGCCGACGCCGCGACCATGCGGCCGCGACCCGGAGACGCCGATGTCCAAAACCTCAACGCCCCACCCCGTGCCCCTGCCCGACGTCTGTAGCCTTTCCGAGCCGCAGGTGCGCGGTAGGGCATGCGTGTGGTGTGCCGTGGCCCTTTCCAATGCGACGGCCGTGAACCTCGGCGAGCGGTCCGTAGACGCGCACGGCAGCTGCACTCACTGGTTCCCCCGAGCCTGCCGCTCCTGCGCCAAGACCAACGTCTACAAGGCGCTCCTTGACCACACGCAGAGCTGCGAGCAGTGCAACGACGCCCCTGCCCTCTGCGAGGGAGGCAGCGCACTGCGGGCGACCCTGAAGGTGGCACGGCGATGAGCGAGCGCACCATGATCCCCGGCATCTGCCACATCCGTAAGCAGGGAACGAACTTCCGCTGCACCCTCCCACCTCGGCACAGCGGCGGACACCACCACGCCTATCAACGCATCGACTGGCCGCGCCGCGGAGGCGAGACGCAGGCCAGCTGAGATTCCCGTACCGCGGCTATGTCGGAGACGCGGAACGGGAAGAGGGCGGCCCGCCCGAAGGTGAGCTCATGGGGGGCGGGCCGCCCGTACAGACCCCGCGGTGGGTGCGCTTGCTCATCACACAGCGCGCGCCAGCCGCGGGTCGCGGCTCGGCCGGCACCCGGCATCCGGTTGCTGGTCGAGCCGCTCGTGTCAGAAGAGGTCGCGGACCGATACGCCGAGCGCCTCGGCGATACGAAAGAGGGTGTCCGCGCTCGGAGACTGCTTACCCGCCTCGATCTTCACGAGCGACGGCCTGTCTAGGCCAGCGTTCAGCGCAACTGTCTCCTGCGTCATCCGCGCCTCCTGCCGCACGGCGCGGATACGAGCCCCCAGAGCCAGGCGGCGAATCAGGATCCAGTCGGGCGGGGGGTAGGCGGATGGCACCTCGCCAACCGTTGTGGCTGCATGATCGAATGTCTGTAGGTATACGCCTACATTGCTGAGTGAACTCCCGCCGCCAGCTTGGAGAGGCAGCGCGGCGGAGAGGGGCGGCGCCCACCCCCGGACGCCACCCACAGGCTCCCCCGGCGCCCAGCCCCCGCGCCGGGGGAGTCACCTCCGGAAGGAAAGATCGACATCTTTCGTGAGAGCAGCGTGAGAGCGTGGGGGCCAGCAGGACCCCAAACAGCGAGAAAGCCCAGCCGGGATACCTCCCGAGCTGGGCTTTCGTCGTAGACCGTGTGGGACTCGAACCCACAACCAATGGATTAAAAGTCCACTGCTCTGCCAATTGAGCTAACGGTCCGTGCGGACGCACCCCCCGAGCATAGCCGCAGAGGCCCGCCCATCCGATCGGGTATCACCTCCCGGGCCCGTCGCACGGTAACGACCTACCGGTCAGACCGACGTCCCTCCGCCACTCAGCACCACCACTTGCCGCTCACTGAGCGCCCCCGCATACGCCTGCACGTCGTCAACGGCACCATGCAGATACTCGCTCCCGCCGTCCGCCTGGGCGGCACGCCCGACCTGCAACCCTCCGGTGGCCGGGGGGCTGTGGTGGAACGGCGCCTTGGCCGACAGATGTCCGTCGACGTACAGCAGGACCTCGTCGGCACCGTCGTCGTACACCACCGCCAAGTGATGGGGCTGGCCGCTCGACGCCCAGTCGTTGTCCGCCGTCAGCTTCGTCGTCTCCGCTCCGGCCCGGTCCTCGTGGGCCAGCGTCAGTTCCCAGCTCTGCTGCTCCGGCGTGTAGCGCAGCGCGGCAACATCCGTCTGCTCGCCCGGAAGCGACAGAACCGTCATCGTGCGGCCCTCGGCCGCGGGATCCAACTGCACATGCGCAGCCAGCGAGAAGCTGTCGCCCGTGTCCACCACCGGACCGTCCGTCGCCGCGTGGTCCCCCTCACCGTCGAGCTTCAGCTGGCCCTCCCCCACCATCGGTGTCTCGCCGGGAACGCAATCCGGGTCGAGGCCGCAGTCGCTGTCATCGCGCTGGATCCGGGCGTCCCCGCCCAGCTTCATCGACTGCCGGCCGTCGTGCTCCGGGCTGGCTCCCGCGGCCGACTCGTCGAACTGCCAGTGCCCCTCCCGCACGGTCGCGCGCTTCCCGAGCGCCGCCGCCTCCGCCGGGACGACCACCCGGTCCCACACCTGTACGTCGGCGATCCGGCCGTCCCAGGACCGGCCGATCTGCAGGGCTCCGGAACCCCCGGGTGCCGAGGCGCTCTCCGCGGTGCCGACGAGGCGGCCGTTCACGTAGAGGAGCGCCGCACGCTCCACCGGGTCGTACACACCCGTCAGGTGCGCCCACTCCCCGCTCTCGGGCAGCCCGCCCTCCGCCCGGACCGACGTGCCACCACCGAGCGAGAAGGACCAGTTCCCTTCGGCATCCGCCCCGAGCGCGAACGCGGGCCCGTCATCTCCACCCTGGCTCACCGCCGTCATGTCCCGGCCCGCCTCCCCCGGACGCACCCACGCGCTGACCGCGAACGCCTCCCCGGCATCCACCGCCGGAGCGCCCGACGTGAGATGACCGCCGCCCGAACCGTCCAGCTCCACCGCCGACTTCACGTCCGTACGGGACGGCCCCTCGGCACCGAAGGTGACGGACCCGACCGCTTCGGCGGGTCTGCCGCCCGCTGAGGCGTCGGCCCGGACCGAACCCGCGGGGTCGGCGAGCTTCCACCCGGCGACGGGCGTACGGCCACTGGCCACCCGGAACTGGTAGTTGACGGGTTCGCTCGCGTTGCCCGCCCGGTCGATCGCCTGGACCGAAAGCTGCTGCAGGCCGGACGACTTCGGCATCCAGCGCAGTTCGACCGGGCCCCCCGGCTCCTTCGGCTCTGCCGTCTGCTGCTTCTCGGCGGCGAAGCGGTAGACGTACGACACGGTGTCGTCCGACGAGGAGTCGACCGTGAACGTGCCGTACGCGCCCACTCCGTCGTGCCAGGACTCCGTGTCGTCCGGGTACTCCGGTGACGACACGGACGGCTTCGCCGGCTCCTCGATGTCGTACACGAACCCACAGGTGCCGCGGTCGCCGTCGGAACTCCACGGACCCCACGCCGTGCCGTCGAAGGCCCGCACACGCCAGTCCACGTCGGTGGCCGCCGGCACGTCCTCCGGGACGCTCCACCGCACCTCGCTGCCGCTGCGGCGTGACGTCGTGGCGGCCGTGCGCACCTGTCTCTCCCCCGCCGCGTCCCGCCACGAGACCTCGAACTCCGCGGAGACCGGCTGGGCGTCAGGGTCACGGAGCACCGCGCTCAACTGCGGCCGGGTGCGTACGTACGGTCTCTCCGTCCCGCTCGCGCACTTCTTGCCCCCGGTCATGAGCTCGGACAGCGCCGGCTGATCCGGCGGCCTGTTATCCGCCGCCGCGGCCGCCCATGGCGTGGCGACGACGGCCGATGACGCGAGCGCGACGGCAACCGCGCTGTGTACGAAGGCATGACGAATCACGGGGTCCCCTCCCTCTGGGCCCGGCTCCCCACCGGACCACCGCTTCGATCAAGCCCGAAGGTAACAGCACGTACTGACATCGACACGGCCCGCAGAACCCGCGCACGACGAAGGGCCCGCACAGCAAGCTGTGCGGGCCCTTCGGTTCAACTGTTCAGCAGGCGTCAGCCGTTGCGCTTCCAGCGCGGCTTGTCGTCGCGGCGGCCGAAGGAGCCGGTGCCCGTGCCGGTGCCGGACGTGCCCGAGTTGCGGTTGTACGACGGGCGGTCGTGGCCGCCGGAGCGGAAGCCACCCGAGCCGCCCGCGGGGCGGTCGTCGCGGCGGTCGCGGTTGAACGGACGGTCGCTGCCACGGTGGCCGCCGGAGGGGCGGTCGTCGCGGCGGAAGCCGGAGCCACCACGGTCGTTGCGGTCACGGTTGAAGCCGCCGCCACCCTCACGACGGTCGCCCCCACGGAAGCCGCCGCCCGAGGGACGGTCGTTGCGGTCGCGGTTGAAGCCGCCACCCTCACGACGGTCGCCCCCACGGAAGCCACCACGGTCGCCGCCCGAGGGACGGTCGTCGCGGCGGAAGCCGGAGCCACCACGGTCGTTGCGGTCGCGGTTGAAGCCGCCGCCACCCTCACGACGGTCGCCGCCACGGAAGCCACCGCCCGAGGGACGGTCGTTGCGGTCGCGGTTGAAGCCGCCACCCTCACGTCGGTCGCCCCCACGGAAACCGCCACGGTCGCCACCTTCACGGCGGTCGCCGCCACGGAAGCCACCCGAGGAACGGTCGTCACGGCGCTCGAAGGAACGGCCACCGCGGTCGTCGCGGCGCTCACGCTCGTAGTTGCCGCGCTCGTCACGCTGCGGACGGCGCTCCTCGCGAGGCGCGACCGCGGGCTGCTCCGGGACGGAGACAGCGGCCTCGACCTCGGCCTCGGCGGCGGCGGTGGCCTCGGCGACCGCGGTCTCCGGGTCGTCGCCACGCTCGCGGGCGGCACGCGCGGTGAGACGCGAGGCCTCCTCGCGCAGCTCCGTCGCGCGACGGGTCGCGCGCTCCAGCTCCTTGGTGAGGTCCTTGACCTCACGCTCGGCCTGGGTCGCCGCGTTGCCCGCGGAGTCGGCCTGCACCTCGGTCATCGAACGGGCGCCGGTGATCTCGGCGACCTCCGGGTCGAAGGTGCCGCCGCCGTTGATGATGTGACGCGTGGCGTCGACGCCCGCGTCCTCCATCAGGCGGAAGATCTGGCGGCGCTGGTGCGGCAGCGAGAGGGAGACGACCGTGCCGCTGCGGCCGGCGCGGGCCGTACGGCCCGAGCGGTGCAGGTAGTCCTTGTGGTCGCCGGCCGGGTCCACGTTCAGGACCAGGTCGATGCCGTCGACGTGGATGCCGCGCGCGGCGACGTCGGTGGCGACGAGCGCGTTGACGTAGCCCTTCTTGAAGTCCTCAAGAACGCGCGTACGAGCGCCCTGCGTCATGCCGCCGTGCAGCGCGTCGGCCTTCACGCCGGACTCGCAGAGCTGCTCGGCGATGCGGTCCGCGCCCAGCTGGGTGCGGACGAAGATGATCGTGCGGCCCTTGCGCGAGGCGATGGCGGCCGTGACGGGCGCCTTGTCGCGCGGCTTCACGATCAGGATGTGGTGGGTCATGGTCGTGACGTTGCCCTGGGCGCTGTCGACCTCGTGCGTGACCGGGTTGTTCAGGTAGCGCTTGACCAGCGTGGAGATCTCGTTCTCCATCGTGGCCGAGAACAGCATGCGCTGGCCGCCGGACGGAACCTGGTCGAGCAGCTCGGTGACCTCGGGCAGGAAGCCCAGGTCGGACATCTGGTCGGCCTCGTCGAGCACCGCGATCTGGGTGTTCTCGAGCGAGCAGGCGCCACGGCTGATGATGTCGCGCAGACGGCCCGGGGTGGCGACGAGGATGTCGACGCCGCGCTCGAGCGCGTAGATCTGGTTGCCCATCGACGTACCGCCGCAGACGACCTTCATCTTCAGGCCGAGCACGTCGCCGTACGGCTGGAGCGCGTCCGCGACCTGCATCGCGAGCTCACGCGTCGGCGTGAGGATGACGCCGCGGGGCTTCTTCTTCTCGGTGCGGCCCTCGGAGGCCAGCGTCGCCAGCATCGGCAGGCCGAAGGAGAGGGTCTTGCCGGAGCCGGTGCGGCCACGGCCGAGGATGTCCTTGCCGGCCAGGGCGTCCGGGATGGTCGCGGCCTGGATCGGGAAGGGGGAGGTCACGCCGTTCTGGGCGAGCTTGCGGACGATGCCCTCGGGCAGTCCGAGGTCACCGAAGGTGGGGCCGGTCTCGGCCTCTTCGGCGGCTTCTTCGACCTCGGCGGCGGCCTCGGTCTCCACGACGACCTGCTCGGCGGCCTCCACGACGTCGGCGACGTCGGTGGCCTGGACCGTCTCGACGGCCTCGGTGACGGTCTGAGCCGTCAGCTCGTCGGTCGTCTCGTTCTCGGGCAGGACGGCGTGGTCAGAGTGAGAAATGGACATGCGAAATGCGAAACCTTCCGGAGTCTCGGCACGCGCCCGTCAACTCCGTGATTTCGCAATGGACCGCCTCGATGCGGTCAGCCACGGCAAGGGAGAGTACGCGCCACGCGGCGCTCTTCTTTTTCGGCGCCGGGCAAATGGGATCAAACGATCTACCACCATACGCACCCAACCCCCCCGAAGGCAAACCGCATCCTCCGGGGCACCTTGGATTCCACCCCTTACGGCCTGTCTCACCTGCGAGGAAGCGGGTTTCGGACAGCGGGAGACCCCGGCTCAAGCCACCCGAGACCAAGCCACCCCGACCCTCTACGCCGGACCCGCCTCCGGCGACGGCTCACGAGACCTGAGCCCCTCCGACCGCTCCCCCAGCTGAGCGTCCTGCTTCGGAGGCTCGTGCGCCGACGACGAGGGCTCCGGGGTGGGCTCGGGAGTCGGCGTGGGGGTCGGCTTCGGCGGGTCGGGCGTCGGCGTGGGGCGCGGCGCGTCGGGCTTGGTCCTGGTGGGCGAGGGGCGCCCGTCGCCCGTCGGCGGGGCGGGGTCGCCGCCGCCGGACGCGGAGGCAGAGGCCTGGGCGGCGTCGGAACCGGACCCGCCGCGCGCGCCCGAGCCCCCCTTGCCCTTGCTCTTCCCCTTGCCGCCCTTGCCGCGTTTGCCGCCCTTCGCGTCATCGCGGCCCTCGCCGCCACCGCCGGCGGAATCCGCGCCCGGCGTGGCACCTCCGCCGTCCGGGGCGGCCGCCGCGCTGCGCTCGCCGACGGACCGCGCGGGTCCCGGCTCACCGCCGTCGTCGTCGCCGATGCTCATGCAGCCCGCGGTCGCCATGACGGCCACCGCCGCCGCGGCCAACCGGACAGGAACGTACAACTGGCGCACGGCCTAGCACCTCCGAGGCGCTGAGAAGCGGGGACGTCCTACCCAACTCCCTTGCCCCGCAAGAGGACACGGACCGGCGGACGGACCTGCCGCCTTCCGTCAGCCGTAGCCCAGGGCGTGCAGGCGCTCGTCGTCGATCCCGAAGTGATGTGCGACTTCGTGCACGACGGTGATCTCGGTCTCCGCGACCACGTCCTCGCGCGACTCGCACATGCGCAGCGTCGGCCCCCGGTAAATGGTGATCCGGTCCGGCAGCACTCCCGCGTACCACTCGCCCCGGTCCGTCAGCGGCGTTCCCTCGTAGAGCCCGAGCAGCTCGGGGTCCTCGGCCGGTGGTTCGTCCTCCACGAACACCGCCACGTTGTCCATCAACCGCGTCAACTCGGGAGGAATCCGGTCGAGCGCCTCGGCGACCAGTTCCTCGAACTCTTCCCGCGTCATCTCCAGCACTCCCCCATTGTCGGCCACCGCCCCGCATGGCCGCCCCTCCCCATGGGCATACGGCCCCAATGGTCCGGCTTCGCGTCTTCCGTGCGCCCGCCGCCCTCGTACGCCACTACCGATCCCGCCACCCCCGCCCGGTGGGCGAGCTCGTCCACCCTCCGCATCCCTACGGCCGCGCACTGGGCCTGGTCGCGGTCGTCCTCTTCGGCGCCTGGCTCGGCCTGCTGATCGTCGGCAGCGTGCACGCGCCCGTGGGGCCCATGGACACGCGGATGACGCTGCGCCCCTCGCTCACCGGCGGCACGAAGATCGACGTCTCCCCGCTGGGCGCCCTCGAACTGCGCTCGCACGTCGCGCCCATCCGCCTGGACGTGGACGTGGACCGCCTGGACCCGGTCCGCTCCCAGGCCCTGGTCGACCACCCCGAGCGGATCGCGGGACTCCAGGACGAGGTGGCCAAGGACGTCGGGCACGGCACGCTCGACCTGGCCGTACGCTCCTGCGCCGCCGTCGTCGCGGGCGCCACGGCGCTGGGCCTCGCGGTCTACCGGCGCCCGCGCCGGGCCCTGGCGGCGGGCGGTCTCGCGCTGGCCCTGCTCGCCGCGTCGGGCGCGGCGGCGTACGCGACGTGGAACCCGAAGTCCGTCCTGGAGCCGAAGTTCTCCGGCCTCCTCAGCAGCGCGCCCTCGGTGGTCGGCAACGCGCGCAGCATCGTGAGCGAGTTCGACGTCTACCAGCAGGAGTTGGCGCGCCTGGTCACCAACGTGACGAAGCTGTACGACGCGACGTCGACGCTCCCCGCGTACCAGCCGGACCCGTCCACGATCCGCGTCCTGCACGTCTCGGACATCCACCTCAACCCGGCGAGCTGGAAGATCATCGCCTCGCTTGTGGAGCAGTACGACATCAACGTCATCGTCGACTCCGGCGACACCATGGACCACGGGAGCGCCGCCGAGAACGCCTTCCTGGACCCGATCGAGGATCTCGGCGCCCCGTACGTCTGGGTCCGCGGCAACCACGACTCGGCCACCACCCAGCGCTACCTCCAGCGCATGAAGAACGTGCACGTACTGGACGAGGGCAGGGCCGTGTCGGTCGCGGGCCTGCGGTTCGCCGGGACAGGCGATCCCCAGTACACGCCGGACCGCTCGGTGGCGGCGGAGGGCAAGCCCGTCGAGGAGATGGCGGGCATCCGCCTCGCCTCCGCCCTGCGCGACCAGCAGACGGCGGGCACCCCCGTGGACGTGGCCGTCGCGCACAACCCCGATGCCGCGCGGGAGACGGACGGCGAGGTGCCGCTCGTCCTGGCGGGCCACGTCCACCACTCGGAGATGGAGGTCATGGACGGCGGGACCCGGCTGCGCATCGAGGGGTCCACGGGAGGCAGCGGGCTCCGGGCGGTGGAGGGCAAGTACCCCGACCCGGTCGAGACGTCCGTCCTCTACCTGGACCGGGACACCCGGCGGCTGCAGGCCTGGGACGAGATCAAACTGGGCGGCCTCGGTCTGACGAAGGCGGAGGTCAGCCGCCATCTGCCGAAGGAGAACCAGCCCGGGGCGACACCGTCGCCGGCCCCTCCGGGGCGCTCCCCGGGGAGCGGTTCCCCCG
The DNA here is from genome assembly GCF_040655335.1 of Streptomyces sp. NPDC050439. Classification (NCBI taxonomy): domain Bacteria; kingdom Bacillati; phylum Actinomycetota; class Actinomycetes; order Kitasatosporales; family Streptomycetaceae; genus Streptomyces; species Streptomyces sp. NPDC050439. The sequence goes on from NZ_JBFAJT010000006.1 coordinate 77,651, forward strand.
CCCCCCGATAACCGTTTTGGCGATAGCTCCCCGCATCCCATATGCTTCTCACGTCCCCGACGCGCTGCAAAGCGCCCAGGTGGGCCCTTAGCCCTCATCGTCTAGTGGCCCAGGACGCCGCCCTTTCAAGGCGGTAGCACGGGTTCGAATCCCGTTGGGGGCACGCAACACCTTGTGCGAGACTAGTGCTCGCACAACGCTTGGTCCTGTGGAGCAGTTTGGAGTGCTCGCCACCCTGTCAAGGTGGAGGCCGCGGGTTCAAATCCCGTCAGGACCGCTTGCGATTCCACGCGGATCGCGTGGCTGGGTAGCTCAGTTGGTACGAGCGATCGCCTGAAAAGCGATAGGTCGCCGGTTCGATCCCGGCCCCAGCCACCTCTTCGAAGGCCCCGTCCGATGGACGGGGCCTTTCGCGTTCCCCCGTCCGGTCAGGCCGCCGGGGCCGCCGCGTGGGCCGCGGGCCTCTCCCGTCCGCCCGGGTGCCGGTGCCGCCAGACCCAGAACACCACGGACGCGAGGACCGCCCACCCCGCGAGGACCAGGAACGGGAACGCGTGCTGGTGGCCGCCGAAGTACACCGCCGTGTGCTGCGCGTTCACCGACGCGCCCGGCGGCAGCCACTGCCCGATGTGGCCGAGCACCGAGGGGAGCAGCGGCCAGGAGACCGCGCCGCCCGACGACGGATTGCCCAGGAGCACCATCAGGCCCCACGTCGGGATCATCGCCCAGCGCCCGAACAGCGTGTTGAACATCGTGTTGACCATCCCCGACGCGAACATCGTCAGCGCCAGGATCAGCCACGACTCGACGAACGGCAGGTTCACCGCCCCCAGCCACCAGTCCACCACCGCCGCGATCACGAAGCCGCCGAGCAGCGAGTAGAGGATGGTGAAGGCGATGCGCTCGGCCGGATTCAGGCCCCGGGCGTGCACGCTCAGCTGGATCGCCCCGACGAAGCCGATGATCACCGCGGCGAGCGAGATGTAGAAGATCGCGAGCCCTCGCGGGTCGCCCTCCTGGAGGGGCTTGATGTCCTTCACCGTGACCGGCACCCCCACCTCCTTGCCCACCTTCGGCGCCGCCTCGGCGAGCAGCTGGGCGACCGACGCCCCCGAGGCGCCGGAGACGTCGAACGTCACCTTGTCCCCGCCGCCCGGAGCCACCGCGAGGATCGCGAAGACCTTCTGCTCCGCCACGGCGTTGCGCGCCGCGGCGACGCTGTCGTACTCGTGCACCTCCAGGGAGGCGTTCAGCGCCTTCTCCATGCCGTCGAGGAACGCTTTGCCGCGCGTGGCCTCCTGGGCGCCGACCACCGCGGTGGGGATGTGGTGCGGGGTCGGCTTCGCCATGGAGTACGTGTACGAGCCCGCGAAGAGCCCCGCGGCCGCCGCCAGGATGAACACGAGGACGACCGCGGGCAGGAAGGGCGAGTCCTTGAACGCCGACCACCGCTCACGCCCGGTGGGAGCCCGTCCGTGGGCGCCGTGAGCGCCGTGGGCTCCATGCCGGTGTTCTTCGTGATCAAGCTGTTCGGCCATACGAATCAGGCTAAAACACCTGAAACGGACTCACCCCCGCTCGGCCTCAACCGGCCCACTCGTCCGCGCCCGAGTCCGCGCCCGCTTCCGCCACGCCCGCACCCCGAACCAGCCGCCCACCAGCGCCACCACGCCCACGAGCAGCACCGAGTCCGGTACGGCACGGCCCACGCCCCCGGCCCAGCGCTCCACGGCGAACGAATCGTCCACGTCCAGGAGACCCGGCAGCGCGGTGGTCCCGTCGTACGCCAGGAAGAGGGCGCCGAGGGCCACGAAGAACAGCCCCGACAGGAGCGAGGTCGTGTGCAGTTCGAAGCGCCCGATGCGGAAGGCACGCCCCCGCAGCCACCGCCGCCGCCCGAGGTCGAACCGCTCCCAGAGCAGGGCGAGCACGAACAGCGGCACCGCCATCCCCAGCGCGTAGACGGCGAGGAGCAGGCCCCCGTAGACAGGGCTCCCGCTCACCGCGGCCACAGTGAGGACGCTGCCGAGGATCGGGCCCGCGCAGAACCCCGCGAGTCCGTACACCGCGCCCAGCGCGTACACGGAGACCGCGGTCGTCGGCCGGATGCGCCCCGACAGCTCGGACATCTTCCGCGAGGCGAATCCCATGCCCACGACCTGGAGCACGCCGAGCGCGATGATCAGCCACCCGGCGACGAGCACCAGCTGGTCCCGGTGCCCGAAGAAGAATCGCCCGGCCACCGAGCCCGCCGCGCCCAGCGGCACGAGGGTCGTGGCGAGACCGGCGTAGAAGATGCCGGTGCGGGCGAGCAGCCGTGAGGTCGAGTCGATCGAGTACGCGAAGAAGGCGGGGAGGAGCAGCGCGCTGCAGGGGCTGATCAGGGCGAGGAGACCGCCCAGGAACGCCGCGAAGTACCCGACGTCGGCGGTCACTTGTCCGCCGACCCGGAGCCGGCACCCGCGCTCTTCGCCGCCTGCTCGATCGCCTGGTCGAAGACCTCGTCCGGCTGTGCGCCCGAGATGGGCCGCCCGTTGACCAGGAAGGACGGGGTCGACGTGGCCCCCAGGCCGTACGCCTCCTCCTGGTCCTTCTTCACCGCCGCCTTGGCCGCGGCGCTGCCCGCGTCGTCCGTGAAGCGGCCGATGTCCTTGACCCCGGCCTCCTTCGCGAGCTCCTTCAGGCGCTCGCCACCGAAGCCCTTCTCCTTGGCGTCCTCGGCGTACGCCGCCGCGTGGAACTGCCAGAAGCGGCCCTGCTGACCGGCGGCCCACGCGCCCCGCGCCGCCGACTCGGAGTCCGCGCCGAAGATGGGGAAGTTGCGCCACTCGATGCGCAGGGTGCCGTCCTCGACGTACTTCTTCACGAGGCCGGGCTCGGTGTCGCGGGCGAACTTGCCGCAGTAGCCGCACTTGAAGTCGGCGTACTCGATGAGCACGACCGGGGCGTCCTTGCGGCCCTGGGCGAGGGCGTCCTTGCCGTCGCGCCTGGCGAGCTTCGCCAGCTCCGGGTAGACCCCGGCCTGCGGGTCGGCGGAGACGTCCGCGGCGGGCTCCTCCTTCGCGGTGACGGAGGAGGGCTCGTCGGGCTTGGTGGCGCTGTAGGAGGCGGCGCCGAGGAGCAGGGCGGCGAGGGCCACGCCGGCTCCGATGGCGATGTTCTTCTTCTTGTTGTTGCCGCTCTTGCTGTTGCCGCTCTTGTTGTCGCTCTTGGGCATCAGGGAGTTCTCTCTGTTCCTGTACGTGGTGGAAGGGGCCCGGGACGAGGGCCTCTACACGCGCAGGATCGAGAGATCGACCGGGGAGGGCGGCGTCAGCGGCGGCGGCCCGCGCTCCGGCGTCAGCAGCGGCACGGTCTGCCCGACGCCCCACGCGCCGGACGTGGCATGGGCCTGATGCAGGGCGGGCAGCAGCTCGTACGCGGAGCTGGAGCGCGGCGGGGCCGCGGGGGCCTGACCGGCGTCCTGCCGGCCGCCCTTGCCGCAGCCGGGCACTCCGGCGGACGCCTCGGCCTGCACCGACACCTCGGGCTTCGCGGGCGTCGGCTCCGCGGCCACCCCAGGGCCGCAGAACGCCCCGAGCACGACCAGCAGCACCCCGAGCAAGGGGCACCACGAGAGACGCGTACGGGACGACATGCCCGGAATCGTACGTGCCCCGGCGCCCCGCCAGAGAAATCGGTTCGCCACCTCCGAGCGGCGGGTGAGATCCTGGACGCCGTTATGTCTACGCAGCCTGCCCTCACCCTCGACGCCCTCGCCCCGCGCCTGTCCGAGCTGTCGCTGCGCGACGAGCACCGGATCGGCCGCCGGCTCGAGGGTGCGCGCCGGATCCGCAAGCCCGATGCCCGAGCCGCCGTCCTCGCCGAGATCGCCGCGGACGTCGACAAGGCCGCGGCCCGGATGGCCGAGCGGGGCAGCCGTCTGCCCAAGATCACGTATCCCGAAGAGCTGCCGGTCAGCCAGAAGAAGGACGACATCGCCGAGGCGATCCGCGACCACCAGGTCGTGATCGTCGCGGGCGAGACCGGCTCCGGCAAGACCACGCAGATCCCCAAGATCTGCATGGAGCTCGGGCGCGGCCTCCGCGGCATGATCGGCCATACGCAGCCGCGCCGTATCGCCGCCCGCACGGTCGCCGAGCGCGTGGCCGACGAGCTGAACACCCCGCTCGGCGAGGCCGTCGGCTGGAAGGTCCGCTTCACCGACCAGGTCGGCGCGGACACGTACGTGAAGCTGATGACGGACGGCATCCTGCTGGCCGAGATCCAGACGGACCGCGAGCTGCGCGCGTACGACACGATCATCATCGACGAGGCCCACGAGCGGTCCCTCAACATCGACTTCCTGCTCGGCTATCTGGCACAACTCCTCCCCAAGCGCCCGGACCTGAAAGTCGTCATCACCTCGGCGACGATCGACCCGGAGCGGTTCTCCAGACACTTCGGGGACGCCCCGATCGTCGAGGTCAGCGGCCGTACGTATCCCGTCGAGGTGCGCTATCGCCCGCTCCTGGAGGAGGACGCGGAAGACAGCGACCGCGATCAGATCACCGCGATCACGGACGCCGTCGAGGAGCTTCAGGCCGAGGGCAAGGGCGACATCCTCGTCTTCCTCTCCGGAGAGCGCGAGATCCGGGACACCGCGGACGCCCTGAACAAGAAGAACTACCGCTTCACGGAAGTCCTCCCCCTCTACGCCCGCTTGTCGCACGCCGAGCAGCACCGCGTCTTCCAGCAGCACACGGGCCGCAGGATCGTTCTCGCGACGAACGTCGCCGAGACCTCCCTGACCGTTCCGGGCATCAAGTACGTCATCGACCCCGGCACGGCCCGCATCTCCCGCTACAGCCACCGCACGAAGGTGCAGCGCCTGCCCATCGAGGCGATCAGCCAGGCCAGCGCCAACCAGCGCAAGGGCCGCTGCGGCCGTACGTCCGACGGCATCTGCATCCGCCTCTACTCGGAGGACGACTTCGTCTCACGCCCCGAGTTCACGGACGCGGAGATCCTGCGCACCAACCTCGCCTCGGTCATCCTCCAGATGACGGCGGCAGGGCTCGGCGAGATCGAGAAGTTCCCCTTCATCGACCCGCCGGACCACCGCAACATCCGCGACGGCGTCCAGCTCCTCCAGGAACTCGGCGCCCTGGACCCGACGCAGAAGGACCCCAAGAAGCGCCTGACCGAGCAGGGCCGCAAACTCAGCCAGCTCCCCGTCGACCCGCGCCTGGCCCGCATGGTCCTGGAGGCCGACAAGAACGGCTGCGTGCGCGAGGTCATGGTGATCGCCGCCGCGCTGTCCATCCAGGACCCGCGCGAACGCCCCGCGGAGAAGCAGACGCAGGCCGACCAGCAGCACGCGCGCTTCAAGGACGAGACGTCCGACTTCCTGGCCTTCCTCAACCTGTGGCGGTACGTGCGCGAGCAGCAGAAGGAGCGCGGCTCGTCCTCCTTCCGCCGGATGTGCAAGTCGGAGTACCTCAACTTCCTGCGCATCCGCGAGTGGCAGGACATCTACACGCAGCTGCGTACGGTCGCCAAGCAGATGGGCATCCATCTGAACGAGGACGACGCACCCGAGCAGCACGTCCACATCTCGCTCCTGTCCGGCCTGCTCTCCCACATCGGGATGAAGGACGTGAAGGAGTCGAAGGAGAGCAAGGAGAAGGACCCCAAGCAGCGCGGCGGCGGCCGGGGCGAGTATCTGGGCGCCCGTGGCGCCAAGTTCGCGGTCTTCCCCGGCTCGGCCCTCTTCAAGAAGCCCCCGCGTTTCATCATGTCCGCCGAGCTGGTGGAGACGTCCCGCCTGTGGGCCCGCGTCAACGCGCGGATCGAGCCCGAGTGGGTCGAGCCGCTCGCGCGGCACCTCCTGAAGCGCACGTACAGCGAGCCGCACTGGGAGAAGGACCAGGCCGCGGTCATGGCGATCGAGAAGGTGACGCTGTACGGCGTCCCGCTCGTCACCGACCGCAAGGTGAACTACGGCCGCATCGACCCCGAGGTCTCCCGCGACCTGTTCATCCGCAACGCGCTCGTCGAGGGCGACTGGCGCACGCACCACAAGTTCTTCGCCGCCAACCGCCGCCTCCTGACCGAGGTGGAGGAGCTGGAGCACCGCGCCCGTCGCCGCGACATCCTCGTGGACGACGAGACGCTCTTCGACTTCTACGACCAGCGGGTGCCCGCGGACGTCGTGTCCGGCGCGCACTTCGACTCCTGGTGGAAGAAGAAGCAGCGGGAAGAGCCCGAACTGCTCGACTTCGAGCGGTCGATGCTGATCAACGAGCGCGCGGGCGACGTCTCGAAGGACGACTACCCGGACTCGTGGCGCCAGGGGCCGCTCAAGTTCAGGGTGACGTACCAGTTCGAGCCGGGCGCGGACGCGGACGGCGTCACGGTGCACGTTCCGCTCCAGGTCCTGAACCAGGTCACGGCCGACGGCTTCGACTGGCAGATCCCGGGCCTGCGCGAGGAGGTCGTGATCGAGCTGATCCGCTCCCTGCCCAAGCCCGTCCGCCGGCATTACGTGCCCGCGCCGAACTACGCGAAGGCGTTCCTGGACCGTGCCGTGCCGCTCCAGGAGCCGCTGCACGTCACGCTGGCCCGCGAGCTCCAGCGGACGGTCGGCGTTCCCGTGTCGCCGGACGACTTCGACCTCACCCGCGTACCGGACCACCTGAAGATCACCTTCCGGATCACCGACGAGCGGCGCAAGAAGCTCGCCGAGGACAAGGACCTGGAGGCGCTGAAGCTCCAGCTCCGCCCGAAGGCCCGCAAGGCGCTCTCCCAGGCGGCTGCGGCGACGGCGGAGCGGACGGGCGGCTCGGCGGTCGAACGCGCCGGCCTCACGGACTGGAGCATCGGCTCCCTCAGCCGCGTCTTCGAGACGCGACGGGCCGGCCAGCCGGTGAAGGCCTTCCCGGCCCTGGTGGACGACGGCGACACCGTCTCCGTACGCCTCTTCGACACCGAGGCCGAGCAGCAGCAGGCCATGTGGAAGGGCACGCGGCGCCTGATCCTGCGCAACATCCCGGTCAATCCGGCCAAGTTCGCCTCCGACAAGCTGACCAACGCCCAGAAGATCGCCCTGTCCGCGAACCCGCACGGCTCCATCCAGGCGCTCTTCGCGGACTGCGCGATGGCGGCGGCGGACAAGCTGATCGGTGACTTCGGCGGTCCCGCGTGGGACGAGGAGTCGTACCGCAAGCTGTACGAGAAGGTGCGTGCCGAGATCGTCGACACGACGGTCCGCACGGTCTCCCAGGTCCAGCAGGTCCTCGCCGCCTGGCAGGCCTGCGAGCGCCGCCTGAAGTCGACGAAGAGCCCGACGCTCCTGGCCAACCTCACGGACGTGCGGGCCCAGTTGGACGCCCTCGTCGGCCCCGGCTTCGTCACGGCCACGGGGATCCGCCGCCTGCCGGACCTGATGCGCTACATGACGGCCGCCGACCGCAGGCTCCAGCAGATGCCGACGAACGTGCAGCGGGACACCTCGCGCATGGAGAAGGTCCACGAGATGCAGGACGAGTACGCCTGGCTCCTGGAGCAACTGCCGCAGGGCCGCCCCGTGCCGAGGGAGGTCCTGGACATCCGCTGGATGCTGGAGGAGCTCCGGGTCAGCTATTTCGCGCACGCGCTCGGCACGGCGTACCCCGTCTCGGACAAGCGGATCGTGAAGGCGATCGACGCGGCCGCACCGTGACCGCCCGCGCACTCCGGGTGAGTTCGACCGCCGGGCCTGCGCTGCTGTAGAGTCCTGTCTCGCAGCGCAACGCACCAATCAGCGCCGCAAAGCAAGGTCCTGTGGAGCAGTTTGGAGTGCTCGCCACCCTGTCAAGGTGGAGGCCGCGGGTTCAAATCCCGTCAGGACCGCAGTAAAAGAAGGGCCGTACCCGCCAGCCGGGTGCGGCCCTTCTTGCATGCCACCGTGTTCCGGCATCTTGACTGCGTCACATTCCGCCGGTACCCAGACAGCAGGGAACAGGGGCGGGACCGGTTCCTCATCTGGAGGTGGCGTATGACGGCTTCAGCGGCGTCCGCACGGCACGAGACTCGCGCTCTCCTGCGGGCCCATCTCTCCGCGGCGACGAGCTATCGCCACCTGACCCGGCACTGCCCGATCTGCCACCGTCTTGAGCGGCTGGCCCTGGAGACCTCCTCCGGCGCCCAGAGCGGCTGTGAGGGCGGCTGCGAGCCGGGCGAGGATGAAAGTCCCCCGAACGCGTGACCAAAGCCGACCCGCGACCCACCCCGGTGGTGGGAGGGTGAGGAGCAGGGCGATCGGCCGGGTGCCTCGGGCAGGCAGCCGTCAGCACCCGTCAACTCCCCTGCGCCGTCCGGGATCCCCTCTAGCCCAATGGTGTCGCGGGCAACAAGGTTCCCGGCATGTGACGGGTGTCACCGAAGCAGTTTTTGAAACCCCCGAACTTACACCCCTCCTACAACCGGTCAATTTAATATGTGCAATTGCACCACCCGGACAGCGTCCGCCAGGCACCTCCCACAGCGCGCCCCCAGCACTCCTCAGAGACCAACAAGCCCGCTCACAGCGGCGCTCACCAGCACCTCCTGGGCGCACAAAAAAGATCGCGCTGGACCCGGCGGAGTTCAGCGCGATCGAAACGACTCACCCATGAGGCTCAGGCGTGGGACCCGTTGGGGCGGGACCCGCGTCGTGTGTTGCTAGGGGTCGGACGGTGCGGCCGAGTTGGGGGACCCGGCAGCGGGCGTACTTTTCGTCCTGGTACTGCGGTTTTGCGGTAAATCAGGCCTCGCTGCGCTGCTGCGGGATACCCGCGAGCAGTGCGCGGACCTCGGCCTCGCGGTAACGGCGATGCCCGCCGAGCGTGCGAATCGACGTGAGCTTGCCAGCCTTGGCCCAGCGCGTCACCGTCTTCGGGTCGACGCGGAACATCGTGGCAACCTCAGCCGGGGTCAGCAGCGGCTCGGCATCAGGGGTGCGAGCGGTCATGAGCGGCCTCCTCGGAGAACCGAACCTTCTCGGTTCATTCCTCTAAATTCTGCACCTTGACCCGCGTTGCCCGAAATGGCGGACGCGAGTCGAGTCGGTTATAGGACGAACGGCTTGTCCTCGGCACTACAACTACACCATCCGTCCAGCCACGTCGGCCAAACCGATGGAATTGCCCTCCCAGGTGTCTATCAGCGACGGAAGCCGATGGACCATGCCATAGCGGACAGTCACGCCACAGTGACGATCAGTCACAGAGCGATCAGGAGTCAACAGACCCCCCATAGCGTGCAATGCTGAGCATTCCGCCCTTACACGGACGGAAGGAGCCCTCCCCGGACTCCTTGTCCTATTTTGGCACGAGGGGGGGTGATGGGCGCAAGGGCCCCGTAAGTGCGGTCCGTCACGCTTGACACAAAAGCCCGGATCGGGACCTACGTCCCGTGTAGGCGCCACGTAGGAATCACCCACCGGCGCCCGAACGACGTTCAGTTCGAGAACTGGCGGTCCCTGACCGCCCTCCATCGCTCCATGAGCCTCGCATACGCCTCGCCGGCACCCTCGCCGTCGCCGTTGCGCAGTGCCTCGATTCCCTCCGCCACGTCAGCCGCCGAGTGGTCCTCGTCGAGCTGCTCCTCGGTCAGGGCGTGCACGAGCCCGCCGTAGTCGAGCTCCACCAGTGAGCGCGGATGGAACTCCTCGAGCCACCGGCCCACGTCCGTGAGCCCGTCGACGAGCGGTCCGTCGTCCAGGGTGTCCCGCAGCGTCCTGAGCCCGCGGGCCACCCGGCGCCGCGCCTGCACCATCGGCGTGCGGTAGCGCAGGACGGGCGCCGAGTCCGCCGTCCCCTTCTCGTACTCCCGCTCCTCGTCCGCGACGAGCACGAACCAGTTCAGCGGCACCTGCCACGTCGACGTACGGATCCAGGGGCGCGCGTCAGGGTTGCGGACGAGCCACTGCTCGTAGTCCGCGGCCGTCTGGCGGCGCACCACCGGCGGCAGGACCGCGTCAAGGACCGAGGCCGGCAATTGCCCCGGCAGCTCGCCCAGGGCCTGCCAGCCGCGCAGCCGGGTGCGCCAGGGGCAGACGCAGACCACTCCGTCGGACTCGACCACGAACGCGTCGCTGCTCTCGTGCACCGGGACGGGCACCGGCGGTGTCGGCAGCAAGTCCGCCAGGGAGCGCCTCAGTTCGTCCTGGTACGAGGGGCGGTCGGTGCGACGCGCGTAGCGGGACCAGTGGCCGCGCTCGGGCTCCGGGAAAGCGGCGAGGGGCTCATAGACGCGCAAGTAGGACGCGTACGGGACGACCAACGAAGACACCTTGGGCACGGCTGCTCCCTCCCCCGCACACCGGCTGGAAAACACTGCAAATCGTGCCATGGCCGAACTCCGCCGTACCGGTCGCTGCGCCGGGAGAGGGTGATCCTCGGCACTGCGCGGCCACCGGGTTCTTCCAGGCTCTAGTCTCATGCCCATCGGGCCCCGCCACCCGCACGGGCGCCCGCCCAACCGCCGCCACTTGACCGGGAGTCACCACAGTGACCGAAGCAGACAACGGCGTCCTGCACACCCTGTTCCACTCGGACCAGGGCGGCCATGAGCAAGTAGTGCTCTGCCAGGACCGTGCCAGCGGCCTCAAGGCCGTCATCGCCATCCACTCCACCGCCCTGGGCCCGGCCCTCGGCGGCACCCGCTTCTATCCATACGCGAGCGAGGAAGCGGCCGTCGCCGACGCGCTGAACCTCGCGCGCGGGATGTCGTACAAGAACGCCATGGCCGGTCTCGACCACGGCGGCGGCAAGGCCGTGATCATCGGTGACCCGGAGCAGATCAAGAGCGAGGAGCTCCTCCTCGCCTACGGCCGCTTCGTGGCCTCCCTGGGCGGTCGCTACGTCACGGCGTGCGACGTCGGCACGTACGTCAAGGACATGGACGTCGTCGCACGTGAGTGCCGCTGGACGACCGGCCGCTCCCCCGAGAACGGCGGCGCAGGCGACTCCTCCGTGCTCACCGCCTTCGGTGTCTTCCAGGGCATGCGGGCGAGCGCCCAGCACCTGTGGGGCGACCCGTCGCTGCGCGGCCGCACGGTCGGTGTCGCGGGCGTCGGCAAGGTCGGCCACCACCTCGTGGAGCACCTCCTGGAGGACGGCGCCGAGGTCGTGATCACCGATGTGCGCGAGGAGTCCGTGAACCGGATCACCCACAAGCACCCGTCGGTGACCGCGGTCGCCGACACCGACGCGCTGATCCGGTACGAGGGCCTCGACGTGTACGCCCCCTGCGCGCTGGGCGGCGCCCTGAACGACGAGTCCGTGCCGGTGCTCACCGCGACGGTGGTCTGCGGCGCGGCCAACAACCAGCTGGAGCACCCCGGCGTGGAGAAGGACCTCGCCGACCGCGGGATCCTCTACGCGCCCGACTACGTGGTCAACGCCGGCGGCGTGATCCAGGTCGCCGACGAGCTGCACGGCTTCGACTTCGACCGGTGCAAGGCGAAGGCGTCAAAGATCTTCGACACCACTCTTGCCATATTCGCTCGTGCGAAGGAAGACGGCATTCCGCCGGCCGCGGCGGCCGACAGGATCGCCGAACAGCGGATGGCGGAGGCCCGCGTCCGCTGACCTTTCGGGTGCCGTGAAAGGGCCCCGCCGACGTGCGCGAGAGACAAGACTCACCCCCGTCGGCGGGTCGCCCGGCAAGAAGAGGTTAAAATCGCAGTTGACCAGCGAGGACGGGGCTCCTCGTGGGTTGTGCGCCGAGGCGCGTCCTGCGGGCGACGTACCGTATGGCCGCAGGAGCAGGTACCGTGGAAGCCCTACGGACCGGCCTCTCCACGGAGAGCCCGTTCCTGATCATGAACGCGTGTCAAGACTCTGGGGTCACCAAGCCCCATATCCGAGGGGGTCGAGCCATGGGGCGCGGCCGGGCAAAGGCCAAGCAGACGAAGGTCGCCCGCCAGCTGAAGTACAGCAGCGGCGGGACTGACCTCTCGCGTCTGGCCAATGAGCTGGGCGCTTCGACTTCGCAACAGCCGCCGAATGGCGAGCCGTTCGAAGACGACGACGAGGAAGACGACCCGTACGCCCAGTACGCGGATCTGTATAACGACGACGAGGACGAGGACTCTTCCGACGAGTCAGGTCCTTCGTCGCAGCGCCGCGGCGCTTGACCTCGTTGCATTCGCAGCACCTGAAGTATTCGCAGTTCTCGTAGCAACTGCACCTCACCCGGTCCGGGGTGGTCACCACACCGGACCGGGTTTTGTGCTGCCCTCTCAGAACTTCTACTTCGCGTAGTCACCGATGAGCTCGGCGCCCGTGGTGTGCGCGCCGCGCTCGGTGATCTCACCGGCGATCCAGGCGTCCACGCCGCGGTCCGCGAGGGTCGTGAGGGCCGCGTCCGCGGACTCCTCGGGGACGATCGCCATCATGCCGACGCCCATGTTCAGCGTCTTCTCCAGCTCAAGGCGCTCGACCTGACCGGCCTTGCCGACGAGGTCGAAGACCGCGCCGGGCGTCCAGGTCTCACGGTCGACGATCGCGTGCAGACCGTCCGGGATGACCCGGCCCAGGTTGGCCGCGAGGCCGCCGCCCGTGATGTGGCTGAAGGCGTGGACGTCCGTGGTGCGGGTGAGCGCCAGGCAGTCCAGGGAGTAGATCTTGGTGGGCTCCAGGAGCTCCTCGCCGAGCGTGCGGCCGAACTCCTCGACCTGGCGGTCCAGGGACCAGCCGGCGCGGTCGAAGACCACATGCCGGACGAGCGAGTACCCGTTCGAGTGAAGGCCGGAGGACGCCATGGCGATGACGGCGTCACCCTTACGGATGCGATCGGGGCCGAGCACGCGGTCCGCCTCGACCGCGCCCGTGCCGGCGCCCGCGACATCGAAGTCGTCGGGGCCGAGCAGGCCCGGGTGCTCGGCGGTCTCGCCGCCGATGAGGGCGCAGCCCGCGAGCACACAGCCCTCGGCGATGCCCTTCACGATGGCCGCGACACGCTCGGGGTGGACCTTGCCGACGCAGATGTAGTCGGTCATGAAGAGCGGCTCGGCGCCGCACACCACGATGTCGTCCATGACCATGGCGACGAGGTCGTGCCCGATGGTGTCGTACACGCCGAGCTGGCGGGCCAGGTCGACCTTCGTGCCGACGCCGTCGGTGGCGGAGGCGAGCAGGGGGCGCTCGAAGCGCTTGAGGGCGGAGGCGTCGAAGAGTCCGGCGAAGCCGCCGATGCCGCCGAGGACCTCGGGGCGCTTCGTCTTCTTCACCCACTCCTTCATCAGCTCGACGGCGCGGTCGCCCGCTTCAATGTCGACGCCTGCGGAGGCGTAGCTGGCACCGGTGGTCTCAGGCATGGGGGATGAGAGCTTTCGTGTCGTTACTACGGGTGGCTTACGGGCGACGGATCGCGTCGGCCGCTGCCGTGGACGCCGGACCGGCGGCCAGCTCCGTCTCCAGGAGCTGCTTGCCGAGCAGCTCGGGGTCGGGGAGGTCCATCGGGTACACGCCGTCGAAGCAGGCGCGGCACAGGTTCGGCTTGTCGATGGTCGTGGCCTCGATCATGCCGTCGATGGAGATGTACGAGAGCGAGTCGGCGCCCATGGACTTGGCGATCTCGTCGATCGTCATGCCGTTGGCGATGAGCTCGGCGCGGGTCGCGAAGTCGATGCCGAAGAAGCAGGGCCACTTCACGGGCGGGGACGAGATCCGGATGTGGATCTCGGCGGCCCCGGCCTCGCGGAGCATCTTGACCAGGGCGCGCTGGGTGTTGCCGCGCACGATCGAGTCGTCGACGACGACCAGACGCTTGCCCTTGATGACTTCCTTGAGGGGGTTCAGCTTCAGACGGATGCCGAGCTGGCGGATCGTCTGCGAGGGCTGGATGAAGGTCCGGCCCACGTAGGCGTTCTTCACCAGGCCGACGCCGAAGGGGATGCCGGAGGCTTCCGCGTAACCGACCGCGGCGGGCGTTCCGGACTCCGGGGTCGCTATGACGAGGTCGGCCTCGACGGGAGCTTCCTCGGCGAGTTTCCGGCCCATCTCGACGCGCGAGAGGTAGACGTTCCGGCCGGCGATGTCGGTGTCGGGGCGCGCCAGATAGACGTACTCGAAGACACAGCCCTTGGGCTTCGCTTCCGCGAATCGGGACGTTCGCAGGCCGTTCTCGTCGATCGCGATGAACTCGCCCGGCTCGACCTCGCGGACGAAGCTGGCACCGCAGATGTCGAGCGCCGCGGACTCCGACGCCACGACCCAGCCGCGCTCCAGGCGGCCGAGGACCAGCGGGCGGATGCCCTGCGGGTCACGGGCCGCGTACAGCGTGTGCTCGTTCATGAAGACGAGGGAGAAGGCGCCCTGCACGTCCGGGAGGACCTTGGTGGCGGCTTCCTCGATGGTCATCGGCTTGCCGTCGTCGTCCACCTGGCCCGCGAGGAGAGCCGTCACCAGGTCGGTGTCGTTGGTCGCCGCGACCTGGGTCGCGCGGCCGTTCTCCTTGGGCAGGGCGGCCACGAGCTCGGCGAGCTGGGCCGTGTTGACGAGGTTGCCGTTGTGCCCGAGCGCGATGGAGCCGTGCGCGGTGGCACGGAACGTCGGCTGGGCGTTCTCCCATACGGAGGCTCCAGTGGTCGAGTAGCGGGCGTGACCGACCGCGATATGACCCTGGAGCGAACTGAGAGACGTTTCGTCGAAGACCTGGGAGACAAGGCCCATGTCCTTGAAGACAAGGATCTGGGAGCCGTTGCTGACCGCGATTCCCGCGGATTCCTGGCCTCGATGCTGGAGGGCGTACAGCCCGAAGTAAGTGAGCTTGGCGACCTCTTCACCCGGAGCCCAGACACCGAAGACGCCGCAAGCGTCCTGGGGGCCTTTCTCGCCGGGGAGCAGATCATGATTGAGTCGACCGTCACCACGTGGCACGACATCGAGTGTAGGCGAGATCGACCACTGGTCCGAATTGGGGATACGGGACCTGTACGGAGCGTGATTGCGGCCCAGGCGCACCCCCTGTGCGTACGGGGAGTACGAAGCCCGTGTGAACAGATGAGCCGGAGCGTTGACGGGGGTGGCCGGAGCCCGTGAAGCTCCTGGTCCATGCCCCCGCAGCCCCTCGGTGACCCGTCGGTCACCCTTGTGGAGCGCCGCCACGTCGACCTGGTCCGTGTCGCGAGCGCCATCTGTCGCTGCGCTGTCTGAACTCACCCTCCGTTTTCCGTGCCTGTTCAGGAGCGCAGCCATGCCCTCGTACGAAAAGTCCCCGCTGTCCCGACGTGCCTTCACCGGCGCCGTGGGAGCCGGTGCCGCCGCCGCGGTGGGGCTGCCCGCCGCCGCCGAGGCCCGGGAACGGCCCTTCCGTGCCGCCCCGCGCCCGAGCGGCCGGCGGCCGAACATCCTGTTCATCCTGGGCGACGACCTGGGCTGGGCCGACCTCTCGTCCTACGGGTCGCCACACATCGAGACGCCGAACCTGGACCGCCTGGCGCGCCAGGGCGTGCGGTTCACCGATGCCTACGCCGGGTCCGCGACCTGCTCGCCGACCCGCTTCAGCCTCTACACCGGGCGCTTCCCCGGCCGTACGGAGGGCGGGCTCGCGGAGCCGATCGCGGACAAGTCCGTGGGCCTGGAGCCGACGCATCCCACGCTGGCCTCGCTGCTGCGGGACGCCGGGTACGCGACCGCTCTCATCGGCAAGTGGCACGCGGGCTACCTGCCGGACTACTCGCCGACCAGGTCGGGCTGGGACGAGTTCTTCGGGAACTTCGGCGGCGCCCTGGAGTACTACTCGAAGCTCGGGCTCGGCGGTGAGTACGACCTCTACGAGGGCGACGCCGAGTACAAGGACCTGCGTTATTACACGCGCATCCTGACCGAGCGGGCGAGTGAGTACGTGCGGCGGGACCACGGCGACAAGCCCTGGCTGCTCAACCTGAACTTCACCACCCCGCACTGGCCCTGGATAACCGACGGCGACACCGAGACGAGCGCCGAGATCGTACGGAGGATCAAGGCGGGCGAGAAGGGCGCCCTCTGGCATCAGGACGGCGGGTCCGTCGAGAAGTACACGGAGATGGTGCAGGACCTGGACCGGTCGGTCGGCGAGGTCCTGAAGGCCCTGAAGAAGTCCGGTCGGGAGCGGGACACCCTGGTCTTCTTCGCCTCCGACAACGGCGGCGAGCGCTTCTCGTACAACTGGCCCCTGTCGGGCAACAAGGCCTCGCTTCAGGAGGGCGGCATCCGGGTGCCGAGCATCGTGCGGTGGCCCGCGCGGATCGACGGCGGTCAGGTCAGCCACGAGCCCGTGTTCACCCCGGACTGGACGGCGACGCTCCTGGAGATCGGCGGGGCCAGGCCGGACCGGGCGTACCCGCTGGACGGGACCAGCCTCGCGCCCTACCTCCTGAAGGGCGAGGAGCTCGCGGAGCGGGACCTGTTCTGGCGCGTGCGCGGGGAGCGGGCCCTGCGGCGCGGGGACTGGAAGTACTACCGGGGCAAGGGCGGCAAGGACCAGCTCTTCGACCTCGCGTCGGACCAGCGCGAGCAGGCCGACCTGGCGGCGCGCGAGCCGCGTCTCCTTGCCGAGCTGAAGGCGGCCTGGGAGAAGACGGACAAGGGGCTGCTGCCGTACCCGTCCGCCTGACACCGCTGCCCGGTCGCCTGAGACCGCAGTCCCGTCGCCTGACACCGCTGCCCGGGACGACCGCCGCCTGAACTGAGCCTTAAGCGCAGCTCAAGAAGCCTTCCCGGGGGTTCGCGGGGGCCCGAGTGATCGCTAGCGTGCCTGGCACGCACCCGAGTTGATCTTCGGCCCGCGCGCACCCCCACTCGGAAGGTCCCCATGAAACCGTCCCCGCGCCTCTGCCTCATGCCGGCCGCCGTGGCCGCCGCCCTCACCGCCGCGGCGGCCACGCCCGCGTCCGCCGCCGAGGAGCCGGAGCGGCGCGTCCAGGTCGCCATGGTGAACTTCACCGACAGCCGGATCCCGGACGCGGGCAAGCTGGAGACCGCCCTGAAGGACAACTACTTCGGCGCCGAAGGCTCCCTCACCTCGTACTACAACGAGGTCACCGGAGGCGCGACCACCTTCAAGGCCGCCGAGGGCGACGGCATCACCGGCCCGGTCGACATCGACCTCGCGGCCACCGGCTGCGACACCGGGAAGATCAACGACCTGACGCGGACGGCCCTGGCCGCGAAGGGAGTTCCCGAGGAGAGCTACGACCATCTCTCGCTCGTCTTCCCCTCTGAGAAGGCCGGCTGCGACTGGCTCGCCCTCGGGACCGTCGGCGGCGGCACCACCTGGATGCCGGTCGCCGCCGACGGCAAGATGTCGATGACGGCCCTGGTCCACGAGTTCGGCCACAACTTCGGCTACAGCCACCACATGCGCCTGCGCTGCCCCGACGGCGACCTCGGCGAGGCTTGCGAGGAGGACGGCACCAGCCACAAGACCCCGATGGGCGGCGGCGGTTGGGAGGCCGGGCTCACCTCGCCCGAGCTGCTGCACAACAAGTGGCTGACGGGCGGCGAGGTCGCGAAGGTCGGCAAGTCGGCGACTTACACGCTGCGTCCGCTGTACGGGGAGGGCAGCGGCGTCCGTGCGCTCGACATTCCGCTGGGCGAGGACCGTCTCGTCGTGGAGCTGCGGCACGAGTCCGGCACCGTCGACGGCGGCATCCAGGGGGTGCACGCCTACCGGGTACCGGCCAAGGACTACGCGAAGTCGGCGCTCGTCGACCCGACGCCGGACGCCGACGGCTCCGACAGCGGCGCCCCGGCCGACGCGGACGCGCTCAAGGCGGGCGCGACGCTGACAGACAAGGCCCGCGAGGTCGAGGTCGAAGTCGTGAAGGCGGGGGCCGAGACGGCGACGGTGCGGGTGAGCCTGGACGGCGTGGCCGCGCCGGAGGAGGCCGCCGCCACCCCCCGGCCCGTGGAGGCCGGCCCGGCCAACACCCCCAACGCGGCCCGCCCCGCCGGTGCTTCCACCGAACTCGCGGAGACCGGCGGAGACGCGGACACCACGCTCGCCTACTCGGTCGGCGGCGGCCTCATGCTCGCCCTCGGCGGCGCGTTCCTGCTGAAGTCCCGCGCCCGCCGCGTCGCCGTCACTTCTCCTTCGGGTCGGCGGCGTTCGCGCTGACGACCGTGCCGTCGGCGGCGGTGAGGGAGAGGCCGCCGTGGGTCAGCTCGTAGCTCACCTTGCCGTCGAACAGCTTGAGTAGCTTCTTCTCGGTGTCCCCGGCTGCTCCCTCGCACATCATCCGGGTGGTCCGGGGCGCGCCGAGCGTGATCTGGCCGTCCTTCACCTCGGCCTTGGCGGTCACGCTGTTGCAGCCGAGGTTGCCGCGGACCGTGCCGTCCTTGCCGAAGGTCAGATGGGCCTTGCCGTCCACTTCCTTCGGCAGGGACGCCGAGACCTTGCCGTCGCCGATGGCGTTCACGTTCCACTTCGTGCCCGTGAGCGGGGCGTCCGCCGCCGGCTTCGAGGTGAGGGCCACGCGGTCTCCCTTGTCGGTGGTGAGCGTCAGCTTGTCGCCGTCGACGGCGGCCTTCAGCTCCCCCTTGGCGAGGGCGGCCTTGAAGGCGTTCTCGAAGTCCTGCTTCTCGCAGCCCCGCTTGGTGGAGAGGGCATTGTCGAAGCCGACGGTGTCGCCGTCCGTCTTCACGTCCGCGGTGAAGCCGTTGCAGCCGTAGTTGCCCTCGGCCTTGCCCTTGTCGCCGATCTTGACGTACGCATCGCCCGGGGCCTGCTGTTTCTTGCCGTCCACCGTGACGCTCTCGACACTCCAGTGGACGCCGGAGAGCCTCGGCTGAGACCCGACGGACCCGCTGCCTGAGCCGGTCTCGGTGCCGCACGCGGTGAGCATGCCCGCGGCGGCCAGGGCCATGACGGTCGGAGTCAGTCGTTGCTTCTGCATGCCGGTGTGACGGAACAAGTGGTTGATCCGGTTCCCTTCCCGCCGTCCGGGGGCGCCCGGCAGAAGGGCCCTAGCTCATGACCGGCAGCAGCCCCGAAAGATCCGCCCGCTCCCCGCTCGCCCCGACCTTCGCCGCGTCCAGGGCTGTCTTCCAGTCCGTGCGCCCGGTCGCGAGGCGGATCCAGGTGAGCGGGTCGGTCTCGACGACGTTCGGCGGGGTTCCGCGGGTGTGCCGGGGCCCCTGGACGCACTGGACCACGGCGAACGGCGGCACCCTGACCTCGACGGCACCGCCGGGTGCCTTCACCGCGAGGGCGTCGGCGAGCAGCCGGGTGCAGGCCGCCAGGGCCTGCCGGTCGTACGGGACGTCCAGGCCCGGCACCGCGTCGTTCAGGTCGTCGGTGTGCACGACGAGTTCGACGGTACGGGTGACCAGAAAGTCGTCGAGGGTCATCGCGCCGAACCGCGTCGGCATGAGCCGGCCCGCCGTGACCTCGGGCAGCGCGTCCTCGAAGTCGGCGAGGGTGCGCGCGTAAAGACCGGTCAGATCCTCCTGCGCGGCGAAGGCCCGCGCGGCCTCGTCGACCTGCGCGGCGGCCGAAGCGGTCGCGAACGGCCAGTCCAGCAGGGCCACTTCGCGTGCCGGGGGCTCCGGCATGGCGAGGAAGCGGGTGGCGCCGCCGAGCGCCATCGTGAGGTGGGCGGCGAGCTCGCGGACGGTCCAACCGCCGAGCCGGGTCGGCAGGGCGAGCTGCTCGGGCTCCAGGGTGCCGACTGCTTCCCGTACGTTCCCGAACTGGGCGAGGACGGCGGTGCGGATCTTTGCGGAGTCGTACGAACGCGTGCGCTTCTTGGCCGGTGGCATGGGCCGAGCCTAATTCTTCCCGGGGTAGCCCCGAAGACCCTTTTCCACCTGGCCGAAGACGCGCTCGGCGGACTCGGCGCAGCCCTTGGCGATCTCGTCGAGGGGGTCACCGGCGAGGGTGCGCTCGTGGTTCTCGACGATGAGCGCGTTCCGGGCACCGATCAGCTGGGCGGCGGCGACCCGCGCGAGGAGCAGGTCGTCCGTCTCCTCGGCGAGGGCGTCCGCGAGGAGCTGGACACTGCGCATGTGGAAGCTGACCATGCGCAGCGAGAGGGTCGGTGTCTCGCTGATGAGCTGGCGCACCTTGAGGGCGCGCGGGTCGCCGCTGAGGCCGATCGCCGGGTCACGTCCGGCGACCTGGCCCAGGAACTGGCCGCGCATCGCGGCGACCGCGGACTCCCCTGGCTGCCGCTCGCGCACCGCGCGGGCCGGGTCGCCGACGTGCTCCTCCATGGGGCCGACGATCGCGCCTTCCTTGGTGCCGAAGTAGTTGAAGACGGTCATCTTGGACACGTCGGCGGCCTCGGCGATCTCCGCCACGGAGACATGGTCGAAGCCCCGCTCGGAGCAGAGGTCCACGGCGACCCGCCAGATCCGCGACGCGGTCTGCTTCTTCTTGCGCGCGCGCAGCCCCAGCTCCTCAGTCATGCAGGTCACGGTACCGGGGCGGCCTCCGCACGACCCGCGAGCGTGACGAAGCCCCCGCCCGGATCAGCAGGCCCGGACGGGGGCTTCGACGGTGGATCGGGAGGCGGATCAGGCGAAGAGCCCCGGCAGGGTCCCCTCGTGCGCCTCGCGGATCTCGGCCAGCGGGAGCGTGAACTCGCCCTGGAGTTCCACCGCGTCGCCGTCGACCACACCGATGCGCGTCGCGGGCAGGCCCCGCGCCCCGCACATGTCGGTGAAGCGCAACTCCTCGGAGCGGGGGACGGAGACGACCGCGCGCCCCGCCGACTCGCTGAACAGGAGGGTGAACGCGTCGAGACCGTCCGGGACGACCAGGCGCGCGCCCTTCCCGCCGCGCAGGCACGACTCGGCGACGGCCTGCGCGAGGCCACCGTCGGAGAGGTCGTGCGCCGCGTCGACCATGCCGTCGCGCGAGCCCGAGATGAGGATCTCGGCGAGCAGCCGCTCGCGCTCCAGGTCGACCTTCGGGGGAAGCCCGCCGAGGTGGTCGTGGACGACCTGCGACCAGGCCGAACCGCCGAACTCCTCGGTGGTGTCACCGAGCAGGTAGAGCAGCTGGCCCTCTTCGGCGAACGCCATCGGCGTACGCCGCGCCACGTCGTCGATCACACCGAGGACGGAGACGACCGGCGTCGGGTGGATCGCCGCCTCGCCCGTCTGGTTGTAGAGCGAGACATTGCCGCCGGTCACCGGGGTGCCCAGGATCTGGCAGGCGTCGGCGAGGCCACGGGTGGTCTCGGCGAACTGCCACATGACGTCCGGGTCCTCGGGCGAACCGAAGTTCAGGCAGTCCGAGACGGCGAGCGGCCGTGCGCCCGTCGCGGCGACGTTGCGGTACGCCTCCGACAGGGCGAGCTGCGCGCCCGCGTACGGGTCGAGCTTCGAGTAGCGGCCGTTGCCGTCGTTGGCGAGGGCGACGCCGAGGCCGGTCTCCTCGTCGATGCGGACCATGCCGGAGTCCTCGGGCTGCGCGAGCACCGTGTTGCCCTGCACGAAGCGGTCGTACTGATCCGTCACCCACGCCTTGGATGCCTGGTTCGGCGACGCGACGACCGCGAGGACCTGCTCGCGCAGTTCCTTCGAACTCGCCGGACGCGCCAGCTTGTTGGCGTCGTCGGCCTGGAGGGCGTCCTGCCACTTCGGCCGGGCGTAGGGGCGCTCGTAGACCGGGCCGTCGTGGGCGACGGTGCGCGGGTCGAGGTCGACGATCTTCTCGCCGTGCCAGAAGATCTCCAGCCGGTCGCCGTCGGTCACCTCACCGACGACGGTGGCGATGACGTCCCACTTCTCGCAGATCGCGAGGAAGCGCTCGACCTTCTCGGGCTCGACGACCGCGCACATGCGCTCCTGCGACTCACTCATGAGGATTTCCTCGGGAGTGAGCGTGGAGTCGCGCAGCGGTACGTCGTCGAGCTCGACGCGCATGCCGCCGGAGCCGTTGGACGCCAGCTCGGAGGTCGCGCAGGAGAGGCCCGCGGCACCGAGGTCCTGGATGCCGACGACGAGCTTCTCGGCGAAGGCCTCCAGGGTGCACTCGATGAGGAGCTTCTCCTGGAAGGGGTCACCGACCTGCACGGCCGGACGCTTCGACGGCTTGGTGTCGTCGAAGGTCTCGGAGGCCAGGATCGAGGCGCCGCCGATGCCGTCGCCGCCCGTGCGGGCCCCGTAGAGGATGACCTTGTTGCCGGGACCGGAGGCCTTCGCGAGGTGGATGTCCTCGTGCCGCATGACGCCGATGGCACCGGCGTTGACCAGCGGGTTGCCCTGGTAGCAGGCGTCGAAGACGAGCTCGCCGCCGATGTTCGGCAGGCCCAGGCAGTTGCCGTAGCCGCCGATGCCCGCGACGACACCCGGCAGGACACGCTTCGTGTCGGGGTGGTCGGCGGCGCCCATCCGCAGCGGGTCCACGACCGCGACCGGGCGCGCGCCCATCGCGATGATGTCGCGGACGATGCCGCCGACACCGGTGGCCGCGCCCTGGTAGGGCTCGACGTACGAGGGGTGGTTGTGCGACTCGACCTTGAAGGTGACCGCGTAGCCGTTGCCGACGTCCACGACACCGGCGTTCTCGCCGATGCCGACCAGCATGGCGCCCCCACCCGGTGTATCAGCCTCGGGGGCCTTCTCGCCGAACTGGCGCAGGTGGACCTTGCTGCTCTTGTACGAGCAGTGCTCGGACCACATGACGGAGTACATGGCGAGCTCGGCGCCGGTGGGACGGCGGCCCAGGATCTCGCGTACGCGCGCGTACTCGTCTTCCTTCAGGCCCAGTTCGGCCCAGGGCAGCTTGACGTCGGGAGTCTCGGCTGCGTGCTTGACGGTGTCCAGAGTCATGCGTTGACCAGCTTCTTCAGGATCGAGGTGAAGAATCCGAGGCCGTCGGTGCGGCCGGTCCCGACCAGCGGCTCCACGGCGTGCTCGGGGTGCGGCATGAGGCCGACGACATTGCCCGCCTCGTTGGTGATGCCGGCGATGTCACGGAGCGAGCCGTTGGGGTTGCCGTCCAGATACCGGAAGGCGACGCGGCCCTCGGCCTCCAGCATGTCCAGGGTCCGCTCGTCGGCCGTGTACTGGCCGTCGATGTTCTTGAGCGGGATCTGGATCTCCTGGCCGGCCGTGTAGTCGGCGGTCCAGGCGGTCCGGTCCGTCTCCACGCGCAGCTTCTGCTCGCGGCAGATGAAGTGCAGGTGGTTGTTCCTCAGCATCGCGCCCGGCAGCAGGTGCGACTCGGTGAGCACCTGGAAGCCGTTGCAGATACCGAGAACCGGCATCCCCGCCTTCGCCTGCTCGATGACCGACTCCATGACGGGCGAAAACCGTGAAATGGCCCCGGCCCGGAGATAGTCGCCGTACGAGAATCCGCCGGGAAGCACCACGGCGTCGACCTGCTTCAGGTCCTTGTCCCGGTGCCAGAGCGGCACTGCTTCGGCGCCGGCGACGCGGACGGCGCGCTGGGTGTCGCGGTCGTCGAGCGTTCCGGGGAAAGTGACGACTCCGATTCGAGCAGTCACTTCTCTTCCTCCACCTTTACGAAGAAGTCTTCGATCACGGTGTTGGCGAGGAAGGTTTCCGCCATCTCGTGGATACGGGCGAGGGCCGCGTCATCGACGGGCCCGTCCACCTCGAGTTCGAAGCGCTTTCCCTGACGTACGTCGGCGATCCCCTTGAATCCGAGGCGCGGCAGTGCACGCTGCACCGCCTGGCCCTGGGGGTCGAGGATCTCCGGCTTGAGCATGACGTCGACTACGACGCGTGCCACTGGCACTCCCGGTGTGTGGTGCTGGCTGAGCGGTCCCTTCAGACTACCCGCACAAAAATTCTACTCGCGTAGATTCGTAGATTCCTACGTGAGGACGGTCACGTTCCTGCTCATACTCACGTATCGAACGGGGCACCTTCGCGAAAAATCCTGGAAAAGATCACGCATCGCCATTGCACCCGGACACGCGGGCGGATTTAGTCGGACTTCACAATGCAATGCCGGGCACTGTACAAAGGAAAAGGCATTGGCCGATCCTTTGCAGATAACAGTGCCCCATAACAGCCGGACAGCCGGCATCGCCGCACGTCAACGTCGGTGGAGCCGCACGAAGGGACCGATATTCGTGGCGCAGCGTGTCGTAGTCACTCTCTTTGACGACATCGACGGCGGGGAAGCGGCGGAGACGATCGCCTTCGGTCTTGACGGCAAGTCGTACGAGATCGACCTCAATCAAACCAATGCCAAGAAACTGCGCAAGGTACTTGCCCCGTACCTGGACGCGGCCCGCAAGCAGTCGAAGTCCGGCAAGGCCTACCGGCACACCACGGTGGCGGCGAACCCCGCGGCCGTCCGCGCCTGGGCCCGCTCGCACCAGATGGACGTCCCGCCGCGCGGCCGCATCCCGAAGAAGGTCTACGAGGCCTTCGAGGCGGCCAACTGACGTTCCGGCCCACCCCGGCCGACCTCGGCCCGATGGCCTGCCAGGAGGGCCCCTCGGCAACCGACTTGACCTGCACCCCCGCCGGTCGGCTAAAGTCTGGAGCACGCCGAGGGGCAAGGCCGAAAGGCCCGAACCTCACGGAGTCTTGCGGGTGTAGTTCAGTAGTAGAACATCCCCCTTCCAGGGGGAAGGCGCAGTGTGCAATTCCTGTCACCCGCTCTGCATCGCTCACCGAGCACTCTTTCGAGTGCGGTAGGCTGGTGCTCGCGCCGATCAGTGAGAGCTGGTCGGAGGCAATGCGAACGTAGCTCAGTTGGTAGAGCGCAACCTTGCCAAGGTTGAGGTCGCGAGTTCGAACCTCGTCGTTCGCTCCAGAGAAGAAGGCCCCGGTCATCGCGACCGGGGTCTTCTTCGTGTTCCGTTGCCGCTCGGCTTCTGACATTTGTCATGCGAGCCGGTGACAGCGCGCACTGCTCCGGTGCCCGGGGCCGGGGGACGCTCTACTCATGACTGACCAAGTGATCGACGTGACCGATCTGCGGCGCGTGTACGGGGGAGGTTTCGAGGCGGTCCGGGGAGTGTCCTTCTCCGTGGGCCGCGGCGAGCTCTTCGCGCTGCTCGGGACCAACGGCGCCGGCAAGACCTCCACGGTCGAACTCCTCGAAGGGCTCGCCCCACCCGCCGGGGGGCGGGTGCGGGTGCTCGGCCACGATCCGTACGCCGAGCGGGGCGCCGTGCGCCACCGGATCGGGGTGATGCTCCAGGAAGGCGGCTTCCCCTCCGAGCTGACGGTCGCGGAGACCGTACGGATGTGGGCGGCGTGCACCAGCGGCGCGCGCCCCACCGCGGAAGCCCTCGACATGGTGGGCCTCGGCAAGCGGGCCGGCGTACGCGTGAAGATGCTCTCCGGCGGCGAGAAGCGGCGGCTCGACCTGGCCACCGCCCTCATCGGGCGGCCCGAGGTGCTCTTCCTCGACGAACCCACCACCGGCCTCGACGCCGAAGGGCGCCGCGAGACCTGGGAGTTGGTGCGTGCCCTGCGCGACGGTGGGACGACCGTACTGCTCACCACGCACTACCTCGAAGAGGCCGAGAACCTCGCCGAACGGCTCGCGATCCTGCACGAGGGGCGGATCGCCGCCTCGGGCCGGGTCGCCGACGTGGTGGCCGAGCAGCCCTCGCACGTCTCCTTCGAACTGCCCACCGGGTACTTCGTCGGGGATCTGCCGCCGCTCGGCGAGCTCGGGGTGAGCGAGCACGAGATCGTCGGCGGACGGGTCAGGCTCCGTACGCACGAGTTGCAGCGGGCGGCCACGGGGCTGCTGCTGTGGGCACGGGACGCGAATGTCGAGCTCGGCAGGCTCGACGTACGGGCCGCGTCGCTGGAGGAGGCGTTCCTGCGCATCGCGCGGGACGCCGAGAGCGCGGCCGGTGTCGCGGAGAAGGAGAAGGTGGCATGAGCGCGCTGACGACGGCCCCGCAGGCGATGACGACCCCCGCCCAGCGGATGGCCGCCCTCGCCCGGGCCGAACTGACGCTGCTCGGACGCAGCAAGGGAACCTTGGTCGCGGCGCTGTTCGTGCCGCTCGTGATGCCGTTCAGCCTGAGTCAGGTCGCGGACGGCATGGACCTCAAGGGCACCGGGCTCTCGGTCGGGTCCGTGGTGGTGCCCGGCGCCATCGGCTTCTCCCTGCTCTTCGCCGTCTACTCCACGCTGACCGCCGTCTACGCCGCGCGCCGCGAGGAACTGGTGCTCAAGCGGCTGCGCACCGGTGAGCTGCGCGACCCGGAGATCCTCGCCGGAGCCGCACTGCCCTCGGTCGCCATCGGCGTGATCCAGATCGTGGTGCTCGCGGTCGGCTGCGTCGTCCTGCTCGACGCGGGGGCGCCGAGTGCGCCACACCTCGCCGTCATCGGCGTACTGCTCGGCCTGGTGATGTTCGGCGCCCTCGGCGCGGTGACCGCCAGCTTCAGCAGGTCCGTGGAGTCCGCGCAGGTCATGGCCATGCCGCTGGCCTTCGGCTCGATGTTCGGGTCCGGCCTCTTCATCCCCTTCGAGGTCATGCCCGACAAGCTGGCCGCGGTCTGCGAGCTGCTTCCGCTCTCGCCGGTGATCGAGCTGGTGCGCGGCGGCTGGACGGGGAATCTCGCGGCGACGGACGCCCTCGGCGCCACCGTCACCGCTGTGGCCTGGACCGTGGTCTCGGTGTTTGCTGTACGACGGTGGTTCCGCTGGGAACCCCGACGCTGAGGAAGGGATCAAGACGTGGTCGGCCGAATCAGGGGGCTGAAGCGCGGCTGGCATGAGCGGAGCAAGATCGAGAAGGTCGAGTTCCAGAGCATGATCATGTGGCACGTCGTGCCGTGGTTCTTCTTCCTCAGCTGGGCGTCGCTGCCCCTGGGCGTCGGGATGAAGCACCAGACGCTGCCGCTGCTCCTGGGCTGGACGCTGATCGCGGTGGCCGCCCTGCAGTGCGTGCACGTCAACCGCTCGCTGCGCCGCTCCGTCGACCACTATCTGAAGCGTGCGGAGCTGCCGCGCCATGACCTCGCCGTGGCAGCCGCTCTCATGGCCGTCGGCCTCGGGCTCGCTCTCGCCCTCACCGCGCTCGACGGCATCAAGGACGAAATGCTGGGCTTCCCGCTGCTGTTCCTCACCGTTCCGTACGGCCAGGCGCTCGCTTTCGCCGTTCCGGTCCGCCGCTTCCTCGAGCAGTTCGCCGCGATCGCCGTCCTGCTCGTGGGGGCGTTCGCCGTGGCCGGGGTACGCGGCGGGCGGCTCTTCGCGATCGCCCTGATCATCGTCTGCGCCGCTCTCCTCACCCTGCTCACCTCGCGTTGCGGCGCCTGGACGCTCGCCGTGATGTGGGAGGGCGACCGGGCCAGGGAGATCGAGGCGCGGCTCGCGGTGGCCGAGGAGCGGCTGCGGTTCGGGCGGGACCTGCACGACGTGATGGGACGCAATCTCGCGGTCATCGCGCTGAAGAGCGAGCTGGCGGTGCAGCTGGCCCGGCGGGGACGGCCCGAGGCGGTCGACCAGATGGTCGAGGTGCAGCGCATCGCACAGGAATCCCAGCGAGAGGTGCGGGAAGTGGTACGGGGTTACCGGGAGGCCGACCTCGCCGTCGAACTCGCCGGTGCGCAAGGGGTACTTGAGGCGGCGGGAATCGACTGCCGGGTGAGCGGGTCGTCCGCGGGGCTGCCGGTGTCCGTGCAGTCGGCGCTGGGATGGGTCGTACGGGAGGCCACCACCAATGTGCTGCGGCACGGGGACGCGCAGCGGTGCGACATCGCGCTGACGGTCACCGGGGAGCGTACGACCTTGACGATCGAGAACGACGGGGCACCCGAAGCGGTCCCCGAAAGCACGGGGACCGGTCTTGCCGGGCTCCGGGAGCGGTTGGCCATGGTGGACGGATCGCTGGAGGTCACGTCCGGCGGCGGCAGGTTCCGCCTGGCCGCGGAGGTTCCGCTGCCCCGCCCGCAGAAGTCGGCGGCGGGGGCACGGGAGCCGGAAGAGGTGGGGCTGTGAGCCTGCGCGTGCTGCTCGCCGATGACGAGCACCTCATCCGCGGCGCCCTCGCCGCGCTCCTCGCACTTGAGGACGATCTCGTCGTGGTCGCCGAGGCCGCGTCGGGGCCCGAGGCACTCGCCATGGCCCTCGCCCACCGGCCCGATGTGGCCGTGCTCGACCTGGAGATGCCGGGCGCCGACGGTGTGAGGGTCGCCACATCGCTACGGGACGAACTGCCGCACTGCCGCACCATGATCGTGACGAGCCATGGCAGACCGGGGCATCTCAAGCGGGCACTCGCGGTGGGCGTACGGGGCTTCGTGCCGAAGACGGTCAGCGCGCAGCGCCTCGCGGAGATCATCCGCACCGTTCATGCCGGTAACCGCTATGTGGACCCGGAGTTGGCCGCCGACGCGATCTCCGCCGGGGACTCCCCGCTGACCGTCCGCGAGGCCGAGGTGCTCGAACTCGCCGCCGATGGCGCGCCCGTCGCGGAGATCGCCGAGCGGGCCGCGCTGTCGCAGGGAACGGTCCGCAACTACCTCTCCTCCGCCGCCACCAAGATCGGCGCCGAGAATCGTCATGCCGCGGTGCGTCTCGCACGCGAGCGAGGTTGGGTATAGTTGGCATCGCGCTTCGGCGCAGCGCGGACGTAGCTCAGTTGGTAGAGCGCAACCTTGCCAAGGTTGAGGTCGCCAGTTCGAACCTGGTCGTCCGCTCCACAGAGAAAACCCCCGGTGCCTCTCGGCGCCGGGGGTTTCTTCGTATGCGCCATTGCGCCACTGCGCTACCAGGACATGCCCGTCAGACGCTCGTACGCCTCGATGTACTTGGCGCGCGTGGCGTCCACCACGTCCTGCGGGAGCGGGGGCGGCGGCTGCTCGCTCTTGCGGTCCCAGCCGGAGACCGGCGAGGTCAGCCAGTCGCGGACGAACTGCTTGTCGAACGACGGCTGGGCGCGGCCCGGCTGCCAGCTGTCCGCGGGCCAGAAGCGGGACGAGTCCGGGGTGAGGACCTCGTCGGCGATGACGAGGTCCTCTCCCTCGAAGCCGAACTCGAACTTCGTGTCGGCGAGGATCACGCCGCGGTCGCGGGCGATGTCACGGGCCCGGCCGTACACCGCGAGGGTCGCCTGGCGGAGTTGGGCCGCCGTCTCGGCGCCCACCTGGCGGGCCACTTCCTCGTAGCTCACGTTCTCGTCGTGCTCGCCGACCGCCGCCTTCGTGGCGGGCGTGAAGATCGGTGCGGGAAGTTCCGAGCCGTCGCTCAGGCCGTCGGGCAGCGCGAGGCCGCAGACGGTGCGCGTTTCGTTGTACTCGACCAGGCCCGAGCCCGTGAGGTAGCCGCGGGCGACGCACTCGACCGGGACCATCGCCAGGGACTTGCAGACCGTGGTGCGGCCCTCCCACTCGGCGGGGGCGCCGGGCGGGACGTCGGTGGAGATGACGTGGTTCGGCACGAGGTCGGCGAGCTGGTCGAACCACCACAGGGAGAGCTGCGTGAGGACCCTGCCCTTGTCAGGGATCTCCGTGGGCAGCACCCAGTCGTAGGCGGACATACGGTCGCTCGCGACCATCACGAGGTCGCCCGCCTCGTTCCGGTACAGGTCGCGCACCTTGCCGGTGTGCACATGCACCAGGCCCGGCACCTGAAGCGGCTCGGGCTTTTCTACGAATCCGGACACGGTTCCTCCCCGTGGTTCTGACTGAATGCTGCTGATTCTCCCGCATGGGGAGAGGGCTCGCGGCCAGGGGGATGCCGGCGAGCGTCAGTCCCGTTTGCAGATGCGGTCCAGGAGGTTGGCGGTGGCGCGCTGGACACGCGTGTCCACATGGCCGGGACGGTCGAGCGCCGGGGACCAGGCGAAGGTGCCCGAGGCGAAGACCAGGGCGCCCGAGGGGGCGCGGTAGAGGGACGACTCCTGGTGGCGCGTGGCGCCCTCGGAGTCCTCGTACGGCGAGTGGGCGAGAAGGATGCGGCCCTGGTGTTCCGGCAGCGCGGTGCGCGGGAAATAGCGGTCGGCCTCGCCCGCGACCAGGCCCTCGATCTCGTCGCCCTCGTGCGCGCCCGTCGCCTCCCACAGCCAGTGGTCGGCGTTGCGCACGACGAGGGGGGCGGGTTCGGGGACGCGGCCCGCGTACTGGATGCCGAGGAGCTGCTGTTCGGCCCCCTTGCCGCCGTCCCGCTCCCGCCAGAGGGCCGGTCTGCCGGGGCCGTGACGCTTGCGGCAGGTCAGCAGGCGGTCTTCAACGCCGGACGGGGAAGGGCTCAACTCCACCTGCCAGTACATGGTGTTGGCGGAGAGGAAGACGAGGGACGTGCCGTGCTCGCGGGCCTGTTCCGTGGCCCGGCGCATGTTCGCCGACCAGTACTCGTCGTGGCCCGGGAAGACCAGGCCCCGGTACCGGGTCGGATCGATGCGGCCCGCGTGCAGGTCGCGGGTGTCGGCGTACGCGAGGTCGTAGCCGTACCGCTCGGCCCAGCGGATGAAGTCGTAGGCGTGGCCCACGTGCAGGGGCAGGCCCGCGCCCGCGTACGGGCGGTCGAAGGAGACGGTGTGGGCGGCCTCGCTCTCGCCGAGCAGGCGCCCCTTCTCGTCCCACGCGTGATAGAGGCTCGCGCCCGTGCGGCCGTCCTCGGGGTAGAGGTTGTACGCCTGCCAGGTGATGTCCGGCAGGAGCAGGAGCAGATCGGCGCGGTGGTCGTCGCGGACCGTGAACGGGACGTGCGAGCGGTAGCCGCCGACCGTCGTGAGGACCGCCACATACGCCCCGACGCTCCAGTAACTCGGGATCTGCAGACGCCAGGAGAGCCACCAGTGGTGGCAGGAGACCGTGCGGTCGGCGGCGAGCGGGGGCGGCTGGACGATGCCGGAGAGGCGCGGGCTGGTGGTGATCTTGCTCGCGCCGTCGCCGCCGTAGTGCCCGATGCGGTAGATGTCGACGAAGAACTGCTGGGGCGGGTCCACCGTGACGTGGAAGTCGATCGCCCCGCCGGGGGCCGCGGCGCCGGTGGAGGCGAAGCCCTTGATCTGGCCGTGCACGTCGTCCGCGGTGCGGGGGCCGTTCGTACGGGTGCGGGTGCGGGGTGCGGGGATGTTCTGCGCGCCGGGGGCCGGGGCGTGGTCCACGTACCAGGGGACGACCTGGCCCGTGTCGTCGAAGTAGTGCTCTGCGCCTCGGAGCCAGGGCAGGGGCCCTTGGCCGAAGGGGTCGGTCACGGCGTGCGCCAGCGCGCCCGATTCCCACCTGCGGATCTGCTCCGACCCCATGTGTGTGCCCCTCCCTCGCTGCTCCCCCGAGATTGCTCCGCGGTGCGGTGCGGTGCGGTGTGCTCGACCCCTGCGTGGTGCCGCCGTTGCCTGCTGCTTGCCGCTGCTTGCCCGACAGTTCGCATGCCATACCAACGGCCGATCCCAGCACATCACATTACGCACGCACTCCGTCACCGTTCGTCGCGAATCGACGAGAACGGAAGGGAGCGTTCCGGGGAGTGGGGAGGGGGACGGGCGCGGGGTGGGGGGAGATGTGGGGCTGGAGCGAGGCGGTCGGGGAGGTTCAGACCAGGCGAATTGGTTTTTCCGGGCGGACGCCCAGGCGGGCCAGCCAGCCGCGCAGGGGGATGGGGTCGCCCTCCTCCACGAGACTCCGGACGACCGGCGTGAGATCAGCCGCGCGCTCCCCGTCGACCAGGAGTGACGGGCCGTCCAGCCAGTCGAGACCGGGGGCGGCACCCGCCGTGTCCACGGCCGCGCAGCAGACCAGCGCCGTGACGTGATCGGCCAGCAACTCCCTTCCCGTACGCGGCGGCTGGAGCGGGAACAGCGGCAGCGTTCCGTCGTCCCAGAGCGCGTCGTCCGGGCCCTGTCCCGTCGGCGCGGGGCGGGGCGGTGCGGCGGCTTCCTCGCGGGCCATCTCCGCGGTGAGGCCCGCGGCCAGGAGACCGCCGGGGCCGTCGGTGGACTCTTCGCCGTCCTCCGACTCCTCGCCGAACAGGGGCTTTTCGACGGTCAGGGCTTCTTCGTCGCGGGCCGCGGTTGCTCCCTGTGCGGCCTCCGTGGCCTCCGCCGTCAAGTGGTCCAGCACGCGGCCCAGCGTCGGGCCCTTGGAGTCGGCTGTCGTCGGGTCGGCGCAGTGGCTGACGCCCAGGGAGTCCAGAACGCGGTGCAGGCGCGCGGCGTCCATGCGCCACTTGCGGTCGACGACCTCGTCCGGATACTCCTGCCACGCCACCGGCGCCCAGTCCGGGCCCTGCTCGGCGGGGCCGCCGTGGAAGAGGCGGGCGGCCAGCAGCGAAGCCGCCTCGTCCACCGAGCCCGGCTCCTCCAGAAGGTCACAGGCGGGGCGCTCGCCCAGGCGGGAGGTGAAGCCCTCCGCAAGGCGGTCCCTGCGGGAGAGTTCGGTGAGGGCGGAGACCACACCCGCGTCCAGGCGCGAGGGCCAGCGGCCCATCCGCCAGGCGGGCAGCGCGACCTTGGTCAGGAGCCGGTCCCACCCGGCGTACGCCAGGCCCACCTGCTCCTGGGCGACGATCCGCACCCCGTAGTCCACGGCCTGGGCGCGCTCGGCGGCGGCCGCCGCGACCCCGCGCTCCATCTCGCCCGCATGCCCCCGGACACTGCGCAGGAGCAGCCGCGTCACCCAGCCGGCACCCCCGAGCACCGTACGCACGAGCGGACCGCGTCCCGGCGCGGAAGTGACCGCGACCGCGGCGTCCAGGCCGCGGATGAAGCGCCGGGCCGCGGCTATGTCGGGGTGCGCCGAGGGTCCCGTACCGGCCACCACAGGGGCGAGCACCGCCCGCAGCTCGCCGACCCGCATCCACCACAGGAACGGTGAGCCGATGACGAGCACCGGAGCGACGGGGGCCGGACGGCGCGGGGCGGGGCGACCGTCCCGCACGCCATTGCCCTCTTCCTTCGGGGGCTGCGGGGCGGAGCCCTCCGCGGGCGGGCCGTGCGCGGGATGCGTGCGGTCCTCGAGCCAGCTGTCGCAGTCAGGGGTGAGCGCTATCGCCGAGGGAGCCGGCACATCGAGGCGGTCGGCGAGGTCCCGCACCAGGCGGTACAGATCGGGGGCCGAGCCCTCGGTGATCGGGACGGTCGGGCTGACGGCGGGCCTGGACCGCGCGACCACCAGTGCGATGCCCGCGGCGGCGATCAGGACGAGCACGGCGAAGGCCGTCACGACGCCGCGCGCGACGTCCCAACTCCCGCCGGTCATATGGCCCGTGACGCCGCCCGCGATGAGCACGACGGCGACGGCGGCGGGCAGCAGCGCGACGGCCAGCGCCCTGCTGCGGATGCGCAGCACGGCGAGCGCCTGGGACCGCGCGGACTGCACGCCCACCTCCACACCCGTACCTGACACGACCGATGTCACCCCCTGCTGCCTGCGCCGCCTGTCTCCCGGCCGGGGGCCGGGACGACGGGCGGACGGCAGCCGCCGATGGATTTGCTCACTCCCCCACTGTGGCACCCGCCACTGACATCGCAATGCCGGTGGTCTGTTTGGCTCTGGGCACCTGAACCGCTTGCGCCGCACCCTAGTTGGGGTGCCGGGCATCGTCAGCCGGATGGGCCAGCGGTCACTCGATGGAATGGCTTTGGGTAAAGGTGGATGACGGTCAGGCCCCGGATCCAGTGTCAGATCCGGGGCCTGTGAGCCGTTCGCGGGTGGCGCGCGAGTGACGTTCGTTACGCCTGCGCCGCCTCCGAGGCCGCCTTCGCCGACGCGTCCGAGGCCGCGTCCGAGGCCGCCTTCGCCGCGATGTCCGTACGGTGCTGGGAGCCGTCGAGGCGGATGCGGGACAGCGCCTTGTACGCGCGCTCGCGAGCCTCGTGCAGATCCGTGCCGGTGGCCGTCACGGAGAGCACACGGCCGCCCGCGCTGACCACCGCGTCGCCGTCGCGCCTCGTCCCCGCGTGCAGGACGTACGCGTCCGGGGCATCCTGTGCCGCGACATCGCCGAGGCCCTCGATGGGGTCACCGGTGCGCGGGGTCTCCGGGTAGTTGTGCGAGGCGATGACCACGGTCACCGCGGCATCGTCGCTCCAGCGCAGCGGGGGCAGGTCCACGAGGGTGCCGTTCGCGGCGGCGAGCAGGACTCCGGCGAGCGGGGTCTTCAGGCGGGCGAGGACGACCTGCGTCTCGGGGTCGCCGAAGCGGGCGTTGAACTCGATGACCCGTACGCCGCGGCTGGTGATCGCCAGGCCCGCGTACAGGAGCCCCGCGAACGGGGTGCCCCGGCGGCGCAGCTCGTCGACGGTCAGCTGGAGCACGCTCTGCATGACCTCGTCGACCAGCTTCGGGTCGGCCCACGGGAGGGGCGAGTACGCGCCCATGCCGCCGGTGTTCGGCCCTTCGTCCCCGTCGAGCGCGCGCTTGAAGTCCTGCGCGGGCTGCAGCGGTACGACGGTGACGCCGTCCGTGACGGCGAAGAGGGAGACCTCGGGGCCGTCGAGGAACTCCTCGATGACGACGCGGTCGCAGGCCAGGGCGTGGGCACGGGCCGCCTCGATGTCGTCGGTGACGACGACGCCCTTGCCGGCGGCGAGGCCGTCGTCCTTGACGACGTACGGCGCCCCGAAGGCGTCGAGCGCCTCATCGATCTCTTCGGGGGTCGTGCAGACGTAGGACCGCGCGGTGGGCACCTGGGCGCCCGCCATCACGTCCTTGGCGAAGGCCTTGGAGCCCTCCAGCTGCGCGGCCTCCTCGGAGGGGCCGAAGCAGGGGATTCCGGCGTCGCGCACGGCGTCGGCGACTCCGGCGACCAGGGGCGCCTCCGGGCCCACGATCACCAGACCGGCACCGAGCCGGGTGGCAAGGGCGGCCACCGCGCTGCCGTCGAGGGCGTCGACCGGGTGCAGCTCGGCCACGTCCGCGATGCCGGCGTTGCCGGGCGCGCAGTACAGGGCGGAGACGTCGGGGTCGAGGGACAGAGAGCGGCACAGGGCGTGTTCGCGGGCACCACTGCCGATGACGAGGACCTTCACGGGCGCCAGCCTAGCTTGGCGCGGCCCGTGCCTTCGTACGGCCGCCCCAGTCCTGGGGGCTGCCGCTTTTGTGCGTTCCTCCAGAGTCGGGGCGCGGTCCCGGGCCCCCGAGGGCGGTGGCTCAGGGTTCGTTGTTGTATTCCTCGACGATCGTCGCGCCCAGCTCGCGGACGATCAGGTCATGGCCGGAGAGTGCCGACTCCACCAGGTCGGGGTCGTCGTCCGCCCATGTGTCGTCCTCCGGCGAGACATGGTCCACGACCCGCCGCTCCGGGGCCGGGGCGGGAGTCGGGGCAGGCGCGGGAGCAGCCGGTGCCGGACCGGCGGCGGACTGCGAGGGCGACGGCGACTGCCGCTGCTGCTGGGGCTGGTGCTGCTGGTACTGGGGAGCCGACGGCGCACCGCCCCCGTAGCCCCCCGCGGGCGACGGCGCGCTTCCCCCGAAGTTGCCCGCGGCGGGCGGCGGCGCCGAGCCCCCCGTGGGGTCGACGATCGCCTCGACCTTCCACTGCACCCCGAACTGCTCGGACAGCGCCTGCCGCAGTACGTCCTCACTGCCGCTGCTCGCGAAGTTGTCCCGCGCCCCCGCGTTCACGAAGCCGATCTGCAGTGTCGTCCCGTCGAAGCCCGCCACCTGGGCGTTCTGGCTCAGCAGGATCCAGGTGAAGCGGCGGCGGCCCTTGACCGCCTCAAGGATGTTCGGCCACAGGGTCCGCGGATCGGGCCCGCCCACGGGAGCCGAAGCCTGGGCCGGGGCCTGCGCCGGAGCCGGGGAGGCCGCCGGAGCGGGCGTCGCCTGCGCGGGCGCGGGCTGCTGCGGAGCCGGGGCGCCACCCCCCGCCGCCGCGGCCGTGGGCCAGCCGCCCGGCCGGGGGGCCGCCTCCGCAGCGGGAGCGGGAGCAGACGGAGCGGAGGCCGCGGGGGCGGCCTTCGCCGGGCCGCTGCCGGGCGCCGAAGCCGTGGGCCACCCACCGGGGCGCCGCTCGCCGGACGGTGGGGCGGCAGCCGGCTCCGGAGGGGCAACCGGAGGGCTCTCCTGAACCGGAGCCGCCGGCTCAGGGGCGGGGGGAGCAGTGGGAGCGGGCGCAGGGGCCGACGCAGGGCCGGGAGCAGGAGCCGCCTGGCCCCCGCCCCGCACCGCGGCCCGCGCCGCCGCGACCCCGCCCCCCGGCGGAACCTGCGACGCGGCAGGCCCCGGCTGCATGGGCGCCCCCTGCTGCACACTCGCGTGAGCCTCGGGCCCCGGCGCATACCCCATGGCCGGTCCGGGCCCCCCGCCCTGCGCCCCCGCCATGAAATTGCCGCCGCGCTCCAGCCGGTCGAGGCGGGCCATGAGCGAGCGCTCGTCGTCGTACGCCGCCGGAAGCAGCACTCGGGCGCAGATCAGCTCCAGCTGCAGTCGGGGCGACGTCGCTCCCCGCATCTCCGTGAGGCCTTCGTTCACGAGGTCGGCCGCGCGGCTGAGCTCCGCGCCGCCGAAGACGCTCGCCTGCGCCTGCATCCGCTCCACGACGTCCGACGGGGCGTCGATGAGCCCCTTCTCCGCCGCGTCCGGCACCGCGGCGAGGATCACCAGGTCCCGCAGCCGCTCGAGCAGGTCGGCGACGAAGCGCCGCGGGTCGTTGCCGCCCTCGATGACGGTGTCGACGATCTCGAAGGCGGCGGCGCCGTCCCCCGAGGCAAAGGCCTCCACCACGGAGTCGAGCAACGACCCGTCCGTGTAACCGAGAAGGGACGTCGCCATGGCATACGTCACACCGTCGTCGGCCGCGGAGGCGAGGAGCTGGTCCATGACGGACATCGAGTCACGCACGGACCCGGCACCGGCCCGCACGACCAGCGGGAACACACCCTCCTCGACGGCCATCTGCTCCCGGCCGCATACCTCGGCCAAGTACTCGCGGAGGGTCCCCGGCGGCACGAGACGGAACGGATAGTGATGCGTGCGCGACCGGATCGTCCCGATGACCTTCTCGGGCTCCGTCGTCGCGAAGATGAACTTGAGGTGCTCCGGCGGCTCCTCGACCACCTTCAGCAGGGCGTTGAAGCCCGCCGAGGTGACCATGTGCGCCTCGTCGATGATGTAGATCTTGTACCGGCTGCTCGCCGGGCCGAAGAAGGCCTTCTCGCGCAGATCACGGGCGTCGTCCACGCCTCCGTGCGAGGCGGCGTCGATCTCGATGACGTCGATCGATCCCGGGCCGTTCCTCGCCAGGTCGCGGCAGGACTGGCACTCGCCGCAGGGCGTCGGGGTGGGACCTTGCTCACAGTTGAGACAGCGGGCCAGGATGCGCGCGCTCGTCGTCTTGCCGCAGCCGCGCGGGCCACTGAACAGGTAGGCGTGGTTGACCCGGTTGTTGCGCAGCGCCTGCTGCAGCGGGTCGGTTACATGCTCCTGCCCGATGACCTCGGCGAACGACTCCGGGCGATAACGGCGGTACAACGCGAGAGACGACACACATACGAGGTTAATGGCGACCACTGACAACCAGGACCGCCCCAACGCAAAGCGCCCCCCACGCACCCGCCAGAGCCAACCTACCCTTGCTGCCTTCCGGCCCTGGGGGAGTTCAGTCAGATAGCGCCACGTGAGGGGCTGAGCCCCACCCTAGCCGATCCCGGGGCCCGGAAGCGACGCCGGACCCGACCTCGGTGCTCGCCCCCGGGAGACCGGAGGACGATCTTCGAGTTCGAAGCGGATCGTGTTCGCGAGCACTCCCCAACGTCTTGTATTGT
The DNA here is from genome assembly GCF_040655335.1 of Streptomyces sp. NPDC050439. Taxonomy (NCBI): domain Bacteria; kingdom Bacillati; phylum Actinomycetota; class Actinomycetes; order Kitasatosporales; family Streptomycetaceae; genus Streptomyces; species Streptomyces sp. NPDC050439. The sequence goes on from NZ_JBFAJT010000006.1 coordinate 115,256, forward strand.
TTGCGGCGGAGGATTCGCCTAGTGGCCTAGGGCGCACGCTTGGAAAGCGTGTTGGGGGCAACCCCTCACGAGTTCGAATCTCGTATCCTCCGCCAGTGCCTCACCGGGCACGATGTTGAAGGGCCTCGCTGCTTGCAGCGGGGCCCTTCTCCGTTGTCCGTCTCAGTTTCCGTCTCAGTCGGCTTCTGGGGCCTCCGGGGACGCCTCCCAAAGAGCGTCGCCCACTTGCTGCGCGACCTTCCGCAGCATCGGCCCGGTGATGTGCATGTACCGCGCGCGCATCCGAGCCGCTCCCCCGGGCTCCCAGCCCATGATCGAGTCGACAACGACGTCCGGGACGCCGAGGAGCAGCAGCACGGTCGCGGCGGTGTGGCGTGCGTCATGGAGTCGGCCGTCCCGTACGCCCGCGTCCCGAAGGAGCCGCTTCCACACGTGGAAGTCGGTGTTGGGGTTCAGCGGCCCACCGAGCGGAGACGCGAAGACGTACCCCTTGCCCTCCCAGTCGGACCCGGCGCGAGCCCGCTCCCTGTCCTGCTCCTCCTGGTGCTGGCGCAGAAGCTTGATGAGCGGATCGGGCAGCCCGATCGTGCGCCGCCCGGCACGCGACTTGGTGCTCTTGTGCTCACGGCGGATCTGCTCGCGGTGCGGGCAGTAACCAGGCCTCCGGCCGCAGGGCTTGGCGCCGCATCCGTGCGCGTACTTCGGCCGCAGCCGGTTCTTACGGATACGGGCGTACCCCGCGTCGAGGTCGACGTCCTCCCAGTGCAGCCCGAGCGCTTCTCCTTGCCGAAGACCGAGCGCCAGGGCGACCACCCAACGAGAGCTGTTGCGCAGCTTGGCCGCCTCCACGAGCACGCTCTGAACCTCCTCGATGGTGAACGGCTCGATGTCCTCCTCTTCGAGCCGCGGGGCCTTGGCGATCTCGGCGACATTCGTGGCGACGTGCCCGCGCCTCACGGCCTCACCGAGGGCGACGCGAACGGTCCGGTGGACGTGGTGGGCGGTGCCGGCCGAGCTCCCGGATTGCTGCATCTTCCGGTAGAAGCGTTCCAAGTGCTCGGGCTCCACCTTGTCGAGCTTGTGGGCGCCCAGGCCCGGGACGATGTGCACGCGTACGTCGACTTCGTAGCCGTCGTACGTGTTCTCGGAGACGTACGGCTTGGCGATGTTCTCGACCCAGTGCTCAAGCCAGCTCTGCACGGTCCAGCTCTGTCCCGGCTTCCGGAGCTTCTTGGCGTCCCGGTCCCGCTCCATCTGCCGTACGGCCTTGGTGACTTCGGCGCGGGTCTTCCGCTCGACGTGGCGGCGGTCCGGCTTGCCGTCGTCGCGGACTCCGACGGTGACGCGGCCGTGCCATTTGCCGTCCTTACCAAGGTAGATCGACGAGGCCCCGTTGGGCTGACGAGTGCGCTTCTTCGGCTCTGTCATGTCGCCCCTCCTCAGGCCGCTTCTGCGGGTCGGTGACGCAGCTTCGCCACGAAGGCGGGCAGAGCGTCGGCGGGAACCCTGCGCAGCCGCCCAACGGTCACCGATTCGATCTCTCCGTCCAGGACGAGCCGGAAGGCCGTCGTACGTCCGATACGCAGTCGCCGAGCTGCCTCCTCGACGGTCAGCAGCACCAAGGCGGAATCGACCGCCTCCAGGACGGCGACAGCGGAACTGGACTCAGTCACGGGTCGGTTCTCCTTCTGTTCCGAGGGCGGGTTCGAGGGTTTCGGCAAGCCAGGCTTCGGCGTCGGTGAGGCCGGTTCCGGCGTAGACCCAGTGGGCGAGGACGAGGGTCGTGTCGACCACCTCCGGATTTCCGTAGGTGGTCTCGCTGTTGGTGGCCGCTGCGGCTTGAGCTGCGCGCCATTCGGCGCGGGCCGTGCGGAGGGCTCCGAGGGTGGTCGAGTAGCGGCGGGACTTCGTCGAGAAGTGGCCGCGAAAGCCGAGCATGTGGGCCCAGGCCCGGAGCCGGAGTTCTTCCAGTTCCTTGCGGGCGCCGAGGGTCCAGGCGGTGCGGATCATGCAGCGGGCGTGGTCGCTGATGTCGAGCTGGGCCAGCTCGGCGAGGAACTTGAGGGGACGGTCCAGAGCTCCCGTGGCAGTCTCGGCGCCCTTGGTCGCGTACTTGGCGATGTACGCGGCGACAGCCCGTTCGGTCAGCTCCTGGCCGCCGTCGAAGTCGGCCGAGCGGATCGTGCGTACGTCGAGTTGGCGGCCGAAGGCGAAGGCGTGGGCGCGGCCGTCGATGACCGGGCCGTCCACGCTGGCGGCGGTGGCAGCAGCTCGGATGGCGTCCGTCAGCAGCTCGGCGGTTGCCCAGGCGGGAGGCGGAGTGTCACCGCCGTCCGGGCCGTCGATGCGGATGACCGCGTGGAAGTGGACCGCGCCGCGCTTCTGGTACTCGGCGACCTTGGCGAAGGACACACGTGCGTAGTCGCGGAAGGCGCGCTGTGTGAGTCCGGCGCGCTTGGCGACCTCCCGCCGGAGGTACGTGGAGAAGCGCCGCCAGAGCGCACCGGCGTGTGCGTTCCAAAGCACGGCCGCTTCGTAGTCGTAGGTGTCGGGGTTCAGTGGGGTGCCGAGGGCGGCGTCCTCCTGGTCGTGGACGACGCCGCAGCGGCAGGGGCGGACCGTTCGGGCCGGTCCGGTGGGACGGTTGTGGACCGGGCCGAAGCCAGGAGCCGTGAAGGTGGCGAAGACGCGCGGGTGGGCCGCGACGCGTTCGGGGACGCCCTTGCCGCCTCGCAGGCCGGAGGTGATCAGGTGGAAGGTGTCGCGGCGGTAGACCTCCGCGCAGGCCGCGCAGCGGGTCGTACGGCGGTTGTTGCAGCGGACCAAGAGGTGACCGGCCGGGAGGGCGGTCGAGTCGAGGTGGTGGAGGACGTTGCCGATCTCGCCGGTTCGGGTGTCGACGGTGTGCTCGGTGCGGTGGCCGTCGAGGCGGATCGGGTGCGTGCAGCCGCCGAGGCCGGAGAGCTGGCGTAGGAGTGCGGGCATGGTGCCGAACGCGGCCAGTTGACCGATCTCGCGGAGCGGGGGCGGGGTGGCGCGGGTGACGATGGCAGTTCTCCTTCTGGCTACGGCTAGGAGGGGCAGGGCCCCCGGGGCGGCGGATGCTTGGCGGTATCAGGGCCGCCCCGGGGGTCTGGCAGTGCTGGCGTCTAGCGGCGGCGCTGGTCGCGGAGCATCGAGCGGATGACCACGGCGCACACCGCTACGGAGATGGCCGTGACGGCGACGGCGGTCAGGAGCGCGGTCAGCACGACGCCGCCGACGAGGATGGCCGCGACCGCTCCGGTAGTGACGGATATCTGCGGCGCAGGCCGCTGCGCGGGGGCTGCCGGGTCGGCAACGGTGTGGGGGTGCGCGGGCGGCGGTGTCGGGCTGTCGGGGTACTTGGGCAGGAACACGGCGAAGTTCTCCTTACCTACTCGTCTAGTCATGTGAGCCGTTTACGACGCCCACGCCGGAGCGCGTACCGGATTCGATGGCCGGGGCCATGAAGGTGTGCGAGAGCCAGAAGCCGAACAGTGCGATCAGCACGACGATCCAGGTGCGGACGCCGAGGAACTTGACCGCTCCCCAGGCGAAGAAGCCGAGGACGACCACGAGCGGCAGGCTGACGGTCACGGAGACGGGTCCTTTCAGCGGACGGGGCAGCGGTGGGTACGGGCGGCCAGCTCGGCGGCGGCGCGACTGTCGTAGTCGGCGGAGAAGCCGCAGCGCGGGGCCGTGCAGGCGGCGGTGTGCTTCTCGCGGCCACGGCTGTCGTACGCCGTGCCGACCTGGACGGGACCGATACGGACCACGTGGCGGAAGCGCTTCTGCAGAGACATACGTCATCCCTCCTGTCGGAGGCTGGGGCCGGAGTAGTCGCGCAGGATGCGGGCCGCCTGCACGGGGTCGGCGGTGCGCTCGGCGGCCTCTTCGGCGAGGAGCCGGGCCAACGTCGGGCGGCCGGTGTCGGCCATCTCGCGGGCGGCGTCGAGGTAGTCAGCGGCGGTGTCGTAGGGGTGCTGCGGCATTGGTGAAGCCTCCTTGTCAGGTGAGACGGGCAGAGATGGCCTCGGCCATTGGTGCGGGGACCCCCAGCCGAGCGCGCAGGGTCGTGGTGTCGATGGCCGTACCGGTCCGGGTGCGGTGCTCAGCGGCGACCTTGCGGGCGTGCTCGACCAGGGCGGCCGGGACCGGGACGGCGGGCGCAGGAGCCGGAGAGGGCACGACGTCGACCGATGTCTGCGGGAGCTCCGGCACGGGATCGGGCGCGTCCTCCTGGTCGTCGATGTCCTCGGACTCTCGGCCGTCCTCCTCGATCGCCTCGTGCCAGGTCGGCGCCGAGTGGGCGAGGAGCGTCCCGCCGAGGAAGGCGACCGCAGGCCAGCCCGCGACGAGGATGCGGAGCCAGGCCGGCACATGGCCCATGTCGAGCAGTCCGGCAGTGGCGACGTTCGCGCCGAGGGAGGCCGCGAGCGCGATGACGAACCAGCACCAGCCCGCGGCTTTGGCGTCACCGGTCCGCAGTCGACGCCAGGCGGCGACGAGCAGCAGGTCGACCGAGACCGGATAGGCCCACGCTTTCCATCCGTCCTGTCCGGCCGCCGAGGCGACGTCGTGGATGTGGGCGAAGGACAGGGCGGCGGCGATGACGGCTTGGACGAGTACCGCATCGATACGGGCCAGTTGGGCGCGCATGCTGCGGCTCCTTCCGGATTCAGGCATGGCAGGGGTAGGGACGTGGCGCGAGGCGGTCACGCCGACCGGGGTGGGAGGGTGCGGGTCAGCCGGTGACCGGTCGCGGCTTCACGGCCGGGGCCGAGGACTCGACCGGCTGTACCGGCACGGAGGGCCGGAAGGACTTCAGCGCGGGCAGGTCAGGGACCTGGTCGGCCGACGCACGACAGGTCTCGGCCGCATCAGCCAGCGAGAGATACGGCGTACGGATGCGGGACCAGCCGCCCGAGGTGTCACCGGCAACGGCGAGGCCGGGCCGTTCGGCAGGGATGGCGCAGGCGGCGGAGACCGCTTCGGGGGCGATGTCGCCGAGTGCCATTTTCGCGGAGGCTTCGTCGTTCACGCGGTGGCAGACCCGCCCGGTGAGCTGGGCTCGAAGCATGGTCGCGCCCTTGCCCAGTTCGGCGCCGAAGCGCTGCCCGCACACCTCCAGGTAGATACCGGCCGCGCGGCCGAGCTGAGCGAGCCGGATGAGCTGGGTGACCATCTCGTCCCGCCGCTCTTCCTCCTTCTTCGTGGCGACGAGGAACAGTTCCGCCACCTCGTCGACGAACAGCACCACGGGTACGGGCCGTTGCTGCTCGGGAAGTCCCCAGATGTCGGAGGTGATCTCCTCGTCCGGAGTGCCCGGGGCGATCCCCTGCCGGGCCTTGATCAGGTCGTACCGGTCCTCCATCTCCTTGATGAGCACGGGCAGCAGCTCGGCGGCCTGCTCGGGGTCGGTGGCGAGTGCCGACAGTCGTGGGGCGAAGGGCGCCAGTTCCACACCGCGCTTGCAGTCGATGCCGACCAGGGCGACGGACTGCGTCGCGAGTCCGGCGACGAGGTGCCGCAGGTACATGGACTTGCCCGACAGGGTGGCGCCGAGGGAGAGGCCGTGCGGCACGGCCCGGTAGTCCCGTACGAAGGGCGTCGCGTCCTCCCGCAGCGCCACGGGCACTCGCAGGAACCCGCCCTCCGCTTTACGCGGCATGCGGACCTTGCTCAGCACGTCGTAGCCGACGAGTCGCAGGTCGACCACGCCAGGCTTGACCGTGGTGACGTAGACGGCGTGAACTCCCCAGGCGTGGCGCAGACGTTCGGCCGAAGCGGCCACGTCGGCGGGTTCCTGGCCGGGCGCGAGTCGCAGGCGGAGCCGTAAGCCGGTCGTGGTCGGACGGATGATCCCGCGACGAGGCGGTACGGGCCGGATCTCCCCACGGGTGGTGGCCTTGGTCGCCAGGACCCGCAGTCGGGACGGAGCCACCGTCAGACCGCAGGCCTCCATGACCGAGCCGTACGAGCTGAGCAGTCGGGCCGTGGATATCGGCAGGCCGACCGCAGACCAGTAAGCCCCCGGGTGCTTGGCCCGGGCGTAGGCAGCCCCGCCGCCGAGCGCGGCGACAGGACCACCCACCTCCAGAAGCGTCGTCAGGTCGGTCATCAGGCCGAGGCCTCCATGGCGGCCGGGAAGGCGGCCGGAGTGACGGCGGCGCAGCGGTAGGCGATGCCGTGCCGCTGCTGGCCGTTGAACACGCTTTCCCACGGCCGGGCCACGAGCCCCGGCAGCGAGACCGGCGCACCGAGCGCCAGCCCTTCTGACACTCCGCTCTCCGGGATGGTCACCTTGATCAGCGACGACTCCCCTTCCTCGATGTAGACGACGCCGATCGTCATGAGTGCCTCGCCGCTGTTGATGTCCTTGGCGATCTCGCCGGTCTGACGGTCGCGGACCTTGGGCTCAGGCGCCTCGGTCAGCAGGATCGTCGCGGCCGAGGTCTCCACACGGATGGTTCGCAAGATTCTTCCCATCTACTCGTCTATACAAGATGCAGCCTTCGAACCCGATCTCCGGGAACGACGACCACGTTGCCACAGAACTTGCCCACTCGTCTATACGAGTATGCCTGTTGGCGTGTACGAGTTCGAGGAGCGGACCACCGTGCGCCACGGCCGCCAAGGCCCTTACGTGGCCGGGAGTTGGTACGACAGGACGTATGCGTCCGCCGCCATGACGGTGTCGCAGACTTCGACGGCCCGACCCTCGGTGTCGTATGCGGTACGAATCAGGCTGATGACCGGCACACCGGAGGCCAACCGCAGGGTCCGCACCTCGGAGGGCGAAGGCATCCGAGCCCGGATCTCCTCCTCGAAGTGGTCAAGGTGGTGCCCCAACTCTTCAAGGCGGGCGTAGATGCCGCCGGGGCCGGGGTTGGGCTCGGCGATCTGCGTACCGCGCGCGATGTCGAGCGGCAGGAAGGAACTGGCGAACTCAACCGGCCGACCGTCGAGGAGATACCGACGCCGACGAGCGAGCACGCGCCGCACGGAGCCAAGGCGGGTGGCGATGTCCTGGCTGGCCTTCTCCTCCTTGACCTCCAGGCTGTCGACCTGCGGATGACTGCCTGCGGCATCAGCTTCGACGATGAAGGCGGACTTGCCCTGCTCACGGTGGCGCCGGGCGAAGCGGTCGGAGGCCAGACGCCGGACGGGCGGGCGGGGCCGTACGAAGACGCCCTTGCCATGCTCGGCATGGACCAGGCCCTCACCCGTGAGTACAGAGAAGGAGTTCCGAACGGTCATCCGAGAGACGCCGTAATGCTCGACAAGTTCGGCTTCGGAGGGCAGCTTCTCCCCCTCCTTGAATCGCCCACGGTCGATGGCCTCGCGCAGCTGGTCGGCGATCTGTCGAAAGACCGCACGATCGCTCGTGGGGTCGATATCGCCGAGCAGGCTCGGGAGTGACGTCACGTGTACTCCTTTAGGTATCTAGACGAGTGGGCGAGTGTTGTTGCTACGGTGGAGAGCCTAGCCATTCGGGAGGATCGAGGACCTTGAGCACTGACCGTCCGCACTCCGTGAGCGTTGCCGGAGTCATCGTCGACGACCAGGGCCGAGCCCTCCTGATCAAGCGCCGCGACAACGGCCACTGGGAGCCCCCGGGCGGCATCCTCGAACGCGAGGAAACCATCCCCGAGGCCCTGCAACGCGAAGTTCTCGAAGAGACCGGCATCAAGATCGCGCTTCCTGCGACCCTCACCGGCATCTACAAGAACATGACGGGGTTGATCGTCTCCATGGTCTTCCGCTGCGAGGCCGCCGACGGTACGCCCACTACCGGCGACGAGACCCGAGCTCTGCGCTGGGCCACCCGCGAAGAAGTCAACGAACTCGCCGACGAGGCATACGCGATCCGCGTCCTGGACGCACTCGACGCCACGTCCCCGCCGGCCATCCGCGCCCACGACGGCGTCAAACTCGTCTAGCTCGAACCCGCTGCACATGGCGGCCTACCAGCACGAAGGAACTTGTATGCACGAGTATACGAGCACTATCCGAGTCTGGGGCCTCACTTGCCCAGGTTTCCCTGAAGAGGTCAGCCGGGCCCGACGCTGGACGCGCGACATCCTCCGTGACTCGCCCCTGGCGGAGGACGCCGAACTGATCGTGAGCGAGCTGAGCGCGAACGCGATCCTGCATACGGCGAGCGGCCACCAGGCAGGCAGCTTCTCCCTGGCCGTCGAGGTATCACCGCAGATGGTCGCCCTGTCGGTCACCGACAACGGAGGCACGGGAACCGCCCCGAAGGTCGAGCACCATGACGAGGAGTCGGAACACGGCAGAGGCCTGGGCATGGTCAGCGCGATCGCACACCGGGTCGTCGTCCGCGACAGCGACAAGGGCCACACAGTCACCGCGGAGCTCTTTACGGGTGCCGGCCGAGGAGTCCAACCATGCGGATGAGCGAGCCCCGGCGGGGCTACTGGTGCGAGTGCTGGACGGAGGCCGCGGGCCACCAGGGCGGGCCGCAGCTACGAGGATCGTTCGACGCCTATTCGGCACCGCAGGCGGACAGGTGGATCGCGATCGCACTCCGCACGATCTCACCAGCCCTGGACGCCGACGCTTCGGATGAAGCCTGGGGGTGGCTGTACGCGGGACGGGTCCAGACCCGCAGAGCCCTCATGCGTATGGAGCCCTGCACGGTCACAGTGACGCATGCCGACACCCGCATAACGTGGACGATCCGCCCAGTCCTCTTCTTGCCGCTCGCCCAGCGACAGGCAGCCGAACTCCCAGCCTGCGCATACGACTTCAAGCCCCAGCAGACAGACTGAGTTACAACTTTCTCTACGGGTTCAAGGCGGCTCGCTCCGCTCCCCGCGCGCGGCCCGGCTCCCCGGGCCGCCGCTCCTGTCTCCGCCCCGCTCCGGCCCGGTCCACCAGGCCGCGCGACAAGAGCTGGCGGCCAGCTGCACTCAGAGAATGGGTACATCGTGGCTGGGGCGGTCGGCTCCACGGCTTTACGCAGCCACTTTGGGGCGAGCCTCTAAGATCATGGCCCCAACGTCGTGCTTTAACGGGCAGGTCCACAGACTGCCCGACTCGCCGGAAGCTTACGGGGCCATGATCACTCGCCCCAAAGCAGCTCCAGCCCAAAGCCGCTCCACCGACCTGGCGTTGCTGATGGATCATTAGTCCACGGAAATGGGAGAAACGAAGTTGGCACGCGGACGATCCCCTTTCCCATGCTCATCGACCTCGAAGATGACGTGTACGCCAACAGGATTGATGGAGTCCCACTCCACCCCATGTCTTTCCTGTACCGCTGCTCCCGGAAAAAACACGTCGCTAGGATAATCGGGGTGAGAAATGAACCCGTAAGTCCCGCGCCAAGCCTTAACGATCCCGCGGGTAGAAGCATCCGAGCCATCACCTTGTTTCGGTTTGGCCACATTCACCAAGTCCTCGCAAAGGCTTGATACCTCCTCACTAACTCCCGTTAGTCGGTACACTCTGCCCACCCGTCCAGGGAAGTGACGCCAAGCAACGCAGCGCTCAAAAAGCACGGCGTGGCGCTTCACGCCTTTCAGGGTACGGACCGCATCGTTCTCGAAGATTGGAGGAAAGACCCCGAGTTCACCGATCGCCCGCAGGAAGGCATTCGCACACTCCAAAAGCATCTCGGCAAGTCGCTGGTCCCACGCCCCAGCGTCCAGCTCTTTAACTCCCTGGGAGAACCCTGCCGATGCCTTATGCGCCGCTTCTACGGGCCGCCGGTCATCCTCAAGTAGCGACTCGGACCACCGACGCCAAGAGTCGACGAGGCTAGTAAGGATGATTAGCCGAAGTCTTCCTCGGCCAGTCATGTTTTCTAGGGCCCATTCAAGGTGCTCTTGAGAATCTTCGTAGTTGCGGGCCCAAAGGTTTATCTTGCCCAGAAGCTGCGCCGTGTCGGCCGTTCGGAAATACTCATGCGCAGACTTGGCCATAGGAAGTGCAGAGTCCACGTCATGACCGCGGCCAGCAAGGTGTCCAGCGAAGTAATAGTAGATGATGGCCTTGCCAGCTCCGTCAGCCTTACGCAAAGCCGATCGATAAAGGGAAGTGGCCTGGTCGATCTGATCATTCTGGGAGAGGATGAAGGCCTCAACACGGTCTACCTCCCAAAACTCGGGGTTCAGCGCCCGGGCACGCCTCAGATAACTTTGGGCGCGATCGATCGACCCGGCGCGTGATTGCGCCAGGGCCAGCCGCAATAGATGTGCTGTGGGTTCATCGTGAGCCGAACGAACCCTGACGACGTTAGGAGCGAGTTGACGCTTACTCTCGTCCGCACGACGTTGCTCCTCTGAGCGCTTGAACTCCTGTTCTCGCATCAGCGTCCCACTGATGTCAGCTTTGGGTGGCGGTGCGACTCGACGCAGAAAGTGTTGAGCCGCTTCAGTTATCTGGACTCGCGAAATCAACTCGTCGTCGGAGTCGGGCTTTTGGCTGACTAGAGAACCTGCACTCAACTCTTTAACTGCTAGGTTCAAGGCGTCAATTGGGGAATCTGTCAGGATTGCCAGTTCGTCGAATGTCGAAGATCGATCAAGAGCATAGAGAACAGACAAGATGGCTTTCGGTGTTTCACTGAGAGCATCAAATACCGACCGAACACAAAAGTCGATCAACTCATCCTGGTCAGTCAAGGTCGGGTGAGGCTCTCGCCCGGATTCGACAGAGAGTACGTACCATCGAATAGCCAAGGGGCTAAATCGCAACCGAGTCACAATCTGCTCGACAGTTTCCTGTCTGAGACTTGCCAGGAAATCGGCCCTTCCTCCGCGCACTCTAGCAAACGACCTAAACAGCGTCTGCGCATCTTTCTTTTCTAGTGGGGGGAGAGGAATTCGGCGCTCAATTTGACCCACACCGATCCTGCTCGTCATGAGATAAGTGACGTTATCGGGGAGCGTTTCATATAGCGTTACGATTTCGCTTCCACTTACCGTCTCAAGGTTATCGATGACGAGTAGCGTCTCGATGCCCTGAAGAGCCTCGGCTAGCTCCTCGGCACCGCCCTTAAAGTCATCTGCTAGCACCCTTCCGAGCGATTGAGTGGCACCAGTAATGTCACGCACCGCGCCTGCGATCTCTACGACTCCGTTGGCCGTTAGCCGCTCAGTCTTCAGAGAGGTCCAGAGAATGCACTCGTACGGAGAGTCCGGATTATCGAGGAGCGAATAGGCCACGTCAGATGCGAGGGCTGTCTTACCGATCCCGCCTTCCCCAGTGATCGTAATCATTGGCTCGCGACGACGGAGAAGATGCTTCACGATAGCATTGCATGCCTGAGACCTACCAATAAGGCCAGTGTCATCGTAATCGAAAGGGGGAAGGTTATGGAGAATTCGGTCCGAGTAGCGTCGCTCTGAGCCGTTGAACGCCGGCTCCCACTCCGGCTCGGCTCCCAGCCTGTCCAAGGTGTCGCGCATGGTTGGCCAGAAGCGACTTTTGAATTCTCGACATACACTTATCGCCCCTTCGGCATCACCGGCCTGTAGTGGCCGACCATGCATGACGCGGTTACGGACAGGTACCAGCGTGTCCATTCTCGGCGTGCCATGCCGAAGCTCTCGGGCTAGCTCCACGGGGAGCGCTTCCCGATGACGATTGAGAATGTCGTACGCCTCACGCATGTCGAGGTACTCAACAATGGAGAGTTCATCGTCACTCGCATCGGCATAACGGCGCTCAGCTGCGCGTTGGTAGCTGTCACCCAAAGCCTCACTCTCACTCATGTGGTCGAGAATGAACCGTAGGATCATTTGCCGTACGTCAGATTCGAACGAGTCCACGAGTACGTAGAGCCGTGCGCGCGTCATGCGAGTGTGAAGCAAGTGGCCCCCTCCGCCGCCCTGTCCACCCAGATTATGTGACGGATGACACCATGTCAGGCAGTCGTCGCAGTAACCTTCGGAACCTGCCCCGATTGACGACAGCAAGGGCATGGCTGACGCCGCTGGGAGCACTGTGAGGCGCATGCTCACCATGCCGACGACACGAACGTACGGTTCTCGACCAAGACACGAGGGCAGTCACGTCTACGTGAGCGATGACCACAAGCAGGAGCTACACGACCTCGTCAGCCACTTGGGCACCGATATACGCGATACCCACTACCGACCTGCGTACGACGCAGCCGCGAACGTCTGTTCCGGAATCTTTGCTGCGATCCCGGTAGACCTCCACGACGTCTCACACAAGGCGCCCACAGCTGGATACGCAGTCGCGCAGCACGATTTGGAGAAGGGCAAGTCTGACTCCCACGTTCGAGCGCGATCCGAGATCATCGAGTGAGATGCCGTGCCGTGGACCGTCTCAGTCTCCGTCTCATTCAACCCCATTCATTGACGTTCAGACGAGACGTGTCGCAGTCCTGACGGTAGGTGTCAGCCGCCCACGAACGCAGGTGAACGGCCCCGTTCAGAGCCCCAAGGACCACCACCACAGTTGGAAAGCGTGTTGGGGGCAACCCCTCACGAGTTCGAATCTCGTATCCTCCGCCAGTGCCTCACCGGGCACGAGGTTGATGGGCCCCACTGTTCGCAGTGGGGCCCTTCGACGTTTCCGGGGGCCCTCAATGGCAGAGGACCGGGACGCGTTGTGTGGCGTTGTTTCCGAAGCCGCCTCTGTTCCAGGGGGGTTTGAGGGGCTGGGTGTGGCCGGTGGTGTCGGAGGCGCGGACGGTCAGGGTGTGGTGGCCGGGGGTCGCGGTCCAGGTGGTGTGCCAGGGCTGCCAGGCCCAGCGGTGCGGGCCGGGCGGGGTCACCTCGGCGTCCGTCCAGGTGTGGCCGTCGTCCGTGCTCAGCTCGACCCGCGTGACGGGGCCCTGTCCGGACCACGCGCGTCCCCGCAGAAGCACCGGGCCGCTCTGCACCACACGTACCCGTGACATGAAGTCCGGGAAGCCCGGCGGGATCAGCAGGGCGCGCGGGGCGATCCGCGTGACGGGCTCACCGGGGTCCTCCGGAGACTGCCGGTAGCGGTACGCCACCGCCTGTTGGAAGCCGGTGAAGGGGGTGTCGACCAGCTCGATGGAGCGAAGCCATTTGACGTTCCCCATGCCGTACCAGCCGGGAACCACGAGACGCAGCGGGTGGCCGTGCTGGGGCGGGATCGGGGCCCCGTTCATCTCGTACGCGAGCAGCACGTCCGCGTCCACCGGGAGCGGCAGGCTGCGCCGGTAGTCCTGCTCCACGCCGCGCTCGACGCCGTGGTCCGCGCCCGTGAACACCGCCTCGACCGCGTCGGCGTCGACCCCTGCCCCGGACAGCACGGTCCGCAGCGGTACGCCCGTCCAGTCCGCCGTGCCCACCGCCTCCACCAGCCAGGGCTGGCTCACCGGGCGCGGCATCAGTCCGGCGCGGCCGTTGCCCGCGCACTCCATCGTGACCCGGTGCGTGACGGACGGCAGTCGCCGCAGTTCCGCGAGGCCGAGGCTGAGGGGGTCACTGACCCGCCCGCCTACGGAGAGCCGCCATTCGTTCGCGTCCGCCTCGGGGACGTACGGGATGTCGTAGTGGACCAGTACGTAGTGCAGGCCCGGCGGTGTGAGGTCGTGGCGCAACGCCTCAAGCGGCAGCCCGTGATTGCGTGCCGCGAGCGCCAGTTCTTCCTCGCTGATGCCCTCACCGGCCGCGGCGACGCGTCCCGGTGTGCTGACATCGCCCAGGGGTGCCGGCTCCATCGAAGTCCGCTCCACGGTGGCCTCGCTCAGGCTCCGGGGATCCAGTGGTTGTAGATCGTGGACACCTCGGACTTGCCTCCGCTGACCGGCCAGCCGAGGCCGGCCGCCACCGGCATCATCTTGTCGCCGAACGCGTTCATGTGCTCCTCGGACTCCCAGACGTCGTAGATGTCGATGCCGTCCTGGCCCGCCACGCACACGTGGGCGATACAGCCGTCGAAGATCTCGGGTGTCTCCTGGAGCTTCGCGTTGAGGGTGTCGTACTGGTCCGTGGTGATTCCCGGGACGGCAGCGTGCATGAAGATCGGCATGACTACTGCTCCTTGTCGAGTGATGAGGTGAGTGATGGGTCGGTCGGTCGTCGCTTCGCGACGCGGGGTCACGGTGCCGGGGCGATGTTCTGGTTGGCGTGGAAGAGATTGGCCGGGTCGTACGCGTTCTTGATGCGGGTGAGGCGGGCGTAGTGGTCCCGGTAGGTGGCCCGCACGCGGCTGTGGCTCTCGTCCTCGCCGATGAAGTTCACGTACGCGCCGCCCATGGAGTGCGGGTGCAGCTCCTCCCAGTAGTCGACGCACCACTGCCTGATCGCCCCGGCGTTGGCCGGGTCCGGGTCGATGCCGCCGATGACCCCGGACCAGACCGCGTCGCGGTAGCCCCACGCGGTGTCCTCCTGGTCGACGCGGGCGGCGGCGCCGTCGACGGGGTAGAGGTGCATCGTCGACAGGTCGGTGGGGAGGTTCTCGGCGTACTTTTTGTGCACGTCGATCGCGTCGTCGGTGATCCGGTCGAAGAAGTCGCCGCGCCAGTACCACTGGAGGCCGGCGGGGATCAGCTCGTCGAACATGGTCTGCAGCGCCGGGTAGGGCATCGGCGCGGTGAAGTGGAAGGCGGGCGGGCCCGGTTCGCGTACGGCGGCCAGGGCGTCCCCGGCGTCGTCCGGGTCGCCGGTCCAGCACCACACGACACCGCACATCTTCTGGCCGTGGATCTCCTCCGGGAACGGCGGGCCCGGCGGAACGGTGAGCGCGGCGAAGAAGCCGTTCAGGTCGTCGGGTGCCTGCGGCAGGAAGTCGCGGTACCAGCGCAGTACGTCACCGGTCAGGTCGACCGGCCACACGGTGGCCCCGGCGACCACGTCGCCCACCGGGTGCAGCCGGAAGCGGAACGAGGTGACGACGCCGAAGTTGCCGCCTCCGCCGCGCAGCGCCCAGAACAGGTCCGGGTGCTGGGACTCGCTGGCGGTGACGAAGCTGCCGTCGGCGAGCACCACGTCCGCGGCGACGAGGTTGTCGATCGTCAGGCCGTACTTGCGGGTGAGGTGGCCGTGCCCGCCGCCGAGGGTGAGGCCGCCGACGCCCGTCGTCGACATGATCCCGGCGGGGGTGGCGAGGCCGAAGGCGTGGGCGGCGTGGTCCAGGTCGCCCAGCTGGCTGCCGCCGCCGACCCGGGCCGTCCTCGCCACGGGGTCGACGCGCGCCCAGCGCATCGGCGAGAGGTCGATGGTGACCGCGTCGTCCACCTCACAGAGCCCGGCGCCGCTGTGGCCGCCGCCGCGGACGGCGAGTTCCAGGCCCCGGTCGCGGACGAAGTCGACGGCGGCCATGACGTCCGCCGCGTCCGCACACCGCACCAGGGCGGCCGGGCGGCGGTCGATCATCGCGTTGTAGATCGTGCGGGCCCGGTCGTATTCAGGGTCCGTCGGACCGATGACCGGGCCGCGCAGCGCGGCTCTCATGTCTTCGAGGGTGCTGCCGTCCATGACGGACTCCTTGCCGAGGCGCACACCGCTTCTCGCCACCGGCCTCGCGACCGGCCTCCCCCTGTCGGGCCGTCGGTGAGCGGTGCGTGCGCCGGCGTCCTGGCGCCCCCCGTCAGCCGCGGAGCCGACATCTTCCACCAGCCCCAGAGCTGACTTCTCCAGCGTCCCGCCGTTCGGCCATGACCGCAATTCATCGGCCGTGACCGCGAATCCGTGACCGCTGTTCATGGGCGCCGCCGCTCCAACTGACAGGCACCGACAGGCGCTGACAGCTTCTGTCAGCTTGCCGTCCGCCCGCTGTCAGCGGCCCCCGGCATCGTCTTGCTCGTCGAGAAGGACAGGACGCAGCACAGGACGAGAGGCCCGGACAGGGCCGCGGAGGAGAACCACGATGTCGTACGCCATCAAGGCCGAGGGTCTGGTCAAGAAGTACGGGGACTTCGTCGCGCTGGACGGCGTCGACCTGGAGGTCCCGGCCGGGCAGGTGATCGGGGTGCTCGGTCCGAACGGTGCCGGGAAGACCACCACCGTGCGCATCCTGTCGACGCTGCTGCGGCCCGACGCGGGGCACGCCACCGTCGGGGGCCACGACGTGGTCAGGGACCAGGTGCGGGTCCGCGGCCTGATCGGGCTCACCGGTCAGTGCGCCTCCGTGGACGAGGAGCTGTCCGGCGCCGAGAACCTCGTGCTCCTCGGGCGGCTGCTCGATCTGTCGCGGCGGGACGCCAAGGCGCGGGCCGCCGAGCTCCTTGAGCAGTTCGAGCTGACGGAGGCCGCCCAGCGGCCGATCAGCACCTTCTCCGGAGGGATGCGGCGTCGGCTCGACCTCGCGGCGAGCCTCGTCGGACGGCCCGAGGTGCTGTACCTGGACGAGCCGACCACCGGTCTGGACCCGCATGCCCGCAAGGAGGTCTGGTCGGTCGTGCGGCGGCTCGTCGCCGACGGCGCCACCGTGCTGCTCACCACGCAGTATCTGGAGGAGGCCGATCAACTGGCCGATTCCATCACCGTGTTCGACCGTGGCCGGGTCGTCGCGGAGGGGCGTCCCGACGAGCTCAAGCGGCGGGTCGGCGGTCAGACGCTGCAGGTGCGGCCGACCGTCGCCGGTGACCTGGACGTCGTGAGCGGCATCCTCGCCGAGCTGACCGGCACCGCGCCCCAGCGGGACACCGACAACGGTCTGCTCACCGTGCCGGTCGACGACCCGATGCTCGTCTCCGCCCTCGTACGACGCCTCGACGGGGCCGGCATCACGGCCGACGAGCTGGGGCTGCGCCTGCCCAGCCTGGACGAGGTGTTCCTGGCGCTCACGGGCGGGGCGGCGAAGAAGGCCGCCGTCGGGTGAGCGGTCACCACGCCGCGACCCGACGCCCCGACCACCGCACGCAGACCACGACCTCACGCCGAAAAGGACCCGCCATGAGCACCGTCACCCTCCCGCACGCCCCTCGGTCGGCCGCCCCCGCGCTCCGCATCACCCCGGCCAAGGCCGCCCGCCACAGCCTCGCGCTCGCCGGGCGCGGCATCACCAAGTTCGTCAAGTCGCCCGCACGGCTCGTCGACGTCGTCCTCACGCCGATCGTCTTCCTGCTGATGTTCGTCTACCTCTTCGGTGGCGCCATCGCGGGCGGCGACACCGACGCCTACCTGCAGATGATCACGCCCGGCATCATGGTGATGACCGTCTTCCAGGCCAGCATCGGCATCGGCGTCTCCCTCAACGCCGACTCCGGCACCGGCATCTTCGACCGCTTCCGCAGCATGCCGATCGCCCGCTCTGCGCCGCTGATCGGCGCGGTGCTCGCCGACGTCGTCCGGTACGTGGTCTGCCTCGTCACGCTGGTCGCCCTCGCCCTGGTCATGGGCTATCGGCCCGACACCGACCCGGTGGCGGCACTGGCCGCGCTCGCGGTGCTCATCGGCTTCGCCGTCAGCTTCTCGTGGATGTCGGTGTATGTCGGCATGCTGGTCAAGACGCCCGGCTCGGTGCAGGGCCTGATGACCGTCCTGGTCCTGCCGCTCACCTTCGCCAGCAACGTCTTCGTGCCGGACACCACCATGCCGGGCTGGCTGCAGGTCTGGTCGGACGTGAACCCGGTCAGCCTGATGTCGGACACCATGCGCGGCCTGCTCAACGGCGGCGAGGTCGCGACACCGCTCCTCGGCGGCCTGGCCTGGATGGTCGGCGTGATCGCGGTCTTCGCACCCCTCGCGATGCGGGCCTACCGCAAGCGCGCCGCCTGAGCCGCCGTCACCGCCGCCGTCACCAGCACGCCCCCGGAGTACACCTCACCAGTACGACGTCACCGGCTGACCGGCCTCCCCGGTCAGTCGGTTCAGTGCGTCCGCCCTCGGGAGCCCCGCACCCAGGCCGTACGCCTCCTCGTACCCGGCGGCGCCGAGCCGCCCCGTCACCTCGCCCACCAGCTCCCGCAGCTGCGGATCCCCCTCGTCGAACACACCCCGGACGACCTGGCTCATGCCCAGCGCGGTGGCCGCCCCCGCCGCGTCACCCTCCGACAGGAGCAGCCGGGCCAGGAGTTCGGCGGCCCGCGCGATGTCCGCGACCTCGCCCCGGGCGAAGGCGCCGCTCACCGCTCTCGGCAGGAGCTCGCGCGCCCGTACGGTGTCGCCCTGCGCGAGCCGGTTCGCCATGCGGGCGCCCGCGATCAGGTCGCGGGCCATGTCGTCGGGGAGCGTGAGCCGGTCGGCGACGCTGTCCAGGCGGTCGAGGATCAGGTCGGCCTGCTCCCACTCGCCCGACCTGCGGTGCAGATCGGCCAGGCTGAACAGCATCTCGGCCTCCATCCGCCGGTAGCCCCGCTCCTTGGCCTGCCGCTGTGCCGCGTGGATGTCCCGCAGGGCGCCCTCCCGGTCACCGCTGCGCAGCCGCTCCGCCGCGAGCCGGGCCAGGCTGTTGAACAGGTCGTCCTCGGCGCCCAGTTCACCGCTGACGGCCACCGCTCCGGCGTACGCGGCGATCGCCTCGCCGTGCTCCCCGCGCAGGGAGTGGTCACCGCCGACGGCGAGCAGCGCCAGGCCGAGGCCCCACCGGTCGCCCACCGCCTCGAAGCCCTCCAGGGCCGCGCGGCGCGCCTCGGCTCCCGCGGGCTGCTCGCCCCGCCCGGTGAGCACGAAGTCCCGCGCCCAGTGCGCGGTCGCCCGCACCCAGGGCTCCGGCCGCTCCGCCGCGCGCCGCAGGCCGCTCTCGCCCAGGTCGGAGTTGCCGGTGAGGAACGCGAGCATCGGTATCCACAGCAGCAGCGCCGGGTGGAACTCTCCGGCGTCGGCCCGCTCGCAGTCCTCGATCAGGGTCCGTACGGGGATGTCGTCGGAGTCCGCGGCTCCGGGCGTGCCCGCCATCAGGCGCACCACGCGGAAGGCGGCCCGCGCCCGGCCGGGCAGGGCCTCGTCGAAGGTGAGCACCTCGGCGAGGAACGTCTCGAACTGGGTGCTCATCCCCCTGATCCCCCAGTACCAGAACAGCGCGCGCACGAACCGGGACGCCAGGGCCGCGTCCCGGGCCTCGAAGGCGCCGCGCAGGGCGGCGACCAGGTTGTCGTGCTCGGCGTCGAACAGCGCGAGCGAGCGGAGCTGGTCGCCGGTGCGCAGAGCGGGTTCGTGGTGCTCCGCGAGGGCGAGGAAGTAGGTGGCGAAGCGGTCCGCGGTACGGGCGCCGGCGCCGCCCTCGGGCAAGGGTGCGGCCTCCGCCTCCGCCTCGGCCAGGCGGCCCGCCGCGAAGGCGCGCACCGTCTCCGACATCCGGTAGCGCTGCTCGCCGTCGGCGTCATCGGAGGTCTCCACGAGGGATTTCTCCACCAGGGAGCCGAGGACGTACAGCACGTCGTCGGCCGGCAGCGTCTCGTCCGAGCAGACCGCCTCCAGGGCCGCGACGGTCGCCCCGCCGGGGAACACCGACAGCCTGCGGGCGAGGAGACGCTCGGGCTCGTCGAGCAGGTCCCAGCTCCACTCGACGAGCGCGTGCAGCGTGCGCTGGCGCGGCAGCGCGGTCCTGCTCCCCGAGGTGAGCAGCCGGAACCGGTCGTCGAGGCGGCGCGCGATCTGGCCGACGCTCATCGAACGCAGCTTGGCCGCGGCCAGTTCGAGGGCGAGCGGGAGGCCGTCGAGACGCCGGCAGATCTCCACCACCGGGTCCACGGTGGACGCGTCGAGCGCGAAGCCGGGCCGTACCCCGGACGCCCGGTCGGTGAAGAGGCGTACCGCCGCCGAGTCCGCCGCCTCCGCGAGCTCCGGGGTCCCCGTGGGCACCCCGAGCGGCCCGAGGTGGCACAGCGCCTCGCCGGTGATGGCGAGGGGTTCCCTGCTGGTGGCGAGGATGCTCAGGTGCGGGAGGCGCTCCAGGAGTTCGTGCGCCAGGTCCGCCGACGCCTCCACCAGGTGCTCGCAGTTGTCCAGGACGAGGACGGTCTCGCCGACGTCGAGCACCTCGGTCACGCGGTCGACCCCCGCGCCGCCACCGGCCGGGCCTCCGCCGCCGGACGTCACCGATCCCGTGCTGAGCGCGGCGTGCACGGCGTCCGCCAGCTGGTCCGGGGTGCCCACACCGGCCAGCGGCACGAACCACACCCGGCCGAGCCGGTGGGCCCGGTGCCGGGTGACGGCTTCGAGCGCCAGCCTGGTCTTGCCCGCGCCGCCTGGCCCGACGAGCGTGACGAGACGGGAGGCGGCGAGGAGCGCGGCGACCTCGTCGAGTTCGGCGTCACGGCCGACGAAGCTGGTGAGGCGGGCGGGGAGGCGGTCCGGTGCGGGGGCGGCTCCGGTGCGTGCGGGCGGCAGCTTCAACTCCCCGCGCAGGAGCGCGAGATGGACGGCTTTCAGTTCGGCGGACGGGTCCACGCCGAGTTCGTCGTCGAGCCGTCCCCGCATCTCCTCGTACACGCCGAGCGCGTCGGCGTTACGGCCCGCGGCGGACAGCGCGCGCATCCGCAGGGCGGCCGTGCGCTCGCTCAACGGGCGTTCCGCGCCCGCCGATTCGAGGTCGGCGAGAACGTCGGCGTACCGCCCGATGCGCAGTTCCGCGTCGAAGCGGTCCTCGGCTGCGGCGGTCCGCAGGTCGTCGAGACGGGCGGCCGCGGGGCGGGCGAAGGGGGCGTCGAGGATGTCCGTGAGGGCCGGGCCCCGCCACAGGGCGAGGGCGTCGGCGAGTGTCGACGCGGCCTCCGCCGGGCGTTCCGCGGCCAGTTCACGCCTGCCCTGCGCGGCCAGCGCCTCGAAGCGGTGCGCGTCCACGTCGTCGGCGTCCACCGTGACGCGGTAGCCGCCCGCGACCGCTTCCACCGTCCCGGCGCCGCGCAGCGCCTTGCGCAGCCGGGACACGAGCGCCTGGAGGGCGTTGCCCGCGTCCGCGGGCGGCTGCTCGCCCCACAGGCCGTCGACCAGCGCGTCGACGGAGACCGGGCGCCCGCCTTCCAGGGCGAGCCGCGCGAGCAGCATGCGCAGCCGTACGCCGCCCAGGGCGAGGGGCTCCGCGTCGCCGGCGGTGACTTCGAGCGGGCCGAGCAGGCAGATCTTCACCGGGGTCCTCAGCCCTCGACGAAGTAGCTGTCGTGCTTGACGAGGAACTCGCCGAACTCCTTGCCGCCCTTCTGGGCCATCTCCGCCACCTGCTCGAAGTACTCCTCGCGCGGGGCGCCCGGCGCGAACAGCAGGAGCATGGAGGCGGGGTCGTCGCCGTCGTTCTTGAAGGCGTGCAGGCCGCCGACCGGGACGTACAGGAAGTCGCCGGGACCGCCGGTGATCCAGCGCTCGCCGTTGTAGAGCTGGACCTGGCCGGACAGGACGAAGAAGGACTCCGAGATCGCCTTGTGGAAGTGGGTCTTCGGACCGGGGGACTTCGGGCCCAAGTCCACCTTGTAAAGGCCGAATTCACCGCCGGTCGAGGCGTGCGTGGCCAGGTAGTGCGTGCGGTTGCCGCCGGGGCGTACCAGCTCGGGCTCCTGGTCGGCCGGCCTGAACACGGCGTTGATCTCGCCCTCTTCGCCGAGATAGCGGGGCTCCGGGTAGGACATGGTCCGCTCCTTGCGTCGTGACAGGGTCAGTTGTCGCTCATTGGCAGTTGTCGCTCCCTGGTTGCCGACCTTATCCAGTGGCTGCCCGCTCACCCTGTTAGTTGTGCGAAAGGGTTGCCGGGCGGGATTAAGGTGACCTGCATGCTTGATACGCGGCGCATGCAGGTCCTGCGGGCAGTGGTCACCAGTGGCTCCGTGACCGCGGCGGCACGCAACCTCGGGTACACGCCCTCCGCGGTCAGCCAGCAGATGGCGGCCCTGGAGAAGGAGGCGGGCATCGCCCTCCTGGAGCGCACCGGCCGCGGGGTGCGGGCGACGGACGCCGGGCGGCTGCTCACCGAGTACGCGGTCGCGATCGGCAACCAGCTCGCCGAGGCGGAGACGGCGCTGGCCGAGCTGCGGGCGGGGCGGACGGGCCGGGTCGCCATGCGGTACTTCACGACGGCGGGCGCCAAGCTGGTCGCCCCGGCCCTGGCCGCGCTCCGGCGCGCGCAGCCGGGTGTGCAGGTCGAGTTGAAGCTGTCGGACCCCGACGATCCGCTGCCCGCCGTCCGGGACCGGCAGGCCGACCTCGCCCTCGTGGTCAGGCCGCGGGGCCAACTGGGCGTGGAGGGTGTCCGGTTCGAGCATCTTCTGGACGACCGGTACCAGGCGGTGCTGCCCGCGGGTCACCCCCTGGCCGCGAAGCAGCTCCTGGAGATGACGGACCTGGCCGACGAGCCGTGGGTGGCGAGCGAGTCGCCGGGGCCCTGCCTCGACCCCATCCTCGACGCGTGCGGGTCGGCCGGTTTCAGCCCGGACTTCGTGGTGGAGAGCGGGGACTACGCCACGGCGCAGGGCTTCGTCGCCGCGGGGCTCGGCGTCAGCCTCGTACCGGAACTGGGCCTGGACACGCCCCACCCCGGTGTCGTCGTCCGCGAGGTCCGCAATCCGGTGCCGCTCCGGTCGATCCACGCGGCGGTGCGGGGTCCGGCGCCGGACCGTCCGGCGGTCGGCGGCCTCCTGGACGCGCTCCGGGCCACGGCGGCTCAGCTGCCCTAAGGCCAGACATTTGCCCTTCTTTAGGTTAAATACAACCTATGTCGCAGCCGGGGACCCTCATCCTGATCATGGCCATCGCCGTGCTCGCACCCCTCCTCACCCACGGCTTCAGCCGCTGGCTCCCCGTCCCCCTGGTCATCTTCGAGATCCTGCTCGGCATCCTCATCGGCCCCGACGTGCTGGCGTGGGCCCACCAGGACGCGGCCATCGACATGCTCTCGGACCTCGGCCTCTCGATGCTGATCTTCCTCGCGGGTTACGAGATCCAGTTCGGCGCCGTCCGCGGCGACACCCTGCGCCGTTCGGTGTGGGCGTGGGTGATCTCGCTGGCGCTCGGCCTCGGCGTCGCGTTCGCGCTGACCGGAGGCGCCGTCACCAAGAGCTTCGTCATCGGCACGGCGCTGACCAGCACCGCGCTCGCCACGGTGCTCCCGATCCTGCGCGACTCCGGGGACCTGCGGGGCCGCTTCGGGACGGTGATGATGGCCTTCGGCGCGGTCGGCGAGTTCGGCCCGATCATCGCGATGTCGCTGCTCCTGAGCGGACGCTCCCCCGGCGTCTCGACCGTGGTGCTCGTCGCCTTCGCCGCCGTCACGGCCGCCGCGGTCTGCTGGGCGCTGCGGCCGAGGCCTCCCTGGTTCTCCCAGGTCATCGCCAAGACCCTGCACAGCAGCGGCCAGTTCGCGGTGCGCTTCGTCATGCTGCTGCTCGCCGCGATGCTCGGCCTCTCGTACGCCTTCGGCCTCGACACGCTCCTGGGCGCGTTCGCGGCGGGCCTGCTCACCCGGCTCGTGCTGCAGGGCGCGGTGCCCGGGAGCAGCGAGGTGATCCTCGGGAAGATCGAGGCGATGGGCTTCGGCTTCCTGGTGCCGGTCTTCTTCATCGTCACCGGCATCGACTTCGACCTGGACGCCCTGCTGAGCGGCGGCCGCGCGCTCGTCCTGCTGCCCGCCTTCCTCCTCCTCTTCCTCGTCGTGCGCGGCCTGCCGGTGTACTTCCTGGCCCCTCGTGACCTGGCCGCGCACGACCGGCGCGCGCTCACGCTCTACTCCTCGACGGCCCTGCCGCTCGTCGTCGCGATCACCACCATCGGCCTCGACGACAAGGCGCTGACGGCGGGGGAGGCCGCGGCGCTCGTCGGGGCCGCGATGGTGTCGGTGCTCGTCTTCCCGCTCCTCGCGCTGAGGCTGCGGGCACGTTCGCCGCGCAGCCTCAGCGTTCCCGGCACCGGCTGAGGTCCTGCTGCCGGGCCTCCCCGTGCGGAGCCCCTCGTGGCGCGGGATGATCACTCCATGGACGTCACCCTGCACCTGGCCCAGGAGCCGGAAGCCGATGAGCTCCTCGGCCGCAGTCCGCTGGCCGCGCTCGTCGGGATGCTGCTGGACCAGCAGGTTCCGATGGAGTGGGCGTTCGCGGGCCCGCACACGATCGCGCGGCGGTTGAACGCGGACGATCTCGACGCGCACGAGATCGCCGCGTACGACCCCGATGAGTTCGCCGCCCTGCTCTCCACGAAGCCCGCGGTGCACCGTTATCCGGGGTCGATGGCGAAACGGATCCAGCAGCTGTGCGCGTACCTCGTGGAGCATTACGGGGGTGACCCCGCCGCCCTGTGGGAGGGCGCCGCGTCCGGCAAGGATCTCCTGCAGCGGCTGAACGACCTCCCCGGCTTCGGCAAGCAGAAGTCCCAGATCTTCCTGGCCCTGCTCGGCAAGCAGCTGGGCGTACGCCCCGAGGGGTGGCGGGAGGCTGCGGGGGCTTACGGGGAGCCGGAGGCGTACCGCTCCGTCGCGGACATCACGGGCCCCGAATCCCTTCAGCGGGTCCGCGCCCACAAGCAGCAGCTCAAAGCGGCGAAGGCCTCCGGCCAGTAACCCCCGGACCAGTAACCCCCGGTCCAGTTGCCCCGCACCTCTCCCCACCGAACGGGCCTCTCCCACCCACCCGCCCGAGTGCCCCGCACACCCCCGCCCTCGTAGCCCAAGAGGGCGGATCTGCGTGTCGGGGTACAGCAATGGGGGTTGGCCGTGGGAGATGACCCTCATGAGCCGCGCCGCGTCCCCCCGCCCCGCGTGGCTGCGTGCTGCTCTCATTCTGTTGGCCCTGCTCGGCACCGTCCTCGCCCCCGCGACCCCCTCCGAAGCCGTCTCCGCCCCGCCCGCGGTCGTCTCCGGCGAGCCCGCCGGGGAGGCCCATCAAGACACCGTCGACAGTTCCGTCCGGGTGTCCGGCAGGCGGGCCGTCGCCGTCAGCGTTCCGGCCGCCCGGCGCCGGACCCCGCGCCGGAGCCTCCCTCTCCCCGCCCGGTGTCGCAGACACGTACCCGCGCCACGCTCCGTCGTCCTCCGCTGCTGACAGGTCCGCTCCCCCCGCGACCACGTCCACCACAGCAGCGAGGACAGACACCCATGCCCATCGACCCGTACGCGGCCCTGCACGCCCTCCTCCGCGCCGAAGCCGTGCGCAACGCACCTGCCCCGGCGCAGCCGGAAGAGGCCGATCAGCAGCAGGAAAGGGAGAAGGAGCAGGAGCGGGGCGTGCAGACCACGCGCGACCTCTAGGTCCCTTCTGGTGGATCTCTGTGGAAGAAGGAGCGGCGTTCGGTGCGTGCGCTCGGCGCGCGGTGTGAAGGGTCATGTGGCGGAGCCACCTGTCCCTTTGCGCCGTGCGGCGAGAGTGCGTGCCGGGCGTCGCGACGCCACAGAGATCCATCACAAGGGGCCTAGGCCCACCAGGCGCAGACGCCGACGCCAGGCGCCCCCGCCAGGATCAGCGTCTGCGCCGCGCCGTCCCGAACACCGACCGCGAGATCTCCCGCCCGATCTGCGTCCCCAACGACCGCGCGAGCGACTTGAAGATCCCGCTCCCCACCACCTGGTCCACCACGGACCCGGGAGCCTGCGACGCCTTGCCGCCCTCCGCCCCCGCCTTCCCCGCCTTCCCCGCCTTCGCCGCCTCCGCGGCCGCCGCGACCTCCGCGGCCGCCTCCTCCGCCTCCGCCTGACGCGCGGTCAGCTTCTCGTACGCCGACTCCCGGTCGACCGCCTCCGCGTACCGCCCGTACAGCGGCGAACCCTTCACCGCCGCGTCGAGCGCACCGGCTTCCACCGGCCCCATCAGCGACTCCGGGGCCCGCAGCCGTGTCACGGCCACCGGCGTGGGCGCGCCCTTCTCGCTCAGTACGGTGATCACCGCCTCGCCCGTGCCGAGCGTGGTCAGCGTCTCCTCCAGGTCGTACGCCGAGTCCGGGAACGTGCGGACCGTCGCCCTCAGCGCCTTCTGGTCGTCCGGGGTGAAGGCCCGCAGCGCGTGCTGGACGCGGTTGCCCAGCTGGGCGAGGACATCGGACGGCACGTCCTTCGGCGTCTGCGTCACGAAGAAGACGCCGACCCCTTTCGAGCGGATCAGCCGCACGGTCTGCGTGATCGCCTCCAGGAACGCCTTCGACGCCCCGTTGAAGAGCAGGTGCGCCTCGTCGAAGAAGAAGACGAGCTTCGGCTTCTCCACGTCGCCCACCTCGGGCAGGTCGTTGTAGAGGTCCGCGAGGAGCCACATCAGGAACGTCGAGAACAGCTGCGGCTTGTCCTGCACGGCCGGCAGTTCGAGGACCGACACCAGGCCCCGCCCGTCCGGCACCGCCCGCAGGAACTCGCTCGTGTCGAACTCCGGCTCCCCGAAGAAGTCCCCCATGCCCTGCGCCTCGAAGGCGGTCAGCGCCCGCAGGATGACGCCCGCGGTGACCGTGGAGAGCCCGCCGATCCCCTTCAGCTCGGACTTGCCCTCGTCCGACGTCAGGAACGTCACCACGGCCCGCAGGTCCTTCAGGTCGACCAGTTCAAGCCCTTTCTGATCGGCGTAGTAGAAGATCAGGCCGAGCGACTGCTCCTGCGTCTGGTTCAGCTGGAGCACCTTCGAGAGCAGCACGGGACCGAAGCTCGTGATCGTGGCCCGTACCGGAATCCCGGTGCCGATCCCGCCCAGCGCG
Organism: Streptomyces sp. NPDC050439; assembly: GCF_040655335.1. Taxonomy (NCBI): domain Bacteria; kingdom Bacillati; phylum Actinomycetota; class Actinomycetes; order Kitasatosporales; family Streptomycetaceae; genus Streptomyces; species Streptomyces sp. NPDC050439. Next base: position 141,784 of record NZ_JBFAJT010000006.1, read on the forward strand.
TAGAACTCGCTCGGGAAGCCCGTCGCCTCCCACGTCTGCCCGACCTCCCGCGCCCGCCCGGCGACCTTCTCGCCGCTCTCCCCGGGGGCCGAGATCCCGGAGACGTCCCCCTTGATGTCGGCGAGGAACACCGGCACGCCCTGCGCGGCCAGCTGTTCGGCGATGAGCTGGAGGGTTTTCGTCTTTCCGGTGCCGGTCGCGCCTGCGACGAGCCCGTGCCGGTTGAGCATGGCCAGCGGAATCCGGATCTGGGCGTCGGGGAGGCACTGTCCGTCCCACAGGAGCGCGCCGAGGTCCAGCGCGGGCCCGGCGAAGGCATACCCGGAGACGATCTCCATCGCTTCCTGCGGCAGCGCGGCACCCCCGTGCCCGGCACCCGCACCCCCACCGGAACCTTCCCCTCCGGTCGTCACCCCTGTGACCGGCGAAGACACGTTAGAGGGGTTTGAGGTCCCCGTGATGGACGGGATCGGATGGCTCTCGCTCACTTCTGCCCCTGTTCCCGGCTTGCGCGTTCCCGGTTTGCCCCGATATCAGACGTCATTTCCCAGAGTCGCACTGCGTCTCCATGGCTGCGCCCGGAGAGCCTCGCCCGGTAGGCTTTCCGTGTGATCTTCAAGCGCATCGGAAACGGCCGGCCGTACCCCGACCACGGCCGGGAAAGCACCCGGCAGTGGGCGGACGTCGCGCCGCGCCCGGTCCGCCTCGATCAGCTCGTGACGACCAAGGGCCAGCTGGACCTAGAGACACTCCTCGCGGAGGACTCGACGTTCTACGGCGACCTGTTCGCGCACGTGGTGAAGTGGCAGGGCGACCTGTACCTGGAAGACGGACTGCACCGCGCGGTCCGCGCGGCGCTCCAGCAGCGCCAGGTGCTGCACGCCCGCGTACTCGAACTGGGCTGACGGCGGCACACACACAGCCGTGACAACGGGCACGCGTGTCACACGCGTGCCCACCTCACGTTCACACCCGTGCCCGCGCCCACACCCTCATTGGCCCTTTCGGGTTGGACTGCGCCCGAGCCAATGATCATTTAGTAGGCATCACGGCGTCGTCGCACTACGCTGCGCCCATGAGCATGCTCACTCCCCCCGGCATGGGCGGCAAGTACCGCATCACGGGGGCCAAGTACCCGCGAATGCGCCGGCCCCGCGGCCGCCGCAGGCTCGTGCTCGCGGTGGTCGCGTCCGTCGTGGCGGTCGGCCTGATCGGCTGGGGAACACTGCAGCTCATCGACGTCTTCACGGGCGGCGACAAGGCCACCGCGGCGAGCTCGCGCAGCGGCTGCGCGGCCAAGCCCGCCCCCTCGGCCTCGCAGGCAGCCCCCAAGGCGCTGCCCAAGCCGGGCCAGGTCAAGGTCAACGTCTACAACGCCACGCCCCGCTCCGGCCTCGCCAAGGACGTGGCGGCCGAACTCAAGAAGCGCGGCTTCACCATCGGCAAGGTGGACAACGCGCCGAAGGAGTACGACAAGAAGGTCAAGGGCACCGGGATGCTGCTCGGCGCCAAGACCGCCACGGACACCGCGCTGCCGGTGCTCGGCACGCAGCTCGCGGGCACCGAGAGCAAGGCCGACGCCCGCAAGAGCGGCGAGGTCGACCTCATCCTGGGCACGAAGTTCAAGGATCTGGCAAAGAAAGAGGACGCCGACAAGGCTCTGGCGGTGCTCGCCGAGCCCAAGCCGGCGCCCTCGACGTCCGACGGCAAGAAGGACTGCTGAGCGCTACTCCGCGGTCCCGTACATCCGGTCCCCGGCGTCGCCGAGGCCCGGCACGATGTAGCCGTTCTCGTTCAGCCGCTCGTCCACCGACGCCGTCACGACCGTCACCGGCGTGCCCGCGAGCTCACGCTCCATGATCTCGACGCCCTCGGGCGCGGCGAGGAGCACCACGGCGGTGACATCGTCGGCGCCGCGCTTGATCAGTTCCTGGATGGCCGCGACGAGCGTGCCGCCGGTGGCCAGCATCGGGTCCAGGACGTACACCTGACGCCCGGAGAGGTCCTCCGGCATGCGCGTCGCGTACGTCGACGCCTGCAGGGTCTCCTCGTCGCGGATCATCCCGAGGAAGCCCACCTCGGCGGTCGGCAGGAGCCGCACCATGCCGTCCAGCATGCCGAGCCCGGCGCGCAGGATCGGCACCACCAGGGGGCGCGGGTGCGACAGCTTGACGCCGGTCGTCGGGGTGACCGGGGTCTCGATGTCGACCTGCTCGGTGCGCACGTCCCGGGTGGCCTCGTACGCGAGCAGGGTGACCAGCTCGTCGGCGAGGCGCCGGAAGGTAGGGGAGTCGGTGCGCTTGTCGCGCAGCGTGGTGAGTTTGTGCGCCACCAGCGGGTGGTCGACGACGTGGATACGCATGCCTTCAACGGTAACCGCGCCCGGGACCACCTGGTCTCCCCTCGTCACGGGCACCTCCGGCGCCGCCCCGCGCCGGCCCGCGCTGGCATCAAACCCGCCGTACGGGGGAAAGTGGACGTACGACCTGGGGTGGTGTTGCCCATGCCGGACAGAGAGCCCGGCGGCCGAGAGCCGGACCGCGAGACCGAAGCCGAGCGCGGCCGCCGTCGTGCCCAGTTCCTGCGCGAAAGGGCCGAGGCCCTTGAGCTCCGCGACCGGGTGAAGCCGCGCCGCGCCCGGGCGGCACGGATGCGTCAGCAGATGCGTATGCGCACGTTCCGCTGGTAGCGGCCACCTCTCACGCAGGCGTCGGGGAGCTGTCCGGGAGACGCGACGCGGACACAGCGGGCGGAAGACCTCTCCTCAGGCCGTGGTTTCTGCCACGATTCCGAGTGGGCGGGGCATGGAACAGCAACTCCCCCGCTCCCCGAACTCGCCGGGGGGACACCCAAACCGTCAACCGGCACTGTCTATGACCAGTGGGAGAGTCACGGTGTACTTCGCCGCACTGCTCGCGCGCACCGAAGACGGGTGGGAAGCGAGCGACACGGAGCTCGACGATGTGGAGACCCTGTCGGATCTCGCCGACCTGGCCCGTGAGGCCACGGCCGGAAGCGCCGAGGACGACACCGTCCTCGTCTTCATCGAACAGGAGGGCGCCTGGTTCGGCGTCGTCCGTGTGGACGGTGAGGAGGACCCTCGTATCTACGTCTCGGACGCGGCCGCGGCCGCCCGGAGTTCGTACGGCGAGATCCTGCTCACCGACGAGATGCTCGGCCGCGAGCCGGGCAACGACGATCCGGGCGTCGATCTGGACGCCCTCGACCTGGACGGCACGGAGGACGGCGAACCCGCCGGCTCCGACGCCGCCCCCGATTCCGCCGCTGACGACGAACCGGGGGACGCCTCGGGCGACGCGGTGCCCGCGGGGCCCCTCGGCGACTCCGAGCTGATGGCCGACCTCGGCGTGCCCGAGAAGGACCTGCTCGGTCTGGAGCCCGGTGACGCGCTCAGCGACATCGCCGAGATCCTCGGGGCGGCGGAGGTGCTCGAGGCCGTCCGTTAGGTTCAGGTGTGACCGAAACCGGGCGAGAAGCCGATCCCGTGCGCGACCGCTGGCGGGCCGCCATGCGGCTCGCCCTGGCAGAGGCCGAACTGGCCGCGCAGGGCGGCGACGTGCCCGTCGGCGCCGTCGTGCTGTCCCCGGACGGCACGACGGTGCTCGCGTCGGGCCACAACGAACGCGAGGCGACCGGCGACCCGACGGCGCACGCGGAGGTCCTCGCCGTGCGCCGGGCCGCTGCCGCGCTCGGGGAATGGCGGCTCACCGGCTGCACGCTGGTGGTGACCCTGGAGCCCTGCACGATGTGCGCGGGCGCGCTCGTCCAGTCCCGGGTCGACCGGGTCGTCTACGGAGCGCGTGACGAGAAGGCGGGCGCCGCGGGTTCCGTGTGGGACGTCGTACGCGACAGAAGGCTCAACCACCGGCCCGAGGTGATCGAGGGAGTGCTCGCGGAAGAGACCGCGGGGGTGCTCACGCGCTTCTTCCGGGAACGCTGAGCGGCCCTCCGGGATACGGATTTCTGACCACGGCCCTCTTTGGGCTAGAGTTCCTCTCGGTAGCGTGTCCGAGCGGCCGAAGGAGCTCGCCTCGAAAGCGAGTGTGGGGAAACTCACCGTGGGTTCAAATCCCACCGCTACCGCTCTTGAAACGAAAGCCCCGTCCGCGAGGACGGGGCTTTCGTCGTTCAGGAAGTGGTCTGGACGGTGTCAGGGCGGGGCGTGTGGACGGGGGGAGCGGCATCGGGGGGACAAGCCGCTCCCCCCGATGAGGACCGGAACCCCTAAGCCAGCGCCGTCTTCCGGGGGGAAGCCGACGGCGCGTGACCCCGCAGTGGGGCCAGTCCCGTGCCCGCGGATTCCTGCCAGATCCGCCGGGCACAGCACCCATCCTGCGCCCGGCGCCACCGGGGGCGGCACGGCAAAGGGCCTCTGCTGCCGGGCCGTTGGTCCTTAAAGACCTTGTGAGCACTGGCCGGGTTAGACTCACCGCCGTCACAGGGGCCACAGAGCGCAGCAGGTAAGGGGAGGCCGAGAGCATGGCGGTGCAGTGGAAAAAGATCGGGCTCTTCGCGCTCGTCGTCTTCATGCTCTACGTGATCATCACTGACCCGGCCAAGGCCGCGGACTACGTCCAGATAGGCTTCGAGGCGGTCTCGGACGCCGCTCAGAGCATCGGCGACTTCATGACGTGGGTCGCCAACGGAGGCAAGGACTGAGCGGCTCGGCCCGCCGTCCTCACCCTCCTCTCCCCGCTTCCCAGGAGTGCGCATGATCCGCCATCTGGTCCTCTTCAAGCTCAACGACGGTGTGGAGCGCGACGAGCCGCGCGTCGTCGAGGGCGTCAAGGCCTTCCGCGCGCTCGGCGAGCAGATCCCGGAGCTGGCGTTCTGGGAGTGCGAGTGGAACATCACCGACCGGCCCATCGCGTACGACTTCGCCATCAACTCGGCGGTCGAGGACACCGATGCGCTGAAGCGGTACATCGAGCACCCGGCCCATCAGGCGGGCGTCGCGCTGTGGCGGGAGTTCGCCACGTGGGTGATCGCCGACTACGAGTACTGAGCCACCCGGCTCAGCACCCCCGCCCGAAGCGGCCCCTCACCGGAACGGTGAGGGGCTTTTCTGCGTCTTATGGCCCAACTTGGCCCACAACACGTAGTTATCGGGTGCTTGCACACAGTGCACATGTCTTGTGATGCTATGACCGCTTTTGACGGATGAGTTGACGAAGGTCGACTGATCTTGACTGAGCTCGACAGGACTTGACTTGGCTTGACCGAGAAGGGGTGGCGTTGACCGTGCCGGCCAGTACTGCGCCCGAAGCACCACCCGTGACCCCGCAGGCGAGCAGCCCCGGCCCACCTGGCGCACAGATCGCCGGCAGCCCCCAGAACGCGCCGGCCCTCCAGGACACGCAGCCGGCCCCCAGCACCCCCAGCAGCAGGGGCGCCGACACCCGGGCCCTCACCCAGGTGCTCTTCGGCCAGCTCAAGGGCCTGGAGCCGGGCAGCCCCGAGCACGGCCGCGTCCGCGGTGCGCTCATCGAGGCCAACCTCCCCCTGGTGCGGTATGCCGCCGCCCGCTTCCGCAGCCGCAATGAGCCGATGGAGGACGTCGTCCAGGTCGGCACGATCGGTCTGATCAACGCCATCGACCGCTTCGACCCCGAGCGCGGCGTGCAGTTCCCGACCTTCGCGATGCCCACCGTGGTCGGCGAGATCAAGCGGTACTTCCGCGACAACGTACGAACGGTCCATGTGCCGCGCCGTCTTCACGAGCTGTGGGTGCAGGTGACCGGGGCGACCGAGGACCTCACCACGGCCCACGGGCGCTCGCCCACGACCGCGGAGATCGCCGAACGGCTGCGGATCACCGAGGAGGAGGTCCTGGCCTGCATCGAGGCCGGACGTTCGTACCACGCCACTTCGTTGGAAGCGGCTCAGGAGGGCGACGGCCTGCCCGGCCTGCTCGACCGGCTCGGCTATGAGGACCCGGCACTCGACGGCGTCGAGCACCGCGATCTCGTCCGTCATCTTCTCGTCCAACTGCCCGAGCGCGAACAGCGCATCCTGCTGCTGCGCTACTACAGCAATCTGACGCAATCACAGATCAGCGCCGAATTGGGCGTTTCTCAGATGCATGTGTCAAGACTGCTGGCCAGAAGCTTCGCGCGACTTCGATCCGCAAACCGTATCGAGGCGTAACCGTATCGAGTGGACTGCCTCGATGGCGGTTCCCGACGATCTCGCGTGCAGAAATGCCCCAGACCCCCTCTTTCCTGCATCGATGTCACCCTTCTTTGTCGACATGTAACTACAGCGTGTTGCCGACATGTGACATTCTGCTGGAACCGCGTTTGCCGGAGCCCCACGTCCGGTATTCAGGTGGAGGCTGCGTTCCTCCGACGGGAACGTCCGCCGCGACCGTCCGCGACCTCAAGGGGGTGGCATGTCCGCAGACCAGGGCAGCTCGAAGGTGCTCACGCTCACGAAGAGCGAATCAGCGCCGAGCGAATCAGCGCCTGACGCGCTTGTGAGTTCAGTAGTTTCCGGGACTTCCGGAGCCATCGACACCCGCACCCTGTCCCGCTCCCTGTTCCTGCGGCTCGCCGCGCTCGACCAGGACAGCCCGGAGCGTGTCTACGTCAGAGACACGCTGATCGAGCTCAACCTCCCCCTCGTCCGGTACGCGGCGGCGCGCTTCCGCAGCCGGAACGAACCGATGGAGGACATCGTCCAGGTCGGCACGATCGGCCTGATTAAGGCGATCGACCGCTTCGACTGCGAACGGGGCGTGGAATTCCCGACGTTCGCGATGCCGACGGTCGTCGGTGAGATCAAGCGCTTCTTCCGCGACACCAGTTGGTCGGTGCGCGTCCCGCGCCGCCTCCAGGAGCTGCGGCTCGCGCTGACGAAGACGAGCGACGAGCTGGCGCAGCGCCTGGACCGCTCGCCCACCGTCCCCGAACTCGCCAAGGCGCTCGGGGTGTCCGAGGAGGACGTGGTCGACGGCCTGGCCGTCGGGAACGCGTACACCGCCTCCTCGCTCGACTCCCCGGCACCCGAGGACGACGGCGGCGAGGGCTCCCTCGCGGACCGCCTGGGGTACGAGGACAGCGCACTGGAAGGCGTCGAGTACCGCGAGTCGCTCAAGCCGCTGCTCGCCAAGCTCCCGCCGCGCGAGCGCCGCATCATCATGCTGCGCTTCTTCGCGAACATGACGCAGTCGCAGATCGGCGAGGAAGTCGGCATCTCCCAGATGCACGTCTCGCGCCTGCTCACGCGGACGCTCTCGCAGCTGCGCGAAGGTCTCATCGCGGATTGATGTCGCTCCCCCTGTGGCCCAAGACACCGCAGGGGAGCAGGAGTTGCCGTAGGCCTACAGTTGCTGACGGGGTTCCTAATTGACGACCCGTCAGCCACACTGTCGCGATGCGACGTGGCATGCGGAACGTACTGAGTGCGTCTACGGCTGCCCTGTGCCTGGGCGGGCTCCTCGCGGCCTGCGGCGGCGGGGACGGCGACGGCTATGTGGCCACGGGGCCGGCTGCGGCGGGGCCTGAGCGGGCGCCGGGGCAGGGTGTCGCCCCCACCGGGGACGTGGAGTTGGTTCCCTTGGACGGCCAGTCGCCTCCCGGCAAGGGCGACGACAGGCGTGACGGCTCCGGGTCGCCGGAGCCCGGCTCCCCTGACTCCTCCGACAAGTCCTCTGCCGACGAGGCCAGTTCAGACTCTCCGGCCGCCTCGGACAGCAGTGACTCCCCGGCCGACGGCGCCAAGTCCGGGCGTACGGAGAGCAGTTCCGGAAGCGGCTCAGCGGGGCGCTCTGAGGGCTCTGGGGCCTCTGGGGGCCCGAGTGGCTCTCCCTCCGCGCCCGGTGGCTCCAGCGGGCCCAGCGGGCCCGCGAAGCTCAGCGTCGGTGAGCCGCAGCGGAAGCCCGCGGACGATCGCTGGTGCGAGAAAGTGACCGTCTCCTTCCGGAACACCGGCGGATCGCCGGTGCGGTCCGGCACGGTCACCTTCGGTACGCATGTCATCGGTGCGCTCGGCGTCGACTGGGCCACGCTTGAATCCACGGAGAAGCTTCCCGCACCCATTGGTGCGGGGGAGACCGTGAAGAAGACCTGGCCTGTGTGTGTGGAGGCCTGGCGGGTGCCGCTGGGGATGCATGTGGAGACGCGGGACGTCTCGGTGAAGTGGGATTAGCGAGTTCTCTGTCCGCGGGCCGGCTGTGGCTGGTCGCGCAGTTCCCCGCGCCCCTGAACGCCCCTCCGGGGCGTCCTGAGGCGCCCCTCCGGGGCGCTCCAGGGCACCCGTCCCGGCCGGGAGGTCTACTTCAGCGCCAGCCAAGCCACCCCCGCGATCACCACGATCGCGAGGACGACGCCGATGATCAGGCCGACGCGCGGGCCCGCGGACGCGGTCGCCGGCTGCTGGGTGCGGCCCTGCGGGGACTCGTCGACGAAGGCGCGGAACATCTGCGTGCTGCCGGCGGGGTCGGGGGTGTTCTGGGGGCCCTGGGGGTTGTGTGCCATAGCGCAGGACCCTAGCGAATCAGCGGGGGTCCGCCCAACCCCCGCTGACCATGGACTTTACGAGCGCTCCCCCAGACCTTTGCCGACTCTTTAGGGCGTTGGTCCAGTTTTAGTTTGCCTGCGGCAACCAACTGTCTCTATGGTTGCCCTAAGCAACAACATAGGAGGTGCCGTGGCCGCGCAGCGTCATTACGAGGAGCTGGCCCGACAGCTCAGCGCCATCGGTGCCGTGAAGCGTGGCCTCGGCAGAGGCTTGCCGCACGACTGCCCCGGCGGGTCCGCCGCCGTACTCATCCTGCTCGACCGGCACGGAGAGATGCGGATGAGCAGGCTCGCCGAGCTGCTCGCCGTGGACATGTCGGTGACCAGTCGCCACGTGGCCCATGTCGCCGAGAAGGAGTGGATCCTGCGGGACCCCGACCCGGCCGACAAGCGCTCCCGGATCCTGCGCCTGACCCCCGAGGGCAAGGCAAAGGTCAACGAGCTGTCCGACCTGTCCATCAGGACACTCACCCACTACTTGCATGACTGGTCAGACGACGAGGTCGTCCAGCTCAGCACGCTGCTCGCGCGACTGCGCGACAGCTTCGGGGACTGCCGTGCGGCTTCGGCCCGGCTCCCCCTGGAAGAGACCACCCGTACACCCGCGTAACGAAGAGGAAGCCCATGGCAACAACCACACCATCCGGTGTGCGGGGCAGCCACGCCAAGCACGGAGCGGCGCATGACGCGTCCGCCCCGATGACACACCGGCAGATCATGGAGGCCCTCTCCGGCCTCCTGCTCGGCATGTTCGTCGCGATCCTGTCGTCGACGATCGTCTCCAACGCCCTGCCTGAAATCATCGGCGACCTGGGCGGCGGCCAGTCCGCCTACACCTGGGTCGTCACCGCCTCGCTCCTGGCGATGACGGCGACCACGCCCCTGTGGGGCAAGCTGTCGGACCTCTTCAGCAAGAAGGCCCTGGTCCAGATAGCCCTGATCATCTACGTCGGCGGCTCGGTCGTCGCGGGTCTCTCGCAGAGCGCCGAGATGCTGATCGCCTGCCGTGTCGTGCAGGGCATCGGCGTGGGCGGTCTCTCCGCCCTCGCGCAGATCGTGATGGCCGCGATGATCTCCCCGCGCGAGCGGGGCCGCTACTCCGGCTACCTCGGCGCGACCTTCGCCGTCGCCACCGTCGGCGGCCCGCTGCTCGGCGGTGTCATCACCGACACCTCGTGGCTGGGCTGGCGCTGGTGCTTCTACGTCGGTGTGCCCTTCGCGATCATCGCCCTGATCGTCCTGCAGAAGACCCTGAAGCTCCCCGTCGTGAAGCGGGACGTCAAGGTCGACTGGGGCGGCGCCTTCTTCATCACGGCGGCCGTCTGCCTGCTCCTGGTCTGGGTGACCTTCGCGGGCGACAAGTACGACTGGATGTCCTGGCAGACCGGCGCCATGGTCGGCGGTTCGATCGTCCTCGGCCTGCTCTTCCTGCTCGTCGAGTCCAAGGCGAGCGAGCCGATCATCCCGCTGCGCCTCTTCCGCAACCGCACCATCACCCTCGCCTCGCTCGCCTCGCTCTTCGTGGGTGTCGGCATGTTCGCGGGCACGGTGTTCTTCAGCCAGTACTTCCAGCTGGCGCGCGACAAGTCGCCGACGATGTCCGGCGTCATGACGATCCCGATGATCGGTGGCCTGTTCATCTCCTCGACGGTGTCGGGGCAGATCATCACCAAGACCGGCAAGTGGAAGGTCTGGCTGGTCGCCGGCGGTGCGCTCCTGACCGCGGGTCTGGGCCTGCTCGGCACCATGCGGTACGACACCGAGTACTGGCACATCGCGATCTTCATGGCGCTGATGGGTCTCGGCATCGGCATGATGATGCAGAACCTGGTGCTCGCCACGCAGAACCAGGTCGCTCCCGAGGACCTCGGCTCCGCGAGCTCGGTCGTCACCTTCTTCCGTTCCCTCGGTGGCGCCATCGGCGTCTCGGCGCTCGGCGCCGTGATGGCCACCCGCATCACCGACTACGTGAAGGACGGCCTGGCCGACCTCGGCCCCAAGGCCGCGCAGGCGGGGCACGGCGGCACGGGTGGCGGCGCCATCCCGGACCTGGACAAGCTCCCGGCCCCGTTCCGCACGGTCATGGAGAGCGCCTACGGGCACGGCATCGCCGACGTCTTCCTGATCGCCGCGCCGCTGGCGTTCCTCGCCTTCCTCATCACGATCTTCATCAAGGAGGTTCCGTTGCGTACGTCGGGTGCGCTGGCGCAGGCCAACGAGGCGTCCGAGTCTCCGGCCGCCTCTCCCGCCTCTCCCGCCACGGCCGACACGGCAGCCACCGAGCAGCCCGTCCTCGCCTCCGTCGGCGCGCACACCGAGACGGGCCCCGACGGCACGCAGAAGCTCGCCGCCCTGGCCTCGTCGGCCGCCGGTGACGCCCCTCTGCAGACCACCGGCGGCACTCCCGTCCGCGGCTTCGTCCGCGGCGCGGAGAGCACCCCGGTCCCGCGGGCCGCGGTCACGCTGATCTCCCTCGGGGGACGGCAGCTGGGCCGCTCGGTCGCGCAGGGCGACGGGTCCTACGCGGTCGACGCCCCCGGCGCCGGCTCGTACGTGCTGATCGCGTCGGCCGACGGCTTCCAGCCGCAGGCCTCCACGATCGTCGTCTCCGACGAGGCCCTGACGTACGACATCCTGCTGAGCGGCACGAGCGGCCTCAGCGGTGTGGTGCGGGCCTCCGACGGCAAGCTGCCGGTCGCGGGCGCCATGGTCATCGTGACCGACGTGCGCGGCGACGTCCTGGCCACCGGGCTCACCGGTGAGCAGGGCGAGTTCACCTTCGCCGAGCTGGTGCCCGGCCAGGTCACCATCGCGGTGAACGCCGCGGGGCACCGTCCGATGGCGCTGCCCGTCGAGGTCGGCGCGGTCGGTGTCACCCGGGTCGAGGTCGAGCTCAACTCCGGTTCGCAGGTGCTCGGCACCGTGCGTGCCGCGGGCGGGCCGCTGAACGACGCGCGGGTCACGCTGGTGGACGCGGCGGGCAACGTCGTCGCCACCGCGACCACCGGCTCGGACGGCGCGTACGCCTTCACCGACCTGGACAGCGGCGAGTACACGGTCATCGCGACCGGTTACCCGCCGGTCGCGACGGGCCTGACCGTCGCCGGTGAAGGTGTCGGCGACCACGACATCGAACTCGCCCACCCGGGCGAGTAGTTGACCCCGGCCCGTGCGCGCGCTTTCGAGCGGATGGGCGCGCACGGGCCGGTTGTGGAAAGGGCCCCCGGGTTGGTGGTGACGTACACGGCAGGGGACGGCCGTGTCACCACCGCCGGGGGCCGCACCCTTTTTAGAGACTTTTTGAGACTTCTGAGCTCTTGCGCTCTTGAGCTCTGGCAAGGAGAAACGGGATGGGACTCAGCGCTCGGATCCGGACGCGCGACGGGTGGGCGGTGTCGCACGCCGTCGTCACCCTGACGGACATGACCGGCGCGCAGGTGCTGCGCGCGGCCGCGGACCAGGAAGGTGCCGTGCGCGACGCGACGGACCTGCCGCCCGGCCCGTACACCGTCATCGTCACCGCGGTCGGCTACGCGCCCGTGGCCTCGACCGCGCTCGTCACGGCGAGCGGCCGTGCCGAGGTCGGCAACATCGTCCTCGCCCGGCAGGGCGGCACGGAGCTGCCGCCGCCCGGGCCGTGGACCATCGACCCCGCGCACTCGACCGTGGGCGCGGTCGCCCAGCACCTGGGGATCACCAGTGTGCACGGCCGGTTCACCGAGTTCGGGGGGCTCGTGGAGATCGCCGAGGACGTGGCGAAGTCGCGCGTCGAGGCGGTCATCAGGTCGGCGTCCATCGACACCGGCAACGGCATGCGCGACGGCCACCTGAAGTCGCCGGACTTCCTGGACGTCGAGCAGTACCCGGAGCTCGTCTACCGGTCGACCGGCCTCACGCCCGCCGGCGCGGACCGCTGGACGTTGCACGGCGAGCTGCAGATGCACGGCGTCGTACGCCCGGTCGACCTGGACCTCAGCTACCTCGGTACGGGGGCGGACCCCTGGGGCGGGACCCGCGCGGCGTTCCGGGCCACGGCCGAACTGCGCCGCGAGGACTTCGCCATGAACTACAACCAGGTGGTCCAGGCGGGCATCTCGGCGATCGGCACCACCCTGCGGGTGGAGCTGGACATCCAGGCCGTGCAAGGCGACTCGCTTCCGCAGGTCTAGCCGTCCGCGGCCAGAGGGGACCTAGGGTGCGGTCATGGCACCCAACATCGCTACCAACACCGCGGTCTCCCTCGACGAGTTGCTGGACTTCGTCCGGTCCCGGCACCGGGCGGTCCTGCTCACCGCCCGTGCCGACGGCACCCCGCAGGGATCTCCCCTGACCTGCGGGGTCGACGACTCCGGCCGGATCGTGGTGTCCACCTACCCGGAGCGGGCCAAGACGCGGAACGCCAAGCGGAATCCGCGGGTCAGCATCATCGTGCTGAGCGACGACTGGAACGGGCCGTGGGTCCAGATCGACGGCACGGCCGAGGTCATCGACTCCCCGGAGTCGGTCGAGCCCCTCGTCGAGTACTTCCGGAACATCTCCGGCGAGCACCCTGACTGGGACGAGTACCGCGAGGCCATGGTCAAGCAGGGCAAGTCCATCATCCGCGTCACCCCGGAGCGGTGGGGGCCGGTGGCCACCGGGGGGTTCCCGGCGCCCAAGGCCTAGCGGTCACCGGGCCGGGGGGTCTACAGCGTCGCCTCGATGCCCGCGACCAGCAGGTCGAGCGCGACCTTGAAGTCCAGCTCCCACATCTCCTCGACCGTGGCCCCGCCCCGCGCCTTCATCAGGTCGGCGGAGCTGTGCAGGGTCTCCTCCAGGCTCGGATGGTCGCTCACCGCGCCCATCGCCTCCCTGAAGTACTCCTCCGGCGTGAGCCCGGCCGCCGCGCACCGCGCGATGTAGTGGCCCTGCACGGTGCCGAATCCGTACACGAACTGAAAGACCGCGGCGATCGTGCCGGCCTGCTTCTCCGCGGGCAGGCCGGTCCCGCGGACCACTTCCTGCACGGCGAGGGCGAACTTGATCCAGTTCGGCCCGATGTTCAGGAAGTTGCCGACCAGCGGTGACACCCAGGCATGCCGGACGAGCAACCGCCGGTACTCCTCGGCCAGTTCGCGCAGCGCCTCGCGCCACCGCTCGGTCGTGACCGACTCCGGGTCGGGCAGGACCATCTCCCCGGCTGCGGCGTCCAGGGCCAGTTCGAGGAGGTCGTCCTTGGTGTCGACGTACCAGTACACGGACATCGCCGTGACGTTCAGGTCCGCCGCCAGACGGCGCATGGAGAACTTGGCGAGGCCCTCCTCGTCCAGGAGGCGGACCGTGGCCTCGGTGATGCGCTCCCGGTCCAGGCCCGACGGCTGATCACTCCTGCGGCCCGCGCCGTTCCGGGGGGCCTTGCCCTCCAGCCAGACGCTGGTCCGCGCGGGGCGCTTCGCGCGGTCGGCTGCCTTCGCCATGGCGCACCTTCCTGGTCCTGAGCTCTTGTACTGGTACCGGTGGTCCGAAGCGGGCGACAGACCGGAACAAGCCAGTCCGCCGCCCGTCCGTCGATGCTATGCGGACGCCGGGGCCGGGTCCGTCTTCGCAGAGTCTGCCCTCTCCGCACGCTTCAGCAACGCCGCTGCCAGCATGCCCCCGAGGAACACGGCCACCGCGCCCACCAGCTGACTGGTCTGAAGACCCGAGGAGAAAGCGTCGGCGATCCTGGTGCGTTCGGCGTCCGACCCCGCCGCGGCAAGCGCGGCGGGCAGCGAGACCGCGGAGACGGTGACGAGCGAGGCGAAGCGAGAGTTCAGGACAGCGCCGAGCACGGCCACGCCGAGACCGTTGCCGAACTCCGCGAGCGTCCCGTTGACGCCCGCCCCCACGCCCGCCTTCTCCGGCGGGATGGCGCTCATGATCGCGTTGGCCATGGCGGGCATGGCGAGCGCGATGCCCGCGCCCATCACGATCAGACCCGCCAGCATCCCGCCGTAGTTGTCGCCGCCGAGCACGGCGATCGCCGCGAGGCCCGCGGCGAGCAGGCTCATGCCGATCGCGATCGTCGCGGGGGTGCTGGTCTTCTTCAGGAGGCGCGCGCCGAGCCCGGTGAGGTTCAGCGCCACGACGGTCACCGCGAGCGGCGCCGTGCGCAGGCCCGCCTCCAACGGCGTGTACCCGAGCACGAACTGCAGGTGCTGGGTGAGCAGGAACAGCGAGCCGCCCATGCCGAAGGCGACCAGGATGGCGCCCGCGACGGCGCCGATGAACTTCTGGTTGCGGAAGAAGTGCATGTCCAGCATCGGGTACGGGATGCGCAGCTCCCAGACGACGAAGACGCCGAGGACCACCACGCCCACCGCGGCCGCCGCCAGGACCTGCGTCGACGTCCAGCCGTGCTCGGGGCCGGAGATGATCGCGTACACGATCGAGGCCATGCCGATGGTGGAGAGCAGCGCGCCGAGCAGGTCGGGGCGGTCACCCAGGGGGTTCTTGGACTCGGGGACCAGCTTGACCGTGGCGACGAGCCCGATGAGCGCGACCGGGATGTTGATCAGGAAGATCGCGCCCCACCAGAAGTGGTTGAGCATGACTCCGCCCATCAGCGGACCGAGCGCGAAGCCGAGGGAGTTGACGGTCGACCAGAGGCCGATCGCCTTCATCCGCTCGGTGTCGTCGAAGATCTGGACGACCACCGCGAGCGTGGTGGTCATCAGGAGCGCACCGCCGACGCCCATCCCGGCCCGTGCGGCGATGAGCTGCGACGAGGACTGGGCGAGGCCCGCGACCAGCGAGCCGATCCCGAAGAGGGCCAGGCCCGCGACGAGCATCTTCTTGCGGCCGTAGCGGTCGGCCGCGCTGCCCGCGGTGAGCAGCAGGCCGGACTGGACGAGCGAGTAGGCGTTGATCATCCACTGGATGTCGGCCGTGGACGCGTCCAGTTCCTCGGTGAGGGAGGGGATGGCGACGTTCAGGACGGTGTTGTCCAGGAGGACGGTGAGCTGAGCGAGGCAGATGACGCCGAGGATCAGCCAGCGCTGCGGGTGCCCTTGTGAGGGGGTGGGGGTCTCGGCGGTCGTCGTTGCCGTCATGCCCTCTCCTTCTGCTTATACGGTGTACGTGTGGGGTGTGATGTACACCGTAGAGCATGTCCCGTACGGCGTACAAGAGAGTTTTCGGCGGGCATGCGTGAGGGGCCGGCCGCGGGTGGCGGCCGACCCCTCGCCGTACGGGTCGCGTCAGCTCTTGGGCTGGGTCAGGACTTGGGCTTGGGTCAGCTCTTGGGCTGGGTCAGGTCGTAGAACGTCGCGCTGCCGACCGTGACCTTCCTGTAGTTGTCCTCCACCCAGGAGGTGATCTTGGAAGAGGTGCCGCTGTCGCCGCCCATGCCGCCTCCGCCTCCACCCATGCCGCCGCCCGAGATGAAGTAGTGGATCTTCCCGTCATCGACGTACTGCTTGAACTGGGCGAGGGTCGGGGACGGGTCGCTGCCGTTGAACCCGCCGATGGCCATCACCGGATCGCCGGTGGCGAGTTGATAACTCGCGGCATTCTGCGAGCCGATGGCGGCCGCCGCCCAGGTGTAGTCCTCGGAGTCGGCCTCCAGAAGCTTCTTCGCCTTGGCGCTGACCTGGGCGCCGTCGAGGAGACCGCCCATGCCGCCGCCTCCGCCCATGCCACCCCGCTCGGCGGTACGGCCGCCCTGCTGCTTGCCCTGGGCGTTGTTCCCCTGCTGGCCGTTCTGGCCCGGGGGCTGGCCCATGCCGCCGCCGTTCTGGCCGCCGGTCGGGGGCTGCATGGCGTTGCCGCCCTGCTGGCCGCCCTGCTGGCCGTTCTGCCCCTGCTGGCCGGGCGGCTGCATCCCGCCGCCCCCGCCACCAGGCCGACCGCCGCCACCGCCACCGGGTCCGCCACCGGGTCCGCCCATCCCGCCCGCCGAAGCCGGCCCCGCGGTCACGATCGACCCGGTGTGCGCGCTTTTCACGGTGGAGAGGGTGTACGCGACCGGTCCGGCCATGGAGGCGGCGAAGCTCAGGCCCACCGCCGCGAGCGCGAGTTGCCGTCCGAGCCGCGCCGCGAGCAGCAGCCCGAGCGCGCCCACGAGGCCGCCGATCAGCACCGCCCAGCGCAGCCACGGAAGGTAGTCAGGGGTGCGGCCGAGCAGGACGTACGCCCACCACGCCGTGCCCGCGACGCTCACGCCGAGCAGCGCGCCCGCCCACCACTTGGCCCGCTCCTCCCACAGGACCGTGGCGCCCATGCCGACCAGTGCGGCGATGTAGGGGGCGAGGGCGACCGTGTAGTACTGGTGGAAGATCCCCGCCATGAAGCTGAAGACGGCCGCCGTCATCAGCAGGGCGCTGCCCCACGCCACGAACGCCGAGCGTGTGGTGTCCGTCCTGCGGGCCTTCCAGGTGAGGACGATGCCGCCGACGAGCAGGATCAGCGCGGCGGGCAGCAGCCAGGAAATCTGGGCGCCGACCTCGGAGTTGAACATCCGCCCGAGCCCGGTCTCACCCCACTGCATGCCACCGCCGCCACCGCCGGGGCCGCCCCCGCCTCCGACGCTGCCGGTCTCCTCGCCGTTGATGCGGCCGAGGCCGTTGTAGCCGAAGGTCAGCTCAAGGAAGGAGTTCTTCTGCGAGCCGCCGATGTACGGGCGCGATGACGCGGGCCACAGCTCCACGATCGCGACCCACCAGCCGCCGGCCACGATCATCGCGAGCCCGGAGAGGGCCAGCTGACCGAAGCGCTTGCGCAGCCGCACGGGTGCGCACACCGCGTAGAGGACGGCGAGCGGCGGCAGGATCAGGAACGCCTGGAGCGTCTTGGCGAGGAAGGCGAGACCGACCGCGACGCCCGCCCACACCAGCCACTTGGTCCGGCCGTGCTCCAGGGCGCGCAGGACGCAGTACACGGTGACGGTCATCAGGAGCGCGAGCAGCGCGTCCGGGTTGTTGAACCGGAACATCAGCGCGGCGACGGGCGTCAGCGCGAGCACGGCGCCCGCGATCAGCCCGGCCGCCGGGCTGAAGCGACGGCGTACGGCGGCGTAGAGGACACCGACCGTGGCGACGCCCATCAGCACCTGCGGGGCGAGCACGGCCCAGGAGTTGAGCCCGAAAAGCCGTACCGACAGGGCCATCGGCCAGAGCGCGGCCGGGGGCTTGTCGACCGTGATCGCGTTGCCCGCGTCGAGCGAGCCGAAGAACATCGCCTTCCAGCTCTGGCTGCCCGCCTGGACGGCCGCGGAGTAGAAGGAGTTGGCGTAGCCGGACGCGCTGAGGTTCCAGAGGTAGAGGACCGCGGTCGCGAGCAGCAGGCCCAGGAAGGCGGGGCGTGCCCAGCGGGGGTCGTCGGGGCGTCCGCGCCAGAGCCGCGTGGGGAGAGTGCGGGTGGCCCGGTGGGCGGGCTCACCCGGCACCGCGAGCGGCGGCAAAGGCGCTTGTGTGGGTGAGGTCGTCGTCATCGTGCGTTCCTCGGGTCGTGTGCGGAGGTGAGCTCGTACGAGGACGAGGCGTCGGGCGAGGGCAGTGGCGCGGGCAGTGGCGCGGGCAGTGCCGGATCCAGGCGGCGCTCCGGGAAGACCCAGGCCCGCAGGAGCAGGAACCGCAGCACGGTCGCCGCGAGGTTGGCGGCTATCAGCACGGCGAGTTCCGTGGAGTGGGACGGGTCGCCGGAAGCCGCGCCGAGTGCGGCGAGCGAGCCGCTGGTGAGGGCGAGGCCGATCCCGAACACCACGAGCCCCTGTGCCTGATGGCGCATCGCCCGGTCACGCCCGCGCACCCCGAAGGTGAGCCTCCGGTTCGCGGCGGTGTTGGCGACCGCCGACACGAGGAGGGCGAGCGCGTTGGCCACCTGCGAGCCCGAGAACGTACGGAAGCCGGAGTACAGGAGCAGGTAGAAGAGCGTGGAGAGCGCGCCGACCACGCAGAAGCCGACCAGTTGGCGGGCCAGGCCACCCGGCACGCCGGTCAGCTGCCGGTCGCGCGGGTCGTCCCCGAAGGGGCGCGCGAGGCGGTCGAGCGGGAGCGCGCCGACCGCGAGGGCGCGCCCGACCCGCCACACCCCCTTGAGGTCGTCCGTGGCCGTCCTGACCAGGTGAACCGTGGAGTTCGGGTCGTCCACCCAGTCGACCGGTACCTCATGGATACGGAGCCCCGCGCGCTCGGCGAGCACCAGCATCTCGGTGTCGAAGAACCACCCCGTGTCCTCGACGAGCGGCAGCAGCACCCCCGCCACGTCACCCCTGATCGCCTTGAACCCGCACTGGGCGTCGGAGAAACGGGCCTGCAAGGAGCCGCGCAGGATGAGGTTGTACGAGCGCGAGATGAACTCACGCTTCGGGCCGCGCACCACGCGCGAGCTGCGCGCGAGGCGGGAGCCGATCGCCAGGTCGGAGTGCCCCGAGATCAGCGGCGCCACCAGCGGAAGCAGCGCGTTCAGGTCGGTGGAAAGGTCCACGTCCATGTACGCGAGGACGGGGGCGTCCGAGGCGGACCACACGGCGCGCAGGGCCCGCCCGCGCCCCTTCTGCTCAAGCCGCGTGTAGCGGACCTCTTCGCTCGACGCGGCGAGCCGCGCCGCCACCTCGGGGGTGCGGTCCGTGGAGGCGTTGTCCGCGATGGTGATGCGGAAGGGGTAGGGGAAGGTGCGTACGAGATGGTCGTGCAGGCGCAGTACGCACGGCCCGAGGTCCTTCTCCTCGTTGTAGACGGGGATCGCGATGTCCAGGACGGGCACGTCGCGCCAGGCGGCGGGGAGGTGGGCCCGGGCCGGCAGAGGGACCGAGAAAGCACCGCCCGAAGCAGAGTCGGTTTGCATGACACCGACATTCGCCAACTGCTCTGTCAGGCCTGTGTGGTGAGCCTGTGCCCCGCCTGTGAGTGCCGGCCGACCTCGCTGACCTGCTCGGACGCCGCAGGCAGCGTCACCGTGAAGACGGTCCGCCCCGGCACGCTCTCGACCCCCACACCACCGCCGTGCGCCGCGACGATGGCCTGTACGAGGGCGAGGCCGAGCCCGGTGGACCCGGCGTTGCGGGAGCGCGAGGCGTCGCCGCGGGCGAAGCGTTCGAAGACGTGGGGGAGGAGGGCGGTCGAGATACCGGGTCCGTTGTCCTCGACCTCCAGGCAGACACCGGTCCCGGCCCGCCGTACGCGTGCGGTGACCTTGGTGCCCGGTGGCGTGTGGGTGCGCGCGTTGGCCAGCAGATTGACGACGACCTGCTGGAGGCGGGCCGGGTCGGCGAGGACGAGAGCGGGCTCGTCCGGCAGCTCCAGGGCCCAGAGGTGCTCGGGCCCCGCGGCGCGCGCGTCGCTGACGGTGTCCACGACGAGCGGAGAGAGATCGGTGCTCTGATACGAGAGCGGCAGTCTGGCTCCTGGGCGGCCGGAGGTCGCGGAATGCCCGCCATCCCGCCCCTCGTCGAGGCGCGCGAGCAGGAGCAGATCCTCCACGAGCCCCGTCATCCTCTGGGCCTCGGACTCGATCCGCCCGAGCGCGTGCCGGGTATCGGGCCCCGTGGACTCCCGCCCCCGGCGCGTCAGTTCGGCATAACCACGAATCGAGGCCAGCGGCGTACGCAGCTCATGGCTGGCGTCCGCGACGAACTGGCGTACGCGCGTCTCGCTCTCCTGGCGGGCGTGCAGCGCGGAGTGGACATGGTCGAGCATGCGGTTGAGCGCGGCGCCCACCTGCCCGACCTCCGTGTTCGGCGCGGCGTCGGGGACGCGCTCGTACAGCGTCACTTCACCGCTGTGCAGCGGGAGTTCGGATACGCGGGTCGCGGTGGCGGCGACCCTGCGCAACGGCCGGAGCGCGACGCCGACCATGGCGGCGCCGGCCAGTGAGGCGGCGACCAGGCCCGCGGCGGTGACGCTGACCTCGACGATGATCAGCGTGTTGAGGGTGTTCTGCACCTTGGCGGTGGGGACGCCGACGAGGAAGTCGCCGTGCGGACCGCTCGTGTACTCGACGCGGTACTCGCCGAGACCCGGGATGTCGACGTTGTGGGCGCGCTCGTCGCGCGGGACGGAGCCGAGCGCGTCCGACTGCGCCGCGTCGAGCCGCTCGGTCTGCGGGACCACGTCACCGCTGTCACTGTCCTTGCTGACCAGAGCCTCGCCCACCGCGCCGTCCTTCTCGACGACGGCGCCGATGGTGCCGATCTCCTGCGGCCCCTTGGACACGAACCGCAACGGATCGCCCGAGTCGTCGGAGAAGCCTCCGGGAAGGTCCTCCCCCGGCTTGGGCACCGGCCCCGAGGCTCGCATGGCCACCGCGCCGAGCGAGCCGTCCAGTTGCTCGTACAGGTGCGAGCGCAGCGCGATGGTGGTCACCGTGCCGATCACCGCGCAGACGACGGCGATCAGCGCGACGGCCGAGACGACGAGCCGCGTCCGCAACGACCGCAGCTGCGGCCGCCGCTTCATCGCTTCATCGCTTCATGAGGCGGCAGCCACCTCGGTCGAGGGCGCGGCCTTGATCAGATACCCGGCGCCGCGCCGGGTGTGGATCATCGGCTCACGTCCGGCGTCGATCTTCCTCCTGAGATACGAGATGTAGAGCTCGACGACGTTGGCCTGGCCCCCGAAGTCGTAGTTCCACACGCGGTCCAGGATCTGCGCCTTGCTGAGCACGCGGCGCGGGTTGCGCATGAGGAAGCGCAGCAGCTCGAACTCGGTGGCGGTGAGGTGGATTGAGTCCCCGCCCCGCGTCACCTCATGGCTGTCCTCGTCGAGGGTCAGATCCCCGACGGCGAGGACGGACTCACTGCGCCGGTCGGCGGCCCCCGCCCGGCGGATGAGCCCGCGCAGCCGGGCCACGACCTCCTCCAGGCTGAAGGGCTTGGTGACGTAGTCGTCGCCCCCGGCGGTGAGTCCGGCGATGCGGTCCTCGACGGCGTCCTTGGCGGTCAGGAACAGCACGGGCACGTCGGGCAGTTCACGGCGCAGCCGCCCGAGGACGGCGAGGCCGTCCATGTCGGGCAGCATCATGTCGAGCACGACGGCATCGGGCCGGAAGGACCGCGCGGCGCGTACGGCTCCGGCGCCGTCCCCGGCGCTGCGGATCTGCCAGCCTTCGTAGCGAAGGGCCATGGAGAGCAGCTCGGTCAACGAAACTTCGTCATCGACGACGAGCACGCGAACGGGGCTCCCGTCCGCCCTGAGCAGTTCGGTACGCCCCTGGGGCGAGGTCGTAGTCATGCCACATAGCGTGCGGGGCGGCCCTAAGAGGGTTCTTGCCGGAACCTGTGAATTCCCTGAGAAAGGGGGGTGGGGGGTACTGCCTGGCTGCGGGCCAGGGGCTACCGGCTACCGGTTACGGGCCCGGGCTCTGGGGTACGGCCCGGGCTACGGGCTACGGGCTACGGGCTACGGCCCAGAGCTACCGGCCAAGACCCGGGCTCCCAGGCCCCGGGCAACCTGCACCGGCCTTCGAGCTCCGGCTCCGGCTCCGGCTCCGGCTCCGGCTCCGGCTCCGGCTCCGGCTCCGGCCCAGAGCTACCGGCCATGTCCCGCGCTCCCCGGCCCCGGGCCACCTGCACCGGCTACCGGCCCCTGCTCTGGGGTACAGCCCGGGCTCCGGCCCGTACGGCTCCGGCTCGGGGTCGGGCTACGGCTCGGGCTCGGGCTCGGGCTACAGCCCAGAGCTACCGGCCAGGTCCGGGCTCCCAGGCCCCGGGCCACCTGCACCGGCTACCGGCTACCGGCTACCGGCTACCGGCTACCGGCTACCGGCCCATGCTCTGGGCTACCGCCCAGGCTCCGGACTACTGCTCAGGCTCTCGGGACGCTCGGCCACGAACGAGCCGAGACCGACCTCGGCTCGGACGAGGCCCTTGTCCCGAAGGTGAGCCAGGACCTTGTGGGCAGTGGATTCCGAGATGCTGAACTCGGAGGACAGCTTCGCCACCGATGGCACCGGTGCACCCACGGGGTAATCGCCCTCCGCGATACGCGCAGCCATGACCGTGGCGACTCTCCGCCAGATGGGCTGAACGTCCCGGATGTCAGGGGCCCTCCCGGGCGGCGGGGCATCGGCGGGGGAGACGAACGAGCCGAGACCTGGCTCCGTGTAGGTCAGCCCTTCAGCGCGCAGCCCGCCGAGCACTTTGTGCGCGGTCGCGTTGGCGATGCCGAACTCGGCAGTCAACTGGATGACGGACGGCACACGTGTACGCGGTGGGTAGGTGCCGTCCTCGATCCGATCACGGATCACGTCGGCCACCTGGCGCCAGCGGGCTTTGTCTGGAGCGAATTCCATCACCAGACCATGATGAGTATGCCGCGCACTCTAGTGCGATTCATGCATTGCCTAGATATCCCTAGCATGCTTACTAAACCGGCAGTACGGTGACGGAACGCAAGACCCCCGCGACGGCAGCAACCGCCCGGGGGCACGGCCACCAGCTACATCGGAGCTGACGACATGCCCGACCTTATCCGCCACCTCACCGCCTGGGTGAGACTCCTCCTGTTCCCCCACCCCACGCCCACGGCAACCGCCCCCGCACCACCAGCACAACCGAACCCCGACCCTGCGCACCCCCGCAGCCGCTACGGCCTCGACGCCCTACTCCCCCTGACCGGTGAGGCGACCCGCCTCGTACGCCCCTACCTCACCGCGCACGAACAACACACCCGCCGCCGTGAACTGGTCCTGGCGACACTCGGGTTGGATACGCCCGGCCCGTACTGGATCCACGGCGTGGAGGTGGCCTGATGGCGGACGACGACGACCTCATCGCCCCCGCCCGCCTGCTGCCCTGGTCCGGCCCCGAGGGCAAGCCCTGCTACCTGATCGGCGATGCCACGGGCCCGGTGTCCCGGGTCGCCGACGCCATGGAGTCCGTACAACTCGGCATGGGCGGCGAACTACTCACATACGCGCACGGCATGCTCGCCGACGCCCCCGAGGGCGAACTCCGCTACCTCGCCCAACGGTTGACGGAGGCATTGCAGGACGCGCTGCGGGTGGCGGAGAGCCGGGGTCACAGACTGCGCTGAGCGGGGGGCGTTGCAGGAAAATCCCGGCGGGAGGACGTACCGCCGGGATTTTCCTGCAACGGACAGCCGGCCAGGCCGCCGCCCCTACCCCCGCTCGAAGCCGTAGCTCCGCTCCACCTTGGCCACATGCACGACGTACCGCTCGTACCACTCGCCGCGCCCCCGCTGCTGCGCAGTACGGTGCTCGGCGTGGCCGCGCCACTGCTTGATCGCGTCTACGTCGCGGAAGTACCCGACGGTGATACCGAGCCCGCCGGGCGTCCGCGCGACGTCCATCCCCAGGAAGCCGGGCACGGAGGCGACGAGCTCGTCCAAGCGGTCGCCGGTCTCGTCGTAACCATCGTCGACGTCGGTCCTCACGGAGCTGAACACGACGGCGTAGTAGGGGGGTTCAAGATTCGGGACAGGTCTGACGGATTGATCACTCATGACCACAGCCTCAACGGCCCCCACCTGCCTGTCCACCCTCGCCCGCCCTTCATTGCCGTACGGGCAGAGAGACTTGACCATCCGGTCAGCTGGGGGGCGCGGGGTCGCGCCACCCCGCAGGCACCGCAGCGTGACGGCACCCGGCAGCCCCCTCCGTAGACGATCAGCGCCCCCAGCTTTAGCCACGCGCGGCAGCCATGAGCGCGGTATCGCGGTGAGCGTGGTCGCGGCCTACCGGCTCGGGCGGCCGTGAGCGTGGCTGCGGCCTACCGCCTCAGCCATGGCCGCAGCCTCCCCCGGCAGCCAGGTCAGAAAAGGCCGCCCTGGATCACCGGAATCTCCCGTACCGGAACAGTCGTACGCGCCGCTGCCCCCGCTCCCTCCAGCCGCCACCCCCGCAGCAGCCTGCTGTCCAGGACGAGCAGGCGGCCTCCGTCGTCGAGGTAGACGTCGGGGCCCGCCACCGCGACGAGGTCCCCGAGAACCACCCCGCCGTCTACGAGTTCCGTCACCGCGTGACCCGCGTCGCCCGCCAGGCGGTCAAGGCCGAACGCCTCGCCGTGGTCCACGACGGCCGCCCGCACCCGTTCCAGGGACTCCGGCCAGCCTTCGAGGGCGAGGGCGAAGCCATGCAGCGCCTCCAGTTCGCGGCGGCGCTCCTCCATGCCCGGCAAGTTCGCCCTCACGGCACGCTTCCTGGCGTACGAGATCCGGTCCGGCACCCCGAGTGCCACCCGCAGCAACTCCTCGGCCCGGCGCGCGGCCATCAAGGGCCCGCGACCCAGCCAGGCGAAGGCCACCGCGCCCTGTTCGAGGAGCCGGGCCGGCCCTCGCTCCTCCCGGGTGATCCCCACCTTCAGCAGTTCGGCACCGAACCATGCCAAGTACACGCGGTACGTACGCGGATCGTCGGCGATCGTGTCGGCGGCCACCGAGTGCGCACGGTCGAGGCGCGCGCACTCCGCGCATCGGGCCTGCGTCCCCCGCGCCGGGACCGCGGCGGCCACGGGGCAGGGATTTCCTCGTGCTCCCACGCACTGCCGGTGGCCCCGCGCGCGGAAACCCACGCGCCGACCCACGGCCAAGGGACTGACGACGTCCCCCCGCTCCCACACGAGCACAGGCCGGCCACCTGCACCGCCCGCGTCCGCGTCCGCCCAGTTCAACCCCGCACTTCGCCACTCCATACCGCCAGTCTCGCGCGAAGCGCTACTGCTCCGCCCGCTCCGTCTGCCGCGGCCGGCCCGTCGCCGCGGCCACCACCCCCGTCAGCCACAGCAGCACGGCCACCACCGCAGCCGACGTACTGGACGACGCGTGCAGCGACCAGGCCCACGACTCCGGAGCGTTGTCGCTGTCCACGCCGAGCAGCAGCGTCGGGCCGAACATGCCGAGCGGCAGGAGCCAGGCGAGCCCGCTGCCGAAGAGGCGGGCGCTGATCATGCTCAGGCCGAGGTAGCCGACGACGTTGCGGGCCGCCGAGGCGAACACCTCGGCGGTCGCGCCGGTGAGCAGCGGCAGCGCGGTCAGGCCGAGGGCGAGCACGAGCAGCAGCACCAGATACCCGCCCCGCAGGCGGCTCATCGGCTGGGCCGCCGTCTGCTCCAGGTCCGCCATCGGCGAGAAGAGCGTGGTGGCGAGGACCACCGCGTGGGCGAGCGGCACGATCTCCGCCACCGGCACGCTGAAGTCGACCAGATAGCGGAACTCGGGGACCGCCACCCGCTGCCCCGCGAACGCGGTCGCCGCGAGGGCGATCAGCAGCGCGACACCGGCGGCCCGGGGCAGGCCACGACACCGTACGAAGGCGGCCGCAGCGCTCACCGCGGCGGCTCCGGGACGGCGCGGCAGGCGCGGATGTCCCCGGCCGCCTCCTCGATCCACGCGTCCTGCCGGGCGGCCGGAGCCCCGGTGACCCGGGCGAGGACGCGGCCGAACTTCTCCCCGTAGTACTCGCTGGGCGCCCCGGCGCGATCACGGATTACGGCCTCGAAGAGGAACGTGTCGGGGTAGCCGCCGGTCTCCTTGAGCAAGTGGGGCTCGCAGGAAGAGGACTTGGGCTGGGGAAGCGCCGCCGCGAAGAGCGCGTCGGTGAGGTCGGCCTCGGTCTCCGCGGGCGTCATCAGGGACAGTTCGGCGGCGCCCGACGGCCGCTTCAACCCGCTCGCGTAGAAGGCGCGGTTGAGCCCCTTCAGGCCGCCGAGCCGCGCGTCGACGGTCTTCACCGCGGCACGCGCCTTCGGCAGCAGATGGCGGTCCTCCGGCCAGAGGCACACCTCCGTGCCGCCACTGGTGGCGCAGAGCGGCCGCGCCGGCTGGGCCTTGCGCACCGCCCAGTACGAGTCGGGCGTCGGCGTACGGAAGGCCACGAGCGCCCCGCCCGCGACGACGGCCGCCACGACGAGCGCGCCGAGGGCGACGGGACGCGGGGTGAGCGACGCACGGCGGCGCAGTGCGGGCAGTGCGGTCAGGAGCAGGCCGAGGGCCAGGCACCAGGCGAAGGCGATCAGCATGCGCGTGGTGTTGGGCTCGAACTCCGAGCTCCAGAACTCGTCTATCGCCGGGAACAGCTTGTCCAGCGGGGTGTCGGGGACGAACGCGACGAAGACGAAGAGCCCGTACCAGAAAATTCCCGCGAAGGGCGCGACGACGCGGGACGGCAGCGCCGAACCGATCGCGACCCCCACGGCGATCTCCAGGCCCATCATCCCGGCCCCAAGGAGCAGCGGCGTCCAGGCGGGCTCGCTGACGTCACTGACGCCCGCGGTCCGCGAGAACGCGACAGCCACGAGCACGGCGTACGCGAGCAGCGCCCACAGCCACACCGCGAGCCACAGCAGCAGCGCCTGCGACCAGCCGCCGCGCGCCGTGGTGTCCGCCCAGACCCTGGTGCGGTGCCGGAAGGCGCGGCCCGCTCCCCAGGCGGCCGCCGCGCTCATCACGGAGCCCATCACGATCACCGAGTAGAGCTGGACCTGGAGGCTGGTCTGGGTCCACCAGCCGATCCAGTCGCTCTCGTCGGGGCTGTCGGCGGTGAAGTAGTAGACGCCGATCGCGCCCATGAGCGCGGCGGCCCACTTGGCCTCGCCGCGCCGCATCTCGGTCAGCAGCACACGCATCAGGTCGCCACCGCCTCCGTACCGGCGAGATGCAGATAACCGGCTTCCACGGCTCCCCCGTCGACTTCCTTGCCGTCCGCTCCTGACGGACCCCCGTCCGGCAGCGCGCACAGCTCGGCGACCGTCCCCGTGAAGCGGACCGAACCTTCGAGGAGAACGGCCACCCGGTCGCACACGTGGGCGACGTCCTCGGCGAGGTGCGTGCTCATCACGACGGCCGAACGCTCGCCCAACTCCTGGATCAGCGCACGGAATCCGACGCGCTGGGCCGGGTCGAGGCCCACGGTCGGTTCGTCGAGGAGCACCAGGGCCGGTTCGTTGACCATGGCCTGGGCGATGCCGACGCGGCGCAGCATGCCGCCGGACAGGGCGCCCATCTTCCGGTCCGCGTGCTTCTCCATCTGTACGAGGCGCAACGCGGCGCGGGCCCGCTCGCGCCGCTCGCCCGCGGGCACCTTGCGCAGCCAGGCCGCGTACTCGGTGAACTCAAGGACGGTGAAACGGGGATAGAACCCGAAGGACTGCGGCAGCACCCCGATCCGCTGCCGGATGCGCTGCACCCGCGCCCGTCCGGGCGCCTCGTCACCGAGGAGGGTGACCGAACCGGACTTGGGTCTGCGGGCCGTGCTGAGCAGCGACAACAGGGTGCTCTTCCCCGCCCCGTTGGGGCCGAGCAGTCCGGTGACGCCGGAGGGAAATTCGAGGGACACGTCGTCGAGGGCGACCGTGGAGCCGTACTTGACGGTCACGGCGGTCACGGCCGCGACCGCCGCGACCGGCCGGGAGCCGGTCGCGGCGGCGCGCTTGCTGATGGTCACGTGATTCCTGATCAGTTCTGGTTGTTCACGAATCAGTTCTGGGCGTTCACGTAACCGTAGGCCCGGCTGCCGGGGATCCCCGCCCAGGTGGCCTTGGTGTAGTACTTGCCGCTGGTGCTGGTGCCCTTGTAACCACTGCAGCCGTACGCCTGCTTGTAGCTGCGGGAGGTGCCGGCGATCTTCGGGTCGGGGCGGAAGCTCTTGTCCTGGTAGATGTACGCGCTGAACGTCCTGGTGTCGTTCACCGGCACATCGCCACAGGCCTTGGCGTGACCGCTGCTCTTGCCCTTCCAGCGGTCACCGTCCTCCTTGTTCCCCGCGGTGGCTATGGAGAAGGGCATCCTGCTGCCGCTGATCTCCGCCGCCACCGCACCCACGGCCGGCACACCGATGGCGATCGCCGTCAGCGTCCCGACCACCGCGAGCTTGCGCTTCCCCGTGTACAACTTGCGCATCAATCCTCCAATAAAGCAGGACTTACTTGGTCGTTGATCACGCTATGTGTGGAATCCGTGACTCCGGCGACGATCACCACGTCTGTGCCGATGATCACATCGGCGGTCGGCACGGGGGCGCGGGCTAGGATCCGCAGCATGGCTCTGACCGTGAATGACGTGGACCGGTTCGAGGCCGCGAGGCCCCGCCTCGAGGCCATCGCCTACCGCCTCCTCGGCTCGGCGAGCGACGCCGAGGACGCCGTGCAGGACACCTTCCTGCGCTGGCAGGCCGCCGACGTCGACCACGTCGAGGTCCCCGAGGCCTGGCTGACGAAGGTCCTCACCAACCTGTGCCTCAACCAGCTCACCTCGGCCCGCGCCCGCCGCGAGACCTACGTGGGCCAGTGGCTGCCCGAACCCCTGCTCGCCGGTGACCCGATGCTCGGCCCCGCCGACACCGCCGAGCAGCGCGAGTCCGTCTCGTACGCGGTCCTCGCCCTGATGGAGCGCCTCTCGCCCAACGAGCGCGTGGTGTACGTGCTGCGCGAGGCCTTCGGCTACTCGCACCGGGAGATCGCGGAGATCCTCGACATCACCGAGTCCGCGGGCCAGCAGATCTTCCACCGCGCCAAGAAGCACGTGGCGGCGGGCAAGGCCCGCACCGAGATCGACGAGGCCACCGCGCAGCGCATCGTCGAGGAGTTCCTCGCGGCCGCCACCAGCGGTCAGACCGAGCCGCTCGTACGACTCCTCACGCAGGACGCCGTCTCCATCGGCGACGGCGGCGGCAAGGTCCCGGCGCGCGCCAAGGCGTTCGAGGGCGCCGTCGCGGTCGCACGGTTCATGCGGGGCCTGTTCGGCAAGCCCAGCGAGGCCAAGCGCGCCATCGTCGGTGGCTCGCCCGACGTCTGGGCCGCCACGGCGAACGGCGGCCCCGCCCTGGTGGTGACCGTCGAGGGCCGGGTCGTCGGCGTCATGTCCCTGGAGATCACCGCGGACGGCATCGTCGCGTTCCGCAACCAGGTCAACCCCGACAAGCTCGAACGCGCGACCCAGCAGTGGGCGGCGACGGACCACGGGGAACCCCTGCTCAAGGCGTTCTGAACCACCCACTGCCGCCATGTGACCTGCTTCACACCACACACCTGTCAGGAATCGCGGGGCTGCCCGGTTCAAGTGGCGAACCCGCTGAAGAGCCGCAGAGCCTCAGAGCTGAAGAGCTGATGACAGGAGCAGGAAAATGCAGCAGCACCGCATCGTCGTCATCGGAGCCGGATACACCGGAGCCACCGCCGCCGGACGCCTCGCCGGGCGCCTGCGCCGCGAGGATGTCGCCATCACCCTCGTGAACCCGGAGCCCGACTTCGTCGAGCGCGTCCGGCTGCACCAGCTGACGGTCGGCCAGGACCTCAGGCACCGCCCCTTCAGCGAGATGTTCGCGGACACCGGCGTCGAACTGAGGCTCGCGAAGGTCACCGCGGTCGACGTCGACCGCAAGGTCGTCTCCGTCAGCGACGCGCAAGGCACCGCTGAACTCACCTACGACACCCTCGTGTACGCCGTCGGCAGCGGCTGGAACGCCCAGGGCGTCCCCGGCACCGCCGAGCACGCCCACGAGATCGCGAGCCGCCCCGGAGCACTCCGGACGCGCGAGCGCCTGGCCGGTCTCGGCGCCGGGGAGAGCGTGCTCGTCGTGGGCGGCGGCCTCACTGGTCTGGAGGCGGCCACCGAGATCGCCGAGGCCCGCCCGGACCTCGACGTCGCCCTGGCCGCCCGCGGCGGGCTCGGCGACTGGCTCTCGCCCAAGGGCCGCGAGCACGTGCGGAAGGTCTTCGCCGGCCTCGGCATCACCGCGTACGAGCAGACCGCCGTCACCGGCGTCCGGGCCGACCAGGTCAGCACGGCCGACGGAGAGGTCATCCCGGCCGCGGTCACCGTGTGGACCACCGGCTTCGCGGTGCACCCGATCGCGGAGGCCACGGCCCTGGAGGTCAACGACACCGGCCAGATCGTGGTGGACCGGAGCATGCGCTCGGTCTCGCACCCGGACGTGTACGCGGTCGGCGACGCTGCCGAGGCGATGGGCCCCGGCGACAAGCCGCTGCGGATGTCGTGCGCCACCGGCACCCCCATGGCGTGGCAGGCCGCCGACGCCATCGCGGCCCGCCTGACCGGCCAGAAGGTCCCGAAGACGCCGATGCGCTACTTCAACCAGTGCATCTCGCTGGGCCGCAAGCAGGGCCTGATCCAGTACGTCACCGCCGACGACCGCTCGGTCAACGCGGCCCTGACAGGACGCCTCGCCGCCGTCTACAAGGAACTGATCTGCAAGGGCGCGGCCTGGGGCGTCGCCAACCCCCTGCTCGGCATGCCGACCCGCCGCCGCCCGGTGACCCAGCACCCGACCACCCCGGCCGAGACCCCCGCCGAAGCCACGGCAGCCTGACCCGGCACCGCCCCCGCACCCGGTGCGGGGGCCGCCCCCGGACACGCGACGGACCAACGCGAAAGGCCCCCGGCGAACCGGGGGCCTTTCGACTGCGTGCACTCGGCAGGATTCGAACCTGCAACCTTCTGATCCGTAGTCAGATGCTCTATCCGTTAAGCTACGAGTGCTTGATTTTTCTTTTTTCTGTCTTCGCTCCCCGGCCTTTCGGCCCGTTCGCGGCGACAGGAAGAACATTACATGACCGCCGCCGCCATGTGAAATCCGTTAGCCGCACCGCTTGCGACCTGCGGAAACGTTCCTCACGGGGAGGAAGCGCCGAAGCCCCGGTCCATCAGGACCGGGGCTTCGGATCTTGCAGCGGAGGCGGAGGGATTTGAACCCTCGATGGGATTTAAGTCCCAAACCGCATTAGCAGTGCGGCGCCATAGACCGGACTAGGCGACGCCTCCAGCTTGCACTCCGGCGCGAGCGCGGGGGTGCGTTGCAGATGATGACACAGCCGGGCGGCGTGCCACCAATCGCGGCTTCCAAGGTACTAGTCGGGCGGCCCGCAGGGCAAAGCATCTTTCGCGCGCCCATGACTCCTGCCCCTGACTCCGTTCCCGCGACTCCTGCCCGCAACGTCACGGCGTCAACGGCGTTAGACGCAGCAGAGCCCGTACGTGTTCGCGTACCCGGTACCCCGCACCCAGTGGAGCCCCGTCATGCTGCGCCGTCTCGTCCTCACCGCCGCCGCCTCCGTCGCCGCGCTGTCCGTCGCGCCCGCCGTCGCCCAGGCCGACATGCTGCCGCTGCCCCTGCCGACGCCGGTGACGGAGTCGACCCCCAACCGGCTCACGGTGGAGGTCACCGACACCGCGAACGGCCGGGACGGGAAGTTCGAGCTGGAGTGCCACCCGGCAGGCGGCACGCACCCGCAGGCCGAGGACGCGTGCGCGAAGCTCGACCAGGGCACCTGGGGCACCGACACGTTCGCGCCGACGCCGGCCGACTCGAACTGCACCATGCAGTACGGCGGCCCCGCCACCGCGCACATCACCGGAACGTGGAACGGGCGGCCCGTCGACGCGACGTACAACCGCAGCAACGGATGCGAGATCTCCCGGTGGAACCGGCTCGTGCCGGTCCTGCCCGAGACCGGCGCCTGACTCCGGCCGAACCGTTCCGCCCGCTTCCGGCCACTTCCGGCCACTTCTGAATCGGTTACCGGCCACGGCGAAATCCGCCCGGCCGGGACCTCGTCGTGACCAGGCGGTACGGAAGCCACACATCTTCTGCGTGCGACCTCCCTCTCATCCGGCGTCGCGCGCACAACCACTCCCCGTAGACTCCCTCCCGTGACACGCCGCGGGCCGCGGGGCAAGATGGCCTGGGCGAGTCGGCAAGCAGCAGTAACCAGGGAGGAAGCGTCGTCGTGAGCAGCAGGCCATCCCGAGGCGCTGCTCGCCTCGCAGCCATACTCGACGCGCTCCCGGACGCGCTGGTCCTCGTGAACGCGAACGGGACCGTCGTGAACGCGAACGCGATCGCGCTGGAGGCGTTCGAGGCACCGGGCACAGCCCTCGTGGGTCGCGGGCTCCTCGATCTGTTGCCGGAGTTCGACTCCCGGCTCATTCCCGGATCGATGCGCAGACCCGAATCCATCGACGAGCGCGGGCGCACCAAGCCCACGCGGATGGTCGCGCGCCGCACGGACGGCAGTGAGTTCCCCGTCGAGGTCACCAGCTCGAACCTCGAGGACATCCGGGACGCGTACGACAATTACGGCTACACCGGCGACGAGTTGCTCATGCTCGTCGTACGGGACCTTTCGGGCGCCGTGGACACCGAGGCCGAACTCGCGCGTTCCCAGCGGCAGACCGAGATGATCCTGCGCGCCGCTGCCGAAGGTGTCGTCGGCACGGACACCGACGGACGGGTCGTCCTGGTCAATCCGGCCGCCGCGCAGATACTGGGCTTCAGGGCCAGCGACCTCGGCGGGCAGGAACTGCATCATCTGGTGCTCCACTCGCGCGCCGACGGCGAGCCCTTCCCGTACGAGGAGTCCCCTCTCGCCGACACGCTCCGCTCCGGGCGCAAGCACCGGGTGCGCGGGCAGGTGTTGTGGTCCAAGAGCGGCGACCGGGTCGCCGTCGACCTGACGACGGCCCCCGTGCGGGACGGCGATCAGCTCGTCGGCGCGGTCATGACCTTCACCGACCGGCGGCCCTACGACGCGCTGGCCGAGGAGCACGAGGCCGCCCTCGCGGCACACGCCGAGGAGATGCAGGCCGCGACCGAGCGGCGCACCGAGGAGCTGCGGGCCGCCACCGAGCGGCACGCGGCCGAACTCGCCGCCGCCGCCGAGCAGCGCGCCGAGGAGATCGCCGCCGAGCAGGAGCGGTACGCGGCGCTGGCCGAGCGCGAGAAGGACCGGTTCGAGGAGCTCGCCGAGCGCGAGAAGGCGCGGTACGACGCGCTGGCCGCGCGGCACGAGCAGTTGCTGGCCGTACTCGGTTCGTCGTTGCGTGGCCCGCTCGACGAGCTGCGGCGCGAGCTGTCGGCCCTCGCGGCGGACGACGCCGGGCAGTTGTGGCCCGAGGCGAATCAGGTGCTTCATCACCTCTCGGCCGGATACGCGCGCATCACCACCCTTGTCGACAATGTCCTCGGCTTCCAGTTGCTCGACTCGGGTGCGGACGAGCTGGCTCGCACGAAGGTCATGCTCGACGCCGTCGTCGCGAGCGGCGTGGAGGGCGCGGTCGAGCTGATCGGGCCCGGACGCGCGCAGTTCGCGGTGCACGCGCCGCCGATCGAGGTCGAGGTGGACCCGGGGCGGCTCGCCACGGCGCTCGCCCACCTGGTCGCCGACGTGGCGGGCATCGACGCCACGGGCAACGCGCGCGCCGGCGCGGCCCCTTCGGCCGTGGCCCCCGGTGGGTACGTGGACTCGACGGTCGTCGTGGCCGCCGCCCAGCGCGGCGAGGTCGTCCGCATCGAGGTGCGGGGGCCGTACGCCGGGGGAGACCCGGTGCACGAACCGATCGTCCGGGGCATCGTGCGGGCGCACGGCGGCGTGCTGCAGACGCACGAGGTGCCGGGGATGAGCGGCAACGCGTACGTACTTGAAGTACCGATCGGTGCGGGGGGCGGGGCGGTTGCGCCTGCACCTGCGGTTGCGGGTGCGGGTGCGGTTGCGGGTGCGGGTGGCGCGGACGGTTCTGTCGGCTCTGTCGGCTCTGTCGGCTCTTCGGTCGTGGTGCCCGCGCAGGCTTCGCCCGCCACGGGCGGCGGACGGCGACGGGCGCGGCGGGCCGCCGGGCCCTCGGTGGACTCGTTCCTGGAGAGCTCGGTTCCCGACGGCGAGACTTCGGGAGGCGCTGCCGGTACCGAGGACGCTCCCGTCGGGACCTCACCCAGCGGTACCGGGCGAAGGCGTGGGCGGCGCGCGGCGGAGGCCGATGCGGCGGAGGCCGATGCGGCGCAGGCCGCTGAGGCTGAGGCACGGGCCGCTGCCGAGGCGGCGGCGCCAGCTGTTTCAGAGACGTCTGCGGGGGGCGAGGATTCCTCACCGTCACGGGCTTCCGGCGGTACGGGGCGGCGGCGTGGGCGGCCGAGTCCTGCGGACGGCCTCGCGAGCTCCGTGCAGTCCGTGGGTTCCGTCGTGACGGCTGCCGAGCATGCTGCCGGGTCCGCGGCTCGGGGGGAGACGGTGCCGCCGCAGGGCGTACCGGTTCCCGCGGGTGGGGTGGCCCCTGTCGCTTCCGGGCAACGGGCTCGACGGAACGACGACCAGCTGGCGTTGCCCGCTCTGCCTTCGGGCGGCGTTTCCGGGAGCGGCGTTTCCGGGGCCGGGACGGCTGTGGCGGTCGCCGGGGACTCGGGCGAGGGCTCACCCCGTCCGACGGGGCGGCGCCGCCGTGCGCTGGCCGCCGCCAAGGAGCGGGCCGCTGCCGAGGAGGCTCCCAGCGGGCGCGTCTTCGCGCTGCCGCCGGCCTCCGCGGACCAGGACGACACGGGGCAGCACGAAGCTGCCCTGCACCACCCGGCCGACGACCACACCCCGCCGCAGCCGCACCCCGCGGACGCCCCGACGGGCCGCCGCCGGTCGCGTCCGGCACAGGGCGAGGGTCAGGGGCTGGAACAGGGTCAGGGGTTGCAGCAGGGTCAGGGTCAGGGGCTGGAGCAGGGGGCGGTGCCCGCTGCCTCCGCCGCTTCTGCCGCGCCGGGGGCGCCTGTTGCTCCCGCCGCGCCCGCGCCCGCCGGTCCTGCGGGGGGCGCGCAGGGTACGCCGCCCGCCGGTGTTCCCTCGCAGCCCACCACGTACGCCGAAGGCACTCCGGCGCGCGGCGTCCACACGCCTGGCAGGGGGGTCGCGCTCCCGCCCGAGCGTGGAACCCAGGGCGGGCGGGCCGCGCAGCCGCTGCCCGCCGAGGCCGCGCCCGGCGACCCCAACTCGACGCAGGGGCGCGCGATCAGCGTGCGCACGCTCGGGCAAGGCGTGCCCTTCGGCCAGCAGATCGCGGAACAGCAGCAGCGCCGCCTCGGGTTGCAGGGGAGGGGACAGGCTCCGGGTACTCCGGCAGCTCCGGGTGCTTCGGGTGCCGCGGGTACTCCGGGTACTCCGGCAGCTCCGGGTGCTCCGGCGACGGCCCCGCAGCCTCCGCAAGCTCCCCCGGCCCAGCAAGCCCCGCAGTCACAACAGCCCCCGCAGCCCGCTCCGGCCCCCCAGGCGCCCACCGCCGGACCGCTACCGGAGCAGGCGCCCGCTCAACCCGCGGCACCCGCGCCCCCCGCGGCTCCCGGCCAGGCGCAGTCCCACACCCTCGGCGGCTCTCCGGGGGGGACCCAGGGGGGAGCCCAGGGCGGGTCGCTCGGTGGCTCCGTGGGAGGTTCGGGGCGTCGGCGCAGGCTGTCCACTCCCCCCGCCCCCGCGGGCGATGACCGCCCCGAGGCCGCGGCGCGCCCGCACCCCCAGGCGCAAGCCCACCCGCAGTCCCGTATCGCCTCTTCCAGTGAGGGCGCGGGACGGGCGTACGCCATCGGCGCCCCGGACGAGAACGCCGACGAGGGCCCGGAGCCGCTGGACGGCCCCGGCGGCGCCGTCGAGGTCGCCAACCGGCCCCAGCCGCAGCCCATGGACGACGAACTGCCGCCCGAGCCGCTGGACAACCCGCGCCGTCTGCTCGTCTGGCCCGCGCCCGACGTCACCACCCAGCAGGCGCTGAGCGACCGCGGCTACCGTCCCGTCATCGTGAACTCCCGCGAGGAGGTCGACGCCCAGATCGCCGCCTTCCCCGCGGCCCTGTTCGTGGACCCGCTGACCGGACCGATCACGCGTACGGCCCTGCAGTCGCTGCGCACGGCGGCCGTGGCCGCCGAGGTTCCCGTGCTCGTCACGGCGGGCCTCGGCCAGGCGACGCGCGAGGCGGCGTACGGCGCCGACCCCGCCGTACTCCTGAAGGCCCTCGCGCCGCG
Organism: Streptomyces sp. NPDC050439; assembly: GCF_040655335.1. Taxonomy (NCBI): domain Bacteria; kingdom Bacillati; phylum Actinomycetota; class Actinomycetes; order Kitasatosporales; family Streptomycetaceae; genus Streptomyces; species Streptomyces sp. NPDC050439. The sequence continues at coordinate 178,023 of NZ_JBFAJT010000006.1, forward strand.
CGACAGCGAGCAGCATCCGCCGCGCGTCCTGCTGATCGAGGAGCACGAGGAGATCGCGCTCGCCCTGACCGCGACGCTCGAACGGCGTGGCATGCAGGTCGCGCGGGCCGAGAGCGACGCGGACGCGGTGACGCTCGCGGCGCAGATGCGGCCGAACCTGGTGGTGATGGACCTGATGCAGGTGCGCCGCCGCAGGGCCGGGATCATCGACTGGCTGCGGGCGAACGGTCAGTTGAACCGCACCCCGCTCGTCGTCTACACCGCCGCCGTCGACGAGACGGAGCTGCCGCGCCTCGCGGCGGGGGAGACGGTGCTGTTCCTCGCGGAACGGTCGACGAGCACCGAGGTGCAGGGCCGCATCGTGGACCTGCTTGCGAAGATCGGCACGAACTAGCCCTCCGACCTCCGGACATGCGCGTTGCGCCGCTCCCCCCGGCGGGGGAGCGGCGCAACGCGTCTGCCGTGCTTGCCCTGAGGTCAGAGCTTGGTGACGTCCAGTTCCCCGGCCGCGTACTGCCTGCGCAGTACCTTCTTGTCGAACTTGCCGACGCTCGTCTTGGGCACGGCCGGCACGATCGCCCAGCGCTCGGGCAGCTGCCACTTGGCGATGGTGCCCGCGAGGAAGTCGCGCAGGGCGGCGTACTCAAGGGTCGCGCCCTCCTTCAACACGACGGTGGCGAGCGGGCGTTCGCCCCACTTGTCGTCGGGTACGGCGACGACGGCCGCCTCCGCGACGTCCGGGTGGGCCATGATCGCGTTCTCCAGTTCGACGCTGGAGATCCATTCGCCGCCCGACTTGATGACGTCCTTCGCGCGGTCGGTGAGCGTCAGGAAGCCGTCGGCGCTGATCACGCCGACGTCGCCGGTCTTCAGCCAGCCGTCCGCGCTGAACTTGTCCTCGGGCTTGAGCTCCTCGCCGCCCGCGCCGCCGTAGTACGCGCCCGCGATCCACGGCCCGCGCACCTCCAGCTCGCCCGCGGACTCGCCGTCCCACGGCAGGTACTCGCCGCCGGGGCCGACCAGGCGGGCCTCGACGCCGGTGGGGAAACGACCCTGGGTGAGGCGGTAGGCGAACTCGTCGTCGGTGCCGAGGGCCTTGGCCGGCGGCCGGGCGACCGTGCCGAGCGGGGAGGTCTCCGTCATGCCCCAGGCGTGGCAGACCCGCATGCCGAGCTTGTCGAAGGCCTCCATGAGCGAGGGCGGGCAGGCCGAGCCGCCGATGGTGACCTGGCCGAGCGAGCTGACGTCGCGCGGCTTCGCGGAGAGTTCGGCGAGCAGGCCCTGCCAGATGGTGGGGACGGCGGCCGCGTGCGTGGGCCGCTCGGTCTCGATCATCTCGGCGAGCGGGGCGGGCTGGAGGAAACGATCCGGCATCAGCATGTTCACGCCGGTCATCAGCGTCGCGTGCGGCAGGCCCCAGGCGTTGACGTGGAACTGCGGGACGACGACGAGGGTGGTGTCCGCATCCGTCAGGCCCATGGACTCGCTCATGTTCACCTGCATGGAGTGCAGGTAGATGGAGCGGTGCGAGTAGACGACGCCCTTGGGGTCTCCGGTGGTGCCGGAGGTGTAGCACATGGCTGCGGCCGTACGTTCGTCCAGCTCCGGCCAGTCGTAGGCCGTGGGCTTGGCGGCGATCAGGTCCTCGTACTCGTGCACCTGCGCCTGGATCCCGGCCAGCGGCGAACGGTCGCCGGGACCCGAGACCACCAGGTGTTCGACGGTCGGCAGCTGCGGGAGGAGGGGCGCGAGCAGCGGGATGAGGGAGCCGTTGACGATGATGACGCGGTCGGCCGCGTGATTCACGATCCAGCTCAGCTGGTCGGCGGGCAGCCGGAGATTGAGGGTGTGCAGTACGGCGCCCATACAGGGAACCGCGAAGTAGGCCTCGACGTGCTCGGCGTTGTTCCACATGAACGTGGCGACTCGCTCGTCGCCGTCGACCCCGAGGTCCTCGCGCAGCGCGTGCGCCAGCTGGGCCGCTCGTTCACCGATCTCGCGGAAGCTGCGGCGCTGGGGGGTGGACTCGCCGGTCCACGTGGTGACCTGCGACGACCCGTGCACGGTCGTCCCGTGCCGGAGGATGCGGGTGACGGTCAGTGGTACGTCCTGCATCGTGCTCAGCACGGCGTCCTCCCGATGGGCGCGCGGCATTCATCCGGGGCGGCTCCCGGATGACCTACCTGGCAGTAGGGCTCGCCAGATTCTTGCCGCATACCGCACGGTATGTCACTAGGTCGGGAGAAGAAAGGTCCGGCAGCGGGTCGGCAGCAGGCCGGGCATCAGGTCGGGCAGCAGGTCTGGCATCAGGTCTGGCATCAGGTCTGGCATCAGGTCGGGCAGGGCTGCGGCGGTCAGCGGACCGGTGTGAGCTCCGGGTCCTCGCGCAGCTTGCCGAGCGCACGCGACACCGCGCTCTTGACCGTGCCGATGGACACCCCGAGCACCTCGGCGGTCTGCGCCTCGCTGAGATCCTCGTAGTACCGCAGGACGACCATCGCCCGCTGCCGCGCGGGCAACTTCATGATCGCGCGCCACATCGCGTCCCTGAGCACCTGCTGCTCGGCCGGGTCCGCGACCGGCGTCACCTCGGGCTCGGGCAGCTCGTCGCACGCGAACTCGTCGACCTTGCGCTTGCGCCACTGCGAGGTCCGGGTGTTCAGGAGGGCCCGGCGCACATACCCGTCGAGCGCCCGGTGGTCCTCGATCCGGTCCCACGCGACATAGGTCTTGGTGAGGGCGGTCTGCAGCAGATCCTCGGCATCGCTGGGATTCGCGGTCAGCGAGCGCGCGGTGCGCAGCAACACGGGCTGACGTGCCCGGACGTACGACGCGAACGACGGATACGCCGAAGGACTCGCTGTCCGCGTCGCGGCCTTCGATGCGCTGGTGCACATGGGCACCATGGATACGGTCATGGCTCCACGCTAGAAGCGCCCCCTACTTCAGCGGATCGGCCGCAGGTCCCTAAGCCGTGTCCGCCTCAGGTTGTACGCGGGGTGGTAGCCCCACCTCCTGAAGGTGGAGGAGGCGGAGCACACCCCTGAGGGTTCATCCCTGAGAGGGCCGCGCCCGGGTCGCACTCGCGGCCCGCCCGCACCCGCCCGGGGACTAGCCGACGCGGGCCACCGGTGCGTGCACAAGATTCCGGTCGATCTTGAGCGTGCGCCCGCCGTGCCGCTCCTTCACGTTGCCCGCGTACTGGTGAATGCGCCGCTCAGGGTGCCACGCGGTGCGCCGCAGCACCGGCTCGCGGTACAGGTGCGGCCGCTTGTGCCAGCGCGCGAACCACATCACCGACGGCAGATCCCGCACCCCCGCCCGCCGCGCCGTCTCCATGTGCCGTACGCCGGAATTCGCACTGCTGTAGAAGCCCGGAACGTACCCGAACCTGCGCACCTCACGGTTCCAGGACCGCACGAACGCCAGGGTGCCGTGCGCGCACCACTTCTGCCGGTAGGTGTACGACTCCATGTCCAGGTAGAGCGGACTGAGCCGCCGCATCCCGAGTGCCTTCGCCTTTCGTACCGCGTCACGTCCCTCCTGTTTCCCCTGCCGCACGGGATACCGCCCCATGCGGACGTTCTTCTTGTGCTTCGCCGTCACACAGGGCGACTGCGAACCGACGTACACCGGCAGCACCTTCCACCCCTGCGCCCGCACCGTGCGCATCCAGGCCCGGCTCAGGTTCGGCTGGCGCTTGCAGGCCCGGCCGCGGCCCGCGTAGTAGACGCCGACCGCCCCGTAGTTGGAGGCCTTCCAGCGGCGCATCGTGTCGGCGGACGGAGCGAGGCAGGTGTCGAAGGCCCGGCCGCGGAAGGTCGACACCCCGGCCGGCCACCCGACCGAGCCGGCCGAGGCAGCCGGGTCAGCCGGGGCTGGGGGTGCGGCCGGGGCTCGTGCGGCTGCGGCAGCCGGAGCGGCTGGGGCAGCCGGAGCCGGGAGGGCGGTGGCGAGGGTTGCGGAGAGGGTCGCGGAGAGGACAAGTCCCATCATCAGCTTTCGGCAGCTCATACGCCGAGTGAAGGGCCCAGAGCCTCCGCCGTGCCCGGGACACGCGCCGCGTTCAGCCGTCCGCCGCCAGAATCAACCCTGATGTGGGGACACCGGTGCCCGCGGTGACCAGCGTGCGCGCCGCGCCCGGTATCTGGTTCACGGACGTGCCGCGCACCTGCCGGACCGCCTCCGCTATGCCGTTCATCCCGTGCAGATACGCCTCCCCCAGCTGCCCTCCGTGCGTGTTCAGCGGCAGCGTCTCCTCGGCCACGAAGTCCGCCGCCTCACCCGGCCCGCAGAAACCGAACTCCTCCAGCTGCATCAGCACGAACGGAGTGAAGTGGTCGTAGAGGATGCCCACGTCGATGTCGCCGGGCGCCAGCCCGGAGCTGCGCCACAACTGCTTCGCCACCACACTCATTTCCGGCAGCCCGCTCAGGTCGTCGCGGTAGAAGCTGGTCATCTGCTCCTGCGCCCGGCCCGCCCCCTGGGCCGCCGCCGTGATCACCGCCGCCGGCTTCGGCAGATCACGGGCCCGCTCCACGCTCGTCACGACGATGGCCTGCCCGCCGTCGGTCTCCTGGCAGCAGTCCAGGAGTCTGAGCGGCTCGACGATCCAGCGCGAGGCGGCGTGCTCGGCGAGCGTGATCGGCTTCCCGTGGAAATACGCCGCCGGGTTGGTCGCCGCGTACTTCCGGTCGGTGACCGCCACATGGCCGAAGGCCTCGGGGGTGAGGCCGTAGGTGTGCAGATAGCGCTGGGCCGCCATCGCCACCCATGAGGCGGGGGTCAGCAACCCGAACGGCAGGGACCAGCCGAGCGCCGCTCCCTCCGCCGACGGCTCCCGGTGCTGCACGCCCGAACCGAAGCGGCGGCCCGACCGCTCATTGAACGCGCGGTAGCAGACGACGACTTCGGCCACCCCGGTCGCCACCGCCAGCGCCGCCTGCTGCACGGTCGCGCAGGCGGCACCGCCGCCGTAGTGGACGCGCGAGAAGAACGACAGCTCCCCGATGCCGGCCGCCTGCGCGACGGTGATCTCCGGGTTCGTGTCCATGGTGAACGTGACCATGCCGTCCACGTCGGCGGGGCTCAGCCCGGCGTCGTCGAGCGCAAGACCCACCGCCTCCACGGCGAGCCTGAGCTCACTGCGCCCCGAGTCCTTCGAGAACTCGGTGGCCCCTATCCCGACCACCGCGGCCTTCCCCCCGAGCAAGTCGCGCGTACGTACGCTCATGCCGCGCCCCCTGCCGAGGCCCCGCCCGGCGCCCCGCCTCGTGCTCCGGCCGGAACGGAGACCGTGACCGTGCCGGTGACGTGCTTCCCCACGCCGTTGGCGCCGACCACCCTCACCGTGGCCGTGTCACCGTCGACCTGCTCCACCGAGCCGGTCAACACCATCGTGTCCCCGGGATAGTTGGGCGCTCCAAGCCGGATCGCCACCTTGCGGAGAACCGTCCCGGAACCGAAGTGGTCGGTGATGTACCGGCCCACCAGGCCGTTCGTGGTCAGGATGTTCATGAAGATGTCGGGGGAGCCCTTCTCCTGTGCCGCCACGGCGTCGTGGTGCACGTCCTGGTAGTCCCGCGAGGCGATCGCACCGGAGACGATCAGCGTCCTGGTGACCGGGATGACGAGCTCCGGCAGCTCGTCCCCGACCTGCACGACGTCTCCTCCATTTGCTGTGGCTCGTTGTCTTGCTGTGGCCCTCTGTCTTGGCGTGGCTTGCTGTCTCCCGGTCACGTCGTCCCGGCCCCCGTCATGTCGCACCTGTTCCTGCCTGCCTGTCGTCCCCGTCACGCCGCCCCCTCGCGTGGGGCCTGCGCCTTCTGACCGTCCTGGGCGTCCTGGGCGTCCTGGGCGATCAAGTTCCCCATTTCTGCGAGCACTTCGCTGCCGCACCCCAGGTACGCGTCCAGCTGCCGCCCCCACAGGAAGTGCCGGTGTACGGGATGGTCGAGGTCGGCCCCCATGCCGCCGTGCAGATGCTGGCCCGCGTGCACGACTCGCTTTCCGCCCTCCGATGCCCACCACGCGGCGGTCAGCGCATGGGTGCCGTACGCCAGGCCCGCGTCGCGCCGCCAGGCCGCCTCGTACGCCGTGACCCGTATCGCCTCGGTGTCCATATGAGCGTCCGCCGCCCGGAGTTGGACCCCCTGCTTGGCCGCGAGTGGGCGCCCGAACTGCTCCCGCTCGTTCGTGTGGGCCACCGCGCGGGCCAGCGATCCCGCGCACACCCCGGCCTGCAGTCCCGCGAAGGCGGTCCGCGCGCTCGCCAGGACGTCCTCGTACGCCCCGCCCCCTCCGATCCGCTCCCCGGGTGTCCCGTCCAGGACCAACCGCCCCGCCGCCCACGGCGCGGTCAGTTCCACGGGCCCGGTCTCAGCGTCGGCCACCCGCACCCTCCACAGGCTGTGGCCGCCCCGCGTCTGCGGCTCACGCACCGCCACCAGCACCTCCGTGGCATCCCGCAGCCACGGCACCCAGGGCACCACCCCGGTCAGTGCACCGGTCAGCGTCCCGGTCAGCGTTCCGGCGGGCTCCTCGGTCAGCCCGCCGCCGGTAGCTCCGGACGACCCGCCGGCCGGCGCTCCCTCCGCGACGGCCACCACGCCACCCCGCGCCGGGAATGCCCCCGTCGCCACCGCCGTACCGCCCCGCAGCCCCGGCAGCAGTCGCCCCCGCTGTTCCTCCGTGCCGTGCGCGGCCACCGCGAGCAGCCCGTAGACACAGCTCGCCGCGAAGGGAACCTGGGCCGTCGTCCTCCCCTGTTCCTCGAGCAGCAGCACGAGTCCGAGCAGCCCGACGTCCTCCACCGCGCCCGGCAGCCCCGCCGCGCACAGCGCCTTCCACAGCTCGGCGTCCGACTCCGGCCCCGCCGCCGCGAGCCGTTCGGGCGTGGCCAGGTCGCCGAAGATCTCTGCGGCAAGGTCCCGTGCCGCGGCCTGCTCCTCCGTAGGTGTGAAGTCCATGTCAGACTCCGCCCCCCGCCATGCTCTCGACGGCGCGGAACACCGGGAGCTCCAATTCGGCGTCCACCTGCTGGAACTCGAGCCGGACCGGCTGCCCGATCCGCACCTTGTCGCTGGGCACCCCCACCACGTTGCTGACCATGCGCACGCCCTCCGCCAGGTCGATGAGTCCGACGGCGTACGGGGGATCGAAGGCGGGGAAGGGCGGGTGGTGCATGACGACGTACGAATAGACCGTGCCCTCGCCGCTCGCCTCGACCGTGTCCCATTCGAGCGACCCACAGGCGTTGCACCCCGGCAGCCAGGGGAAGCGCAGTGCCCGGCAGCCGCCGCAGCGCTGGATCAGGAGCTGATGCCGGGCCACGCCTTCCCAGAACTCCGCGTTGTCCCGGTTGATCACCGGTCGGGGGCGCTTGCCCCGGGGTTTCTGTCGCGCGGGTGCGTACTTGAGGATGCGGAAGCGGTGAGTTCCCGCCGGCTCGCCGCCCGCTCTGACGTCCATCCGGGTCGTGACGAAATGGCCCGTGCCCAGCTTGGTCGTCTTGCGCTCCGAGACCGACTCGATGACCGCGTCGAAGGTGATCTCGTCCCCCGGCCGCAGCGGCCGCAGATACTCCTGCTCGCAGTCCGTCGCGACGACGGAGGTGTACCCCGCGCCGTCCAGGAGCGCGAACAACTCGTCGTACGCGGCCGACCGCCCCTGGTGCCCGGAGAGTCCGCCCATCGTCCAGGCCTGGAGCATCGTCGGCGGCGCGATCGGATCCGCTCCCGCGTAGGCCCGGTTCGTGTCGCCCATGGCCTCGCACCAGTGCCGGATCATCGGTTCGTTGACCGGGTCCTTGCCCTCGCCCGACGTGGCGGCCGCCCGCCCCTCGAATACCTTCAGCGTCTCGTACGAAAGATCGGTCACCGCCGTCCCCTCCGCATCCCGAGGCGCATCGTCGCCACGATCTCCCGCTGCACCTCGCTCACCCCGCCCCCGAACGTATTGATCTGTGCCGCCCTGTTCATCCGCTCCAACTCCCCCTCAGCCGCCGTCCCGAGCGTCAGGGAGCCGGGTGAACCGGACCGGACGAGACCCGCTTCGCCCGTGACTTCCTGACATATTCGGTACACCTCCACCGCCGATTCGGTTCCCACGAATTTCACGCCGCTCGCGTCTCCCGGCGCCAGCGCACCCGCCCCTACATCCCCCACCAAACGCCAGTTGAGCAGGCGCGTTGCCGCCAACCGGGCCTGCGCTTCGGCCAGCCTGGACCGGACCCACGGAGCGTCAATCCGGCGCTCGCCCGTCACCGGATCGGGTGTGCGGGCGAAGGCGAGGGCCGCGGCGTAGAAATCCTCGGCCTGCATGCCGATCGCCGCGAGCGCCACCCGCTCGTGGTTGAGCTGGTTGGTGATGAGCCCCCAGCCGCCGTTCTCCTCGCCGACGAGGTTGGCGGCGGGCACGCGGATTCCGTCGTAATACGTCGCTGTCGTCGTCAGGCCGCCCACCGTCTCGATCGGCGTCCACGAGAACCCGGGCGCGTCGGTCGGGACGAGGATGATCGAGATGCCTTGGTGCTTGGGGGCTTCGGGGTCGGTGCGGCAGGCCAGCCAGATCCAGTCGGCGTTCTGGGCGTTCGACGTGAAGATCTTCTGCCCGTCGATGACCCACGTGCCCCCGGGCGTACCGGCTCGCCCATCGGTCTCGCGCAGCGCCCGTGTCCGCAGCGAGGCCAGGTCCGTACCCGCCGAAGGCTCGCTGTACCCGATCGCGAAGACGAGTTCACCGCTGAGGATGCGCGGCAGAAATGCGGCCTTCTGCTCCTCGGTGCCGTACTTCATGAGGGTCGGACCGACGGTGTTCAGGGTGACCATCGAAACGGGCGCGCCCGCGCGGTAGGCCTCGTCGAAGAAGACGAACTGTTCGTCGGGGCCGCGCCCCTGCCCGCCGTACTCGACCGGCCAGCCGAGGCCGAGCATGCCGTCGGCCCCGATGCGCCGCAGCAGCCGGCGCTGCCCCTCCAGGTCGCCCCCTTGAGGCGGCCCCCCGGGCATCAGATCGCGGAAGTAGGAACGCAGTTCGGCGCGCAACCGCTCTTGGCGTTCGGTGGGGGCGAGGTGCACGGCGGCGGCCTCTCCTTCGCGTAGGGGCGTCGCACCGACAATGGTTTCTGACTGTCCGTCAGAAACGTTCGCGGTGTCAAGAGATCACCCCGGATATGGGAGGGCTACGAAGCCGGGACCCGTTACGCGCGAGGCCCAGAACCCGGTACTCCCGGACACGACTGCGCGGCGGTGCAGATGCACCGCCGCGCAGAACGCCACACACCCCATCCAGCAGACCCCGGGGAGCTGCCCCGGGGCGCCGTCACCTCACCAGAGGTGGGTGAAGTTGACGGCGATGTTCTCGTTCGACTGGTCGATCGCCGTGAACGCCGAGCCGTTCACCTGGGCGGTGTTGTTCTGGTTCGAGGCGCCTGAGCCGACGGCCTGCTGCTGCGACGTGGACGAGTTGCCGCTGTTGTTGCCGCCGACGCCGCTGCCGTTGACAGTCGCCACGCCCGCATTCGATCCGTCGTTCGCGAAGGAGCCGTTGTCGGCCGTCGCGACACCCGTGAAGAGTGCGGCAGCCAGGGGCAGGGCCGCGGCTGCAGCGATGACGCGGGCGGTACGGATGCTTGCCATGTCAGTTTCCTCCGTTACGGGGGTACGCACCGGCGACGTGCCGGGACCTACCTGAAGTGCGTCTTGATCCAGGGCAGTTGGCCGACCGCCTTGGGGGTTCTGCACGACGTCGCGACTCCAGAGTTGCCCACCGAATCCCCGGCGAACCACCCCGGAAGCCTCAATTCCCCCGCAAGCGTGAGTACAAGTCGATAAACATGCTTCGATCCCCCAAAGGCCCTGTTCAGCCCCCAAAAGCGGGCTCAAACCCAGGCGCCGCACGGGCTGAAGCGTTCCGCCACAGCCGGAAGATCGACCGGCGCACCCGCGTTTCGTCCGCGCGCCGCGCCCACCCCTCTTCCTTTCTTCGAACGCTTGTACGAAAATGGAGTCATGGCCACCATCGACCGCCATGCCACAGCACTCGTACTCGCCCACGCACTGTCCGCCGCCGAGCGCGGCCTCGCCGTCATCCCCCTATCCCGCACCAAGCTGCCGGCGCTCCGCTCCCCCCATCACGAGCAACCGGAAACGCCCCCCTGTCACGGTGAATGCGGCCGTCCCGGACACGGCGTGTATGACGCGTCGACCGACCCCTTGCGCATCCGCGAACTCTTCGCCGCCGCCCCCTGGGCCACCGGCTACGGCATCGCATGCGGTCTGCCCCCACACCATCTGATCGGCATCGACCTGGACACCAAGTCCGGTACGGACGCTCCGGCAGCCTTACGGGAACTGGCGCTGCGGCACCTCTTCACGATCCCGGCCACGGTGGTCGTGGCGACCCCCAGCGGCGGCCGTCACATCTGGCTCGCGGGCCCGCCCGACGCCGTCGTCCCCAACTCCGCGGGGCGCCTGGCCCCCGGCATCGACATCAGGGGCGCGGGAGGCTATCTCGTCGGCCCCGGCTCACGCACCGAACACGGCGTCTACAGCACCGTGGCCGGCACCGCCCACCTCCCTCCGGCGAGCTGTCCTCCCGCGCTGTTGCGCCTGCTCATGCCCCCGACCCGCGCCTACCACCCCACGCTCCCGCAGATGCCTGCTCCGGCCCAACGAGGCCAGGGCCTGGTCCAGTTCGTGCTCGCCGCGCACGAGGGCCAGCGCAACACCCGCCTGTTCTGGGCCGCCTGCCGCGCCTACGAGAACGGCATCGGCGAGACCCTGGCCGACGAACTCGTCGCCGCGGCGCTCCAGGTGGGCCTCACCGAGCGCGAGGCCCGCTCGACGATCGCGTCGGCGGAACGGCTGACGGGGCACACGTGACGGCGTGCCGCGCGTGACGCAGCAGGGGACGCAATGAGAGACGCGGTAAGGGACGCCCGCAATGGCGGACGCCCCTTACCGCGTTCCCCGGCACGCCTACCGCTGAGGCCGCCCGAGCATCGAACGCACCGCGGCACGGTCGATGTTCGTCAGGGCGCGGACCAGCTTCGGGGTGAGGAAGACGATGACGAGGCCCACCAGGGACGCCCCGGCGATCTGCACCGGCGACTCCAGGTAGAACTCGTGGCGCTCACCGCCGGAGGTGTAGTCGAACACCTGGTAGCCGGGCCAGCCGACGTAACGCGGGAACACCCAGGAGTACGCCGGCAGGAGCGCCACCACCCAGCCGGTCACCAGGAACGTCACGCTGAGCACGAAGGACGCCACCCGGGACGGGAACATCACGACCTGGAACAGCAGCGCACGCCAGCCCGCCCCGTCCACGAGCCGCGCCCGCATCCCGCCCCACGCACCCGCGCCCCGCGGCGTCTCCACGGCAGCGGGAGCGGCGACATCCAGCCCCAGCAGCCCCCTGGCCCGCCCCCGTTCGGCCGCCCCGAGCCCCCGCGCCCCGGCCAGCGCGACCGCGAGGACCGGCAGCCCTAGCACGGTGACGAACAGGCCCACGCCGAGCGAGAACATCGTCACGGCGAAGGTGAACCCCACGATGGCGATGGGCAGCGACGCCACCGTGTAGCCGATCTCCCGATACGTCGAGGCGGCGAACGGCGCCCGCCAGAAGCCCGGGGCCTCCGGGGCTCGCTCAGCGGAAGGAGCAACCGGAGCAGAGGGAGCAGCAGAAGCGGCGGGAGCGGCTGGGTACGGCAGTGCGCTGGTGCTCATGACGGGCCTCGAATCTTCGCGGTGGGGAGGTGCCGGGGACGTGCCCTGCTGACGTCCTCAACGATCGCGAATCCGGGCGGCCCGGAACATACGGTGACCCGGCCTCTCGGGGGTGTTGCTGGCACCACCCCGGACGAAGCCACAGCGTCCGGGGCACAAGGAGGGGGTGCCTCTCAGCGAGAGACACCCCCGACCGGACGGAGAAACCGTCAGTGGTCGAACCCGTCGAAGACGCCGTTGAGGGCGGTGGCGTCGCGGTGACCGCCCTCCGTCTGGCCGGCGGTGGTGATGCCGTAGGGGCCGCCCATGTTGGTGAACGACTGCCCTGCGTAGCGGCCCTCGTCGAGGGTCCCGGTCGGGCCGTCGGAGGCGACGGCGGTGCCGGCGGCCAGGAATCCGGCCACGGTGGCCACGGCGAGAGCGGATGCGATGCGCTGCAACACGGTTATCTCCTTTTGGGGTGATCCAGTGATCCTCTGCAGCGAAACGACACCTCAATCACCCCGCGCCTTCTCCCAGGCTCGCCGCGCAGCGGCCACGTGGAGTACCAGGTTCATCCAAGGTGACCTACACACCCACAAACGGCCGCACACCACCCGAAAAAGCGAGGGCCCCCGACCGATTGTGCTGGTCAGGGGCTCTCAAGAAGTGCGGTGGGTGTGGGATTTGAACCCACGGTGACTCTCGCCACGACGGTTTTCAAGAGCGTCGCGCGTACAGGTTTTGCGTAGCCCTGACCTGCCGAAACGTCGAATCAGCCAGCGCCGTAGCCGTATTCGGCCCACACATAGCCCACAAGCATCTAGTCCGTAGGCCTGTGCCGTTCTTGGAGGACCCGGGCAGGCTGACCCCAACAACGGCCGTGCTGAAGGTCGGCAACGAGCAGAGCAACAGTCCGGGCAGGGTGGCGAGAGTATCCTTCGCAGGTGACCTCAGGAGCCTTGGCTGACTGGAACTCGAAGCGCGCGTCGAGCATCGCCTTGGAGTGGCAGATGCACGCGACGCAGGCCGCGTCCACCCCAGCCGGGTGGCAGGCCGATCAAGCGCTAGCTGGAGTCCTCCAACGACTGGCAACAGAGTTCCAGGGTTTTTGTCGCGCCCTGCATGACGAAGGTAGCGAATTTTTCGCTGTCACTACCGCCAATGGAAACACCAACCTGGAAAGTACCCTGCGTCAGCTTTTGACAAATAGCAGAGGACTAGACCGAGGGAACGCACAGAACACCAGTATCGCCCAAGACTTCAGCCGGTTCGGTTTCATTTTTTGGAAGGCGATGCAAACGGCAGAACCTCGGGCGGCAACTTGGCCGGACGATCTGGCTAAATGCAATCAGATGCGAAATGCCGTAGCACATGACGACACGGCAAAACGGCACGCTCTCACAACAGAGGGCTATTTGCTGGATGTACCAACCGTTAAAGCCTGGCACACGATGCTAGACGATATGGCTAATGTAATGGACGACGTTGTAAGTCTTTCACTAAGCAGCCTGCTAAATGTTCCCCGACCGTGGTGAGGGATGACATGACTGATCGTGAATACGAGGTCGGCGAGTCCATCACAGTGCCGTGGGGGCTCGACACTGTTGAGGGCACGGTGGTGGGCGCCTACGGCGAGGGTAGCGGGCGACGTGTCCTCGTCGAGGTCAACGTCGGCGACGGGGCGACCGAGACACTTCCATTTCCTCAGCGAGCGCTAGACGCCGCCCGCAGCCCGGAGCTGCAGAGCCCGCCAGGTGCGTGGGTTAAGGCTGCGCGTTTTGAAGAGTCCGTGCGTGCCGCCCTCATGGAAGCGCTTCATGAATCGCTCCCCACCTGGGAGGGAGAAGCTAGGTCGAATATCCAACTGCTTTTGCATCAAGAAATCGACTTTATGGCCTCATTGCCCGATCGAGCACTACTGGTGGAGGTCAAGTACCACAGCAGTGGAGGGTATACGGGATACTCGTCAACCATGGAAAGGCTCGCCGCAATCCTGATGGCTTTTCGGCGCGAAAGTACGCCAGCCGTGGGTCTACTAGTTATGAACACCGAACCGCCGAAAGGGCTATCCAAGCAGGCGTTCGAGCTTCGTCGTAGGGATATCCCTATCTGGGCCGTGGGGTGGGACACTGATAGGCCATACACGGATAGAATTTTGCGCCAAGCCGTCGGAGAGGCGGTAAATTATAGATTCCCCCTGACTTCGTCAGGGAAAGAGCCGGGCTGACATAAACGCACTAGGCGCCGCCGCACGCCTGCTGGGTCAAGCGAGGGCGAGCAGGATGCGGAGTCTCAGTGCCTACCCACGTGCAAAGGACGTGTTGGGAGAGAGAGCTCGTCTGACGACCTCTGCGCAAGCCAGCCGGAACGGCGGTGAGCAGGCGCTTCTGTACGCACATGCTTGAACCCCAGACGCTCGTAGTAAGCATGCAGTCCCGTGTTCGTGCGCCAGGTGTCGATGCGCACCCAGTCTCGCCCCTCCAGCGCAGCAACACGGGAAGCCCAATCGACGATTCGCGCCCCGAGTTGCCTGCCGGCCGCCGACCTCGCCACGATCAGCTTGTAGAGGTAGAACGCAGACTCCGGCTTGTCGTCGTCGTTCCAGAAGTCCCGATCAATGGGGCCGCGGCTCACAGTCGCCAGCGCCGCCCCACTGTCGTCTACGACGATCCAAGCCCGACCGTCGTCGATTGTGGCGTGCCACTTACTGATCGCTCGCTGGCCAGCCTCAGGGTCATTCCACTGATCCGAGCCTTTCGCGTGCAGCCACTGCTCAGCTTCCGTCCTCAACGCCATGAGCGCAGGTACGTCCTCGGCCGCCGCAGGGCGAAGGTACTCAGTCGGCATCGACTTCATAAAGGATCTTGTGCCTGTCTCCTGGGAGGATGGTGACCATGCAGCGAAGAGGTTTCCCGTCTTCGTCGTAACCAGTCCGGGTGTGTTCGGCCACCGGCGTCGCCGACGGCAAGGCCAGCAGTTCGGCTTCCTTGAGGGTCGGCATCCGTACGGCGATCTCATCGCGGTACTTGGCTTGAACGAGGCCGACAGATGCGAGCACTCCCCCAGGGGCGGACACGTCACGGGGTTCCATGAGCGGGGTCCCGGAAACGAGTTCCTGCGGAAAGTACGAGTCCGCGAGGGCATACGGCCGGTTGTCGACGTATCGCACTCGCTTGCGTGCGACCGCCAGCCCTCCCTCAGGCAGATCGAGTGCCGCATGGACGTGCTTGGGGGGGTCCACAATCGAGACGCTGATCTCCTGCCGGGGGCTCTTGCCCTCATCGGTAACGGCGCTGGCCCATTGGTCGCCAGCCGTTCGGCCCTCCACAGCCGTTGCGTGACGCTTCCGGCTCTCTAGGGTCGTCCAGTTCCAAACGACGGGCGGGTAGTCCTCGCGGACGTACTTCCCCTGCCCCTGCCCCGTCACGACCAGGCCCTCATCGACCAGGGCTCGGACGCCAGCGCGCACGGTTTCGCGGCTGTAGCCGTACTGGCTCATCAACTTGGCTTCGCTTGGCAGCGCTTGACCGCCCGCAAGCTGACCCGAATCGATCTGTTCCCGCAGGTCAGCCGCAATCTCTTGCGCCTTCGTAAGTCCCCGCCGCATGTGTCCCCTCCGCCTCAGTAGCCCAACTCCTCCATACAAGTTAGACCAGGGGGCTTGACTCTCCAAGGGTGAGTGGGCATTCTCATCTCACGGCACTCCTCCAGACAAGTCGTACGGGGTGTCACGTACAGCGTTTCCGGTTCGGGATGGCTCGTGTTCCTTGCGGGCCCCTTGCTGGTCGTTCTTTGACAACTGAATGGGGATCACGCCGCCTCTCCTCGGCCAAGTAGGCGGCCACGCGGGTTCCCGCGTGATGTACAGCGCGATCCAATCCTTCGCAGCACATCCCGTGCTGCGGCCGGTTGCCTCCGCTGCTCGTCTCGTACGAGCAGTGCTGAGGGGAGCCGGATGTCCCGACTTCAACGGCGCGCGGCCCCGGTGCTCGAACACCGGGGCCGCTTTTCGGGCCGTCTCTACTTCTAGGGAGAACACGACCCATGGACCACATCGTCACTGTTCAGGACGCTGTTACCGCCTTCGAGCCGTGGATGGAGCCCACGGCCGCTGAGCTGGACGCGATCGAGCAGGAGATGCCCGTCATCCTGGCGGACGTCGAGCTGCTGGACGCACAGATCATCACCCTTGACCGCACGCCGAACGAGCTGGACGCACGGCGCCTTCGCCGGGCCCGCCGCAAGGCCCTGGCCGCCCGCGTGACCCTCGCCAACGCCACCGCCACGGTGCTGCCGGGGGTGGGCGCGTGAGTGCCATCGACTCGAAGCTGACAGCCGCGCACGCTGAGGTGAAGGCCGAGATCGCCCGGACCGACACCAAGACCAGCCTGCTGCTCGCCTTCGTCGGCGCGCTGCTCGCCGGGACCTGGACGGTCGCCAAGGACGCCCCCCTGACCGCCCCCGCCTACCTGGTGGGCGGGCTCGGTATGGCGCTGCTGCTCGCTGCGGCGGCGCTGTTGCTGCGGTCAGTGCGCCCCAACCTCGGTGGCCGTCACGGCTTCCCGCTGTGGGCCACGCTCACGGCCGAGGAGATCAGCGCCACCCTGGCCACGGACCTGAGCGCCGATATCGCGGGCCTGTCCCGCATCGCGGTCGCCAAGTTCACCGGCCTCAAGCGCGCGGTCGACCTGGTCTGCGCGGGCGGGGCGCTGCTCGTCCTGGCCGCGCTGCTCGCGGTCGGGGGCGCGGCATGAACCGCAAGGGCAAAGTCCTCCTGATTGCCGCGCTGGTCGCGGTGGTCGCCATGGCCTTCCGGGTCTCCTGGAACGCGCTGCGCGACATCGCAGGCGCGGTGGGCGCGGACGATACGGCCGCGACGCTCTACCCGTTCGTGGTCGACGGCCTGATGGCGCTCGCCCTGGTCGCCACCCTGGTCCTCGCCGGGCGGGACCGGACGTTCGCGCTGCGCGTGCTGGGCACCTACACGCTCGCCTCGCTGGTCCTGAACTACGTGCACGGCCTGGTGCCGGACCTGCATGGCCGGTCTGTCGACTGGGGGCGGCTCGCCGACTGGGACCCCGCCAACTGGGCCCTGGTGCTGCTGGCCACGTCGCTGCCGGTCGGGTCGATCTACTTCGGGTCCGATCTGGTCGCCAAGGTCTTGCACCACCGCCCCACCCCGATCGACCCTCCTGCCCTAAATGCGGAGGAATCGGCTGAGATCGTGAGCAATCGGTCTACCGCTGACCTGCCCGAATCCACCCCCGAGCCGATCACCACGAACCCCGTGGCGCTGCCGACTCCGGTGGCGGTCGGGTTCCTGAAGTCGGCGATGCCGCTCAAGCCCGTGCCGTCCGCCGCCCCGGCGATCGAGCCGACCCCGGTGGCGTCGATCGAGTCGCGGGCGGTGGCCGCAGAGTCGACCCGCCCGCGTCGGGCGACCGGTCGAGTGCCGGAGATTGCCCGACCGCCCCGCCGTAAGCGCACGCCTGACGAGCTGCTCGCTGAGGCGCGCACCGCGACCGCCGATTGGCCGGACGAGAAGCTGACCGCTGAAGGTATCCGGCTGGCGGTGCACACCTCGCCGAAGAACGCCCGGATGCTGCGCGAGACGCTACGGGCTGAGCGCGCTGAGGCGGTGGCCTGATGCCTACCGCCTATGCCGAGTGCTTCGACCCCACCGGGGCCCGCTACGGGGTGCCCACCTACCCGTGGAAGTACGCCCCGGACGGGCTCGCCACACGCCGCCAGCTGCGCGCGCAGGGGCTGCGTCCGGGCGGTCAGCCCATAGCGGCCCAGCTCATGCGCCGCTCACGCCGCCGCAAGAGCGGCGCGGCCATCGCCTACCTGTACTACGTCGACCGCGCGAAGCCCGTGCGGCCGATGACCTCCCGCAAGTGCGGGGCGCTCGCGCTGGCGATGCTCGCCCGCCGCACCTGCCCCGAGTGCGGGGTCATCTACAGCTACTGCCTGCCCGTCTCGCTCGGCATGTGCGTGCTGTGTGCCGACGCCAACCGCACCGCCCCGAGGAGGGGCTGACCATGGCCAAGCCCGACACCCGCCGCATCGACCGCGAGATCCGGCAGACGACCCGCAAGCTCGAAGCCGCCCAGCAGCGCCAAATGTGGCCGCTCACCGGCCGCGAGCGACGCGCCATCCTCGCCGCCGCTGCGGGCGGCTCGTACGAGATCGCACGCCACCGCAGCGGCGCCCGCAGCGAGGAGAAGGCCGACACCGCCTGGAACGCGGCCACCACCCGTCTCCAGGCCGAGATCACCGCCTTGCAGGTCGAGCGGCAACGCGTGGTGAACGAGGCCGCCACCACCAAGGTCGCCAAGAAGTCGTCGGGGTGGTTCTGACCATGGCCGCCAAACCGACCCCGCCCGGTGAGTGCCCGCAGTGCTGGCAGCACGCCCACGACAAGAGCATCCACCGCCGCCTCAAGCCGCGCGAGGACTGCCAGCCGTGCATCGCCCACATGGTCAACGGCTGCCCCAACCGCGTGCCCAAGAAATCCCGCTGGTTCTGAGCGCGCCCCTGCCGGGGGCGGCCCCTGCACCGCCGCCCCCGGCACCCCTCAACTTCCCGCCCCGCACGGGGTAGTCAGGAGTCTTTCCGTCATGGGTGACAACGTCGTTCACCTGCACAAGAACCCCGAACCGCCCGCCGACACCGCGACCGTGACCACGCTGAGCGTGGTCCCCGAGCCCGCCGCCGCGCCCCTCGTGCCGCTGTGGGTGCGCTCCGGGCGCGCGATGCGCCGCATCGCCACCGACGAACGCACCACCACGGCCGCGCGTGCCATGGCCCGCCACAGCATGTACGTGGTCGGCGGCACGCGGATCGTGGCCCGCCGCACCTGGGACGGCCGCACCGGCTCCCGCTACGAGCGCATGCTGCGGGCCGCCGAAGCGGCCGGCAACTACGAGGTGGCCGAGGAATGGGAGGAGCGCCTGCAGCGCTTCCGCGACGGACGCCATCGCCGCCGCATGGACCTGCTCCACTCGCCCGTAGATGCGGCCAAGGGCGCGCTGGTCGGCACCGGCATGGGCATCGGGGGCCTGGTCGCGCTCGGCATCGTGATGGCGATCAACAACGGGAATGTCGCCGACGTCATCACCCCGCTCGCGGCCACGATCGAGTTCATTGGCCTGCTCATCCACATCGTGCAGGTCGTGTGGGGTCCGGCCCTGACGATCGGCCCGTTCCTGGTGCTGCTGACGCTGTGGTCCGTGGGACGAAAGCAGCAGGCTGCTCCCGCGTGGGCGCTGCCCGCAGGCGTCCGCAACGGCGAGGGTGAGCCGATCACACCGTCGATCGTGGTCAAGGCGCTGCGCGATCTCGGGGTGCCCGCCCTGCGCAACGCCATCAAGGAGATGGGCGATGCCGGGGCCGCGATGCTCGGTCCGATCCGGATCGCCGGATGCGGCGTGGAAGTCGACGTCACGCTTCCTTCCGGGGTGTCGACGGTGGAGGTGCAGAACAAGCGGCGCAAGCTCGCGGAGAACCTCACCCGGCACGAGCACGAAGTGTTCATCACCATCCCCCAGGCGGCCCGCACCGTCCGGCTGTGGATCGCCGACTCCGGGGCGCTGGATGAGCCGATCGGCCCGTCGCCGCTGGTCACTGACGAGTCCATGACGGCCGACTACGCCAAGGGCCGCGCCCCCTGGGGGCAGGACCTGCGCGGGGATGCGGCGCTGCTGAGCCTGTTCCAACGGATGCTGCTGATCACGGGTCTGTCCAACCAGGGCAAGACCGCAGCCCTCCGGGCGCTGGTCCTGTGGCTCGCCCTGTGCCGATCGGTGGAATTCCGGATCGCCGACCTAAAGGGCGCGGGGGACTGGGCCATGTTCGAGGGCCTGGCCACCGTCCTCATCCAGGGGCCGACCGATGAGCACGTGATCAAGACGACCGAGATGGTCGAGTCCGGGGTGGAGGAGATGAACCGCCGCCTCCAGGCCCCGCCCGGCACGGAGTTCCCGCTGCTGCTGCTCGTGGTCGATGAGGCGCAGGTCGCGTTCATGTGCCCGCTCAAGGATGAGGACAAGCGGCCCTACGGCGGCTCCAAGGCCACGTCCCGGTACTTCATGGGCTGCCGCAAGGTCCACAACCAGGGCCGCGCGGTGAACGTGCTGCTGTGGCAGGGCACGCAGGACCCCACCGACGCGAACCTGCCCAAGCTGGTCCGCGAAGGCGCCCACACCCGCGCCTCCCTCGCCCTGGGCACCGAGTCGCAGGCCCGTATGGCGCTGGGGGACAAGGCTGTTGACGGGGGCGCGGCCCCGCACCTGCTGCGGCAGGGTCTGGACAAGGGCACCTTGGTCATCGCCTCCGACGGCATCGACATCCCCGCCGGACAATCGTCCATCACGGTGCGCACGCACTACATCAGCACCGAGGACGCCACAGTGATCGCCGAGCGGGCCAAGCTGCTGCGCGACGGGGTGGCCACCGTGAACAGCATCGACCGCGGCGAGCAGCGCGACCCGCTCGCCGACATCGCCGACGTCGTCGGCGACACACAGCGCCTGGTCACCCAAGACGTCCTCAAGCGGCTCGCCGCACTGAACGAAGACGCCTACGGCGGCTGGTCGTTCCTCGACCTCAAGCGCGTGCTTGAGGGCACCGGGGCCGAGCCGTACAAGTCGCACGGCCGCATGGTCATCGACCGTGACCGGCTCGCCCGCGCGCTGGCCAACCGCCCCGAGGACGACGGTTCCGTTTCCGTCGCCGACTAGGGGGAGGCGAGCCGTGCCGGGTCGGGGAGGCGGGGAGAACTCCCCGACCGCCTCCCTGCCCTGCCTCCCCCGTGCTGATCAGCGAAAACACCCCTTCGGGGAGGCGGGGAGGCGCCGCAGGTCAACGCCCCCAACCCCCTCCCGCGGGGCCTCCCTCAGGGGGTGCCGCAGCCTCCCCGGACCATGCTGAGAAGGGATTCCGCATGCACCCCGACACCACCCCCAAGGCGACGCCCGTGGGCGCCGAACTGAGCGAGGCACAGGCCGACATCGAGGCCCGACGGATCATCGCCGACGCCTACCGGCCCACCGCCTACCGCGACACCACCCCCGTGCCCGCCCACGGCGACACCCCGGCCGTCGCCCAGCCCGGACGGCCCCCGATGAGCCAGGGCGCCACCGATGCCAGCGTGCTCATGCTCGCGGGCGGCACCACCACGGTCATGGTCGGCGGCACCGCCGCCGTGCTCATGTACGTGTCGCAGTTCGCCGACCCGGTCGTCTGCGGCCTCGTGTTCGGCGCCCCGACCGCGCTCGTGCTCGCCCTGGCCCGACTCCTCCAGCGCGCCAAGCCCGCCCCGGATGTCCACCACCACTACGAAGGCCCCGTCTACCAGGACCGGCGCCACGTCCACAGCCGCACGAGCGGGGTGTGGGCCAAGACCAACAACCAGCAGTAGCTACGCCAAGGGCGGCCCCCGCATCTCGCCAAAGAACTGGGGCCGCCCTTGTCACCAGCACTCATCACAGAACTGGAGACATCCAGCATGACGCAATCCACCGCCAACCGGCGAGAGGGCCTGTTGGCCGCCGCCCTGGATGCCGCCGCTCGCGGCTGGCACGTCTTCCCGCTCCGCCCTGGCACCAAGCGCCCCGCCCTGCATGGCGAAGCCTCCTGCCCTCGCACCGGAGTGTGCGCGAGCAGCCACCTCAAGTGGGAGCAGCGCGCCACCACCGACGCGGACCGCATCCGCGCCACCTGGTCGCACGGCGCGTTCAACGTCGGCATCGCCACCGGCCCCTCCGGGCTGCTGGTCGTCGATCTCGACATGCCCAAGGACAAGAGCAATGCGGACACGCCTTGCGGCGTGACGACCTTCACCGCGCTCTGCGAGCGCACCGGCCACACCGTCCCCCACACCTACCGGACGCGGACCGCGAGCGGCGGGCAGCATCTGTACTTCGCCGCTCCGTCCGGCGCGCGGCTGACCAACACCGCAGGCAGCATTGCCCCGTTGATCGATACCCGTGCGTGGGGCGGCTACGTTGTCGCAGCGGGCAGCATCACCCCAGCCGGACCCTATGAGGCCCTGTGCGGCCCTGAGACGGCCGCACTGCCCAGTTGGCTGCTGAGCATCTTCAAGCCCGCCCGCAAGCCCGTGCAGGCGCCCTCAACGCCCGTACCGGGTCAATCCAGTCGATATGCGGACGCGGCATTCGCTGCCGAGGTACACAACGTGGCCACCGCCGCCGACGGCACCCGCAATGCGACCCTCCTGCGTGCCGCACGCGCTCTGGGTCGGTTCATCGCGTCCGGCGACCTCACGCGCACCGGGGTGGAGCAGGCTCTTAGAGGGGCTGCGGGGGGCAACGCCACGGAGTCGCAGCGCTACTACGACGACGTGATCCGGCGTGCTCTGGACTGGTCGATCACCCACAACTCGCCCCGGGGCCGGGCCGCATGACCGCCCCCGCCCCCGCCCCCTCTAAGAGCCTCACCGGAACCACCGCCCGCCCGTACGCCGCTCCACAGCCCGTGGACGCGGCGGCCGTGGGCGAGCCGAAGGGCGTCGCCGAAGGCGTCCCCATTGCTGTTCGCCTTGGCCCGCCATCCGGCGACGGACGGTACCCCGTGGCATGGCTGCACATCGTCGCCCCCAAGGGCGCCATCCCCACCGCGACGTCACGGTGCCTGTGCGGCCGTGACCGCAGCGCAGTCGGCCACGGCAAGGTGCTCGCCCTCATCGACGACCACACCGCCCACCGCGATCAATGCCCCCTGCGCGCTCCCCAGGAAGGAAGGGCCGCCGCATGACCGACAACACCGACGGCGCCGCACTGCTGGACGAGGTGGAAGCCTTCCACCGCCGCTTCAACGTCTTCCCCTCAGAAGCCGGATACGTTGCGGTCGCGCTCTGGGACGCCCACGCCCATCTGCTCGATGCCTTCGACTCCACCCCGCGCCTCGCTTTCCTCAGTCCCGAACCGGGCTCGGGGAAGTCACGGGCTTTGGAGGTGGTCGAGACGCTCGTACCGCGCGCCATGGCCGCAGTGGACGCATCCGCCGCCGCCCTGTTCCGGTCCGTCTCCGGGATCGACGGAGGACGCCCCACGATCCTGTTCGACGAGATCGACACCATTTTTGGCCCCAAGGCAGGAGAGAACGAGCAGCTCCGGGGGTTCATCAACGCAGGCCATACACGGGGCCGCGACACCTACCGGTGCGTGGGAGACGGCGCCAACCAGCAAGTACAGGCTTTCCCCTCGTACTGCGCCGTGGCCGTCGCAGGGCTCGGCAGGCTGCCCGACACGATCATGACTCGCTCGGTCATCGTCCGCATGCGTCGCCGAGCCCGGAACGAGAAGGTCGAAGCCTTCCGCACCCGCATCCACGTACGGGAAGGCAACAAGATCCGTGACCGCCTCGCCAAGTGGGCGGAAGGCATTCAGGAGCAAGTCACCGACGTCTTCCCCGAGATGCCCGACGGCGTCGCCGACCGGCCCGCCGACGTGTGGGAGCCGCTCCTCGCCATCGCTGACGCGGCCGGGGGCCACTGGCCAGACCGTGCCCGCGAAGCCTGCGTTGCCTTCGTCAATGCATCTCGGATCAACGACAAGGGCAGCATCGGCATCCGCCTACTGACGGACCTGCGGGATCACGTCCTGAGCGGCATCGACCGCCTTCCCACCGTCGCCATCCTGGACCGGCTCAACGCCTTGGACGACGCCCCGTGGGCCGACATGGGCGGCAAGCCTCTCGACAATCGACGCCTGTCTCGGATGCTCAACGAGTACGTCACCGCCGACGGTGACCCCGTCGCCTCTCGCAACATCAAGACCGGTGGCGGGGTCCTCAAGGGCTACTACGCCGCCGATCTGCACGACGCGTGGCAGCGGTACTGCCCCCCACCCCCTGAAAGTCCGCTACCTCCGCTACCTGGCACCGAAAACCTAGCCTGACCAGCGATAACGAGGTAGCGGCAAGCCGTCGTACTTGCCGCTACCTATCCGCTACCGCTACCCCGTCCGCTACCTCCGGCAGGGCCCCTGACCTGCGAGGTAGCGGAGGTAGCGGAAGTAGCGGCCCTCAGGAGGACCCCTCCCCGAACGCTTCGCCAAGGAGTTGAACCATGGCCCGCCCCCAGATGCTCAAGCTCCCTGAAGTACTCACCGAAATCGGCATGAGCCGCGCCGCCTTCTACCGCATGCGCGCACGCGGCAAGGCCCCCAAGCTCCGCAAGCTCCCCAACGGCCAGGTTCGCGTATGCCGCCGCGACCTGGACGCGTGGTGGGAGGTCTGCGAGCAGAACGCCGCATAGTCCAACTCAACCGACCGAGGGGCCCACCGATCCGGTGGGCCCCTCGCCTTTGGGAGCCGCATGCTCACGTACGACGTCGATGTCTGGTCCATCCGCAAGCGCGCAGGACGCCCAAAGCCTTTCGAACTGCGTTGGAGGGTGGGTTCCCGCCCACACTCGCGGAGCTTCAAGCTCAAGCCCCAGGCACAAGGTCGTCAGTCAGAGCTGTTGACCGCCCTGCGAGAGCGGGAACAGTTCGACGAGGAAACCGGCCTGCCTGCACGCGAGTTGGCCGCTCTATCCTCCCCCACCTGGTTCGAGCACGCGACCGCGTACGCGCTCATGAAGTGGCCCCGCGCTGCGGCCAAGCATCGCGCCGGCATCGCCGAAGCGCTCGCGGTCGTCACGCCGACCCTCGTCACCACGACCCGGGGGGCGCCGGACGCGAAAGTCCTGCGAGCAGCTCTGTATCAGTGGGCCTTCCGCGCGATGCCGGGCACTGACGGCAAGCTGACCTCTCGCCACACGGTTGAGGAGCCGCCCGCAGAGATTCATGCAGCTCTGTCCTGGATCGCTGGCCACTCGATGAAGGTCAAGGCACTGGAGGACCCCGCACTACTCCGCCCGGCCCTTGAAGCTCTCTCCCGTCGGATGGACGGCAAGAAGGCAGCAGAGAACACGGCCCGCAGAAAGCGCATGGTCCTGAGCAACTTCCTCCGCTACACCGTCGAGGAGAAAGGGCTCCTGTCAGCTAACCCCCTCCCTCGCGTCGACTGGACGCCACCAGAAACCGATGACGAGATCGATTTCCGGTACGTCCCTGGCCCCGCCCTGGCTCGCTCGTTCCTCAAGGCCGTGCGGGGTTCTGGGCCGCGTGGTCGCCACCTCGAAGCGTTCTTCGGGTGCCTGTATTACGCCGCGATGCGTCCCGCTGAGATCGCTTCGTTGAAGCGTGCGGACTGCACGCTGCCTCCGGACACCGAGGAATCTCGGGAGCACTGGGGTGAGCTGCTGCTCGGGGAGAGCCGCCCGGAAGTGGGCGGGGGCTGGACTGATGACGGGGCTTCATACGAGGCGCGCAGCTTGAAGCGCAGGGCTCGGGGCGCCACGCGAGCAGTGCCGATCCCGCCCGTCCTCGTGCGGCTGCTGCGGGATCACCTCGCCGAACACGGGACCGCAACGGATGGCCGTCTGTTCCGCGCTGCTGAGGGCGGTCGGGTTCGCTCCACCGAGTACTGCGATCTCTGGGAAGCGGCCCGTGCCGAAGTGCTGTCCAAGGAGGATGCGGCAACACCTCTGGCGAAAGTGCCGTACTCGCTCCGCCACGCTGGCGTATCCCTGTGGATCAAGTCAGGTGTCGACCCTGTGGAAGTCGCGGCGCGAGCTGGGCACAGCATCGCCGTGCTCTACCGCTTCTACGCGAAGATCCTCAAGGGGAATCAGGGGCGCTCAAACCAGCTCATTGCCCAAGGGCTCGCCGCCGATGAGTAGCGCCATCCTGGCCCACAGATGGCCCATACGTACTGGTCAAAGGTGGGATACCGGCGAGTCAGGGTGAGACAAGGTCAACGCAGAAGGGGTGTCTCTCAGTGAGAGACACCCCTTCTGACCTGCAATCCATCTGACCTGCTGCGGTGGGTGTGGGATTTGAACCCACGGTGACTCTCGCCACGACGGTTTTCAAGACCGTTCCCTTAGGCCGCTCGGGCAACCCACCCCGCACCGCCGTTCAGGGCGGTGCGGGGACAAGAGTAGCGGGTCAGCTCTCGCCCTTGCGCTCGCCCAGGACCACGTCGACCTTGTGCTCCTTGCCGTCGCGCTTGTACGTGATCTCGACGGTGTCGCCCGGCTTGTGGGTCCAGATCTGGCCGATCAGGGTCGGGCCGCTGTCGATCACCGAGCCGTCCAGCTTCGTGATGACGTCACCGGGCTTGAGGCCCGCCTTGTCCGCGGGGCCGTTCGGGGTGACCGCCTCCGTACCGCTCGCGCCCTCCCGGGAGATCGTGGCGCCGCCCGTGTTCTCCTGCAGGGCGACCGAGGCGCCGATCACGGGGTAGACGGCCTGGCCGTTCTTGATCAGCTGCTGGGCGACGTACTTGGCCTGGTTGACCGGGATCGCGAAGCCCAGGCCGATGGAGCCGGACTGGCCGCCTCCGCCGAGGCCGCCGCCGCTCTCCGCGGGCTTGATCGCGGAATTGATGCCGATGACCGCGCCGCCCGCGTCGAGGAGCGGACCGCCGGAATTGCCGGGGTTGATGGAGGCGTCGGTCTGCAGGGCGCTCATGTACGAGCTCTTGCTGCTCGCGCCGTCGCTGGACGTCACCGGGCGGTCCTTGGCGCTGACGATGCCGGTCGTGACCGTGTTCGAGAGGCCGAAGGGGGCGCCGATGGCGATCGTCGAGTCGCCGACCGCCACCTTGTCGGAGTTGCCGAGGGGGAGCGGCTTCAGGTTCGACGGCGGGTTCTTGAGCTTGAGGACCGCCACGTCATAGCCCTCGGCGCGGCCGACCACCTCGGCGTCGTACTTCTTGCCGTCCGAGAACGTGGCCGCGAGCTTTCCGCCGTCGGCCGCGGAGGCCACGACGTGGTTGTTCGTCAGGATGTGGCCCTGCTTGTCGTAGACGAAGCCGGTGCCCGTGCCGCCCTCGCCGTTGCCGCCCTGGGCCTCGATGGTGACGACGCTGGGCAGCGCCTTGCCCGCGATGTCGGCGACCGTGCCGGGGTCACGCTTGAGGTCGGCCGGTGTGTTCGACGCGGACACCGTGGTCGAGCCCGTGCTGTTGTCGTTCCGGTCGGCCGCCCAGAAGCCGATGCCGCCGCCGACACCGCCCGCGACGAGGGCGGCCACGAGCACCGCGGCGATCAGGCCACCGCGTCGGCCCGCGGGCTTGGACCCCTCCGGGTGCTGCGCCGCGTACGACGCGCCCCATCCGGAGCCGGAGCCTCCCCCTTGGGCGTACGAGGGGACGGCGGGCGGCGGCGGAGGCGGCCATGCTCCGGCACCGGAGGCGTGCGAGGGCGCGCCCGGGGTGGTACCGGCGTGCGTGTGCGCGTGGTGCGCCGACGGTTCCTGGCCGGGGGCGGCGGGCGGCGTCATGGGGTCGGGTGCTCCGGAAGCGTGCGTCACGGGGTCGGCGGAAGCAGCGGGAGACTCCACCGGCGCAGGGGGCGCTGACGGGGCCGGGGGTACCTCGTTGCCCTCGTTCTCGGTGCTCACAGCTCTTCTCCTCGGTCCACGCTGTCGTTCTCGGTCACGGCCTGGCTGTGCCCAACTGTGCATCTGTCTGCAGTCAGCTTTTCCCATGGGCTGTCAGGGCACCATAAGCCGATCCTGTGGATCCGGCTCTGTGTGCGACACCTTGGGCAAGCCTTCGAGTACCCCGTGATGGCACCATGACGCGGTGACCCTCGCACGACAGCAACAGATCCAGGTCGTCGCCCACCGCGGAGCATCCGAAGACGCCCCCGAGCACACGCTGGCCGCCTACAAGAAGGCGGTCGACGACGGGGCCGACGCTCTCGAATGCGATGTACGCCTCACTGCGGACGGCCACCTCGTCTGCGTCCACGACCGCCGCGTGAACCGGACGTCGAACGGCCGGGGAGCCGTGTCGGCCCTGGAGCTCGCCGATCTCGCCACCCTCGACTTCGGCTCCTGGAAGAACAACCACGGTGAGGCCGACGAACTCCCCGACTGGGAGGACACCTCCGTCCTCACCCTGGAGCGGCTCCTCGAGCTCGTGGCCGAAAG
This sequence comes from Streptomyces sp. NPDC050439, assembly GCF_040655335.1. NCBI lineage: Bacteria > Bacillati > Actinomycetota > Actinomycetes > Kitasatosporales > Streptomycetaceae > Streptomyces > Streptomyces sp. NPDC050439. The sequence continues at coordinate 205,741 of NZ_JBFAJT010000006.1, forward strand.
CAACGCGTCGGGGCGCGACGTCCAGCTGGCCATCGAGACCAAGCACCCCACCCGCTGGGCGGGTCAGGTCGAGGAGAGGCTGCTTCTTCTACTGAAGCGCTTCGGTCTGGACTCCCCACCCGCCGACGGCCCCTCTCCCGTACGCGTCATGAGCTTCTCCGCGCGCTCCCTGCAGCGCGTGCGGGCCGCGTCCCCCACCCTGCCGACGGTCTACCTGATGCAGTTCGTCTCGCCGCGTCACCGCGACGGCCGCCTTCCCGCGGGCGTCCGGATCGCCGGTCCCGGCATGCGGATCGTCCGCAATCACCCGGCCTACGTCGCCAAGCTCAAGCGTGCCGGACACCAGGTGCACGTGTGGACCGTGAACGAACCCGAGGACGTGGAGCTCTGCGCCGAACTCGGCGTCGACGCCATCATCACCAATCGCCCCAAACAGGTGCTGTCCCAGTTGGGCCGCCGCTAACCCCGATCCCGTCGGTCACGGGGTGTGCACCGGCGCGTTCGGTCCGTATTCGATCGTATCGAGTGCGTCACCGCACAAGGATTGGCCGGTTTCCGGTCCAGTCCATTGGGGCATTCACACCGTGGCGTGGGGCGAAGGAGGTCTCGGGGGTGGCGTTGGTGGTGGCACGGGAGGTGCCCGCGTCGTCGAGCATGGCCGTACCCCATGGCCCGGCGGGCGTGGGGGAAGCAAGGCACCGGATGCGCGATCAACTGCGCGGGAACGGGGTGCCGGAATCGGTCGTCGACGATGCCGTACTGATCCTTTCGGAATTGCTCAGCAACGCCTGCCGGCACGGCAGGCCGCTGGGCGAGGGAATGGTGGGCGACGGTGATGTCCGGGCCGCCTGGCGTGTGGACACGACAGGCAGGCTGACGGTCGAGGTGACGGACGGCGGTGGCCCGACCCGCCCCGTTCCGGCCACACCCTCGGTCACCGCGCACGGCGGGCGTGGGCTCAACATCATCACGGCCCTCGCCGAGACATGGGGTGTGCGCGACGACATCCACGGTGAGGTCACGGTGTGGGTCGTCGTACAAGCCGGGCACTGCCACGAGGACTTCGCTACGCGCGTCGCGGCTCCCGCGGGCTCGGCGATACCCGACCTCGCGTTCGCGGACCCCTTCGACGACCGCGAGCGGTGACTTCGAGCACCGGCTTCAACTGAAGCCGTCCGATGGCGCCTCCCGATGGGAGGCTCCCGGTGACGGCTCCGTCCGACCGAGGCCGAAACCCGATGCCTCGACGGTGAGCGGCTAGGCTCGCGCCCGTACGCCCAAGACGTACGAAGAGCCACGCTGGAAAGCCGCATCCGGGAGACACCCAAGATGGCCAAGAAGCGCCCTCAGACCAAGGGCAAGCAGCCGCAGCTGACGGATGGGCAGGTCCCTGTCGTCGGTGCCCGCGAACCCTGCCCCTGCGGTTCGGGCCGCCGTTACAAGGCCTGTCACGGCCGGGCCGCCGCACACGCGGCGACCGAGCTGGTGCACCGCCCCTTCGAAGGCCTGCCCGGCGAGGGCGACTGGGTGGCGCTGCGCGAGCTCGTCCCGGCGGCGACCGTCGAACTGCCCCTCAAGGACGGGCTGCCGGACGGCGTGCCCTCCGTCTCCCTGGCGACCGTCCTGCCGATGGCCTGGCCCGCGCTGCGCCGCGACGACGGCTCGGTCCTCCTCGGCCTGCAGAACGACACCGCGTCCGGCGACATCAGCCGCGACCTCGCCGACACGCTCCAGCGCGCCCTGACGGCCGAGCCCGGCTCTCCGGTCCAGGCCCGCCGCGCCCCCGCCGACGGGCCGCGCCTGCAGGACCTCCTCGACCCCGACGGCACATTCGAGCCGATCGTGCACACGGGCTTCGAGTTCTGGGTCCCGGACTCGGAGAACGCCTCCACGGAGGTGTCCGCGTCCCTGGAGCGGGCGAACGCCGCCGCCATCCCGACCGTGCGGCTCTCCGGCGTGGACTGCGCGTACTGGTGCGAGACCCCGGACAAGAACCACCTGCGCTGGGTCATGCCGCACCCCGAGGAGCAGCTTCTCGACGCGCTCGCCCGGCTGCACGCGGCCGGCACGTCGAGCCTCGGCGAGGGCACCCGTCTGGTCGGATCCTTCCGGGCGCACGGTCTGACGGTCCCGGTGTGGGACCTGCCGACCGGAATGGGCGCCGAGGACATCGAGAAGCCCGCCGCGGAGTTCGCCGAGCGGCTCGCGACGGCGCTGGACAGCGAGGCCCCGCTCACGCCGGAGGAGCGCCGGGCGCGCGGCGGTCTCACCAACCGCCAGGTGACGTTGAGCTGACCCACCAGTCAGTCGGAAGGGGAGGGGTGACTCCTGTCACAACTCCCCGTCGTCGCAGGTGAATCCCTGTCCGGATATCCGAGATCGAATTTGCCCAGAGCAGATCTCTTGTTACCGTTCAGGTAGCCCGGTTGCTGGTGCATCCCCCGTCGCCAGCAACCGGGCGCTTCCATGTCCGGCCGACCGCACGGCCCGACCTGCTGACTCAACTGGCCTTCGGCCGCGCCGAGTTGCTTCCTGAGCGCAGGAGCAACGGACCGCCACTCCCGTCAGCGAACTCCACCACCGCCGAATACGCCGCTGAATTCCCCGTCGTACGCTCCCGGGGCGTTTCGCACGCCCCTGGCTCGTCCGCCGCGCCGACCGCGCAATGCATCTGCACGGTGCGTCCGCCCGGCGCCATAACGCTCAGTACGGCGCTCAGCTCATCGCCTGTCGTGTTGCGGTAGTACGTGCGCCCCCAGGTGTCGCGCCCCTGTGTCAGGACGCATGTCTGGGCCTCGATGCCCTTGGGGGAGGTGACTTCGGGGCCACACTGTGCGGCGCTGTCGAGGCCGAGCCCCGCAAGCATCGATGACTCGTCCGCGGATCGGTCGCCCGAAGCCGCGCTCTCCGTAGTGGAGCGTCGCGAAGTCGGCTTCTCCGTAGAAGGCTGTTTCGCGTCGGGATCCGGTGCCGCCCCCGGTGCCGCGTCCGCCGGCCGCTCCGTCGCCCTGGCTTCGGCGTCACCGTCGCCCAAGGGCCCCGCGGAGGCGCCGGCGAGCGGCAGGAGAACCGTAATGGCCACGACGCCCGTGAGCGCGATCAGGCGGGGGTTCATGAGGCCTGACAGTAACGACGTTTGACGGGCGCCCGGCTCCCCGCGCGCCCATTTCCCCTACAACTCGGGCGCGCTCACACCCGTACGAGTGAGCGCGTCGACCACCGCGTCCACCACGGCCTCGACATCGGGCACCCAGGGCGCCGCCGAGCCGGGCAGTGGAGCCCGCTCCCAGCGCACCGGCCCCTGGCCCGTCTCGGAGGGCGGCAGCGCGAGATACCCGCCCTCTCCGTGGAAGCGCAGCGAGCCCGGTACGTAGTCCTTCGCGTACAGGAGGTCGCCCAACTGCTCCATGGAGTACGGCGCGACGAGGATGAAGAGGCGGGCGGGGGTCGCGACGACCGGGCCGAGCCTGATGCCCATCTCGTCGAGCGCGGTCAGGGCCCGCGCTCCCGCGATGGCGGGCAGGCTGACGGCGCACGGGGCGCCCGCGCCGGTGGCGAGCACGATCGGCGCGTCCGGGCGGTTCGTCCACCACCAGCGCACCATGCGCTCGTCGGTCGTCGCGGCCAGCAGGCCGGGGTCGAGGGGGTGAGCTCCTGGCACCGTGCAGTCGGGGTCGGGGCAGGCGCAGCGGGTGCCGTCTCGCCGGTCGAGTCCGACACCGGGAACCACGGGCCATTTCCATGCCGTGGCTGAGGTCAGGGCCGCACCGATCAGACCGGGACTCTGGTCAGACTTCCTGCCGGTGAGCCTGGCAAGGAGCCTGCTTCGCCTTCCGAGGATCTCGCGCATGAGCGCTCGTTCCTTTCCGTTTACACGCCGAGGAACACGGCGGGCCACATCACACCATGTGTGGATCACTTCGCTGTGCGTAGAACTGGCGCATCACACCCCAGCCTGCGGCATGGGGAACCCGTTAGGGCCGAGCGTTAGCGTGGCGTGGGGTGGCGGTGCCTGGCGTTTGCTGTCCCGCGTACTTCTTCGCCGCCTCCCCCACGGGAGGATGGGGCGCGGTCGTCGTGAGTTAAGACGCCCGGGTCCGTCGCCAGGTTCCGGGCTGATCTCAACTGCCCCTGGTCATCACCGAGTACGTACCCATCACGGCCGCTGTGACGCGCCTCCCATGCCTGAGGGCTTGGGAGTACCCCTTGTTGAACAATCCCAGTCGATCGCAATAAGCCGTCGCCTCAGGCACTTTTGAGCCAAGTTCCCAAGATCGCGAAACGTCACAGAATTCCCATGGACACCAGGAATCCCAGCTGGACAATGCTGGACATCCCCTAACCAGTGCGTGTAGATGTGGAGAACATTGCTAGCGGCGCAGAATGACATGGGGGTTTGCGATGCTATTGAGCAATACGCACCGGCCGGAAAGCCGTCAGCCATGAACGCTCCGCACCTCCCGAAAGTGGCCGGAATCGATTCCACTGTTCCGCCACCAGCCCACACTGTCGCGCCCGCCCCACAGGCCCAGAGCGCACCGACCCTCATGATCCAGGACCGGCTCGCGGGCTGGGTCTCCGATCTGACCACCCTCCAGGAGCTCACCGAGCGCCTGGCGCGCACGGCCACGCTGGACGAAGCCCTGCACGAACTGCTGCGCGCCGGAGCCGCCCTCGTCGGCGCGCGCCGCGGCCTGCTCGTCCTCGAGCCGGCCGACGGGCTCGGTCCCGACACCACCGTCGGCCTCGGCCTCGGCCGCGCCGACCTCGGGCACATCGAGACGGTCCCCCGCGCCGCCACCGCCTTCGGGCGCCTGCTCGACGCGCCGCCCGCGCCCCCGGCCGCCGAGACCGAGATCGTGGACGCCGATCTGCTCGCCGACAGCAGCCTCGACCCCCGTCACCGCGAAGTGGCCGCCCGGCTCGGCTACGCCGCGAGCTACGCGCTGCCCCTGTCCACCGAGACGGCGGGCCGCATCGGCGCCGCCGTCTGGCTGTACGACGAGCCCGCAGAGCCGGGCGAGCGCCAACGCCACCTCGTCGGGCTCTACGCACGCCAGGCCGCCGAGCACCTGGCACGGCTGATCGAACTGGACCGCGCGCGCACCACGGAGGCCACCTTGCGCGAGGAACTGCTGCCCTCGCGTCTGCCGCGGGTCGCCGGGGTGCGGCTCGCCGCCCGGCACCGCACCTCCGCGCTCGGCGGCGGCGACTGGTTCGACGCGCTGCCGCTGCCCGACGCCGCGCTCGGCCTCGCGGTCGGGTCCGTCACCGGGTCCGGGCCGAGCGCCGTCGCCGCGATGGGGCGCCTGCGGGCCTCCTTGCGGGCGTACGCCGTGATGGAGGGCGAGGACCCCGTCGCCGTCCTGTCCGATCTGGAGCTGCTGCTGCGGCTCACCGAGCCCGCGCGGTCCGCGACGGCCCTCTTCGCCTACTGCGAACCGGCGCTGCGCAAGATCGTCCTGGCGGGAGCCGGCCACAGCCCGCCCCTGGTGATCGGCGAGCGGCGCACGGAGTTCGTGGAGACCTCGCTCTCGGCGCCCCTGGGGATGCTCGCCTGCTGGGAGGCGCCGAGCGTGGAGTTCCAGACCACACCGGGAGAAACGGTGCTGCTCTACACGGACGGCCTCCTGCACCGCACCGGCGACCCGATGGACCGGGCCTTCGCACGGCTGCACGCGGCGGCGGCGAGCGTGCCCAAGCAGGTCCGCGACGACCCGGACGCGCTCGTCGACCACGTCCTGCGGACGATGCTGCCGGACGGGCTCGACACGGCCGAGAGCGACGAGGACGTGGTTCTCCTCGCGGCCCGTTTCGAGTGACCCCCGCCCTACGGCATGTAATGGGCCTTCCGGCCCTGGGCCCCCTTCCGTACGCCCGTACGATGGAGGGGGCCCAGTGTCGTACATAGGAGGCAGATCGTGTCGGAGGAGCTCATTCGGGAGAACCCGGAGACCCCGGAAGACCTGGAGATCGAGTCCGAGGAAGAGCCGATCAAGCAGCGCAAGAACGGCCTGTACCCCGGCGTCTCCGACGAGCTCGCCGAGAACATGAAGTCCGGATGGGCCGACACGGAGCTGCACGACCTGCAGCCGATCGCCCAGGCCGAGCACACCGCCGCCCGCCGTGCCGCGCTCTCCGCGCGCTTCCCGGGCGAGCGCCTCGTGATCCCCGCGGGCAACCTCAAGACACGCTCGAACGACACGGAGTACGCCTTCCGCGCCTCCGTCGAGTACGCGTACCTGACCGGCAACCAGACGGAGGACGGCGTCCTCGTCCTGGAGCCGACGGACTTCGCGGACGGCACGAGCGGCCACGAGGCCACCATCTACCTGCTGCCGCGCTCCAACCGTGAGAACGGCGAGTTCTGGCTGGACGGCCAGGGCGAGCTGTGGGTCGGCCGCAGGCACTCCCTCACCGAGGCCGAGACGCTGTACGGCATCCCGGCGTCCGACGTGCGCGAGCTCCCCGGGCAGCTGCGCGAGGCGACCGGCTCCGTCCGTGTCGTCCGTGGTCACGACGCGGGCATCGAGGCCGCGCTGACCGACAAGGTGACCGCCGAGCGCGACGAGGAGCTGCGCGTCTTCCTCTCCGAGGCCCGTCTGGTCAAGGACGAGTTTGAAGTCGGCGAGCTGCAGAAGGCGTGCGACTCGACGGCCCGCGGCTTCGAGGACGTCGTGCGGGTCCTGGACAAGGCCGAGGCGACCAGCGAGCGCTACATCGAGGGCACGTTCTTCCTGCGCGCCCGCGTCGACGGCAACGACATCGGCTACGGCTCGATCTGCGCGGCCGGACCGCACGCCACGACGCTGCACTGGGTGCGCAACGACGGCGCCGTGCGCTCCGGGGAGTTGCTGCTGCTCGACGCCGGCGTGGAGACGCACACGTACTACACCGCCGACGTGACGCGGACGCTGCCGATCAACGGCCGCTTCAACGAGCTGCAGCGAAAGATCTACGACGCCGTGTACGAGGCCCAGGAGGCCGGTATCGCGGCGGTGCAGCCGGGCGGCAAGTTCCGCGACTTCCACGATGCCGCGCAGCGTGTGCTCGCCGAGAAGCTCGTGGAGTGGGGCCTGGTCGAGGGTCCGGTCGAGCGCGTCCTGGAGCTGGGTCTCCAGCGCCGCTGGACCCTGCACGGCACCGGTCACATGCTCGGCATGGACGTCCACGACTGCGCTGCCGCGCGCCGTGAGACGTACGCGGACGGTGTCCTGGAGCCCGGCATGTGCCTGACCGTCGAGCCCGGCCTGTACTTCCAGGCGGACGACCTGACGGTGCCCGAGGAGTACCGCGGCATCGGCGTGCGGATCGAGGACGACATCCTCGTGACGGCCGATGGCAACAAGAACCTGTCGGCCGCGCTGCCGCGCCGTGCCGATGACGTCGAGGCGTGGATGGCCGAGCTCAAGGGCTGAGAGTCTTCCCCGTCGTCTTCTTCGTTTCAGGAACCGGGCCTCTTCTTTAAGAAGGGGCCCGGTTTCGCGTTCCCGGGCAGGGGTTAGCGCTCATCCTCGCCCGCCACCTTGGCGGTGCTCAGGGCGATGCGGTTCCAGGTGTTGATGGTGAAGATCAGGGCCAGGACGTGGCCGAGCTCCGTCTCGTCGAAGTGCGCCGCCGCGCGGGCGTAGACGTCGTCCGGGACACCGCCCTGGTGGACGAGCGTGACGGCCTCGGTCAGGTCGAGGGCCGCCTGCTCCCTCTCTGTGAAGAAGTTCCTGGCCTCGCGCCAGACGCCCACCATGTGCAGCCGTGCCTCGTCCTCGCCCGCCTTGCGCGCGTCGGAGGTGTGCATGTGGAGGCAGTAGGCGCAGCCGTTGAGCAGCGAGGCGCGAATCTGGATCAGCTCGACCAGGGCCGGGTCAAGGCCGTCGCGGGCGGCGGCGTCGAGGCCGATCACGGCCTTGAAGGCCTTGGGGGCGGCCTTGGCGAAGTTGAGGCGGGGAGTGGTGGTGAGGGTCTGCGTGTTCGTCATGACCATGAATCTACGGACCGGATAGACCTTGGATAGGGTGCATTCTCATGACGGAATCATGGGTCAATCTGGCGGAGCGCATCGGGAGTGACCTGCACCTGGAGCTCTCGGGGGCGGGTGGCCGCCGGGCCGTCCTCATCCGCGCGCTGCGGGACGCCGTGCGGGAGGGTCGGCTCGCTCCGGGGACGCGGCTTCCGCCCTACCGCTCCCTCGCCGCCGATCTGGGCATCGCCCGCAACACCGTCGCCGACGCCTACGCCGAGTTGGTCGCCGAAGGCTGGCTGACCGCACGGCAGGGTTCCGGCACCCGGGTGGCCGAACGGGCGGCGCCGCCCGCCCGCGCCCGCGTCCCCAAGCGGGCGCCCACCCGGCCCGCGACGCCCGCCCCGCCCGCGTACGACCTGCGCCAGGGCCAGCCCGACGCCGCCTCCTTCCCGCGCACCGCCTGGCTGGCCGCGGCCCGGCGCGCCCTCAACTCCGCGCCGAACGAGGCCTTCGGGCCGGGTGACCCGCAGGGGCGCGTCGAACTGCGCCGGGCGCTCGCCGGTTACCTGGGGCGCGCCCGCGGGGTGCGTACCGACCCGGAGCGCATCGTGGTGTGCTCCGGGTTCGCGCACGGCCTGCGGCTGCTGTTCGGGAGTGGGGGAGGCGGGATGCTGCGGATGCCGCTGGCCGTGGAGTCGTACGGCCTCGGCTTCCATCGGTCGATCCTTGCCACCGCGGGCGTACGGACGGTCCCGCTGGCCCTGGACGAAAAGGGTGCCCAGGTCGAGGAGTTGACCGAGGGTCAGCGAATCCGGGGCGTACTGCTCACGCCCGCACACCAGTTCCCGACCGGCGGCCCCCTGCATCCGACCCGCCGCGCGGCGGTGATCGACTGGGCGCGCACGCGCGACGGCCTCGTCCTGGAGGACGACTACGACGGCGAGTTCCGTTACGACCGGGAGCCGGTGGGTGCCGTACAGGGCCTGGACCCTGAACGCGTCGTCTACATGGGCTCGGTCAGCAAGAGCCTCTCTCCGGGGGTGCGCATCGGGTGGCTTGTTCTGCCCGAACACCTCATCGACGGAGTGCTCGCGGCGAAGGGCGAGCGAGAGGCGTGGGCGAGTGTGATCGACCAGCTCACGCTGGCCGATCTCATCGAGTCGGGTCACTACGACCGGCACGTCCGCCGGATGCGTCAGCGCTACCGCGGGCGTCGCGACCAGCTCGTCTCCGCCCTGGCCACGCACGCCCCGCACATCAGCCCGACCGGAGTCGCCGCGGGCCTGCACGCCGTCCTGCGGCTGCCGCCCGGCACCGAGCAGTCCACGGTGAAGGCGGCCTCCTGGCAGGGTCTCGCCCTGGAGGGCCTCGCCGATTTCCGGCACCCGGAAGCCACGATGCCCGCGCCCGACGGTCTGGTCGTGGGCTACTCCACTCCGCCGGAGCATGCCTACAAAGCGGCCCTGGAGGCCCTGTGCCGGGCGCTGCCGCCCGGCTGAGGCGTCGGGTGGCCCCGGGGTCGTCCGGGGCGCTCCTCAGGCCGTGACGAGCGGCGTGTCCTCGCGCCACTTGAGGATCTTGTCGAAGCTGATCACCGTGCCGCCCCTGCCCCCCGGCTTGTTGCCGAAGTGCACGTGGTCGGCGAGCTCTTGGATGAGGTACAGACCGCGCCCGTGCTCGGCGGTGTCCGATGCGGGCTGCGCGACGGGGACGAATCCCGGGCCCGAGTCGGCCACTTCGATGTGGCACTTCTCGCCGTCCAGGTAGGCCGTCACCCGGTAGGCACCGGCCGCCCCCTCGGGGGGCACCGCGTCGCCGCCGTGCTCCACCGCGTTGGCACAGGCCTCGCTGAGAGCCACCGAAAGGTCGTACGAGACGTCGGGATCCACCCCCGCGGTCTCCATCGTGCCCATCAGCAAGCGGCGGGCCAGCGGGACGCTCGCAGCTTCGCGCCGCAAATGGAGAGACCACCACATGCTCATGCTCCAGCCTCCTGGCCGCGGCTCGACATACCGATACGTATTGCCGCAAGCGCCCGTGTATAAGCGCGCACTTGACGTGATGCCGCCCATACGGCCGACGCGCGGATGGCCGGGGACGGTGTAGACACGCCTCTCACGAGCCTCTTTCGAGCCCCTCCAAAGGCACCCATTCGGTGCCGATGGGCACCGATCGCCACTCATCGGCATCCATGGGAGCTTGCGGACCTGCCGTGTGCGGCGGTTGGGCCCAGTGCAATGATGTTCCGGCCATGACTGCCCCCCACCAGCGCGAAGCGCGCGCCGGAGTCGACCTCCGGCTGCTGAGAGCCGCGGTGTTCGCCGTGCTCTGCGTCGTGCTGTCCGCCGGGGGCCATGTGCTCGCTTCCTGCGCCGCCGTCCCGCTGTGGACGCTGGGCGTCGGGTTCGTCGCCGTTTTCGCCGTGGCGGCACCGCTCGCCGGGCGTGAGCGCTCCTTGCCGGGCATCGCCGCCGTACTCGCTGCCGGGCAGGTGGGCCTGCATGCGCTCTTCGGTGTCGGTCAGCACGGCGGCACGGCGGTGGCGTCCGCCGAGCCCTCCATGGTGGAGCGGGCCGCGCGTCTGGTGTGCGGGGCCGGGGCAGCCACGATCAGCCCCGCCCAGGCCCACCGGATCCTGACGACGGCCGGCATGGAACCGGGCGCCGGGGCCGCGGGCCATCCCCCGCACCACGGCGCTCCGGCCACCGCGGCGGACTCCGCGATGGGCTCGATGTCGCTGCTCCCGTCGCTTCCGATGCTCCTTGGACACGTACTCGCCGCCGTCGCCGCCGGATGGCTGCTGCGCCGCGGCGACATCGCGCTGCTCCGCCTTGTGCGGCTCTCGGCACATGGGGCGTACGGAGTCGCCGAGGGGGCGCTCGTCCGTTCCCTGCGCGCGGCGCTCGGTCTCGTACGCGCCCTCCGTGCCGGGCTCCCCGGGGCTCCCGGCGCCGCTCTCCGCGCGCCCCGCACCGCCTTCCCGGGACCGTCGAAGCCGCACACCACCGCGCTCCAGCACACGGTGATCAGGCGAGGGCCGCCGGCCACCGCCGCACTCGCACTCGCTGCCTGACGCGACGCACTCCTGCCGCAGCACTACGGAGAGGTGCCTCACGCCCGGCGGCGTCCACGCGCGCGTGCCCGCTCGGTTCGCCGCCGCGCGCACTCTCCCCTGATCACCGCTGCCGACCTGTTCGGCGGTGCTGGTCATCACCGCTGAAAGTGGAGTGTTTCTGCCATGTCTGTTCTGTCTGCGCTGTCCACCGTGAAGGCCTCCCGCGTCTCCGTCGTCGGTGGCGTCGCCGCCTCCGCCGTCCTGCTGCTCTCCGTCCCCGCCTTCGCGCACGTCAGCGTCTCGGCCGAGGGCGAGGCCGCCAAGGGCGGCTACGCCACGGTCAACTTCAAGGTGCCGAACGAGATGGACGACGCCTCGACCAACAAGCTCGAGGTGTCCTTCCCCGAGGACCACCCGCTCGCCTCCGTCATGACGCAGCCCGTCCCCGGCTGGACCGCGAAGGTCACCAAGACGAAGCTCGACAAGCCGCTCGAGATGCACGGCGAGAAGATCGACGAGGCCGTCTCCAAGGTCACCTGGACCGCCGACGGCAAGGGCGTCCAGCCCGGCTCCTTCCAGAAGTTCCCGCTGTCCCTCGGCGCGCTCCCCGAGGACGCCGACGAGCTCGTCTTCAAGGCTGTCCAGACGTACGACAACAAGGAAGTCGTCCGCTGGATCGAGCCGCAGCAGAAGGGCCAGGAGGAGCCGGAGCACCCGGCGCCGGCCCTCGCGCTGACCGCCGCGTCCGAGGACGGCCACGGCGCCGCGGCCTCGCACGACGACGACGCCAAGGAAGACGCCAAGTCCGGCGACGAGAGCGAGACCGCCTCGGCCGACAGCAGTGACTCCACCGCCCGGGTCCTCGGCATCGTCGGCATCGTCGTCGGCGCCGCCGGCGTGGCGTTCGGCGTGCTCGCCGGACGTCGGCGCGCCTACAGCTGAGCCACCCTTCGGGCCGCACCGGGGGCGTTTCGCCTGCCCCCGGTGCGCCCGGGCCCCCCTCACATCTGGGACATTTTCGTATGCGCAAGAAGAAGCTGCTCGCCGCCGCCATGCTGGCCGCGGCCACCCTCACCCTGTCCGCCTGCGGTGGCGGTGACGACGGCAAGAAGCCCGTCGCGGACGTCTCCGTCGAGTCCAACGGCGACAAGGCCGCGACCATCCTCGACAAGCCCTTCGAGAAGCCGGACCTCGTCCTCACGGACACGCACGGCAAGAAGTACGACCTGCGCGCGCAGACCAAGGGCAAGCCGACGCTCGTCTACTTCGGCTACACCAACTGTCCGGACGTCTGCCCCCTGACGATGAGCAACATCGCCGTCGCCAAGAAGGCGCTGCCCAAGGCCGAACAGGACAAGCTCCAGGTCGTCTTCGTCACCACCGACCCCGAGCGCGACACCCCCGCTGCCCTCGGCAAGTGGCTCAAGGCCCAGGACACCGACTTCATCGGTCTGACCGGTGACTTCGACACCATCCAGGGCAGCGCCCGCACCCTCGGCATCAGCATCGAGCCCTCCAAGAAGGAGAAGGGCAAGGTCGTCTCGATGCACGGCACGCAGGTCATCGCGTTCTCGCCGAAGACCGACGCCGGATACGTGCTGTACGGCGAGGACACCACCGTGGACGACTACACGAAGGACCTCCCCAAGATCGTCAAGGGAGCGACCCCGTGAACCGCCGCATCCTCACCGGCGGCGCCCTGGCCCTGACCGCGGGGCTCGCCCTCGCGGGCTGCTCGGAGGCGTCCGCGGACAAGGGCGGCAAGACCGCCGACAAGCCCGAGCTCAAGGTCGCCGGCGCCTTCATGCCCGAGCCCGCCATGGACACCATGGCCTCCGGGTTCTTCACCGTCACGAACAAGGGCGGCGCCGACAAGCTCACCTCGGTCACCAGCGGGATCGCGAAGAAGGTCACGCTGCACAGCACCAAGGGCAACGCGATGAAGGAGCAGAAGTCGTTCGACGTGCCCGCGAACGGCGAGCTCGACTTCGCGCGGGGCGCCAACCACCTCATGTTCGAGGAGCTCGAGCACAAGCCGAAGGAGGGCGACAAGGTCTCCGTGACGCTGCACTTCGAGAAGTCGGACCCCATCGACGTTGAGGTTCCGGTGAAGGCCGCCACGTACAACCCCAAGCCCGGCAAGCACGCGTCGCACTGAGGGACTGATCGCTGATGCAGACCATCGCTCCCCTTCGTGGAGCTCGCTCCGGGGCCGCCGCCCTCCTCGGGATAACCCCGGGCGTCGGACGGCTCCTGCTCGTCGTCGCCGTCTTCCTCGGCGCCCTGCTGGCCACGGCGGCACCCGCCTCCGCCCATGCCGCGCTGACGGGCAGCGACCCCAAGCAGGGGGCGGTGGTCGACCAGGCGCCCGCCAGTGTGTCGCTGACCTTCTCGGAGAAGGTCGCCATGTCCGACGGCTCCGTACGGGTGCTCGACCCGGCCGGCAAGCGCGTCGACACCGGCAAGACCAGTGACCTCGGCTCGAACACGTACGGCGTGAAGCTGCACAAGGGGCTGCCCGACGGCACCTTCACCGTGGCCTACCAAGTCGTCTCCGCCGACAGCCATCCCATCTCCGGGGCCTACACCTTCTCCGTGGGCGCGCCCTCCGACACGAAGGTCGCGCTGCCGGACCAGGAGGCGGGCGGCGGATTCGTGGGCGGGCTCTACGACTTCACGCGCTACCTCTCGTACGCCGGGTTCATCCTCGTCGTCGGCGGTGCCGCCTTCGTGCTCGGCTGCTGGCCGCGCGGCGCCGGCGTACGCCCTGTGCAGCGCCTCGTGGTGTCCGGCTGGGTCACGCTCACCGCGTCCACCCTCGTGATGCTGCTGCTCCGCGCTCCCTACACCGGGTCCGGGAAGATCGCCGACGCCTTCGACATGGCCAAGCTCGGTGACGTGCTTCAGACGAAGACGGGCGCCGCGCTGGTCTCACGGCTGCTGCTGCTCGCCGCCGCCGCGCTCTTCATCGCGGTGCTCTTCGGCGCGTACGAGAAGCGGACGGACCCCAAGGAGCGCAAGGACCTCACCTTCGGGCTCGCGATCGGCGGCGGTGTCGTCGCCGTCGGGCTCGGCGCGACCTGGGCCATGGCCGAGCACGCCTCGACCGGCATCCAGGCCGGTATCGCGATGCCCGTGGACGTCGTGCACCTGCTCGCCGTCGCCGCCTGGCTCGGCGGGCTCGCGGCGCTCGTCGTCGCCCTCTACTTCGCGCCGTCGGTCGAGGCCGGGGCGGTGCGGCGCTTCTCGCGCGTGGCGTTCTGCAGCGTCGTCGCGCTGGCCGCGACCGGGCTCTACCAGTCCTGGCGGCAGGTCGGCTCATGGTCGGCGCTCACCGGTACGTGGTACGGGCAGCTGCTTCTCATCAAGGTCGGCCTGGTGGTCGTCCTCGTGGGCATCGCCTGGATCTCCCGGCGCTGGACGACGCGGATCGTGGGCCAGGCGGGCGACATGGCGCCGGAGGCCGCCGCGGCGGCGGTCGTCGAGAAGCACGCCGAAAGGAACTCCGAGAAGCGCACGGCGGCCAAGCGTGTGGAGAAGAAGCCGGTGACGGTGCCCGCCGGGAGCACCGGCACGGACTCCAAGGGGTCCAAGGACGGCAAGGACGGCAAGGACTCCAAGCGCTCCGCCCAGCTCGCCCGCCAGCAGGCCGCCATGAGCACCGCCCGCGAGAAGCGGATCCGCGACGCCGACCCGAACCGGTCGGGACTGCGGCGCTCCGTGCTCGCCGAGGCGGGCGTCGCCGTCGTCCTGCTCGCCGTCACCACGGTCCTCACCTCGACCGAGCCGGCGCGCACGGAGGAGGAGGCGGCGGCTTCCAAGACGGCCGCGGCCGCCCAGCGGACCGGTCCGCTCACCCTCAAGATCCCCTTCGACACGGGCTCCAAGGACGGCAAGGGCACCTTGCAGCTCGATCTGGACCCCGGCCGCACCGGCAGCAACGAGATGCACATCTTCGTGAAGCGGCCGAACGGCAGCGCCTTCGACATCCCCGAGGTGAAGGTGTCGTTCACCCTCAAGTCGAAGGATCTCGGACCGCTGCCCGTCGTCCCGGACCACATCGCCACCGGACACTGGAGCTCCAGCGGGGTCCAGATCCCGATGGCCGGCAACTGGAAGGTCGCGGTGACGGTGCGCACCTCCGACATCGACCAAGTGACCGTGAACAAGAACGCGCAGATCGGCTGAACGGAACCACCATGGCGGACAACGGGATCTCGAGGCGGCGGCTGCTCGGCACCGCCGGCGCCACCGGTCTCGCGCTCGGCGCGGCGGGCGGTGCGGCCGGGTATGCCGCGGCGCCCTCGGACACCCCCGAAAAGGCGGCGTCGCTGACGTCACTTGGCGCGGACACGGTCATGTTTCACGGGAAACATCAGCCCGGCATCACCACGCCCGTGCAGTCCCGCGGTCACCTGGTCGCCTTCGATCTGACGGCGGGCGCGGGCCGCAAGGAAGCGGCCGCGCTGCTGCGCCGCTGGTCGGTGACGGCCGAGCGGTTGATGGCGGGCAAGGCCCCGGCGGGCGAGGACACGGATGTCGCCCGGGACGCCGGTCCGTCGTCGCTGACCGTCACCTTCGGCTTCGGGCACAGCTTCTTCGGGCGCACCGGCCTGGAGAAGCAGCGCCCGTCGGCGCTCGACCCGCTGCCGGACTTCTCCTCCGACCACCTCGACAAGGCGCGCAGCGACGGTGACCTGTGGGTGCAGATCGGCGCGAACGACCCGCTCGTCGCCTTTCACGCGCTGCGCGCACTCCAGAAGGAGGCGGGCGAGGCGGCGCGGGTGCGCTGGCAGATGAACGGCTTCAACCGCTCGCCCGGCGCGACCGCGCAGCCGATGACCACCCGCAACCTGATGGGCCAGATCGACGGCACGAACAATCCGAAGCCGTCGGAGGACGACTTCGACCGACGGATCTACGTGCCCGCCACGGGGGACCCTTCCTGGATGGCCGGCGGCTCGTACGTCGTCGTGCGCCGCATCCGGATGCTCCTCGACGACTGGGAGAAGCTCGGCGTCAAGGATCAGGAGGCGGTCATCGGGCGCCACAAGTCGGACGGTTCACCGTTGACCGGCGGCACGGAGACGACCGAACCGAAGCTGGAGAAGGCGGGCGCGGACGGCAAGTACGTCATCGCCCTCAATGCCCACGCCCGCATCACCCGGCCCGACCAGAACGGCGGCTCCGCGATGCTGCGGCGCCCGTTCTCGTACCACGACGGCTTCGACAAGGGCGGGGAGCCGGACGCGGGCCTGCTCTTCGTGTGCTGGCAGGCCGACCCGCTCCGCGGCTTCGTGCCGGTGCAGCGCAAGCTCGACCGCGGGGACGCGCTGTCGGAGTTCATCCGGCACGAGGCGAGCGGGCTCTTCGCGGTGCCGGGCGGGGCCGCGAAGGGCGAGTACGTGGGGCAGCGGTTGCTGGAGGGGTAGGGCCGGGTGTCGTGCGCGTGTGGGCGGGCGCCGCTTGGCGACACGCGTGAGGCGGGCGCCGCTTGCTGAGACGCGTGAGCCGTGCCACGGGCAGGCCATTAGGGTGACGGTATGTCGGCGATGCGCTACACCTATCTCGGCCCCGAGGGCACCTTCACCGAGGCCGCCCTCCGTACGCTCCCGGAAGCGGCCACCAGGGAGCTCGTCCCGATGGTGTCCGTGCCGGCCGCGCTGGACGCGGTCCGGAGCGGCGACGCGGCGGCGGCGCTGGTGCCGATCGAGAACTCCGTCGAGGGCGGTGTCACGACCACCGTCGACGAGCTCGCCAAGGGCGCGCCCCTGATGATCTACCGCGAGGTCGTGCTGCCGATCGCCTTCGCGCTGCTCGTCCGGCCGGGCACGCAGCTCAAGGACATCAAGACGGTGACCGGCCACCCGGTGGCCCAGCCCCAGGTCCGCAACTGGCTGGCCGCGAACCTGCCGGACGCCCTGTGGGAGTCGGCGGCCTCGAACGCGGACGGTGCGCGCCTGGTCCAGGAGGGACGCTTCGACGCGGCTTTCGCGGGCGAGTTCGCGGCGGCGACGTACGGCCTTGAGCCGCTGGTCAGCGAGATCCACGATGCGGCGACCGCCGAGACGCGCTTCGTCCTGGTGGGCCGTCCGGCCCGCCCCGCGGCGCCGACCGGTGCGGACAAGACCTCGGTGGTCATCTGGCTCGGCGACGACCACCCCGGCGCCCTGCTCGAACTGCTCCAGGAGTTCGCCGTACGCGGCGTCAACCTGATGCGGATCGAGTCGCGGCCCACCGGTCAGCGCATCGGCAACTACTGCTTCTCCGTGGACGCCGAGGGCCACATCACGGACCGCCGTGTGGGCGAGGCGCTGATGGGCCTGAAGCGGATCTGCCCTCAGGTGCGCTTCCTCGGGTCGTACCCGCGTGCGGGAGTGTCGCCCGCCGATCTGCGGCCGCTGCGGGCGGGGACCACCGACGGCGAGTTCCTCGCGGCGTCGGACTGGCTGACCCAGTGCCAGGACGGCCGGTTCTGAGCCGACCGTCGGGTCGGGCGCTCGGGTCGGCGGGCGGTCTTACCTGCTGATTTACGTTGTCCACAAAGTTATCCACAGGGGTCGTTCTCGACCTGGGGACAAGTCGACAACGAAGCGTGACATGGTCGACAAATCGGCCTACACCCCACAAGTCCGTCCACAGTCGCGCACGTCACCCCTCGTCCACCCTTTTCCATTGATCAACTCTTTGGAGCGAACCATTTCCACTCGAAAGTGGGTGTGAGGGTGGTTTGGGACGGGAATCCTTCGTCGCGCATGCGGCTTTCGGAACGATCTCTTCCGGCATCCACAGATCTTTCGCACAGCCTGTGGATAACTTTTCGGCAGGGGATATTCCTGTGGACAACGAGGCCTCAAGTGCCGCCTCCCGCAAGGGGATCGAGTCAAGGGCGCGAGTCCCCTCTGCCCCGTTTCGGGGAATGGCGCCCTTTTCATTGACCTCGCGCCCGGGGCTCACGAAGCAGGCCGCAGGGTGGACCCCGACAGGAATTCCCATTCCGGCAAATCGGTCATAACGCATCGCAGGGGAATATCGAGTCGAGAGCCGGAACCGCTCGACGGTAGCCTGGTGGGGTGATTGACCTTCGCCTGCTCCGTGAGGACCCCGACCGTGTTCGCGCCTCCCAGCGCGCCCGTGGAGAGGACGTCGCGCTTGTCGACGCCCTGCTCTCCGCCGACGAGCGGCGCAGGTCGTCCGGGCTCCGCTTCGACGAGCTCCGTTCCGAGCAGAAGGCGCTCGGCAAGCTCATCCCCAAGGCCTCGGGTGACGAGAAGGCCGAGCTCCTGAAGAAGGCCGGCGAACTGTCCGCCGCCGTCAAGGCGGCCAACGCCACGCAGGACGAGGCCGACGAGGAGACCAAGCGCCTGCTCGGGCAGCTGGGCAACCTGGTCCACCCGGACGTCCCGGTCGGCGGCGAGGAGGACTTCGTCGTCCTCGACACGATCGGCACCCCGCGCGACTTCGCGGCCGAGGGCTTCACGCCCAAGGACCACCTGGAGCTCGGCGAGGCGCTCGGTGCCATCGACGTCGAGCGCGGCGCGAAGGTCTCCGGCTCGCGCTTCTACTACCTGACCGGTGTCGGCGCCCTGCTCGAACTGGCCCTGGTGAACGCGGCGATCGCGCAGGCGACGGAGGCCGGGTTCATCCCGATGCTGACGCCCGCCCTGGTCCGCCCGCGCGCCATGGAGGGCACGGGCTTCCTCGGCCAGGCCGCCGAGAACGTCTACCACCTGGAGAAGGACGACTACTACCTGGTCGGCACCTCCGAGGTCGCGCTCGCCGGTTACCACATGGACGAGATCATCGACGCCGACAAGCTGCCCCTGCGGTACGCGGGCTTCTCGCCCTGCTTCCGCCGTGAGGCCGGCACGTACGGCAAGGACACCCGCGGCATCTTCCGCGTGCACCAGTTCGACAAGGTCGAGATGTTCTCGTACGTCGACCCGGCGGACGCGGAGAACGAGCACCAGCGGCTCCTGGAGTGGGAGAAGCAGTGGCTGACCGGCCTCGGCCTGCCCTTCCAGGTGATCGACGTGGCCACGGGTGACCTGGGCGCCTCGGCCTCGCGCAAGTTCGACTGCGAGGCGTGGATCCCGACGCAGGGCAAGTACCGCGAGCTGACCTCCGCGTCGAACTGCGACAGCTTCCAGTCGCGCCGTCTGTCGATCCGGATGCGCGACGAGAGCGACGGCAAGAAGGTGACGCAGCCGCTCGCGACGCTGAACGGCACGCTCTGCGCCGTCCCGCGCACGATCGTCGCCCTTCTGGAGAACCACCAGCAGGCCGACGGCTCCGTGTGGGTGCCCGAGGTGCTGCGTCCGTACCTGGGGGGACGAGAGATCTTGGAGCCCATCAACAAGTGAGCCACCCTGCTCCCGCCACACCGTCCTTCCCGTACAAGCTCGTCGCGACCGATCTCGACGGAACGCTCCTGCGCTCCGACGACACGGTCTCGGCGCGTACGCGCGACGCGCTCACCGCGGCCACCGCGGCGGGCGCCGCGCACATCATCGTCACCGGCCGTGCCGTGCCCTGGACCCGGCACATCCTCGACGACCTGGGCTACGACGGCCTGGCGGTGTGCGGGCAGGGCGCGCAGGTCTATCACGCGGGCGAGCACCGGCTTCTCACGTCGGTCACGCTCGACCGGCAGCTCGCCGGTATCGCCCTCGCAAAGATAGAGGCGGAGATCGGTCCGCTGGCGCTTGCCGCGAGCCGTGACGGCCTCGACGGCGAAGTGATCGTCGGTCCTGGGTACGCGGTGCAGGACGGCCCGCTGCCCGCCGTGCCGTTCACGGATGTCGCCGAGCTGTGGGCCGCTCCGCTGAACAAGGTGTACGTCCAGCACCCGGGGCTGAGCGACGACGAGCTCGCCTCGGTGGCGCGTCAGGTGGCGGGGGGCCTGGTCGGCGTGACGATGGCGGGCGAAGGCATCGTCGAGTTGCTTCCCCTCGGCCTCTCCAAGGCGACGGGCCTGTCCCTCGCGGCACGCCGCCTCGGCGCGAAGGCCGCGGACACGATCGCTTTTGGGGACATGCCCAACGACATACCGATGTTCGGCTGGGCGGCCCATGGCGTGGCGATGGCCAACGCCCATGAGGAGCTCAAGACGGTTGCCGACGAGGTGACGACGTCGAACGAGGACGACGGCATCGCGGCGGTCCTTGAGAAGCTTCTCGTCCAGTAGTTCCGGGCGGTACGCAGCAGACAGTACGCAGTGAGCCGGGCACCGCATGGCGGTGCCCGGCTCACTGCGTGGTCGGGTGGGCGGCCCGCGCAGCGAAGTGCGCGCTCGAAGCGGCCGCCCCGGACAGCTCCCCCGTGGGCGGGGCTCTACGGAGCGAGTGACTACTCCGAAGCCTGCCGCGGGCTGCCCTGCCGGGAACTCGACGGACTGGTGAAGGACACGTCGGCTCCTCTCCCGGTGCGCGGGCGCCAGGGTCCTGGCGCGGTGACACAACTACTGTGCCCGCGCCCCCATTTGTCCGCCACCGAATTAATCACTCCTCCCCGGCCAGGGTCAGCGACCGCAGCTTCTGCCCGGCGTACCAGGTGGCGAGGACCGTGACGCCGACAAGGAGCGCCGTGGCGACCGGCAGTCCGACGTCCGAGGTGACCAGGTCGCCGCCCGCCGTCTTCTGGGCGACGGCGAGCGACCACTGCTGGACGCTGAGCGTGCGCGCGCCAGGGACCAGCGACCCGAAGAGGGTCTCCCACACGAGGGCGTAGACGAGCCCGAAGACGACCGCGTGCCGGGTGATGGTGCCAAGGAGCAGGAAGATCGCCGCGTACGCGATGGAGGCGACCAGGGCGGCGATCGTGTACGCCACGGCGATCTGCTGGCCGTTGCCGTTCAGGATCATGCCCGCGATGAACGTCGGGACCGCGGAGAAGGCCATGGTGACGGCGATGGCGATGGTGAGCTTGGTGGTGATGATCGTGGGCCGCTTGACCGGCTTGGAGAGGAGATAGACGACGGAGCCGTCGTCGATCTCCGGGCCGATGGCTCCGGTGCCCGCGATGACTCCGATGATCGGCACCATCGTGGCGAGGGCGAAGCCGCCGAGGAGGTCGGCGGCGACCTGGTCGTCGGCGCCGTTGAATCCGCGGACCGCGGCGGCGATGACGATCAGCAGGACGGGCAGGGCGAGGAGGATCAGTGCCCGGCGGCGGCCGAGCAGGGCCCGGTAGGTGAGCCGGGCGACAGTGGGGTCGTACACGATGGCTCCCTTCAGGCCGCGACGAGATAGGAGAAGACCGACTCGAGGGACTCGTCCGAGGGCGAGACCGTGAGGAGCCGGATGTCGTGATCGCGGGCGATGCGTGGCAACAGGGCGGTGAAGCGACCGAAGTCGATGGCTTGGATGCGCAGGGCGCCTTCCTTGAGGTCGACTTCGATTCCCGCCGTCGACGGGTCCGCGATCAGGGCGGCGGCCAGGGCACGGTCGTCGCTCGAACGCACGAGGTAGCGGTGGGGGCGGTCGGTCATCAGGCGCCGGATCTTGCGGAAGTCACCGCTCGCCGCGTGCCGGCCGGCCACGATCACCTCGATGTGCGAGGCCAGTTGCTCGACCTCTTCGAGGATGTGTGAGGAGAACAGGACCGTCCGGCCCTCGTCCCCCATGCGCCGCAGCAGGTCCATCAGCTGCATGCGCTGGCGGGGGTCCATGCCGTTGAACGGTTCGTCGAGCAGGAGCACGGAGGGTTCGTGGACGAGGGCGGACGCCATCTTCACGCGCTGGCGCATGCCCTTGCTGTACGTCGAGATCTTGCGGTCCTGCGCGTACTCCATCTCGACCGTGGCGAGGGCCTTGTGCGCGGCCCGCTTGTCCAGGCCGTGCAACTCGGCGTTGGCGACGACGAATTCGCGCCCGGTGAGGAAGTCGTACATCCCCTCGCGCTCGGGGACGATGCCGATGTCCTTGTAGATCTGTTCGTTGCGCCAGATCGGCTTGGCGTCGAGGGTGACGCTGCCGGTGGAGGGGGCGAGGAATCCGCCCATCATGTTGATGAGGGTGGACTTCCCCGCGCCGTTCGGACCGAGGAGGCCGGTGACGCCCGGGCCGACGTTCATCGTGATGTCGTTGACCGCCACCACGTTGCCGAACCAGCGGCTGGTGTGGTCAATGTTGATCGTGCTCACAGCCCGACCTTTCGGTAGCGGCGCAGCAGTGCGCCGTAGCAGCCCGCGATGAGGGCGAGGACGACGATCACGTAGACCGCGCCCGTGCCGGACGAGGGGCCTTCCCCTCCGGGGAAGGCGGAGGTCGCGCCGAGGAAGGCGGACTGTACGCCGTCGATCAGGGTGATCGGGGAGAAGAGGCCGAGCCAGGCGAGGGCGTCGGTGCTGCCCTGTTCGTGGGCGATGGCCTGGACCGTGGACACCGCTCCGTAGCTGATGGTCAGTACGGCGATGACGGCGGCGATCCCGAAGCCGCGGCGGGGTGTGACGGCCGAGACGACGAGGGCGATGCCGGAGAAGAGGAGCGAGAGGAGTGCCACGGAGACGAGCCCCTGGCCGAAGCCCTTGGTCTGGTCGGCGAAGTCGAGCTTGGCGAGCAGCGCCCCCACGTAGAGGACGAGCAGCGGTGCGGCCGTGAGGACGAAGAGGGCCGAGGCCATCGCCGCGAACTTGGCGCGGACGTAGTCGCTGTGCTCGATGGGGCGGGAGAAGTAGAGGGGGACGGTCTTGAAGCGCAGGTCGCGGGAGACCGTCTGGGGGGCCTGGGCGGCGAGGTAGAGACTGATCACGGCCTGCAGCAGGATCGCGTATCGGGTGTATTCGACGGGGAGTTCGTTCGCCTTGGTGGTCACGGCGACCGCCACCATGATCGCGGCGGGGACGCACATCACCGCGAAGAGGATCATGGGCAGAACCTTGGACTTGGCCGAGCGGCCGAGTCCGTACGCCCCGCGCAGGCTCTGCGAGAAGAGCGAGCGGCGGGCGTAGGCGCGGCCCAGGCGCGGGCCGTCGTAGTTGCGATAGCCGATGTTATGGATCTGGGTCTGTTCACCGGCGTGTGCCGGGGGCCGCTCAACCGCCATGGCGGACCGCCTCCTTCCGCGCATCCGTCTGCTCGGGTTGTTCGGGCTGCTCGGGTTGCTCGGTTTGTTCGGACTGGAAGACCTCGGCGATGTGGTGCCTGCGCTGTTCCATCCGGACCAGGCCGAGGCCGAGGTCCGCCACGAGGTCGCGGACCAGGTCGTACGTCTCGTCGCCGGTCGCTTCGAGCAGCACGGTGTGCCCGGCGCCGGGCAGGCCGCTGCCCTCGTGGGTGGCGACCCCCAGGCCCTGCAGCGCGTCGCGGAACACCTTGGTGCCGTCGGGGTGTTCGTCGGTGTCCGTCACCTCGACGGCGAGCGTCGTGGTGGTCTGGGTGAAGTCGGTGGTGGAGCTGGACCGCAGGAGCTTGCCGCCGTCGATGACGACGACGTGGTCGCAGGTGCGCTCCAGCTCGCCGAGCAGGTGCGAGGTGACCAGGACGGAGATGCCGAAGTCCGTGTGGACGCGCCGGATGAGGTCGAGCATCTCGTCGCGGCCCACGGGGTCGAGGCCGTTGGTCGGTTCGTCCAGGAAGACCAGGTCGGGGTCGTGGACGAGGGCCTGCGCGAGCTTCACGCGCTGTTTCATGCCCGTCGAGTAGCCCCCGATGGGGCGGTAGCGCTCCTCGTACAGACCGACGTGCCGCAGCGTGTCCGCGGTGCGCTCGCGGGCCGCCGTGGGCGGCAGCCCGGACATGCGCGCCATGTGGACGACGAACTCGGTGGCCGAGACGTCCGGCGGCAGGCAGTCGTGCTCGGGCATATAGCCGACGCGCTCACGGATCTGGCCGCCACTGGTGGCGACGTCGAGGCCGAGCACGGCGGCGGTGCCCTCCGTGGCGGGGGACAGACCCAGCAGGATCTTGATCAGTGTGGACTTGCCGGCTCCGTTGGCTCCGACGAGTCCGGTCACACCGGGCCCGATATCCATGGAGAGCCGGTCAAGCGCGGTCACCCTCGGGAACCGCTTGCTCAGGCTTTCGGTCGCGATCACAGTCACGATTCGAAGGTAGTGGCGCAGGCCACATCAGGCGTCAGACCAGGGTCTTGTCCTCGCCTCACTCTCCGGTATTACGGGCCCGTAAGGGTCCTCCTGAGGTCGACCCCTGGGGGACAACCCGCAGCCGACCCTGGGTTCGAGCCCGGCTCGTGCACAGCTATTGACGTAGCCGCCGAGCATTGTCACATTCATCAGTGTCAAGTTACGGACGCGTACTGCGATGGACCGGACACGGACGGACGGTGGCATGACCTCAGCAGTGGCAGGTGAACTCTCCGCGGAGCTGCGGGGGTTCAGGGAAGTTCAGACCCTCGCGTATGAATGCGCGGAGGCGGTCGCGGCGCAGCTCCGGCCAGGGGTGACCGAGCGCGAGGCGGCTCGGATGCAGCGTGACTGGCTGCGTGAGCGGGGTGTGCGGGACTGGTTCCACCTGCCCTTCGCCTGGTTCGGGGACCGCACGGCGTTCGTGAACTTCCGGATACCGCTGCAGTTCTTCCCCACCAACCGCCGGCTCGAGCCGGGGATGCCCTTCATCCTCGACATGGCGCCGGTCTACAAGGGATATACGGCGGACATCGGCTACTCGGGCTGCCTCGGTCTCAACCCCGTGCACGACAAGCTGCTCGCCGACCTGGAGGCACACCGCGAGCTGCTCCTGCGCGAGGTGCGTGAGCGCCGCCCGCTGCGCGAGATCTACGAGAACGTGGACCGGCTCATGGTGCGCCAGGGCTATGCCAATCGTCATCGCGCGTATCCCTTCGGCGTCATCGCGCACAAGGTCGACCGGGTCAAGGAGCGCCGGCTGTCGCCGAACGTCTTCGGCTTCGGCACGCAGTCCCTGAAGGGCCTCGCGAGCGATGCGATCCACGGTCACCGGGACGGCTGGTCGCCGCTCTGGTCACCGTACAAATTCTCCGACCACCCTCCCCAGAAGGGGCTATGGGCGGTCGAACCGCACCTCGGATTCAGGGGTACGGGCGCGAAGTTCGAGGAAATCCTGGTCGTCACCGACTCCAGGGACCCCGAGCAGAGCGCGTTCTGGCTGGACGACGATCTGCCGCATGTGCGGCGCTGGGCTGAAGAGAGGGCCGCCGCATGACCACGGGAGGAATCACCAAGGGGATCGAGGGCGCCCGCGAGCGCTGGGTGCGCACGGGCGGGGTGGAGCTGTGCGTCGCCGAGCTCGGCGACCCGACGCAGCCCACGGTGCTGCTCGTGCACGGCTACCCGGACTCCAAGGAGGTCTGGTCGGAGGTGGCCGGGCGTCTCGCCGACCGCTTCCACGTCGTGCTCTACGACGTGCGGGGCCACGGCAGGTCGACGGCCCCGCAGCCGTTGCGCGGCGGCTTCACGCTGGAGAAGCTGACCGACGACTTCGTGGCCGTCGCCGACGCGGTGAGCCCGGACAAGCCGGTGCATCTGGTCGGTCATGACTGGGGTTCGGTGCAGGCCTGGGAGTTCGTCACGGTCAAGCGCACCGAGGGGCGCATCGCGTCCTTCACCTCGATGTCGGGGCCCTCGCTCGACCACTTCGGGCACTGGATCAAGAAGCGGATGACCCGGCCCACCCCCCGCAAGGTCGGCCAGCTCCTCGGCCAGGGCGCCAAGTCCTGGTACGTGTACATGCTGCACACCCCCGTGCTCCCCGAGCTCGCATGGCGCGGGCCGCTCGGCAAGCAGTGGCCGAAGATCCTCCAGCGCATGGAGAAGGTCCCCGCGGGCGACTACCCGACGTCGTCGCTGCCGTCGGACGCCGCCCACGGAGCATGGCTATACCGCGACAACGTCCGCGCCCGGATGCGCAGGCCCCGCGCCGACGCGTACGCGCACGCCCCCGTCCAGCTCATCACGCCGTCCGGCGACATCTTCCTGTCGGAGCGGCTCTACGACGAGCTGGAGTTGTGGGCCCCGGAGTTGGTGCGCCGCAGCATCCCGGCCAAGCACTGGGTGCCCCGCACGCGCCCCGACCAACTGGCGGCCTGGATCACCGACTTCGTGACGTCGAACGAGGACGGCGTGCCCGCGAACGACAGTGTGGCCACGGGAAAGCACGCCGATCGCTTCGGCGGCCAGCTGGTCCTGGTCACCGGGGCGGGCAGCGGCATCGGCCGCGCCACCGCCTTCGCGTTCGCCGAGGCGGGCGCACGCGTCGTGGCCGTCGACCGGGACGCGGAGAGCGCGGCCCGTACGGCGGAGATGTCGCGCCTGATCGGTGCCCCCGAGGCGTGGGGCGAGACGGTCGACGTCGCCGACGAGCAGGCCATGGAGAAGCTCGCCGAGAAGGTCGCCGGGGAGTACGGCATCGTCGACGTCCTGGTGAACAACGCGGGGATCGGGCTCTCCGGCTCGTTCCTCGACACGAGCGCCGAGGACTGGAAGAAGGTCCTCGACGTCAATCTGTGGGGTGTGATCCACGGCTGCCGGCTCTTCGGCAAGCAGATGGCCGAGCGCGGCCAGGGCGGCCACATCGTGAACACCGCTTCCGCGGCGGCGTATCAGCCGTCCAAGGCCCTGCCCGCCTACAGCACCTCCAAGGCCGCGGTCCTGATGCTCAGCGAGTGCCTGCGCGCCGAGTTGGCGGGGCAGGGCATCGGGGTCTCCGCGATATGCCCGGGCTTCGTGAACACGAACATCACGGCGACCACGCACTTCGCCGGCGTCGACGCCGAGGAGGAGAAGCGCCGCCAGAAGAAGACCTCGCGCCTGTACGGCCTGCGGAACTACCCGCCGGAGAAGGTCGCGGACGCGATCCTGCGCGCGGTCGTCAAGAACCAGGCCGTGGTCCCGGTCACCCCGGAGGCCCGTGGCGCCCACCTCATGTCCCGCTTCACGCCCAGGGCCCTGCGTGCGATAGCCCGATTGGAGCCGCCGCTGTGAGCACGGAGAAGAGCACCGGCACGAACACCGAGGAGCACTACACGATCGTTCCGCGCCGGGTCTCGTTCGACTGGGAGCGGACCCCGCTGCACTGGATACCGGACGAACCCACCGCCACCCACGTGATCAACGTGCTGCATCTGCTTCTCCCCGCGGGGGAGCGGTGGTTCGTGAAGGTCTTCAAGGAGGGCCTGCCCCTGGTCACCGACCCGGTGCTGCTGAAGGACGTCAAGGGCTTCATGGGCCAGGAGGCCACGCACAGCGTGCAGCACGCGCACGTGCTCGACCACCTGACGGCGCAGCGCCTCGACACCGCCGCGTTCACCAGGTACGTCGACTTCCTCTTCGAGAAACTCCTCGGCGAGACACCGCCGTTGGGCGCTCCGATAGCGACGCAGGAGTGGCTTCGGTTCCGTCTTGCGGTCGTCGCGGCGATCGAGCAGTTCACGGCGGTCCTGGGGAACTGGGTGCTGCACGCCGAGGGCCTGGACCGCGCGGACGCCGACGAGGTCATGCTCGACCTGTTGCGCTGGCACGGCGCGGAGGAGGTCGAGCACCGCTCGGTCGCCTTCGACATGTACCAGCACTGCGGCGGCGAAGGCCTGCCCCGCTATGCCCGCCGCATCGCGGGCATGACGGTCACGGCGCCCGTGATGCTCTACCTGTGGGTCTGGGGCACCGCCTATCTGATGCGCCGGGACCCCCGGCTCGCGGGGCGCCTCCGCTACTCCCTGGCGGAACACAACAAGGCCGTCAGGAAGGGACTGCTGCCCACTTGGCGGGAGATCGGCACGGCCATACCCCGCTACCTGCGGCGGTCGTACCATCCCTCGCAGGAAGGCTCGCTGCGCAAGGCCGTCGACTATCTGACGGAGTCACCCGCGGCTCGGGCCGCGGCCGCTGCGGTCGGCCGAGCGGCCATCGCCTAGCACGAGGGTTACGGAGGCGGGGAGCGTGGACGAGCAGTCTGACGCCGGGCAGGGACTCGTGGATCACGGCACCGGGCCCAGGCCGGCGGAGTACCGCATCGAGGACCTGGCGCACCACAGCGGCGCCACGGTCCGCACGATCCGCGCCTATCAGGACCGCGGCCTGCTCCCCCGGCCCGAGCGGCGCGGCCGGGCCAACGTGTACGGCGACACTCATCTGGCCCGGTTGAGACAGATAGCCGACCTGCTCGACAGGGGGTACACCCTGGCCTCCATCAAGGAACTGCTGGAGGCCTGGGACGCGGGCCGGGGGCTCGGTGGCGTCCTGGGGCTCGTGGCCGAGGTCGGCGGCCCGTGGACGGACGAGAAGGCCGACCGGATGACCCGGGCGGAGCTGGACGCGGCGTTCGGCGGAGAGCCGGACGAGGCCGCGGTGGCCGACGCGATCGCCCTCGGCGTGCTTGAGCCCGTGCCGGGCCGGGACGATGAATTCCTGGTGCCGAGCCCTCAAGAGCTGGCGGTGGCGGTGGAGTTGCATGCTGCCGGAGTCCCGTTGTCCGCGATCTCGGGCCATTTGCGGGAGTTGAGGGGGCAGGTCGAGCACATAGCCGCCCGTTTCCTGGAGTTCACCACCGAGCACGTTTTCGCGCGCTATCTCGGTCAGCACCCGCCGAGCGAGGCGGATGCGGCGGAAGCGGCCGCTCTCGTCCGGCGTCTGAGGCCGCTGGCCCAGCAATCGGTCGACGCCGAACTGGCGCGGGCCATGCGCCTGTTCGCCACGCGTCACCTCCAGCACCACCTCGCTTCGGGGCACCCGGCCCAACCTACGAATGAGCCGCTTCCGGTGGCACTGCCCGCGGCAACAATGCAGGCCGTGGAGGCGCTGGTTGGGCGGGAGAACGCGGCGGCGTTCGTCACCGCGGCGACTGAACGCGAAGTGCAGGCCAGGACATTGGACGCGCTTGCCACAAGTCAGGCAGATAAGCGCATTGTTGATCAAAGGGCTTAATACAAGCGTGTGTTGTCCACAGGAATGCCAAATCCCCTGTGGATAACCGGACTTGGTTGTGGATCAAACCTGTGGACGAAAAGTGTCGGATGAAAAGTCGGTGGACGAAAATCAAGTGCGGGGAGAACGGTTCGGAGCGAGGCTGAACGGATGAATGGAGAAGCCCCCTCCGCGGACGCGGCGGACGAACGTCGCACCGTGAAGGTGTCGAAATACCTTTCCAGGCACCTGCGCCATCAGCCGGAGAGAATCGGGCTCACGCTCGACGAGAACGGCTGGGTGGAGATCGACGCCCTTGTCGCGGCGGCCGCGGCCCATGGTTTCCGCTTCACCCGCGCCGAGCTCGAACACGTGGTGGCCACGAACGACAAGCAGCGCTTCGCCGTCGAGGGCGGCCGGATCCGCGCCAGCCAGGGCCACTCCGTCGACATCGACCTGGATCTGCCTCCGGCCACCCCGCCCGCGTATCTCTTCCACGGCACGGTGGGCCGCAGCATCGCCGCGATCCGCGTCGAAGGCCTGCGGCCCATGAACCGGCACGCCGTGCACCTGTCGCCCGACCGCGAGACCGCCACCCGCGTCGGCGCCCGGCGCGGACGGCCCGTCGTTCTCTCCGTCGACACGGGCGCGATGCACCGCGACGGGCACGTCTTTCAGGTGAGCGCCAACGGTGTCTGGCTCACCGCCGCCGTGCCCCCTGAATATCTCCGCTTCCCGACCGGACACTGACCTGCCCCCGCACACCGGCCCGCCCGGGGCGAGCTGCGAGGACGCGCCTTCCAGGGGCATACGCTCTGATACATGAGTTTGCGTCTGAGCACCGTGATCCTGCCCGTCCGCCGCTGGCACGAGGGGGGCAAGGAGCGCTGGCAGCGGGCGGAGGAGCTGGGGTTCCACACCGCGTACACCTATGACCACCTGTCCTGGCGGACCTTCCGCGACGGGCCCTGGTTCGGCGCGGTGCCGACCCTGACCGCCGCCGCGGCCGCCACCGACAGGCTGCGCCTCGGCACCCTGGTCACCTCGCCGAACTTCCGGCACCCGGTGACCCTCGCCAAGGACCTGATCACGCTGGACGACGTGTCCGACGGCCGGATCACCCTCGGCATCGGCGCGGGCGGCAACGGCTTCGATGCCACCGCGCTGCTCAAGGCGGGCGAGGAGCCCTGGACCCCGCGCGCACGGGCCGATCACTTCGGCGAGTTCCTGCCGCTGCTCGACCGCCTGCTCACCGAGGACATCGTCTCGTACGAGGGCGAGTACTACTCCGCGTCCGAGGTGCGCAACATCCCGGGCTGCGTCCAGCGCCCCCGGCTGCCGTTCGCGGTCGCCGCCACCGGACCGCGCGGCCTGAAGCTCGCCGCGCGCCACGGGCAGGCGTGGGTGACCACGGGTGACCCGAAACTCTTCGAGAACGGCACCCCGGAGCAATCACTTCAAGCCATCCGCGGACAGGCCGACAAGCTGGCCGCGGCCTGCGACACGATCGGCCGGGACGTGGCCGAGCTCGACAAGATCCTGCTCACCGGGTTCACCCCGGACCGCCCCCTCGACTCCTTCGACGCCTTCGTCGACTTCGCCGGCAACCACGCTGAGCTGGGCTTCAACGAGATCGTGCTGCACTGGCCGCTGCCGGGAACGGATTTCGCGGCCGACGAGAAGATCTTCGAGCGGATCGCCACGGAGGCGCTCGTACAGCTGGGAGGCAGTACAGCAGGGGCATAAAGGCACTCAGATGTGCGCCCCAGCGCACGCCCGTGCAGTTAGGTGCGGGACAATCGATGGCGTGACCTCAGCTACCCCGCGGCCCAAGACCCCGGCCGCCTCCGCCCCCCATCGGCCCAAGGCCCGGCTGATCGCCACGGACCTGGACGGCACCCTCCTACGTGACGACAAGTCCGTGTCCGACCGCACCGTCGCCGCACTCGCCGCCGCCGAGCGGGCCGGGATCGAGGTCTTCTTCGTGACCGGCCGCCCGGCGCGCTGGATGGACGTCGTCAGCTCTCATGTGCACGGCCACGGCCTCGCCATCTGCGGCAACGGCGCAGCCGTGGTCGACCTGCACGACGGGTCGGGCGGCCATCGCTTCGTGAAGGTGCGGGAACTGCGGCGCGAGGACGCGCTCGACGTCGTACGGCTGCTGCGTGCGGCCGCCCCCGGCACGTCCTTCGCGGTCGAGCGGACCGGCGGACTGCACCACGAGCCGACGTACCCGCCCCTGCACCTGGAGCCCGGCGAGAGCGTCGCCCCCGCGGAGAAGCTGCTCGCCGAGGACTCCGAGAACGCGACCCAGCCCATCCTGAAGGTGCTCGCCTTCCACCCCGAGATCGCGCCCGACGACTTCCTGGTCGTGGCCCGCGAGGCCGTGCGCGGCCAGGTGGAGATCACCCGGTCGAGCCCGAGCGCCCTGCTCGAGATCAGCGGCCCGGGAGTGTCCAAGGCCAGCACGCTGGAGCTGTGCTGCGCCGAGCGCGGCATCACGCCCGCGGAGGTCGTCGCCTTCGGGGACATGCCGAACGACATCGAGATGCTCACCTGGGCGGGCACGTCGTTCGCGATGGGCAACGCGCACCCGGACGTGCTCGCCGCCGCTTCGGGCCGCACGGTCGCCAACAACGAGGACGGCGTGGCGGTCGTCATCGAACGAATCCTGAGCGAGCAGCAGGACCTGTAGCGAGAGCGAGACCCACGAGTGCTCCTGGTAGGGCCCCTAGTAAGGCGCCTGCCACACCACGGCCGTGCCCCCGGCATCCTCGCCGATGCCGGGCCCGTACCAACTGTCCCCGCCGAGCGACTCCGCGCGCCTCTTGAGGTTCTTCAGGCCGCTGCGCCGGCCGCCCTCCGCGATGCCGACCCCGTCGTCCGAGACCGTCAGGCGTACGCCCTGCTGTCCGTCGGGCAGGATCACCTTCGCGTCGACGACGACGTCGATGCGATCGGCCCGCGCGTGCCGGAACGCGTTGGACAGCGCCTCGCGCAGGGCCGCGATGAGGTTCTTCCCGGTGAGCTCGCCGACCACGGTGTCGACGGGGCCCACGAAGTGGTGCGAGGGCTTGAAGCCGAGCGGCACCGCGGCCATGTTGATCTCGCGAAGGACCCGCGTACGCAGCCCCGAAGGAGCCTCGGCCGGACCCTGCTGCAAGGCGAAGATCGCCGTGCGGATCTCCTGGATCGTCACGTCCAGCTCGTCGACGGCCTTGCCCACCCCCGTCTGCACCTCGGGCACGACGGACCTGCGCTGCGCGCTCTCCAGCATCATCCCGGTGGCGAACAGGCGCTGGATCACGAGGTCGTGCAGGTCCCGAGCGATCCGGTCGCGGTCCTCGTACACCGCGAGCCGCTCGCGGTCGCGTTGCGCCTCGGCCATCATCAGCGCGAGCGCGGCCTGCGAGGCGAACTGGGTGGCGAGGGTCCGCTCGGTCTCGCTGAACGGCCGGGCGCCACGCGCGCGTGGCGTGACGAGCGTCCCCATGACGCGGCCGTCGCTCTGCAACGGAAGCATCATGACGGGCCCGTAGCCGCGGGCCAGGTCGGTCATGACGCGCGGGTCCGTGGCCGCGTCGTCGAGGAACACGGCGTCCCCTGCGAGCAGATCGGTGATGATGCGGCTCTCCGGGGGGACGACCACGCCGAGCACCCCGGAGGGTTCGTCCGAGGAGACGGCGACGATCTCCATGCCGCCCTCCTCGTCGGGCAGGAGCACGATCCCGGCGGCCGAGTCGGCGAGATGGCGGGCCTGTTCGGCCACGACGGCGAGCGCCTCCTCCGCGTCGCTGCCCGAGAGCAGCGCCGTGGTGACCGCCACGGAACCGTCGATCCAGCGTTCGCGCTGCATGGCCGCTTCGTAGAGGCGTGCGTTGCCGATGGCGATGCCCGCCTCCGTCGCGAGGACGCGGACCATGTGCACGTCGTACTCGTTGAAGTCGGCGCCGTTTCGCTTCTCGGTCAGGTAGAGGTTGCCGAAGATCTCGCCCTGTACGCGGATGGGGACACCGAGGAAGGTGCGCATGGGCGGGTGGTGGGCCGGAAAGCCGCACGAGCGCGGGTCGGCGGAGAGGTCCGCGAGGCGCAGCGTCTCCGGCTGGTGGATGAGGGCGCCGAGCAGCCCTTTGTGCCCGTCGGGCAGCCGCCCGATCCGCTCGGCGGCCTCCTCGCCGATACCGACGTGGACGAAGTCGGAGAGCCCCTTGCCGTCTTCGGAGACGACGCCGATCGCCGCGTAGTGGGCGTCCGCGAGCTCGGCCGCCGTCTCGCAGATGCGGTCGAGCGTGGTGTGCAGTTCGAGCCCTGCCCCGACGGAGCGCATCGCCTCCAGGAGCTGCGGCACGCGCGCGGTGAGCTCGGGGGAGAGCCCCTGCAGGCTGCGGGTCGCCTTCTTCGCGGCCTCTATGGCGTCCGATGAGCCGTCGGGTTGCGGAGAGGCGGCGGAGGCCGAAGGCGCTGACATGCCTTTGAGAGTAGTTAGTCCTATTTGGCGAGGAAAGTCGGGGCCTGCCCCGAGCCGCCCCGACCCCTACCCGGCGGCCGTCATCAGCAGGTCGGCCGCCCGCTCCCGCTCCAGCATGCGCCGCAGCGGCCCGTCCACAAGGACGAGATCCGCGTACGCCCCGCGCTGCACCACCTGACCCGCGTCCAGGACGATCACCTCGTCCACCGCGTCGAGCCCGGCGAGCCGGTGTGTGATGAGCAGTGTCGTACGGCCCTCGGTGGCGGCCAGGAGATCGTCGGTCAGGGCGTCGGCGGTCGGCAGGTCGAGATGTTCGGCCGGCTCGTCGAGGACGAGCACGGGGAAGTCCGCGAGCAGCGCGCGGGCCAGGGCAACGCGCTGGCGCTGGCCCCCGGACAGACGCGCCCCGTGCTCGCCGACCAGGGTGTCGAGCCCCTCCGGAAGCGAGTCGGTCCACTCCCGCAGCCGGGCCCGCGCCAGAGCGCCGTGCAGTTCGTCGTCGGAGGCACCCTTTCGCGCGATGAGCAGGTTCTCGCGCACGGAGCTGTCGAAGATGTGCGCGTCCTGCGCGCACAGCCCGACCATTTCACGCACTGTGTCGCCGTCGAGGGTGGCCGCGTCCGTGCCGCCCAGGCTGTACGTCCCCTCGCTCGCCCCGAGGAAGCGCAGCAGCACCTGGGCGAGCGTCGTCTTGCCGGAACCCGAAGGACCGACCACCGCGATGCGCCGCCCGCGCTCCAGGGTCAGGCCGACGCCCGCGAGCGCGTCCCGGTCCTGCCCCTCGTAGCGGGCGTGCAGACCCTCCACACGGAGCGGGAAGGGCGCCTGCGGGCGCTGTGCGGGCTCGGCGGGCTCGGGTACGGGTTCGGGGGCGTCGAGGACCTCGTAGACGCGCTCGGCGCTCTTCCTGACGCGCTGGCGGTACTGCACGGCGAGCGGCAGCCCCAGGACGGCCTCGAAGGCGGCGAGCGGGGTGAGGACGACCACGGCGAGCGCGACACCGCTGAGCCGGCCGTCGTGCAGCGCCTGTACGCCGACGACAGCGGCGGCGGTCACGGTGAGTCCGGTGGCGAGCGCGCCGAGCCCGTCGCCGAGCGCGGTGGCCGTGGCGGTCCGTGCCGCGATCCGGGTCAGCTCGGCGTCGGCCTCCTTCGCCTTGGCCGTACGCCGGTTCAGGGCGCCCGCGACCGTCAACTCGGCGGTGCCGGTGAGCAGATCGGCCACGCGGGTGGCCAGCGCCCCGCGCGCGGGGGCGAGCTTGCGCTCCGCCCGGCGGGCGACGGCTCCGGAGAGCAGCGGTACGCCCACTCCGGCGAGGAGCAGACCGACGGCGAGGACAGCGCCGGCCTCGGGCAGCAGCCAGGCGGTGAAGCCGACCGCTCCGGCGCCGACCACCGCGGCGGCCGATGCGGGCAGGAGCCAGCGCAGCCAGTAGTCCTGCAGGGCGTCCACGTCGGCGACCAGGCGGGAGAGCAGGTCGCCGCGGCGGGTCTTCCGCAGCCCGGCCGGGGCGAGGCGCTCGAGGCGCCGGTAGACGGCCACGCGGGTGTCGGCCAGCATCCGCAGGACGGCGTCGTGCGAGACGAGGCGCTCCGCGTAGCGGAAGACCGCACGGCCCATGCCGAAGGCGCGGGTCGCCGTCACGGCGATCATCAGGTACATCACGGGCGGCTGCTCCGACGCCCGGCTGATCAGGTACCCGGAGGTGGCCACCAGCCCCACGGAGCTGCCGATCGCCAGGGCGCCCAGGAGCAGGGCGAGCGCGAGCTTGCCCTTGCGTGCCTGCGCGGCCCCCCGCACCCGGGCGAGGACGTCGCCCTTCGGCCGGGGACTCTCGTACGCATCCACCGGCGCGGCCTGCGGCTCCGGGTGCTCCAAGGAGGCCTCCGGATGCCCGAAGGACCCGTCGCCCGCCCCCGCGTCCACCGCCGCCTGCGAAAGCGCCGTTCCAGACGCACGCTGCCGGGCAGCGTCGAGCCGTACGACCCGGTCCGCCACCGCCAGCAACGCCGGCCGGTGCACGACAAGCAGCACGGTCCGCCCCACGGCCAGCCGCCGTACCGCCTCGACGACCCCGGCCTCGGTCTCCCCGTCCAGGGCGGCCGTCGGCTCATCCAGCAGGACCACAGGACGGTCGGCCAGGAACGCCCGCGCCAGGGCCAGCCGCTGCCGCTGCCCGGCGGACAGACCCGCACCGTCCTCCCCGAGCGACGTCTCCACGCCCCCCGGCAGCGCGGACACGAACTCCCAGGCCCCCGCCGACTCCAACGCCTCCCGCACAGAAGCCTCGTCCGCATCCGGCCGCGCGAGGCGTACGTTCTCCGCGATGGACCCGGCGAACAGGTGCGGCCGCTGCGGGACCCAGGCGATCCGCTCCCGCCACCGCTCCGGCGCGACCTCGGCCAGGTCGACGCCCCCGACGCGCACCCGCCCCTCGGCAGGCTCGACGAACCCGAGGATCACGTCGAGCAGCGTCGACTTGCCCACCCCGCTGGGCCCGACCAGAGCCACGGTCTCACCGGGCTCCACCGCGAACGACACCCCGGAGACCGCGTCCGAGGACCGCCCCGGATACCGGACCGTCACCCCCTCCACGCTCAGCGTCCCCGAAGGCGCGGCGGCTTCCCCCGCGACCCGTACGGGAGCCTCCAGAACCTCGAAGATCTCCTCGGCTGCGGAGAGTCCCTCAGCCGCCGCGTGGTACTGCGCCCCGACCTGGCGCAGCGGCAGATAGGCCTCGGGCGCGAGGATCAGGATGACAAGACCCACGTACAGATCCATGTCGCCGTGGACGAGCCGCATCCCGATGGTCACCGCGACCAGCGCCACCGACAGGGTCGCGAGGAGTTCGAGCGCGAAGGACGACAGGAAGGCGATGCGCAGCGTACGCATCGTCGCCTGCCGGTACTCACCCGTGATCTGCCGGATCGACTCGGCCTGCGCCTTCGCGCGCCCGAAGACCTTCAGGGTCGGCAGTCCCGCCACCACGTCCAGGAAATGCCCCGCCAGGCGCGAGAGGAGCCGCCACTGACGGTCCATCCGGTTCTGGGTCGCCATGCCGATCAGGATCATGAAGACCGGGATCAGCGGCAGCGTCACGACGATGATCGCCGCCGACACCCAGTCCTCGGTGACGATCCGCGCGAGCACTGCCACCGGGACCACCACCGCGAGCCCCAACTGCGGCAGATAGCGCGAGAAGTAGTCGTCGAGCGCGTCCACGCCTCGCGTGGCCAGCGACACCAGCGAACCCGTCCGCTGGCTGCTCAGCCAGCCGGGACCCAGTTGCCCCGCACGGTCGAGCAGCCGCCCCCGCAGTTCCGACTTCACCGCGGCGCTCGCCCGGTGAGCGGCGAGCTCGGTCAGCCAGGCGACGAACGCCCGGCCCACCGCGACGACCACGAGCAGGACGATCGGCGTCCGTAGGTCACCGAGGGCGAGCCCCTTCTGGAAGGCCCCGACCACGATCTCGGCGATGAGCATCGCCTGGGCGACGACCAGGCCCGCCCCGGCGACGCCGAGGGCCACCACCGCGGCCAGGAAGAACCGAGTGGCGCGGGCGTACCGGAGCAGACGCGGGTCGATTGGTTTCACGTGAAACACACCCTCCGAGGAATCGGAAGAAGACTGCCAGGAACCGGAAGAAGACTGGCGAAGAACTCAGGGATCACGGAACGAGCACTCAGTGCGCGGCGTCCGCGATGTGCTGCGTACCGATCCGCTTGCGGAACACCCAGTAGGTCCACGACTGGTAGAGCAGCACGATCGGCGTCGCGATGCCGGCGCACCAGGTCATGATCTTCAGGGTGTAGGGGCTCGACGAGGCGTTGGTGACCGTGAGGTTCCACTCCTCGTTCAGCGACGACGGCATGACGTTCGGGAAGAGCGTCATGAAGAGCATCGCCACGGCAGCCGCGATCGTGATGCCCGACAGCGCGAACGACCAGCCCTCGCGCCCCATCTTGATCGCCCCGATGGCACCGATCAGCGCGACCACGGCCACGACCATCGCGACCAGGCTCTTGCCGTCGCCGTTGTCCGCCTGCGTCCAGAGCAGGAATCCGAGCGCCAGGACAGCGGTCACCAGGCCGAGCCCGAGCGCCAGCTTCCGCGCCCGCATCCGGATGTCCCCCACCGTCTTGAGCGAGGCGAAGACCGCGCCGTGGAAGGTGAACAGCGTCAGGGTGACCAGGCCGCCCAAGATGCCGTACGGGTTCAGCAGGTCCCAGAAGTTGCCCACGTACTCCTTGTGGGCGTCGATCTTCACGCCGCGCGTGATGTTGGCGAAGGCCACACCCCACATCACCGCCGGGATCAGCGAGGTCCAGAAGATGGCCTGCTCCCAGTTGCGCTGCCACTTCTCCTCGGGCCGCTTGGCCCGGTACTCGAAGGCGACACCCCGCACGATCAGGCAGAGCAGGATGATCAGGAGCGGCAGATAGAAGCCCGAGAAGAGCGTCGCGTACCACTCGGGGAAGGCGGCGAAGGTCGCGCCGCCCGCCGTGAGCAGCCACACCTCGTTGCCGTCCCAGACGGGGCCGATGGTGTTGATGAGAACCCGCTTCTCGGTCCGGTCACGGGCGAGGAGCTTGGTGAGGATGCCGATCCCGAAGTCGAAGCCCTCCAGGAAGAAGTAGCCGATCCACAGGACTGCGATCAGCACGAACCAGACGTCGTGAAGTTCCATGTCGATCAACTCCCTCAGTACGAGAAGGCCATGGGCCGGTCGGCGTCGGCGTCGTCATCGGAACCCGATCCCGCGCCGGGGCCGCCGATCTTGGTGGGCGGGTTGAGGTCGGCCTCGGTGAGCTCGGGCGGACCCGCCTTGATGTACTTGAGCAGCAGCTTCACCTCGATCACCGCGAGGATCGCGTAGATCCCGGTGAAGACGACCAGCGAGGTGATCACCTCACCCTGCGAGACCCCCGGCGAGACCGCGTCCTGCGTCTTCAGGACGCCGTAGACCACCCAGGGCTGCCGCCCGGTCTCGGTGAAGATCCAGCCCCAGGCCGTGCCGATGAGGGGGAAGATCAGCGTCCACTGCGAGAGCCGCCACCACCAGTTGCCGAGCTTGGGCGCCAGCTCCCTGTTCTTGGTGAGCATCAGCTTCGGCACGTCGTCGGCGCCCGTACGGTGCTCCGGAGCGAGCCAGAACTTCTTCCGCGTGAGCCAGAGGCCTGCGGTGCACAGGGCCATCGAGACCCCGCCGAAGCCGATCATCCAGCGGTAGGACCAGTAGGCGGTGGGGATGTTGGGCCGGTAGTCGCCGGGCCCGTACTTCTCCTGCGCCTCCCTGTTGAGGTCGTTGATGCCGGGGATCTCGGCGCTGAAGTTGTTCTTGGCGAGGAAGGACAGCACCCCGGGGACCTCGATGGCGACCTTGTTGTGGCCCTCGGAGACATCGCCGTAGGCGAAGAGCGAGAACGGCGCCGGCTTCTCCGACTCCCACAGTGCCTCGGCGGCCGACATCTTCATCGGCTGCTGCTCGTACATGACCTTGCCGAGGGTGTCGGCGCTGACCACGGTGAGCAGGGTGCCGACGAACGCGGTGACCAGGCCGAGCCGCATCGACATCCGCATGGTGCGGATGTGCTGCTTCTTACGGAGGTGGAAGATCGCGATGCCGGTCATGAAGGCGCCGCCGACCAGGATGGCCGCCGAGATGACGTGGAAGAAGTTGACCAGCGTCGTCTCCTGGAAGAGCACCTTCGCGAAGTCCGTGAGCTCCGCGCGCTTGGTGCCGTCCCGCTCCACGATCTTGTAGCCGACCGGGTGCTGCATAAAGGCGTTGGCCGCGATGATGAAGTAGGCCGACGCGATGGTTCCGGCGGAGACGATCCAGATCGTGGCGCAGTGCAGCTTCTTCGGGAGCTTGTCCCAGCCGAAGATCCACAGGCCGATGAAGGTCGACTCGAAGAAGAACGCGATCAGGGCCTCGAAGGCGAGCGGCGCCCCGAAGACGTCACCGACGAAGCGCGAGTAGTCGGACCAGTTCATGCCGAACTGGAACTCCTGGACGATGCCGGTGACGACGCCCATCGCGATGTTGATCAGGAACAGCTTTCCCCAGAACTTGGTCGCCCTGAGGTAGTGCTCCTTGCCCGTGCGCACCCAGGCCGTCTCCAGGATCGCCGTGAGGGCGGCCAGAGAGATCGTCAGCGGGACGAACAGGAAGTGGTAGACGGTGGTGATGCCGAACTGCCATCGCGCCAGGGTCTCCGGCGCCAGAGCCAGGTCCACGTCGACTTCTCCTTACGGCCGTGCTCACCTCGGCGGTTTGCCCCTTAAATCCCTCTGATCTTCGGAGGAACCGGGACACGCTTGTGAACGCGTTCACATTCACAAGCAATTATGACCTACTGCTTGTCGGCACGGAAAGGGGGGTCCCCTTACTCGGGGACCCCTGCTGGGGCTTACTCGGCGGCCCTCACTCGGGGGAACGCGAGAAGGCCCCGGGGCACACGCCCCGGGGCCTTCTCGTCCACAGCGCCCGGAGGCTACAGCTCCTTGCGGAACGCCTCTGCGGCCTGCAGGAAAATGTCGTTGGCCTCGGTCTCCCCGATCGTGACCCGCACTCCCTCGCCCGCGAACGGCCGTACGACCACGCCGGCCTTCTCACACGCCGCGGCGAAGTCGAGCGTCCGCTCCCCGAGCCGCAGCCACACGAAGTTCGCCTGCGTCTCGGGCACCGTCCAACCCTGCCCGCGCAGCGTCTCGACCACCCGCGTGCGCTCCGCGACGAGCGACCCGACGCGGCCCATCAGCTCGTCCTCGGCCCGCAGCGAGGCCACCGCCGCGTCCTGCGCGAGCTGGCTCACCCCGAAGGGCACCGCCGTCTTGCGCAGGGCGGCCGCCACCGGCTCATGGGCGATCGCGAAGCCGACCCGCAGCCCCGCGAGCCCGTACGCCTTGGAGAACGTGCGCAGCACGGCGACATTCGGACGCTCGCGGTAGATCTCGACGCCGTCCGGCACCTCGGGGTCGCGGATGAACTCGCGGTAGGCCTCGTCGAGGACGACGAGGACATCGCTGGGCACCCGGTCGAGGAATCGTTCCAGCTCGGCCCCGCGGACCACGGTGCCGGTCGGGTTGTTCGGGTTGCAGACGAAGATCAGCCGCGTCCGGTCGGTGATGGCGGCGGCCATCGCGTCCAGGTCGTGGACGTCTCCCGGCGTCAGCGGCACCTTGACCGACGTGGCACCGCTCACCTGCGTGATGATCGGGTACGCCTCGAAGGACCGCCAGGCGTAGATGACCTCGTCCCCCGGGCCGGACGTGGCCTGGATGAGCTGCTGCGCGACGCCGACGGAACCGGTGCCCGTCGCCACATGGGACACGGGCACCCCGAAGCGCTCGGCGAGCTCGCTCATCAGGCTCGTGCACGCCATGTCGGGGTAGCGGTTGAACGCGCCCGCGGCGGCCAGCGCGCTCTCCATGACGCCCGGCAGGGGCGGGTAAGGGTTCTCGTTCGAGGACAGCTTGTAGGCCACCGGACCATCGGCCGCGGCGGGCTTCCCCGGCTTGTAGGTGGGGATACCCTCCAGCTCGGCACGCAGCCTCGGGCTCGTCTCGCTCACCGCAGTCCTCCTCTTGAACACCTGAACACCCTGACTTCAATACTCCTCACCTTATGAGGATTCAGCTCTGCTGCGAATGGGTCAGCGGTATCCGCTCCGGCGGGCGCGCAACGAGGGGGGAGCGCTCCCTGCTCCAGCGCGCGCCCGTGGCTCACTCCGTGGCGCGCATCACCCGTGAAGGTGAGTTGAGACCTCTTCGAGACATCGCTCATTTGGCAGGCCTGTGCGCGGCGACAAGGGACCGTCCACCCAAAGTGGAGCCAACTCCCATGCAATCCAAGGCTGTTGACCCGTTTCGACCTTGCAGAAACGTGCCTGTCAACGAGTGAATATGCGTCCGCACTACCCACCCTCATGAGCCCTACTATCGGCTCGCCATGACAGCAGCAGGGAACCACCAGGTGAGCCGAGCGGAGACCGCCCGCCGGGGCAACCGGCAGAGCCGAGCGGGCATCAGAGACGTCGCCGCAGCAGCCGGTGTCTCCATCACGACTGTCTCCGACGCTCTCAACGGCAAGGGCCGGCTCCCGGACGCCACCCGACGCCATGTCCGCGAGGTCGCCGAACGGCTGGGCTATCGCCCTTCCGCGGCGGCCCGAACGCTCCGTACCGGCAAGTCGGGCCTCATCGGCCTGACCGTGACGACCTACGGGGATGAACCTTTCACCTTCACCGAATTCGCGTACTTCGCGGAGATGGCCAGAGCCGCGACCTCGGCCGCGCTGGCCCGCGGCTACGCCCTTGTCATCCTTCCCGCCACCTCCCGGCGCAGCCCGGTCGACGTGTGGTCGAACGTCGCGCTCGACGGCACCGTCGTCGTCGATCCGTCCGACCACGATCCCGTCGTCAGCGAACTGGTGCGCCAGGGCCTACCCGTCGTGTCCGACGGACGTCCTGCCGGGTCCCTCCCGGTCACCGCCTGGGTCGACAACGACCACGAAGCGGCGGTCCTTGAGATTCTCGACCACCTCGCGGCGGCCGGAGCCCGCCGGATCGGGTTGCTCACGGGGACCACCACGGACACGTACACCCACCTGTCCACCACCGCCTATCTGCGCTGGTGCGAGCGCGTCGGACAGGACCCGGTCTACGAGTCCTACCC
The DNA here is from genome assembly GCF_040655335.1 of Streptomyces sp. NPDC050439. Taxonomy (NCBI): domain Bacteria; kingdom Bacillati; phylum Actinomycetota; class Actinomycetes; order Kitasatosporales; family Streptomycetaceae; genus Streptomyces; species Streptomyces sp. NPDC050439. The sequence goes on from NZ_JBFAJT010000006.1 coordinate 247,739, forward strand.
GGCCCACGACCCGTGTGCCGGCGCGGTCGCGGCCGACCGGCTGCTCGCCCGGCCCGACCGCCCCGACGCCGTGTACGGCCTCTTCGACCCGAACGGCACCGATCTCCTCGCGGCCGCCCGCCGGTACGGACTGCGCGTCCCGGACGACCTGCTGCTCGTGTGCTGCAGCGAGTCCACGGTCTACGCCACCACGGAACCGCCCATCACCACGCTCTCGCTCAAACCCCGGCGCATCGGCACGGCCGTCGTCCAGCTCCTCATCGACGCCATCGAAGGTCTGGATTCGGGCCGGCCCGTCGAGCAGGTGATACCGACGGAGCTGATCGTGCGCACCTCGTCCGAGCGCCGTCCACCGCGCACGACGGTCAGCCCACCCCGCTCACCGGGACCCGGTTGAGCGGGCCGCACCGCGGGGAGAACCCCGTCAACCGGCCAATCATCCGGCCGTCAATCAACACTGCCTGGCGCATCCCGGCCGTGGCCTGGGGGGAAACCCCTACCCAATTCGGGAGAAAACCTCGGTGAACTGGGGTTCAGCACTGATTCACCACCCCTGGTGCACCACACAGCGCGAGCCGCATTCCTATGATGGGCGGACGACACCGCGGGCCGCTGCGACCAGGCAGTCCGATCTCGGTGCAGATGCGGCGCAATGGTGGTGGAGGGGTCGATGACTCAGGGGGCCGGTCAGGGACCCGATGTGCGGACGGCGACGTTGCGCGACTTCCGCGTTCCGGCGTACGTCCACGAGACCGGTCCGGTCCAGGGGGACCCGGCGGGCGTGGCGGTTCCGGGCGCCCCCGGGGAGGTGCCCGGATCGCTGGATGACGGGTACACCCCCACCCAGCGCGACCTGCCCGTCATCAACCGCACAGACACCGTGCAAGTGGAGGTGCAGGCCATGCCCGAGCCTCCGCAGGCGCCGGCGTCCGACGAGCACGGCCCGCTGTTCGTGGTGGGCGATGTGCACGGCTATCTGGACGAGCTGCTCGCGGCGCTCCAGGAGCAGGGCCTCATCGACGCCGAGGGCGACTGGGCCGCGGGCAACGCGCGCCTGTGGTTCCTCGGCGACTTCACCGACCGCGGCCCGGACGGCATCGGCGTCATCGACCTCGTGATGCGGCTGTCGGCGCAGGCGGCGGCCGCGGGCGGCTACTGCAAGGCGCTCATGGGCAACCACGAGCTGCTCCTGCTCGGCGCGAAGCGGTTCGGCGACACCCCGGTCAACTCGGGGGCGGGTACGGCCACCTTCCAGGCCGCCTGGCTCCTGAACGGCGGCCAGAAGACCGACATGGAGCGCCTCGAGGACCACCATCTGCAGTGGATGGCCCGCCTCGACGCGATCGAGTCGGAGGACGGGCATCTCCTGATGCACTCCGACACGACCGCCTATCTGGATTACGGCGACTCGATCGAAGCCGTGAACGACACGGTCCGCGAGACCCTCACGCGCAACGACGCCGACGAGTGCTGGGACCTCTTCCGGAAGTTCACCAAGCGCTTCGCCTTCCGCGACGAGTCGGGCCCCTCTGCCGTACGCGAACTCCTCGACATGTACGGCGGTCACCGCATCGTGCATGGCCACAGCCCCATCCCGTATCTGCTCGGCGATGTCGGCTCCGAGGATGACTCGGACGGCGGCGGTCCGGTCATCGAGGGACCACACATCTACGCAGGCGGACTGGCCATCGCCATGGACGGTGGCGTGACCATGGCCGGAAAACTGCTGGTCTGCCAACTGCCCCTGGATAACTGAGCGTTCGCCGGGCAGGCGCAGCACTACAGGATCACGCTGGCCAGGGGGTCTATTTCTGGAAACCCCCTGTCACCGCGTGCCTTCACGGCTCTACCATCGGCTTATCCGTAGCAGGCTCCCCTCCGTTTCTGCCCGACGGCTCGCACCCATGCGAGCCCCAAGCCCTACGGAGCATCGGGGGATGCACATGAACAGCGCTCCACACCTGCTCAATGAGGACCGCCCCGAGTACGAGCGGATCCTCGATGAGGCGCTGCGCACGGCACCAAGTCGTCCTGATCTCGCCGCAGTGGGCGAGCGGCTCAATCCCGAGCAGCTGCGCACCATGGCCCTGAACGCCACTGCGCTGATCACTGCCGCCGCCACGACCGAGTACACGCACTATGTGAAGGTCCGCGAGGAACTGCGCGAAAGCGGATCTGCCGCACCATCCATGCGGGAGCGGAGCACCGAGGGTCCGGCGGAAGCCGGCTCCGGAGGCCTCGGTCTCGCCACCACGATGGGGGAGGTCACCACCCAGGCATCGGGGGCGGGGGCCATCGCCGTCGTCGCGGTGCTCGCACCGGTCCTCGCCGGGGCGGCCGCCGCGATCTTCCTGCTCGTCGGCTACATCCTGAAGATGCTCAACCCCGAGCCCGCCTTCGCGGAAACCCTGCTCACCGCGGGGTGGCTGTTCGGCGCGCTCACCGCAGGGGGCATCCTGATCGCCGCGATCGGCCTGCTCCTGACCGCCCTGCGCAACGGCGCCACGTCGCTCCAGGCCGGTTCGCACGGAGAATGGAACGAGGAGGTGGTTCGCGCCAGGGAAGCCTGGGGCGAGGCACTGATGGAGCGCGGCGTCCTGCCGTTCCTGCGGGAGGCGCTCGCGGACCCGGGGGCGGCGCACGCGGCGCGTACACCGTCGTCGGACCCGGGCAGCCGCATGCCCCAACTCGGCTACAACAGGCCGGGGTTCAGCAGCCCGGAGGGCGGCCCGGCGGCGGGACCGCGCCCGAGCTTCTCGAGTCCGGATTTCTCGAGCCCGGACTTCGGCGGTCCCGACCACAAGCCGGAGTAGTACGCGACGCTGCTTCGGGCGGGCGCGATGCCCGCCCGAAGCGCGGCGCGAACCACTGTTCAGTCGGCTGCTCAGTCGGCGATGGGCAGGTACACGCGGTTTCCCGCTGCCGCGAACTCCTTGGACTTCTGGTCCATGCCCGCCTCGATCTCGTCCTGCGTGCCGCCGTGCTCACGCCGGATGTCGTGCGAGATCTTCATGGAGCAGAACTTCGGCCCGCACATCGAGCAGAAATGCGCCGTCTTCGCGGGCTCCGCCGGCAGCGTCTCGTCGTGGAACTCCCGTGCCGTGACCGGGTCGAGGGCCAGGTTGAACTGGTCCTCCCAGCGGAACTCGAAGCGGGCGTCCGAGAGCGCGTCGTCCCAGTCCTGCGCGCCCGGGTGTCCCTTGGCGAGGTCCGCCGCGTGGGCCGCGATCTTGTACGTGATGACACCGGTCTTCACGTCGTCCCGGTTGGGCAGGCCCAGGTGCTCCTTGGGCGTGACGTAGCAGAGCATCGCCGTGCCCCACCAGCCGATCATCGCGGCGCCGATGCCGGAGGTGATGTGGTCGTACGCGGGTGCGATGTCGGTGGTCAGCGGTCCGAGCGTGTAGAACGGCGCCTCCTCGCAGATCTCCTGCTGAAGGTCGATGTTCTCCTTGATCTTGTGCATCGGGACGTGTCCCGGGCCCTCGATCATGGTCTGTACGTTATGACGCTTGGCGATCGTGTTGAGTTCCCCGAGGGTGCGCAACTCGGCGAACTGCGCCTCGTCGTTGGCGTCCGCGATCGATCCCGGCCGCAGCCCGTCGCCGAGGGAGTACGTCACGTCGTACGAGGCGAGGATCTCGCAGAGCTCCTCGAAGTTCTCGTAGAGGAAGCTCTCCTTGTGGTGCGCGAGACACCAGGCTGCCATGATCGAGCCGCCGCGCGAGACGATGCCGGTCTTCCGGTTGGCGGTCAGCGGGACGTACGGAAGGCGCACGCCCGCGTGCACCGTCATGTAGTCCACGCCCTGTTCGGCCTGCTCGATGACCGTGTCCTTGTAGATCTCCCAGGTCAGCGCCTCGGCCTGGCCGTCGACCTTCTCCAGGGCCTGGTAGAGCGGCACGGTGCCGATGGGCACGGGGGAGTTGCGCAGGACCCACTCGCGGGTGGTGTGGATGTTGCGGCCGGTGGACAGGTCCATGACCGTGTCGGCGCCCCACTTCGTCGCCCAGGTCATCTTGTCCACCTCCTCCTCGATGGAGGAGGTGACCGCGGAGTTGCCGATGTTGGCGTTCACCTTCACCAGGAACTTCTTGCCGATGATCATCGGCTCGATCTCCGGGTGGTTGACGTTGGCGGGGATCACCGCGCGGCCCGCGGCGACCTCCACGCGCACGACCTCGGGGTCGAGGTTCTCGCGGATCCCGATGAACTCCATCTCGGGCGTGATCTCGCCGCGGCGGGCGTACGCGAGCTGCGTCACCGCCTGGCCGCCGCGCCCCCTGCGCGGCTGGCGCGGGCGGCCGGGGAAGACCGCGTCGAGGTTCTTCAGGCCTCCGCGCGGCGAGGTGTGCTTGATGCCGTCGTCCTCGGGGCGGGGCGGGCGGCCCACGTACTCCTCGGTGTCGCCGCGGGCGATGATCCAGTTCTCCCGGAGGGGCGCGAGGCCCCTGCGGACGTCGGTGTCGACGGATTCGTCGGTGTACGGCCCCGAAGTGTCGTACAGGGTCACGGCCTTGCCGTTGGTGAGGTGCACCTGGCGGACCGGCACCCGCAGATCGGGGCGCGAGCCCTCGACATACGCCTTGTGCCAGCCGATGGACTTCCCGGCCTCGTCGCCCTGGTTCTGCGTCGAGGCAGGCGTGCGTGCGTCCGATGTGGTCATGAGACCTACTCCCTACGCCGGCATTACCCGGTAACAGGTTCGGCGGTCGACGCAGCGGATTCCGTACCTCGTGCACTTCTTGTGCCGATTCGTACGGAGGTCAGCGCCCTCTCAGCCCGGTGCTCCGAGCTCCCGCGATTGCAAAGGTGGCTCCACGCTAGCGTCATGTCGGGCGCGCTGAACAGAGGGCCCCGTCCGTTCTTGCGATGATCGGGCAGTGACCACCACACAGCCGCCGTCTCAGCCGCCCGTCCCGAACCGCCCTCCGGACCCGCACGGGCACTCCCACAGCCATGGTCCGGCCGCACCGGTCTCGAAGCATCTGCGCAAGGTCATCGCCGCCGTGCTGATTCCTTTCGCCACGGCGGTGGCGGTGGGCCTCGTGGTGCTGTGGCCCGGTGGCGCGCCGGGCCATGAGCGCACCGGAGTCGGCTTCGACCGGCAGACGCAGTCGGCCGACGTGACCAAGGTGCAGGAGCTGCCCTGCAAGGACGTGAACGCCTCGCAGACCCCGCCCAACGGCGACACCTCCACCGCCGAGGGGCAGTCCGCCGAGTCGCGCGCGAAGGGCGTCTGCAAGAAGGCGACGATCGAGGTGACCAGCGGCAAGGACAAGGGCCGCACCTTCACCGAGATCGTCCAGCCGGACTCACCGCGGCAGTTGCGCCAGGGCCAGCAGGTGGTGGTCGCCTATGAGCCCACGGCCCCCGAGGCGTTGCAGTACTCGGTCACCGACGTGAACCGGAAGTTCCCCATGGCGCTGCTCGCCGGGATCTTCGCGCTCGTCGTCGTGGCGGTGGGACGGCTGCGCGGCGTCATGGCCCTGGTCGCGCTGGCGTTGAGCTTCCTGGTCCTGACGTTCTTCATCCTGCCCGCGATCCTGCAGGGCTCGAACCCGCTGGTCGTGGCGGTGATCGGGGCCAGCGCCATCATGCTGATCGCGCTCTATCTGTGCCACGGCCTGACGGCGCGTACATCGGTCGCGGTTCTCGGCACGCTGATCTCCCTGCTCCTGATCGGACTGCTCGGCTCGCTCTTCATCGGCTGGGCCTCGCTGACCGGCAACACGGACGACAACACCGGCCTGATCCACGGTCTGTACCCGTCCATCGACATGAGCGGCCTGCTGCTCGCGGGCGTCATCATCGGCTCCCTCGGCGTGCTCGACGACGTGACGGTGACGCAGACATCCGCGGTCTGGGAGCTGCATCAGGCCAATCCCACGATGGGCTGGCGCGGTCTGTACGGCGCCGCCATCCGCATCGGCCGCGACCACATCGCCTCGGTCGTCAACACCCTGGTCCTGGCCTACGCGGGCGCCGCGCTGCCCCTGCTGCTGCTCTTCTCCATCGCGCAGAGCAGCGTGGGCACGGTGGCCACCAGCGAGCTGGTCGCCGAGGAGATCGTGCGCACCCTGATCGGCTCGATCGGCCTGGTCGCCTCGGTGCCGGTGACGACGGCGCTCGCGGCCCTGGTGGTCTCCGCGGACCGCACGGCCCCCATGAGCCGGCCGGTGACCACGGCCGGACCCGGGAGCGGCGCCGCCCCCGCCCCCAAGCAGAGCCGCGGCGGAAAGGGCCGCCGGCGCAAGGCCTGAGCGGCGAGGCCTGGTCGGCGATGCCCCGGGTCGCACCGGCCGATGCCACGAAATGCATCAATCTGCCGTACGGCTGCGTCTCTTGGCCTCGGAGGTCAGCCCGCGCTCTGCTCCTCGGCGAGGATCCGGTCCAGTGCCTCGTCCAGGTGTGTCTCGAAGTCGGCGAGCGCCCGCTCCTGCCCCAGCGGAACCAGCTTGTCCGTACGGTCGAGGAAGGCGAGCAGGGGCGGAATCCCCACCCGGAACAGCGCCTGGTCCACGCCGACCTGGAGCCGGATGAGCACCTCGTCGAGCAGCTCGGGATCGGTGGGAACGATGTGCACGTCCCCGTCTCCGCACGCCTCGCCCACCCCGTCGACCAGCAGCTCGCGGCCGAAGGCCCAGGTGACGGGTGCGTCTCCGGGGAGGTGGAAGGTCAACCGGACGGCGTAAGGATCGCCGGTCTCATAACGCAGCTCCACCGGGATGCGGAACGACAGCTCCTCGGAAACTAGGAAGCTCATCATGACCTCTGCCTGGACCGACTCGCGCATCGCCCGCCTACCCCGTCGCTAAAGCTCGACTGGCCAGGAACCAACTCCCTGACACTCATGGCATCTTGCTTAACGTACACATCAGATCACAAGGAGTGAGTTTTCAGATGCTGATAGAGAAAGCAAGTGTCCTTAGCAGCCTTCCGATCTCGCCCTGCAAACGCTCGGCCGCAGGTAGCAGACGGTCCGCCTGATAGGCCGGAACTGAAATCGCCATCGTCGCGGCCGTGTTACCCGCAGTGATCGGAATCGCGGCGCAGACCGTCCCCAACGCGTACTCCTGGCGCTCCACCACGGGCCGCATCCGGTCCATCGCGTCCAGGCGGCGGATGAAAGCGCGGTTGTCGCGGACCGAGTATCGAGTGAGCGACTGCACCGGATAGCGGGAGAGGTGGTCCTGGCGCTGTTCGTCGTCGAGTTGGGCGAGCAGACATTGCCCGATCGCATGGGCGTGTCCGGTCTCGCGGAAGTCGGCCCATTCCTCCACCGCCGGATTCCCCGGCGTGTCCGCGACGGCCACGACCTCGATCTCGCCCTCGCGGTAGACGGCGAAGTACACCGGCACGCCGATGGCGTCCCGCCAGTGCTCCAGGGCCTCACCGATCATGCCGCGACGATTCTGCTGTGCTCCGCTCGCACTCAGCCGCTCGGCCGCCTCGCCGAGCACGAACACGCCCTTCTCGCGGCTCAGATAGCCCTCGTGGGTCAGGGTCCTCAGCAGGTGATACGCCGTGGGGAGGGCGAGCCCGGCCTCGCGCGCCAACTGCTTGGCGGGCGCCCCCTCCTGGTGCGCGGACGCGGCCTCCAGGAGGCGCATCGCCCGCTGCACCGAGCCAATGAGGGTCGGCGCGGCCGTGGTTGAGGCCGGACCGGACGGCGACGCCGCGTACGAGGGGTCGTCGGACGGGATGTCGGCGGGTGTGGCGTCAACCGTGGCCAAGGTTCACTCCCGAAAACGGCTGGGGGTTCCGCCCGTGCCCGGGGCTACACGGGTGGGAGCGCAGTGCGCCCGCACGCGGGGCTCACCCCGCGTCGGTTTTCGGACTCTAACCGCTGGCCGCCGGACCAAGGCGCCGCACCAGGAAACTTCCCCCACCCGAGCGAACTGTTGCGGCAAGTCACCAATCGCTGCGCGAAGAGGTCGAGCCGGATATGAACTTCCGTACGACGTAGATGAGTCCACCCACCAAGGCGACGAAAAGCAGCGCCTTGAACAGCAGGCCGACCACGAAACCCACGATGCTCGCTATCAGGCCGCCGAACACGACCAGGGCGATGACAGGCACCGCGATCCACTTCACCCACCACGGCAATCCCGAGAAGATCTCCTGCGCAGCCATCGTCCTTACCTCTCTCCGCATACGTCCTGCTTCTTGCATTCGATGCTAGGGCGGCGGGGGGCCCGACGGGGGCCTCGCATCCCTTGTCCTCCCCTGATCCGCCCCCTAGGGAACCCCGAGGTCGCAGCCCCGAGAAGTCAGCCCTGCGGCGTACAGGACCAGCCTTCCGCAGGGCTGCCGGCAGGGGAGGATCAGCCCTCCGGCGGCGAGAAGACGACGAGCACCCGCAGGTCCTCGCTGATGTGATGGAACTTGTGGGCCACCCCGGCAGGCACGTAGACCACGCTGCCGCGGGCGACCTGGGTGGTCTCCATGCCGACCGTGATCGACGCCCGGCCGCTGACGATCATGTACACCTCGTCCTGCTGATGAGGCTGCTGCGGGTCCGACTCCCCGGCGTCGAGCGCGTACAGCCCGACCGACATGTTCCGCTCGTGCAGAAACTGCAGATACGCGCCGTCGTTCGCGGCGCGCTCCGTCTCCAGTTCATCCAGCCGGAATGCCTTCATCGTCCTCGTACACCCCTTGCCCCAGCCCGCGAACCGGCCGTTCTGGCCGTCCGTCTGCAACGATCACACACATGAAGAATTTCGTAGTCAAGACGATCGCCAACGCGGCGGCCCTGGCCGTCGCCGTGTGGCTCCTCGACAAGATCACGCTGACCGGCGACAGCACGGGCAAGAAGACGCTCACGCTGATCGTCGTCGCCCTGCTCTTCGGCCTGGTGAACTTCCTGGTCAAGCCGGTCGTGAAGGTGCTCACCTTCCCCCTGTTCATCCTGACCCTCGGCCTGATCACCCTCGTGGTCAACGCGTTGATGCTGCTGCTCACCTCGTGGCTGGCCGACAAGCTCGACGTGGCCTTCCACGTCGACGGGTTCTGGACCGCCGTCCTGGGCGGCCTGATCATTTCGATCGTGTCCTGGGCGATGAACGTCGTCCTGCCCGACGACAAGGACTGAGACCGCCCCATGGCCTTCTCCGTGTGCTTCGTGTGCACCGGCAACATCTGCCGGTCCCCCATGGCCGAGTCCGTCTTCCGCGCCCGGGTCGACGAGGCAGGGCTCGGTGGCCTCGTAGAGGTGGACAGCGCGGGCACCGACGGCTGGCACGAGGGGGACGGCGCCGATCCGCGCACCGTCTCCGTCCTGGAGGCGGCCGGCTATGAGAGCGATCACGTGGCGCGCCGCTTCCAGGTCTCCTGGTTCTCCCGGCTCGACCTCGTGATCGCCCTGGACGCCGGTCACCACCGGGCTCTGCGCCGCCTCGCGCCCACGCCGGCCGACGCGGACAAGGTACGGCTGCTGCGCTCGTACGACCCCGTCGCCGCCGGACTCGGTGAGCTGGACGTGCCTGATCCGTACTACGGGGACATCGACGGGTTCGACACGTGCCTGAGAATGGTCGAGGCGGCGAGCGACGGTCTGCTCGACGCCGTACGTGAAGCAAGGGAAGGGCGGGCGGCATGACGGACTCCGCAGCGATATCCGCAGGTGACGGCGCGGGAACAGGCACCGGGACGGGCGACGGCACGAGAGCGGTGCGGGCCGGCCTCCCCGAGCCGGTGAAGTATGAGCCGACCCTTCCGGGGCCGGTGTTCGCCGCGCACTTCCACCTGCCGGGCGAGCCCACCGGGCCGTACACCTACGGCCGGGACGACAACCCGACCTGGACGCTTCTCGAGCAGGCCATCGGCGAGCTCGAGGCGCCGGACCAGGGCAGCGGCGGGTCCGTGGGCCCGGACGTCGAGACCCTGGTCTTCGCCTCCGGGATGGCCGCCATCTCGGCGGTGCTCTTCTCGCAGCTGCGCGCCGGTGACGTGGTGGTCCTGCCGGACGACGGCTATCAGGCGCTGCCCCTCGTCAGGGAGCAGCTGACCGCGTACGGCATCGAGGTGCGCACCGCCCCGACCGGCGGCGACGCCCAGCTCGACGTCCTGGACGGCGCCAAGCTGCTGTGGATCGAGACGCCGTCGAACCCGGGCCTCGACGTGTGCGACGTACGGCGCCTCGCCGACGCGGCACACGCGCGTGGAGCCCTCGTGGCGGTCGACAACACTCTGGCCACGCCGCTCGGCCAGCGCCCCCTCGAACTCGGCGCGGACTTCTCCGTGGCCAGTGGCACCAAGATGCTCACCGGCCACGGCGACATCCTCCTTGGATACGTCGCCTGCCGCGACGCGGAGCTGACCGCATCCGTGCGGCGCTGGCGCAAGATCGTCGGGGCCATTCCGGGGCCCATGGAGGCCTGGCTGGCGCATCGCTCGCTCGCCACGCTCCAGCTGCGCGCCGATCGCCAGAACGCCAACGCCCTGGCCCTGGCCGAGGCGCTGCGCGCCCGTGACGAGGTGACCGGGCTCCGCTACCCGGGGCTGCCCGACGACCCCTCGTACAAGGTCGCCTCGCAGCAGATGCGGCGCTTCGGGTGCGTGGTCTCGTTCACGCTCCCCTCGCGCGAGCGGGCCGACCGTTTTCTGGACGCGCTGCGTCTGGTCGACGACGCGACGAGCTTCGGTGGCGTGCGTTCCACCGCGGAGCGGCGCGGCCGCTGGGGCGGTGACGCCGTCGCGGAGGGCTTCATCCGCCTCTCCGCCGGTTCCGAGGACGCCGTTGACCTGGTCGCGGACGTGCTGCGCGCGCTGGACGAGTCGGCGGGCTGAGCACCCTGCATGCCCGTCGAGCACTCACTCGCTAGTACCGGGCTACGCACAACGAACGGTCCGAGCCTCCCCCCTCGTGGCTCGGACCGTTCCGGTTCTGCGCGCGAAGAACCGCGCGAACAAGGCTAGTTGACTGTGTGTCAGTGTCCAATCACAGTAGCGGCAGAGACCTATCGACATATTTATAGTTGGCCGCGGCCCGAGGGCCGGGAGGGGAGGGCGCCGCCGTGGATCTGGCCCTGCTGCGCACGTTCGTGACCGTGCACCGGGCAGGTTCCTTCACGCGTGCCGCCGCCCTGCTCGGCCTGTCCCAGCCCGCCGTCACCTCGCAGATACGGACCCTTGAGCGGCAGTTGGGCCGCCCCTTGTTCCTGCGTCAGGCGCGCGGCGTGACCCCCACGACCATCGGGGACGAGCTCGCCCACAAGGCCGCGCCGCATCTCGACGCCCTGGTGGAGATCGCGGAGACAGGGCTCGAAGAGGACTCGTCCGTGCGTACGCTCCACCTTGCGGGGCCTCCCGAGTTCACCGCTGCCCGCGCGTTACCCGCTCTCACCGCGCTGACCGGGCAGGACGGGCAGGGCCTGGCGCTGCGGGCCTCGTTCGGGAACGCGGAGGAGGTCCTGGAAGGGCTCTCCGCCGGGCACCACGACCTGGCGATCACCACAGTCCGGCCGCGCGGCACCCTACTCACCGCGACCCCGCTGTGCGACGAGGAGCACGTCCTGGTCGCGAGCCCGCGCCTGGCGTCCCGCATCGGCCCCGGCAAGCTGCGCCGCAAGGGCGCGGCGGTGCTGGAGGGCCTGCCCGTGGTGGAGGTACACGAGTCACTGCCGCTGGTCGCCCGCTACTGGGCCGCCGTCTTCGACACCCGTCCGGCCGCATCGGGCGCCGTCATTGTGCCGGACCTGAGGGCGGTGCTCGCCTGTGTCTCCACCGGGGCGGGACTCGCCGTGCTGCCGCGCTATCTCTGTGCGCCCGCCTTGGAGAGTGGCGAGGTCGTGGCCCTGCTGGACCCGGCGGTGCCACCCCTGCGCACGTATTTCCTCGTCGTGCGCACCGGCACGCTCGCGATGACGCACATCGCGCGGGCGCACGAGTGGCTGCTGCGCGCTGCCGTCGACTGGGCTTGAGCAGGACTCCGGCTGGTTCACGATGTTTCACGTGGAACAGTCCGGGCCACATTCCTCCCATGACCGTCCGACCCGTGGTCAAGCGCACCGCCCGTGCCGTCCTGCTCGACGGCAACGACCTGATCCTGATCAAGCGGACCAAACCCGGCATGGATCCCTACTGGCTCACCCCTGGTGGCGGCGTGGAGCCGGAGGACGCGACCGTCGTCGACGCGCTCCATCGTGAGGTGCACGAGGAGCTCGGCGCCAAGATCTCCGACGTGGTGCCCTGCTTCGTCGACACCGTCGAGCACATCGGCGAGGACGGCGGCGCGACCGGCGTCAAAGTCCAGCACTTCTTCGTCTGCCGCCTGGAATCCATGGATGTCTCGCTGCGGCACGGCCCGGAGATGGAGGAGCCGTGCGGCGAGTACGAGATCGTCCACGTGCCCTTCACCCGGGTCGGGATCGCCTCGGTCCACCTCGTGCCGCTGTCACTGCGGCACTACCTGGACGGCAACATCGAGGGCGTCCGCGCGATGCACGCCCCTGATCTGGGCTAATCGCCCGCGGCGACCAGTTCCTCGACGGAGTCGTGGCGGATGCGGCCGGCCGGGATGCCGATGTCGCGCAGCGCGTCCACTCCGCTGCGGATCATGCCGGGCGGGCCCGAGAGGTAGGCGTCGTACTCGTTCCAGGGGCCGTACTCACGCACGGCGTCCGGGAAGTGGGCGTGGCCGTCCACGACCGGGCGGACCGAGAGCCAGGGATGGGTCTGCTGGAGTCGCAGCATCGTGTCGATGTCATACAGGTCGTGGTCGCTGCGGGCACCGTAGAAGACCTCCACCGGCCGCCGTTCGCCGTGCTCGGCGACATCCTCGACCAGCGCCTTGATGGGGGCGATGCCGGTGCCCCCGCCCAGACAGAGCAGGCCGCTGTCGGTGGTGTGGTCGACGGTCATCGAACCGGCGGGCGCGCCCAGCCGCAGGACATCGCCGGGACGTGCGTGATGCACCAGGGCGTTGGAGACCCAGCCCGCGGGGACGGCCTTCACATGGAACGAGAGCAGCCCGTCGGAGCGCGGAGCCGACGCGAACGAGTAGTGCCGCCAGATCCGCGGCCACCAAGGCGTCTCCAGGCTCGTGTACTGGCCTGCGAGGAAGGGGTAGGGCTGATCGGGCCGGACGGTGACGACAGCGATGTCAGGCGTCCTCAGGTCGTGTGAGACCACCTCCGCCAACCACCAGGCGGGAGCGCGCAGTTCGTCCGCGGCAGCCGCGTCGATCATGATCTGGGAGATCGTCGTGTACGTGCGGACCCAGGCGGCCTCGGTCTCCTCGTCCCAGACCGCGCTCGCGTACCGGCTGAGCGAGCCGATCAGGCACTCACCGACGGCCGGGTAGTGCTCGGGCCGCGTGCCGTACTTGCGGTGTCCGCGCCCGAGGTTCTTCAGGTACGCGGCGAGTACGTCGTGGTGGTCGATGTGCTCGGCCGCGGTCAGCAGCGCCTTGAGCAGCCGGTCGCGCTGGGTGTCCATCGCGGCGGGGAACAGGGGCCGCAGGTCGGGGTGACGGGTGAAGAGCAGCGCGTAGAAGTACGAGGTCACCTTGTCGGAGACGGGCGCTATCTCGTCCATCGTGCGCTGGACGAGGATCGCGTCAGGGGACCCCGAAGGGGAGGAGGGCTTTCGCGGCTCCGGTATGCGCTCGGAGCGCAACTCGGGCTGGGGCTCCGGGCTCTGAAGTGTGCCGTGCGGCGCGGCCGGTGCGGGCGTCGGTGCTGCCGCGCCCCGGGCTGCCGGTATTCGCTCCTCGGGCGCGTACTCGGGCGCGACCGCGTGCTCAGGCGCGGCCGCAGGTTCGGGTGCGGGCCGGGCTTCGGGGCCGGGCCTGCCCACCGGACGGATGGTGGACACCCGGCGTCCCTCGGTCGCCTCGGGCTCACCGCCCTCGGGCCGTGTCGACTGCTCGCCGCCCTCCGACGGCGCCGGCGCCTTCCGTGGGGTGAACCAACCGCCTCCACCGCCGCTGTCGCCGGAAGTACCGTTGCCCGCCGACGTGGTGGTCGGAGCGTCCATGCTGTGCCTCGCCTCGAACATCTCTCAGTCGGTCCGTGCACTTCCCTGAAGGAAGCCGCTTGCTTTCCCCGCTCCGCCTCGACAGCCAATATGGCCACATTGAACCCCGGACTACCGGACCCTACGGACAAGTAGGCGGCAAATGTGACATTGCCCGCAGCTTCCTCATCGCAGCGTCCCATCCCGCACCGTGACGCCGGTCGCGTAACGGAAAGTTCAGGTCTTCGATCTCTTCGTCCCGTTAGGCTGCGTTGACCTCCGCCCGCGCCCCCCAGAGGTGCACTGAGATGCACCCGGCCCGAACCGGACTCGACCATACCGGCAGCCGTCCGGCGCACAAGTCCCGCCGCCCTTCCCCGGGAATTCAGGGATCGACGCCCTCCAATTGCCCCAATTACCCGGCGCCACGCACCAATTCATACGCCTTACGCAGATCACGCCCGACATAAGAGTGGGTGGCGAGCCCGGCGAGCCGATGATCCGCATTGACAGCGACCGAAACAGGCACCGCTCCGAACAGCTCCAGGTCCGAGAGCGAGTCGCCATAAGCGATGCAATCGGACTGCCCCACCCCGAACTCTTCACACAGCCGGTTCGCGATCTTCACCTTGGCCGCGGCATTGAGAATGCCCGTCGGATTCACCGGCTCGGTGAAAGGCACGGAGGGGAAACGCGACCCGTACGCGGCATGCGCACCCCAGCCGAGCAGCCGCTCCACGAAGAACGAAGGCGAAAGCGAGATCACCGCGCAGTAGTCGCCGCCCTCCCGGATCTCGGCCCAGGTCTCTTGGATACCCGTTAGCCACGGCGCCCCCTCGAAGGCGGCGGTGACCTGCGCGTCCGTGAGGTCGGCCCACAGAGCGTGCACCCGGGCCGCGTACTGGGGCGAGTCGATGCGCTGCGCCACGAAGTCGCGTTCCAGCTCCGCGATCTCCGCGTCGAGGCCGAGCTGACGGGAGATCTCCACGGGGGCCGCCGTGCCGTGCAGCAGCGTTCCGTCCAGGTCGAAGAGGTGAAGGCGTGCCATGTACGCCGAGGCTAGTACCCACGGTTACTCCCGCTGTCAGACGCCTTCGGCCGTCGCTCGCGGCACCGTGTTTCACGTGAAACTAAGCCGCCCCGCTCGCCGGGCCACCCTCGTCGTCCATGTCATCGCCGCCGCAGGCTGGCTCGGGCTCACGCTCGGCCTGCTCGCGCTTGCTTTCGCGGCCATCACCACGGATTCCGCCTCGGTCACCGAGGCCGCCGCCCGCTCCATGAAGCTCTTCGCGGACTGGCTGGTGCTGCCGCTCGCGCTGCTCACGCTGCTGAGCGGCCTGCTGCTGTCCCTTGGTACCCCTTGGGGACTTGCCAGGCACCGCTGGGTCTACACGAAGTTCTGGCTGACCTTGGCCACCACCGCCGCGTCGGCGTTCGCGCTGCGTCCGGGCATCAACGACACCGTCGCCACCGTTTCCGCGGGTGAGCCGGTGACGGATCCGACCGGTCTGATCGCCGGACCCATCGTCTCCTTGAGCGCCTATCTCTTCATGACGGTCATCTCGGTGCTCAAGCCCTGGGGTCTGACCCGCCGCGGCCAGAAGCGACGTGGCCAAATCCACCGTGCCTCTACCCGCAAACCGGTGGACGCCAAGGTCATGCGTCAGACAGCCTGAGCCGAGTGTCGACACCTACCCTTTCCGCTCTGCCCATCCGCCGGCTGACCCTCCGTGATCTCCACGCCTGCGCCGACCTGTCGCAGGATCGAGGCTGGCCACGCGAGGACCACAAATGGGGGCTCCTGCTCTCGGCCGGCACGGGCTACGGCATCGACGACCCCGACGGTGACGGCCTCGCCGCCGCCTGTGTGGTCACCGAGTACGGACCACAGGAGCGCCCCGGCC
Organism: Streptomyces sp. NPDC050439; assembly: GCF_040655335.1. Taxonomy (NCBI): domain Bacteria; kingdom Bacillati; phylum Actinomycetota; class Actinomycetes; order Kitasatosporales; family Streptomycetaceae; genus Streptomyces; species Streptomyces sp. NPDC050439. Next base: position 263,605 of record NZ_JBFAJT010000006.1, read on the forward strand.
TCGGAGCGATCGGCATGGTCCTCGTCGCCGAGCGCCACGCCCGCAAGGGCCTCGGCCGTCGCCTGATGCAGTACGTCATCGAGGGCGCGGGGACCACCCTGCTCACCCTCCACGCGACGCCGGTCGGTCAACCCCTCTATGAACAGCTCGGATTCAAGACCACCGGTCGTGTCGAAATGGTCCGCGGCCGGTTCACTCCCGGCGGCCCGCTGCCGGATGTCGCCACCCGTCCGGCGACCGCGGAGGACCTCCCCACGATCGTCCGGCTCGACAACGAGGTCTTCGGACTCGACCGCACGCACGTACTCACCCGGCTTCGCGCCTTCGTCGACCAGCTGCGGGTCGCGGAGGTGGACGGCACGATCACGGGTTACGCGGGCGCCTGGCCGAACATGGAGACCCATGTCATCGGCCCCCTGATCGCTCCGGACACGGAGACCGCGAAGGCTCTGATCGCCTCGCTCGCCGAAGGCTCGGACCGGCCGCTGCGCACCGACATCGACGTACGCCATGAAGAGCTGCTCGCCTGGGTGAAGGAGCGCGGCCTGGAGCCGATCGCCTTCAACGCCGTCATGACGTACGGCATCCCCGAACTGCCCGGCGACTGGACCCGTCGCTTCGCGCCGCTGACGGTCGCTGCGGGCTGACCACACACAGAGGCCCGCCCCCGGACGCCGGATACTCCCGGCGCTCGGGGGCGGGCCTTCGTACTCCCGCTGTCGTACTAAGCGAGGGCCTCCACGGCCGTCGTGGCGAACCCGTGGTCCTGCTCGGGAGCTCCGCCACCGACACCGATGGAGCCGATCCGCCGGCCGTCACGGTGGACCGGGACGCCCCCGGCGATGAAGAGCAGCGGCCGGTCGAGGGCGGTGGGCAGGGTGTGGAAGGGTCCGTCCGGCTTGACCAGGTCGACGAGGTCGGCGGTGGGGGCGTTGAGCTGAAGCGCCGTGTACGCCTTACGGGTGCTGGTCTCGCCGGAGATCAGTACGGCCCTGTCGTCGCGCCGGAAGGCGAGCAGATGGCCGCCCGCGTCGAGAACGGTGACGCTGACCGTCACACCGGCTTCCTCTGCCGCCCGGTTTGCCGCGGTGACGAGTGCCTCGGCGTCCTGCGTGGTGAGCGGGGCGACGGCGGGGGTGGTGGTGCTCATGAGGTTCTCCTTGTGCGGTGGTGCTGGTGAGGGGGAAAGAAGGGTCAGTGGTGGACGGGCGTCGCGTGCTCGACGGGGGTGGCGCCCGCGACGACCAGACTGGGAGCGGCCGAGCGGCGCTCGAGCGTGGCCGAGACGACGGCCAGGAGGAGCGCGGAGCCCGCCAGTACCGCGCCCACCCAGTTGGGGGCGGTGTAACCGAGGCCGGCTGAGATCACGAGACCGCCGAGCCAGGCCGAGAGCGCGTTGCCGAGGTTGAAGGCGCCGATGTTCATGGCCGAGGCGAGCGTGGGGGCGCCGGAGGCCTGGTCGAGCACCCGCTTCTGCAGCGGCGGCACGGTGGCGAAGCCCAGGGCGCCGATGAGCGTGATGGTCACGGCGGCCGCGATCTTGTTGTGCGCGGTGAAGGTGAAGAGGGCGAGCACGACGGCCAGCGAGCTGAGCGAGATGTAGAGCAGCGGCATCAGGGCGCGGTCCGCGAACTTTCCGCCGATCAGGTTGCCCGCGACCATGCCGAGGCCGAAGAGGACGAGAAGCCAGGTCACGGAGGAGTCCGCGTAGCCGGCGACGTCCGTCATCATCGGGGCGAGGTAGGTGACGGCCGCGAAGACTCCGCCGAAGCCGAGAATCGTCATCGCCATGGCGAGCAGCACCTGGACATTGCGGAAGGCGGCCAGCTCGTGGCGCAGCCGTACGCCTTCGGGCTTGGGGAGGTCCGGCACGAGCTTGGCGATGCCTGCCAGGCCGATGACGCCGAGCCCAGCGACGACGGCGAAGGTGGTGCGCCAGCCGAGGGTCTGTCCGACGAGCGTGCCGAGCGGCACACCGACCACGTTGGCCACCGTCAGGCCCGTGAACATCATGGCGATGGCTCCGGCCTTCTTCTGCGGTGCGACCAGTTCCGCCGCGACGACCGAGCCGATGCCGAAGAAGGCTCCGTGGGCGAGCGAGGCGACCACTCGGCCCGCGAGCATGACGCCGAAGACCGGGGCCACGGCGGAGAGCAGGTTGCCCGCGATGAACAGGCCCATGAGCAGCATCAGCATGCGCTTGCGCGAGATGCGGGTGCCGAGGACGGTCATCAGGGGAGCGCCGAGTACGACGCCGAGTGCGTAGCCGGTCACGAGAAGGCCGGCCGTGGGGATGGAGACGCCGAAGTCACCCGCGACCTCAGGGAGCAGTCCCATGATCACGAACTCTGTGGTCCCGATTCCGAAGGCCCCGATCGCGAGGGCCAGTAGCGCGAGAGGCATGGTTCTACCTTCCAAGACGGTTGCAGGTGCGCTTAGCTTGCGTCCACAATAGTTGCACACGCGGGTTACTTGCAACCGCTGGATATTGCGTCGGTGGACTATCCTGGCTTCAGCAGCTCCGGGACGGAGGAACAAGAGCCATGACAGCGACGGACCCCGCACTGACCGCCCTTGCGCAGGGCTGGTGCGCGCTCTCCCTGCTCCACGGGAAGATCGAGACCCACATCGAGCGCGCTCTGCAGGCCAGGCACGACCTGAGCGTGCGCGAGTACTCCCTGCTGGACGTCCTCAGCCGCCAGCACGACGGGGAGGGCGGTCATCTGCAGATGAAGCAGGTCGCCGACGCCGTCGTACTCAGCCAGAGCGCCACCACGCGGCTGGTCACGCGGCTCGAGGACCGCGGGCTGCTGTCCCGCTACCTCTGCCCCACCGACCGCCGCGGCATCTACACGGACGTCAGCGAGGCGGGCGCCTCGCTGCTTGCCGAGGCCCGCCCCACCAATGACACCGCGCTGCGCGAGGCGCTCGACGAGGCGGCACTGAACCCGGAGCTGGCTCCGCTGGTCAGGGCCGTGGAAGCGGTGCGGGTTCCGGCGTAGGGCAGCCGGCTACGCGGTGGCGTTCCTGCCGACCACGCGGTGGCGTTCCTGAGAGGGGCGGTCGCCTCCTGAGAGGGGCGGTCGCTCCCCGGCGTCCGCGGTCGCCTCCCGAAAGACTGGGTGGCTGCATAGGCTGCGCCTCATGGGAGATCTTGAGATACGCCCGGCGGTCGCCGACGACATCCCCGCCATCGTGGAGATGCTCGCCGACGATCCCCTGGGCAGCACGCGCGAGTCGCTGGACGACCTCACCCCGTACCTCGCCGCGTTCGAACGCCTCGCCACGGACCCGAACCAGCATCAGGTCGTCGCCGTACGCGAGGGACGCGTCGTCGGCACGCTGCAGCTCACGATCGTTCCGGGCCTGTCCCGGAAGGGAGCGTTGCGGTCGATCATCGAGGGCGTACGTGTCCATGCGGATGAGCGCGGCGGCGGTCTCGGCACCCGCTTCATCGAGTGGGCCGTCGATGAATCCCGGCGACAGGGCTGCCAGTTGGTGCAGCTGACCTCTGATGCCAGCCGCACCGATGCCCGCCGCTTCTATGAGCGCCTCGGGTTCACGGCATCCCATGTGGGCTTCAAGCTGCAGCTCTGAAGCTGCTGTTGATGGGTCGCAGCGGTGGGGCGTCGTGTTTCACGTGAAACACGACGCC